>CAZRZK010000017.1:0-59333 GCA_964604555.1 uncultured Pseudobdellovibrionaceae bacterium | reverse complement strand
CCGCAGTTCGATCACGTTGATGCGGTAATACAGGTCATGGCGGAAGCGGCCGTCCTGCACCAACGTGCCCAGGTCCTTGTGGGTGGCCGAAAGGATGCGCACATCCACGGTGACTTCGGTGGCCGCACCAACGGGGCGCACCGATTTTTCCTGAAGGGCGCGAAGTAATTTTTGTTGAGCCACAAGACTTAGCGTGTGAACCTCATCGAGAAGAACGGTTCCCTCTCCGACTTCCTCGAAGATTCCCTTCTTCGTAGCGTTGGCTCCGGTGAAAGCACCTTTTTCAACGCCGAAAAGTTCGGATTCTAAAAGCTCTGTTCTCTCCGCGTAGGCCGCGCAGTTCACAGCCATAAAACGATGGCGGATATTCCCATGAAGGGCGCGAGCAATGCACTCCTTACCCGTTCCTGATTCTCCAGTGATGAGCACTGTGGATTTGCTGTCTCGGAACTTCAAAACAAGGTCTGCGACCTTCGCCATTTTGTCCGAAACGCCGACCAAGCCAATGGACTCAATCTTCTTTGAGTTCTCGTTCGTCTCTGGAGCAGGAAGCACGAGATAAGTTTCTTTGTACTTCTGACACCAGCGGCGAACTATAGCGACGAATTCTTTCAAATCAGTATTTTTATCGACGTACTCCACGGCTCCCGCACGCCAGCTATGCTTGAGGGCTTCGCGGGATGGATCGTTCGAATAGATCATCACGAACGCCTCGGGGCGAAGTGTGAGAACCTCCTTCGCCATTTCAGCACCACTCTCGGTCCCCAACTGGTAGTCCAAGATGAAAAGCGCGTACTGATCTCCGCGCTCCTTCACAAGCCGAAGCCCCATCTCGCGAGAGGCGGCAATATCCACGGTGTAGCCGTTGCGCTCCAAGAGATCTCGGGTCAGCTCCAGCGTTATCTTGTGGTCGTCTACGAGTAAGAGGCGAAATGCCATGATCCATCCTTGCCTAGCGACCGCCGGACCAACCGGCGTCGAGAAGGTTACTAGAGCAACCCGCGCGCCAACTGCATCTCGAGGGGGTTCAGGGTGAGTGAAATGGCTGATTTATCGAAATAAAGTCAGCGGGAAGACTCTCGCCCGGAGGGCAAGAGGCATTGCCGCTTCTTGTCCGTCCGTACAGGTTTTTTGGAATGCTTGGTCCTCTCCGATGCGGTTAAACCTTCAGAATCAAAGACACAATGAAGCAAAACAGTTTTTGTCCGATTCGGACAAGAAAAGGGCGCATTTAGAGCCCTAAAACTGAGTTAACCCCGTCAGATTTCTCCGTTTTCAGTTCTTGTACGGAGCCGGACAAGAAAGCCCCGTCGTACCGCTTTTCTGCTCGCTCTGTCCGGCGTGTCCGTTCGTACAGAAACGCCGGACAGAGAGTAATGTCGCGCCGCCACTTCGCTTTTCTAAATTTCCAGTCTGTTCGGTCGGACAAGTTTTGAGTTTTTCAATTTCCGCGAAAAATCAAATTCCTCGCAACATTCCAATCGCTTCCGGTGAAACAGCGCGAGTGGCACGCCGGTTGTAATTGTCCTCTCCCAAATTCACCGCGCTTTTCCAGGCAACGATAACCGCTTCGCCGTTTGGCGAAGCTCTTTATGAAAGTATTTATGAACGATTCTGAAAATAAAAAAGTAACTCCGTGGGAAGCCTTGCAATGGGAGATGTATCTCTCCTCGCTTGAGGTTCCGTTACGCGAATCCACTACCGGTCTATACGGCGAACTCTGTGAAAACTTGGTGGCCGAGGAGGATGAAGCTAGGGGCGACTCTTTAAGCGATGACGCCGTAGCTAAAGTTCGGGTCGCACTCGAATCTCTTTCGCTACGACAACGTCAAATTATCCATGCCCACTATTGGGAAGGGCTCTCCGAGCACGAGATCGCTCGTCGTCTCGGTATTCATCGGACCACGGTTCAGGTCCATCTTCAGCGAGCCATCAGACGCCTAAAGCGCCACCTGTCGTCCAAATTTCTCACTAGTGAGAGGGCACAAAACCGTTTCCCGCACAACGCGTGTCCGGCCCGGACAAAAACTGAAGGGAAACGCGATGAATGAGCGGGGAAAGGCCCTCGTCAAAGGAGTCATGTTTTTAGTGCGGATCGTCCTCATCGCCTTCGCGGTGGCGACTGTCATTGGCGCTTAACTTCAGGAGGAACCAAGTGAAAGAACAAAACCGGAAAAAGAAGCCAAGAAAACTCACGTCCGATCAAATCCAAGTCTACCTAGTCGCCGTCTGTTGGATCGGGATTTTCGTAGCCCTCATGGTCTACGGCGCAACCCATCCCTCAACGCCAAAAAAGGAGCTCCCCAAGAACTTCCAAAGGGAGTGGTCAGGGAAGTTCTACTGAGAAGGGGCGGGTACGCAGATGCTTCAAGCAACAAATCTTTTCTCACCCGCAGAGCACGAAGCGGTGCGAGTGCTACTGCACGAATTATCGCCCACGGAATTTCGAGCCCTGGCTCTTCGATTCTGGGGCTCCTACTCAGTGGGCGATCTTTCGAGCGACATGAACGTAGATTGGGATCACGCGAATTCAATTCTGTCGCGTGCAGTGCTGCGGCTTAGAACCCTCTGCCTATCCCATCCCGCGTTTGCGGCTCGGCTAACCAAAGCGGCTTCGAGGCTGAGGCCCAATGAACCTATATCGGAAAAGGAAAATCAATAATGCTGGCAAAGAAAATCGAACAAGCTCAACCCGTTCAAGAAAAGGCAAAGGCGTATCGCTTTGATGTGTTCAAAGGGGCCGTCGACGCCAATGGCAAGGTCCACAAACTTAAGAGCGTGGGTAACGGCTATCTCGTCGATGGCTGCAAAACCTACACGATTTACCTAAAAACCTTTCTCGAAGACGTGTTCTATCTGCTTCCCGAGCAGAAGAAGATGACGAAGGCTGATTTTGTGATTCTCACCCGAGAGCCGTCACAGAATCCGGCCCGCAAATTCTTCTGGAACAACGTTGGTGAAGGCGCTCTCCTCACCGGAGAGAACGCGGGCCTCCTGCAATTGAGCTGGGACATGCTCGGCGTCTCTGACATTTATCTGAACCTCTATCCACGAAACCCGAACGGTGAATAGCCCTGAAACCATCCACAAAGGACAGTTATGAACAGAAAAAACGTGGAGACGATTTGTCTCTTCCTAATCGTTGCGACTCTCGTCCTCTTTCCAGATTCTTGTTTCGCAAGCTTTGAGTCCTCCCTGATGGGACTGAAGTCCAAGCTCACCGGGGTCATTCTTCCTCTGGTGTCTGTGATTGGCCTTGGCATCGCCGCCATGAGCTTTTTCACCGGAAACCCGAACGCGAAACAGCACATCGTCTATGCAATCGCCGGCTGCATCTTCGGGTTTGGCGCCCAGGCCATCGTCGATTTCATCGCCCAAACGGTTCGCTAAGGAGACTTATGCAGGTAGTTATCTTGATGGCTTTTCTCGGATTCATCACAGGTTGTAGCTTTGAGGAGGGGCCGGTACTCCCCGAGTCCTCGGCCCTCAAAGCCTACCTCGATCCCAAGCCAGAGCCGAACCACTACGAGGTCAAACTTCGTTGGGCTATTCCTGAGGCCGGCCCTTCGTGGGTCGTTCATCGCCAAGAGGACGACAAAAGCCCAGTGCTTTTGTCTACTCTTGCAGCTTCGGCGAACGAGTACACCGATAGCGATGTCGTTCCCGGAAAGAAGTACAAGTATCAGCTCGGTGCTTTGACTGAAGGAAGCTACGAAGACGTCGCTGCAACCTCAATCATGGTTCCGAAAGACATGGAGGCAAAGGATCGGCTTGTGATTTCTCGAATCGAGGGAGTGGGTCGGATCTTCCTGTCGAAAACTGCCCACCTCGTAACTGAGGGAAAAGATGCCGTCATCGCCGTTGATGAAATCATCTCGGAGAACGGCGTCGTCGAGTCTTTCTCCGAAGGGGCGCAAGCTCCGCTCGGAGAGGCCGGACGAAACGGTGGGCTCATTACCATCAAAGCGAAGCGAGGAAGAGGCAATCTCATCGTCCATGCACGAGGCGAAAATGGAGGGATGGGTATCCCCGGTGCAAACGGTGTGAACGGGAAGAAGGGGCAAGAGGGTCGTTATGCCCTTGGAACTCACAATTCTGTAGACGTGGTTTGCGGTTGCGGGCAACGCGCCCGCGAGCTTCGAGAGGCCATGAAACAGGGAAACATCTTTGCCATGTTTCAATTTAACGCGGAGCGAGCGCGTCATCGCTGCATCTCCCAACCTACCGATGGCAGCCAGGGTGAAGCCGGTACCGCCGGGGCTCCCGGATCTCACGGCGGAAAAGGCGGCAATAGCGCTCGCGTGTATGTCGAGATCGAAGACCCCTCGCAGATTCAGGTGGATGTCTTTGTCATCCCCGGAAAAGGCGGAACTGGTGGCCCAGGTGGAATCGGAGGCCGTGGTGGCCCTGGCGGAAATCCCGGCAGCACCTCCCTTGACTATTACTCGAACTGCCGCGAGCCCCAAGCCGGCCCTCCTGGACAAAACGCCGCGAACGGAAAACCAGGACTTCCCGTAATAGATGGCGCTCACGAACCATTTTGTTTGCGGCTCGGGAATATCAAAAGCCCCGACTGTAACAAATTCTAAAGAGGGTAACTTATGGCTCTACAAGTCTCAAAAGTACCCCGAGCCCTGGAGTCCAAGGCGCGGCTCTTTGGGTTCGAGCTAGGCGATTTGCTCGTGGTCTTTTTATACCTCGCCGTCAGTAACCTCGTTTTCGGCTCGACGAATCTCAAAGGCCCGCTGGTGTGGGGTGGCACGGTGGCACTGGCCTGCGCTCTTTACTTTATGAAGCGCGGGAAGCCGGATCAGTACCTTCAGCACTACGGCGAATTCATGCGAGGTTCAGGCATCTACTCAGCGGCCCAACCCGACATCGAGTATCGTCCCTTTCCCTTCAAAATAGGAGAATAACTCTACGTGAAATCACCGCATTTGCGGCGGTTCCAATCCTTTTCCGAGTATCAGATCGAAAAATCACTTTCTCACGAACTTCCCTATTGGGATTTTCTTGAGAATAGCGTTGTCCTTGCTGACGGCACGCTGGCTGTCGGCTACGAGCTTCGTGGTCTTGCCATCGAAGCTCTCGACACCAGCCGCGTTAACCAGATCGCTACTGACCTGCGCGCCTTCATCAATGCGCTACCGGATGGATGTGAAGTCTCCTTTCACCAGGAGGTGACGTGTGACTTCTCGCGCCTTCTCTCGGCTCACGAGAAACTTAAGGGCACGAATAAGAATGTGAGTTGGGTCAGCGACTCTCGTCTGGCGGCGCTGAAATCGGCGGCGACGGACAAGAATCTACTGCGGCCCACGCTCTATCTCTTTGTTTACAAGCGCTTTGAAGGAAAGAAGGAGTCTCCACTGGGACTTCTTCGTTCTTTCTTCTCGGCTCCGTCCCAGTTCCGAAAGTTCACGAAAGAAGAGCACGAAAAATCGTTGCGAGAGCTTCAGCAGGTGGCGGAAAGCATCCGCGCCTCCTTTGAAACGCTAGGCGCGAGTCTTACTCCACTGTCGGCTGAGGATATTTGGGAGTTCTTGTACCGGTTCCTAAATCCAAATCGTGCTCTTACTCACCAATCCCCCGTACTGACCAACGAGCATCGAAAGCAGGAGTTTCACCCGGCAGAAGTCGAAAAACTACCGGCAGTTTCGATTCCAAGTCCACGGGAACAGGTGGTCTTTTCGGATCTGATTCAAGGATACGACTCCTTCTTGCTCGATGGCTTCCACCATCGAGTCATCTCGTTTAAGAGTCTGCCTGAATTTACTCACGCCGCGATGGTGGCACGCCTTCAGCAGCTCCCGTTCCCCTTTTCGCTACAGGTCCACGTTAAGTGCCCCGAGCAGTCGAAGGAACTCTCCCAGCTCCAGGCCAAGCGTCGCATGGCTCACTCAATGTCGATGTCCCAAGGGGGCCGAGCGACGGACTTGGAAAGTGAGGCTCGGCTTCATTCCGCCGAGGAGCTGCTACGCGAGATAATCAACACCGGGCAAAAGATCCTCTATTTCCAGCTGACACTTTGTCTTAAGTCATCCGATCGCGACGAGCTCGAAATGATGACAAAGACCGCTCTTTCGAGAATTCGCGAGCTGAACGGCTGCGAGGGGATGGCGGAGACAGTCGCGGGATTCAAGGTCTGGAAAACCATCTTGCCGATGGGCAATACCACGATGGTGCGCCCGAGGCGAATCAAGACGGAAAATCTCGCCGATTTTCTGCCCGTGTATCAGCCCTTCGATGGTTACTCACACCCCGATGCCAAGCCAGTCTGTCTTTTCCGAAACCGTTTCCAGGGATTGGTTCAATACGACCCCTTTGATTCGAGACTTCCCAACTACAACGCCCTTGTTACCGGAAGTAGCGGCGCGGGTAAGAGCTTTCTCAATAACCTTGTCCTTCTTCAATACATCACGCAGGAGCCGCTTGTTTTCATCATCGACATCGGCGGTTCCTATAGAAAGCTCTGCGAATTCCTGGGCGGTCAGTACATCGAGATTTCCCCACCTCGGGGAAGTGAGACGTGCAAGACCATTAACCCCTTGGAACTTCCAGAAGGATCAACCGAGCCCTCACCGCAAAAGATCAAGTTTATCCTGTCGTTTCTGGAAAATCTTCTGACCGACGAGGACGGAGACAAACTCCCCAAACTCGATAAGAGCCTTCTCGAAGAATCGGTGCTCGAAACGTACAAAGCGGCCCGGAAGACGAAGGGTTCCGACCCCATCATGAGCGATCTCGTTGCAGTCCTTGAGAAATCGGAAGACCGAAGCCTCCGCAACTACGCCAAGATGCTCTACCCCTGGACGGGAGAGAGGCCCTACGGCCGTCTGCTGGACGCCAAGAGCACACTCGATCTCTCCTCGGGCTTTGTCGTCTTTGATCTCAAGGGGCTGTCATCCTACCCGGACCTTCAGGCGGCGATGATCCTCATCATCACGGACTTCATCCTTGGACGGGTGGAAAATACCAAGGGCAAGCGAAAGCAGATCCTCATGGATGAGTGCTGGGAACTCCTCAAAAGCCGAGGAAGCCAGCGATTCATGGAATATTGCGTTCGTACGCTCCGTAAAACCGGATCGGGAATCACGTTCATTACCCAGGGTCTTGAAGAAATTGTATCGAGCCCCATCGGCAGCGCGATTCTCTCGAATACCGCTACCAAGTTTGTGCTGCTCCAACGTGGGGATCTTAAGCCTATTCGAGAGCTGCTGAAACTGAACGACCAGGAGATGAGTCTCATTTCCTCCTTGCGGCAGGCAAAGGGTCGTTACTCTGAGGCGTTTCTAATGAGCAATGAGACAAGAACCGTGATTCAGATCCATCCGACTCCCGTGGAGTATTGGCTTGCGACGAGTGATGCCGCCGACAACCAACTCCTCGAAGAGGCGCGGGCTGCGCATCCTCAAAAAACTCTCTCAGAGCATATCTACGACTTGAGCAAAACCTTTCCTTTTGGAGCTACCGGAGGAAAACGATGAAAACTGTGAAAGTATTTTGTTGCTCGGTGCTGCTTATTTTCTCGCTCCGTTCCACACCGGCCCACGCTGATTTTTGGGGCGGTGATATTCCACTCCTTATCGAAATTGTCGCCAACACCTTGCAACAGATTTCGCAACTGCGGGACATCATCGGAACCGGTAAGGATACGCTCAACTACATCCGCGACATCAATCGCGGCCTTCAAGACGCGTTGAGCATCGCCAAAACCATGAACCAAAAACTCTCGCCCGGAATTCTCTCTGATCTGCAAGGGGCGGAACAGGCGATGGCGGTTATCGAACAACTCTATGGTGGAGTGCCGAAAACCAGCGAAGCTCGAATGCAGCAGACTATGGACCGAAGTGCCGCTGAAGCGATCCACCTGCACAACGAGGCGTTCCGGTACGCCGATCAGATCGATCCGGAGGCTGAGCGAATCAAAGACTACGCCCGCGTCGTGAGCCCCCAGGGGGCGGAGAAGCTGACCGCGCAGTCGCTAGGTGTTCTCATCCATGTGATGAATCAGGTACTCAGAACAAATGCCGCGATGCTTAAACTCCAAAGTGAGCAGCTAGCTCTCAATAACCGCAAGGAAAAGCTCGGGTCGGAGCAGTTTCGGGTGCAGTACGACGGCCTGGCGAAAGCCTTCAGCAGCCTGAAGCCCGAGTACAAACTACCCGCCCTTCAAGGAAATTAACCATATACATTCAGATACTTATATAACACACATATTTATGTGTTTATTTATCTGTGCAAAATCCGTATACTTGTATGTGGAGGTACTTATGAGTCGGAGAGTAAACCTGACGGTCCCAGACGAAGTGGAAGACCTTTTTGACTGGACGGTAAAATACGACCCTTCCTTCAAGGGCAAGGAGGCCGCCGCTGCCGCTCACTACTTTACGTTGGGTATCAAGGCTGCCTATGAACAAGGGCTTAAGAATGCGGAACCTTTGGATGCAGACGCGTTTACGACGTTGGCGGAACACGCAAGAAAGCAGCTCAAGAAAGCTTAAGATTCATCTTTGAGGATACACAATGCCCCTACGTGGTGAGGTCTATTTTCCAGATAAAAACCTTCCTCCGGATCAGGACACTCCACATCGTTGTGTGGTTCTCTCGCCAACGAATTTCATGGCACAGCACCCGAATACTCCCGGGAATCGACTGTTCGTAATGGTGGCGATCATCCGAAGCGCAAAGCATCAGGGGGGCGGCAACGTCCGTCTCGTTACCGGCCATAGCATCCCCTTGAGCGCCACCGACCATGTATTCTTGCAACACGATAGCATCGTGGAAACGCACCAACTCTTCGCGGTGGAAATTGACGTCTTTCGCAAGAAGAAACCCGTAGGAAGAATCTCCGATCCTTACCTCGCGGACATCCTCAAAGGCGCGCAGCGCCTCTTTAGCTGATCACTTCGAAAGCTCTCGTATCAACGGGATCGAGACGAGACTGAGCCTGAAAATCCATTCCAGAACTTTCCACTTCCAGCCTCCAGTGCCTTCCCAGCGGATCTGAAAATTTACCGAAAACGAATTCTTACTTTGTTTCATGCGACGGTTCCCCCTTCGCCACTAAGGAGGGGGGAATCCGGCGCGGAACGGGAGTCATTCCATGGAAAGTTTTGCGTTGCTGGGAGAACTGGCAACGAGGCTTCACAAGGAGTTTCGAGAGGTCTTTTACCTCTGTCTGCCGGTCTTCTTTGCGCTCTCACTCGTCATTAACTGGTTCAAGAGTCCCCAGGGAAGCCCCGATTTTCTTGAGTCGTTTAAGCGGGCGATCATCGCGACGCTATTACTCGTAGGCTTCCAAGAGATCACGGACACGATCCTTGCTCTATCGAATGGCCTAGCAAGCAAGATCAGCGACATGAGCGGCCTTGATAGTGTGATGGCGATGGCGGCGAAAAAGGCCGAGGGATACACGCTTTCAGTTACCTCGGTCATCCTGGGGATCAACGATCTTCTGATCGCGATCCTATCCTTTCTCTCGTACCTACTCTTGTATATCGCCCGCTACCTGATGGTGGCTGTTTACCATTTTAGTTGGGTGTTTCTGATTCTGATTAGTCCCGTGGTTCTTCTCTTTCACCTATTCTCGCCCAAGATCACGCTGAACCTGTTTCGCAGCTTGATTGAAGTGGCGAGCTGGAACATCGTTTGGTCGGTGCTTTCGGCGATGTTGACCGCACTTCCTTTCGGGAATGCGTATATGGCCGACGGGAACTACCTCACGGTCATTATTCTGAACGTCATCATTGCGCTCGCTATGATCGGAACGCCCTTAATCGTAAGGTCGCTCATTGGAAACGGATTAGCGGCGATGGCAGGTTCGCTCGGTCCTGCGGCAGTCACCACGATTGTCATGGCTCCTGCGAAAGCGGCGTCGATGGCGAATGTGGCAAGAGAGGTCTTATCCGATACGACGGGCTACTTGCGCTACCAGGCGGGTCGTATGGGAAATTTGCATCGCACTCCACCAGGCCACGGCCCAAGGCCATCAGATCCCGGCAAGGCTCCATCCACTCCAGTTCCTCCTCCGCAAAGCCGTCCCGACAAAAAGTAAGGAGAATTGAAAATGATTAAGAACATCCAACGCACCTGGTTTGAAGTGTGGGGAGATGAGGCCGCGCAGAACCAGATTCTAAAGGGCCTCACAGCCCTCCTAGTGGTCCTCGTCGCTATCCAGTCCGTAGCTCTCGTTATTCTGTCGCTCCGCAAACCGGTGCTAATTGCCGTTTCAGGAAGTGAGACGAAAGTGCTCGCGGCGGTTCCTCCGAATGCCGAGATGCTGGAGCAAGAGGCTAGGCGAATCATTACCGCCTACATCAAAGCTCGTCATACCTGGGAATGGAATCAGATCGAAGCCCACTTAAAAGAGGCCGCTCGTTTCGTGGACTCCGATTTTGAAAAGGCTTTCAGAAAGGCTACCGCCGAACAGATACGGCTCGCGAAAGAAAAGAAAGTCTCCCAAATATTCTACGCAACGAATATCACCCTGAACCTCAATACCAAAACCGCGAAAGTGACAGGAGATCGGATTCTCATGGTTGATGGCCTTCGCGCCACGAATCCGATGACGGTGGAAGTGAGCTTCCGCCTGAATCAACGAAACGCCGCCAATCCCGAAGGCGTCTATGTCACCGCTGAAAACCTAATCACCGGCCAATAAGGAGGGATGAAGCCTATGAAGTGGTTACTCGTCGTAACGACTTCGCTGTTCCTTGCCGTTCTCACTACCAACGCTATCGCAAAGCCCACTCGAACGTTGGACCTATCCGAAGCTGACGTGGGCCAAGTTCACGCGGCATTGGGATATTCCACGATCCTTCAATTCGATGCTCGTCCCACGTCGGCGGTCTTGGGCGACCAAGACGCGTTCAAGGTCGAGTATGTGGGAAATTCCCTCACGATTAAACCTTTAGTTCCCGGAGGCAGAACCAACCTTTTCGTCTTTACCGACTATGAGAGGTTCAGTTTCCGGCTCATCACCGGGGCGTCGGGTCAGGTGGATTACGTCGTCCGTGTAAAGAGAAAGAGATCGAAGTCCGCCTCCTCGTTCTACGAGGACATATCCTATGGAGAAGATGTCCCGTCCGAAAAAATGACGTTGCTCAATGTGAATCGAGCGGCAAGCTGTCGTTCGACTTCTCTCGTAGTGGACTCGCTCTCTTACCCTAAGGCAAAACCGTGGGTAGTCATTCACTTTGCTGTTTCTCAAGGACCGAAAGGTAACGGCTTCGAATTCAAGCCGGAGTCGCTGGTGGTCACAAATGGGAAAGAGCTTGTTGCTATTGAAACGCTCTATCTCGAAACGGCCAGCATTCCGGCGAACGGCGCAAAGATAAAAGGCAGTCTTCTCGTTCGTAGAGAAACGCCTAGAAACTCTTCCGCGCTAACGCTCCTATTTTCCCCTGAGCACTTCAAGGACAACCGCTGCGCTCCACTCAAGGTTCGTCTTCAACCTAAGAAATGAGTCGGCCATGAAAATTCAACTCGATAAATATTTTATGGAAGAGGCGTGCCCCTATACGAAACGCCGCAAGTTAAAATCAAAGCCATTCAAAATCCTGGGAGTCGCAACGGTCGTAGTTGGCATTCTTGTGATTCTGGCAACCCCGAGCCAGGAAGCTAAAAAAGAAAATTCATCCACAGAGTCGACCCAATCGCAAAGTGGACAATCGACGGCAGGAAATTCACGAGCTGACGATACTTTCTACCAGGAGTACCGTCTCGGCTCCGTTGGATCCGGCAGACCGCCCCGACAGTATGGAGCTTCCCAACTTGTTCGACGGGGCGAAGGAAACGACGGCGATAAACTGCCGATGGGTTCTACGATTCCGGCAAAGCTTCTTAATTCGGTTCTTTCGAGTGATAGCAACAGTCCCGTAATGGCTGAAATCTCGGAGGAAATTTACTGGAAAAACTCAGTAATGATCCCCGCTGGCACGAAGGCCATCGGACAGGGCACTTTAGACGACGGCACCGAACGACTCCAGGTCCGCTTTCATACACTCGTTCACCCCGAAGGACAGCAGCATTCGATTTCGGCCCTGGCTCTCTTGGGTGACGGGTCGTCGGGTATTGCGGGCGACTTTCATTCACGCTCCTTTCCGAAACAGGCGGGCCGCTTCGCGGGCACCTTTGTCGGCGGGCTTGCGCAAGGCTTGAAGGACAAAGACTCTCGTGGACAAGCAGGCATTGTCTTCGAGCCGGGGAGCCTCAAGAACGGAATCCTCAATGGAATTGCTGCGTCATCGCTCGATCAGGCAAACGCTCTGGCTAACGACTCGGAACGTCTCAAACCCTACCTCGAAGTCCCCGGCGGAACTCAGTTCCTTCTTTATCTTGAAAGGGAGTATTCCCCATGAGTCAGGACAACAATAAGAACAATGATGATGGACTATTCAATCTGCTGATCTACGGAGCGGGTGCATTCCTAATCCTCAAAGCCTTCGAGAGAGCTGTCCCCGTTGTGAACCATTTTTGGGAAGTCAACCGGACGAGATTTCTAGTTGGCGGTTCAATAATTCTCGTGGCGGCAATTGTAGGACTCGTCGCCTACCTGTGGAATCTCTACCAGGATGCAACCTACGAATCAGAAGTTACTAAGCCCGATGAAAGATCGGTTCCACTAGGCATCGATGAAAACGGCGTGTGGCACTTTATGAAACAAGGTTTTCGGTCTTCTCACACCCAAGTCATCGGGACTACGAGCTGTGGGAAGACAGAGAGCGTTATTCTGCCCTGGATTATTCAGGACATTGAGAATGGTTCAGGCGTCCTTATCATTGACGGCAAATCCGATTCTCAGTTCCTCGATAAACTCTACTCCTATGTTGCGCTTTCAGGACGAGAGGAGGACTTCCGACTATTCTCTCTGGCAAAAGTCGCGGAATCCTCGGCATTCAATCCCCTAGAAGGCGGTTCCCCCCAGGAAGTTGCCGAGCGGGTATTCGCGGCGTTCCCGTCTGAGAATGAGTATTACCGAAGTGTTCAGTACAAGATATTTCTCTTGTTGGTTCGATTGATCCACGAAAGAAAGCAAGTTCCAACTTTTCGCTTGATCCACCGGCTTCTTACGGACACTGGGCTTCTTAGTACGTGGCTTGAAAACTGCCAGGATGAAGAACTGAAGCGCGCTCTCACTCAATTCAATAACGAACTTCCAAAGGAAAAGTCGGAAAAGGTCAGTGGCCTCGATGCTTACCTGACCCATTTTTCTTCCGGAGAGCTATCGATACTTTTCAACGCGGAGAAACCAACCGTCCAATTCGATGAGGCTCTGCGCAAGAACCGAATCTACTATTTCCAGCTTCCGACGATGTACTACCCGTTTCTCGCGGAGGCTACCGGGAAGCTTGTGCTCCAGTCGTTTCAAAGTGCTGTGTCGAAAAGGCATCTGGGAATGGCACGGAAACCGAGCTTTTTCTCCTGCTACCTCGATGACTTCCAAGACTATATCTACGCTGGATTCGCAGCCCTGCTGAACAAGTCCCGTTCCGCCAATATCGGAATGGTCTTCTCCCATCAGGCTCTAGGCGATCTGGACAAGGTAAGTGCCGCATTTAGGAATGTGGTCCTCACCAATACCAACATCAAGATCGTTATGCGGAACAACGATCCCGATACTTGTGACCATTTCGCCAAGAGCTTCGGGACGAAAACCACGGAAAAGAAAACGGAGAGGCAAGTGTCGAATGCTCTAGGAGAAACCCGAACTGGGGAAGGGTCGGTTCGTGAGGTGGAAGAATTCATTCACCATCCAAACGTCATCAAACAACTACATATCGGAGAAGGGATCGTGAGCGTCCCTCATCCCCGCGGAGTCAAGATTGTGAAAATTCGCTTTCGGCGACGCCCAAACCTTCCGCTAATACCCATGCCCGAGGTTCAAAAGGCAATTGTCCCATTGCCGGTCCTGGCGAACCAAGAAGCAAAACCTATCGAAATTGTCCCCAAATAAGGAGATTGAGATTTATGAAACCGACTCTCTTACTCATCCCCCTTTCCTTATCTCTGCTTGTCTCTGGCTGTGCGTCCACTGGAAAAGCAACTCTACTCGGATCGGGAATCGGTGCTGCCGTTGGCGCAGGCGCCGGTTTAGCCGCGTACCCAGGCAAAAAGGGCCAGTTCACAGCCCGCAATGTTATTGTCGGTGGCGCACTCGGTGGACTTCTCGGAGCTGGCGCCGGATTCATCGCGCACGAGATGGTCGAGAAAAGCGAAAGCGAAGGCTATGAAAAAGGAAAAACTGAAGCGGGAAAACCCCCGAGCATCGCTACAAATTTAGGAAAACCGAATTTGATTCCGGCAAAAGTGGAGTCACGTTTCGTAGATGACCAAGTTCGTGGAAACGTCTTCGTACCGGCCCACGTCGAGTACATTATCGTGGAGCCCGCACGATGGACGCGTTAACTGGTCGGGCGCGCAAGGTGGTTCTGACGGACAGAGATTACGCGGTCATGACAATGATCGCGAGCAACCGATTCGTATCGGCGAAGCAACTCGCAACCTTATGGCAAAGTAATCCGCTGTATCACAATCACTACATCAGGCTTAGAAAACTCATGCGGGCTGGAATACTGGAGCCATTAATCGGCGATGCCGGAAATAGACTTGGGTATCGGTTAACTCCAAAAGGGATAGAGCTACTGCCTTCGGAAAACCTCAGGACCAAGGCCCGCGACTATCGTAGCTTCTCCTACCGTACCTCTTTCGACCACGATGTGCTTCTCCAAAAGGTTCGAGATATTTTCGAGTTAAGTCCTCTGGTTGGCAAGTACATGCCGGAACATGAAGTGAGAAAACGGCTCTCGGAGAAGTACGGCAGGAAGGAACGGCGTGACGGGGGTTACAAGGTACCGGATGGACTTTTCGAGCTCAAGACCGCCAGCAGAACAATACGCGTGGCCCTTGAACTTGAGCTTTCCAAAAAGTCCGAATCCCGTTACCGCAAAATGTTCCGCGAGTTACTGACGAGTTCTGATTGCGATGCCGTGATGTTCGTAACGGACAACGAAGACAGGATCGGTTCATTAAGGAAAATCATGGCAGACGTAAAGGCAAATGATCCGGTCGTGCGGGACTGGCCGACGAAACGTGGGATGTACTTCGCGACTCTGGAAAGTGTACTTTCCGAAAAATTGGACGCGGTTTTCAGCGGAGACGGAAAGCCATTTAGCCTCGCGTCTTTGGAAAAATCCATTTCGGGAAAAGCCACGTAGTTAACCCTCATTCAACCCTATGGGTTAACTCTGGGATCAAAACCAAGAAAAAGGAAAAACCCGTAAGTGCTCGAAATCGGAGGGCCGCCGCTGCCCCTCCGGTCGAAGCCCAAGCCCTTGTCGCAGGTGACCCCGCCCGCTCTACGATCGGCCGGGGTCACCTGCTGGGCCAAGGCATCTCTCTACGGGGCGGCGGCGGCAAGGCAGTCCGAGGTAGAGAGGGAGATCAATCCAAACCAAAATCAAAGAGGAAAACATGGAAGAGAAAATGGAAAAGAAAATAGAAACCCAAGGAAAAAATCCAGAAAACAGAAAATCCCAGGAGAAGCCCAAAGCTGAGGATGGGGGGAAGATTCGTTCATCAGAACGAGTGGCGCTGAAGCCAGACATATATTCTCGAACGGAACAGTGGCTCTCCCAGATCGACAAACACACAAAGGGAGTTCGGATTACGCGCAACGACCTTGTGAATTTTATCCTCCTCCAACATGCACCAACGCTTTCCGAGGATGAGCTTTCGACCATCGGGCTCACTCACTACAACGAACTTCGCTTCTACAGTTGGGCGATCAAGACCGTCCGCGAAGCGCAGGCCCGAGGAGAGGGACTCACCGTCGCGATGCTGGAAAAGCAATACAAAATCCCGAAGCCGTAAGTGGCGCGTTCTGACGAAGGGTTCCTAACCGAATCCGAATCGCATCCAGGAGAGCTGCGTAGCGAGGGAGCTTCCTCAAGTTGAGGGAGCTAAATTGCTGTTCTAACTGCTGAACCATTCCGTCAAAAATGGTAAACAAATCATAGGGGATCCAATTTGGGAAAGCCTACAAAGGCCGCCCCAGGAGATACCAAAGCGTACCTACGAATAATTGAAGTTCCATATCGGATTTCGCCGGAGGAAAACAATGAGCGGATTAAACGACTTTCGAGAGAAATTTGGGATTGTATCCTCGCAGGCCAAGGCAAAAAACGAACATCCAAAAACGACGTCGGGGAGATCCTCAACGAGAACTTTGAAACAAAGCTCGGTCTCTGAACCGGCCGTCCAATACCGACTTGCCGCTTACGTTCGATTGTCTCCAAGCGACGAAGTCCGAGAGGAGGGCTCGCTCGTTTCCCATCCGCAAAGAATTCGATCTTTTGTGGAATTTAGAAACAAGCAGACCCCCGGCTGGGGCGAAATCATCGAGTGGTACACCGACAAGGATATGTCCGGTAAGGACATGAACCGTCCAGCATTTCGTCGGATGTTGCTGGATATTCAGAAAGGAAAGGTCAACGCGGTTGTTGTGACTGAGCTTTCTCGTCTCAGCAGAAACGTGAAGGACTTTTGCCAGTTCTGGGACTTTCTGAAGAACCATCGCGCCACATTCATCAGTCTGAAGGAGAACTTCGACACCTCCACCCCGATTGGGGAGATGATGGTCATTCAATGCATTAGCTTTGCGCAGTTCGAGAGAAAGACCATTGTTACTCGTATCAAGGATGGTGCGAGGGCTCGGGCAGAGCGCGGCCTTGCTAATGGTAGCCAACGACTCATTGGGTACGATCCCGACCCAAATAAGAAATGTCATTTGGTCATCAATGAATCGGAGGCTGAGACGGTTCGCCACGTCTTCAACAAGTTCATCGAGATGGGTAGTATCCGAAAGCTGATGGACTACCTGAACGCCGGTGGATTCCGTACCAAACGCTACACAACACGAAGCGGCAACAACAAAGGCGGTAATCTCTGGACCCCATCATCGTTGCACAACGTATTGAGTAACCTTGCCTACATCGCGAAGAGGGAAATCAACAAAAAGAATAGAACCCTTTCCCAAAATGAACTAGCAGAGGTGGATCGCTATCGAGTCGTGGAGGCTTCTTGGCCACGTCTCGTGTCAGACGAGATGTTTTCCGAGGCACAGAAGCTGCTCATCGAGAATTGTGCGTTTACAAGGCACAAGCATGTCTATCGTCTAACTGGACTGGTGAAGTGCGGCGTTTGCGGCGAGTTCTTGACCGGTAAAGGCGGAACGGGAAGGCACGGCGGAAAGTTCTACTACTATGCGCATAACCGAAAGTTCACCACGCAAGGAGATGCCCGTGGTAAACGATGCCCTTTAGAACGGATACCCGCTGTGCATCTTGAGGAATCCGTCATTACCCGGCTCCTAGCTCTTGCCGCGAGCAGAGAACAACTTGTGGATCTCGCCCAGCGGGCCAAGGTCCAAACCGGTCGTACCAAGGAAGAGATTGAAAGCCTGATTTGTGAGCGAGAGCAAGAACGACGGGTGGTCGAAAACCAGATCGATAACCTTATAACCGTACTCTCGGACAATCCCACCGATCAGCCAAAGTCTCTCTTGGGGAAGATCTCCCACCTGGAGTCCCAAAAGGAGCAGCTGGCAAGGACCATCCATCGCTTAAGGGAAGAGCGGGAACGGGAAGTCGGAAACGTCTTCGACCTACAGCATGTATTCCGTCTTTTTGGACAGTTTCAGTCCGGCTTCGCGAACCATCCCGCGCACCGGCAGCGGAACATTCTTCGGAAAGTTGTCCATCACATCGAAGTACACCCTGAAGGAACCAAGCTGTTTTACTTCTGTAATGAGCCCCATCCCGAGGTCTTGGGGCCGGATGGGAACCTCTCGGTGTCCGCCCTGTCCGGGGCGTCCGATGACGAGGTCGAAACCCAGGCCGGATCATTTCCGGACCGGGGTTCGCCTGTTGTTCAAATTGGTGGAGGTGGGGGGAATCGAACCCCCGTCCGCAAGTGATCCACCGATGCCACTACATGTTTGTCCCATAAATTGTCGTCATCCCTAGGCTGGCTTACGGGCGGGCCGACCTAAGTAGCATTCTCAGTATTTTTAGGATCTCAGCGCTGAGTCGCCACTGAAATCCGAGCCCACTAAATGGCGCTCTTTAGAGACCCGCAGGCGCAGCCCCCAAGAGCGGGCTACCAGGTATATTAGGCAGCCATTGCGTAAGTATTGTCACTTACAGTGTTGCCACCTTTTTTACGAGTTTGCGACGAACTCGACATGCGACATCCTGCTTCAGCACCCACGTCGAAGCCATGTCACCCCCGATTAATATTAATCCCATACCACGTTCTTGCCTAAACGGCCAATTAACGCACCAAATCACAATAAATTGCCGCATTCTGCCGATGAGATAAGAGCATGAAAAAAAGCGGGTTTAGCCTTATTTCGGTCCTCGTTGCCGGTACGATTGGTATGATCGTGCTCCTGAGTATTTCTAAATCACTTGTGAACAATCTGAAGTTCTCGAAATATATCGGCCAAAAAGGGGACTATAACGATATCCTCAACACCGTTCGGCTCGCTACCGCAACCGCCAACTTTTGCAAATGTAATTTTTTGAATGGAACGATAGCAGCGACCTTTTCGGAGTCGGCCGTTGCTAACTATTCCATCTCCATCAATGCGATTAAAACTTACGATGACATGTGCAACCCGGGAAATACACTCCTGCAAGTCAGTAGCACACCTGCTACTAACCAACTCCAAGTATCGAGCTTGAAAATTAAGGATTTCTCAAAGGTGGATGCTCAAAACTATACGGCCAAACTTTATGTCGAGGTAAAAAAACCGAAGGACACCATTGGTGGAGAGAATTACCAACATGATTTTAACGCCCTCTTTACGGCAACTACCACTAATTCGGTTGTGACCCTGAGCGACTGTCTCATTCAAGGGGATATTTCAAGGCAGATTTCGAGCAGTCCTTCACCTTCACCGTCACCCTCTCCTTCCCCCTCGCCATCGGTTCCTACGGGTACCGAAGAAGCGGTCGTAGATGGAACTTTATGGCTCTATAAAATAGCCGCAAACACCACGGGTTACACCTTTGGCTCTTATACAATCCCCAGCGACAAAGTACTCATCCTAAACTCAATGGATGCGTATCCAACTAACTATAGTGCTTATAGCTACCTTGGAACTGACAATGTTTCCTCTCCTACCGCTACCAGTGCCACAGTATTGAATGGTCAAAATAACTACCCGACAGGAAGCATGGCGAGGATAGCTGCCTTGAATGCCTTTTCCGGAATATACGCCTTAAATGGATACTTTACTTTGTCGGCAGGCATAAAGCCCTACTTCTTGAAAGGAGGGCAAA
The DNA here is from genome assembly GCA_964604555.1 of uncultured Pseudobdellovibrionaceae bacterium. Classification (GTDB taxonomy): domain Bacteria; phylum Bdellovibrionota; class FAC87; order UBA2466; family UBA2466; genus CAZRZK01. The sequence goes on along the minus strand of CAZRZK010000017.1, from coordinate 39,990 downwards.
AAATTTATGTCTCTGCCGGCAGTTATGCCACGACTACCCTTTCCGGAACCTTGGTTGACAAAGATGCTTCCGGGCTTCCTAAAAGTGGAGAACTTTGGATCCTCCTAGTGGATGCGAACAGTAATTCAGCGACGACAAAAAGCTATACAATCCCACCCGGAAAAATTTTGATCTTGAATTCGGCAAGCACTTTCCCCCACCAAAATGGCCCCTACGGATATATCGGGACCGAAAGCACCTCTTCCCCCCTTCAAACAAGCGCAAGTGCGGCAAGTGGATATAATTACCCTCAGTCCATGCTTCTCTTGAGCCAAATCAAAACCCCCATTGCCTTGAGCCCTCAAAAAATCTATCTCACCTGCAGCAACTATAGCCAATGCACCCTGACCGGCTATCTCGTCGATAAAAATTAACGACGGACGGCGCGATCCAAATCCCGCTTCATTTCGCGTTCTTTTTCGGTCGAACGCTTATCGTAAAGCTTTTTCCCTTTTCCTAACCCAATCTCCACCTTCACGATTCCCTTTTTGAAATACATCTTCAAAGGAATCACCGCATTCCCTTTGATCTCCGCCCGTCCCCAGAGCTTATCCAACTCTGCCCGGCTCATGAGCAGTTTTCGCGTGCGAAGGGGATCATGATTTTCTCGATTCCCCATTTCATAAGGAGAGATATGAGCATTAAGCAAATAAAGCTCCGTATTTTTGAAAATAGCGTAGGAATCCTGGAGGTTCGCCTTCCCGTTTCGAAGTGATTTCACTTCGGTGCCTCTGAGCACGATGCCTGCCTCAAATCGTTCTTCAATGGAGTAGTTGTGTCGCGCTTTTCGATTCTCGCAGATGATCTTGATTCCTTCGCCTTTCTCCTCAGCCCCCTTCCCCTTAGACATGAGCCGGTTCCTCGGAGGTCACAAGTCCCATCGAGATCACGATGCGGAAGGCCTCTTGGACCGAAAGGCTCAGGGGAACCAATTCCGATTCTTTGACAAGCAGATAAAATCCAGAGGTTGGGTTCGGTGTGCACGGGACAAAGACATTCACCATCGGTTCTTTGAGATGTTTGGCTAATTTCGGATCGGGATTTCCTGTGCGGAATCCAATCGAATAGACCCCTTCCCGAGGAAACTGGACGAGCACGACCCCCTTAAATTTATCCTCTTTGGGATCAAACACCGTCTCAAGGAATTTTTTGATGGCTTTATAGATTCCACCGACGAGAGGAATGCGCGCCACCCAACCATCCATCCAATTGAGGAACGATCTTCCAATAATATTTTGCGTGACCACTCCCGCGATCAGAATCACCAGAATCGAAATGAGGAGTCCCAAACCTCTAAAATCGAACGGGAGGAAATTAAGGGGGAGATAGTCCCGCACCGATCGCTCCACGCTATTCACCAGCCAACGGAAGAGATCTATCGTAGCGTATAAGGGAACTAAAACTAAAAGGCCTGCGACAAATGCGTTACGAAATTTTTTCATGATGTGGATCCTCATACAAGGCAAGGTTGTCTATCAGTCGTGTCGTTCCCAATTTGGCTGCAATGAGCGCTCTCGGTTTCTGGATCTGATTCACCCGCACCCCACCCGATTGCGGCTTGAGATCCCATTCCGAGGCGACCTGGAAATAATCGATTTGAAATCCCTGCTCCTGTAGTTTTTCTGCATGCCCTGCGAGTGCCTCTTCCACCAAAGCCCCCTGAAGGGCACGGCTTCGGGTCTGGGTCAGGAGTTCATAAAGTATCGGGGCTTTGCTCCGTTCCTCTGGAGACAAATATTGGTTGCGAGAGGAAAGTGCCAGACCATCCGCTTCGCGCACCGTCGGAAACCGGACAATCCTCATGGGTAGGTGAAAATCGTTCACCATCTGTTCTAAGACCCGCAACTGTTGAAAATCTTTTTCTCCGAATATCGCTATATTGGGTTGAGTCGTTTGAAATAACTTCAAACAGACGGTTGCCACGCCATGGAAGAAATGGGGGCGGGAGATTCCACAAAAAAACTCACTCAAAGGGCCGGCGGTGACGCGGGTTTGGAATCCCGCGGGGTAAAAATCCTGCACCCCTGGATGGAAAACCAAATCCACTCCAGCCGCTTCCAAGAGTTCACAATCCTCATCAAACTGTCTCGGATAACGATCAAAATCTTCATGGGGGGCAAATTGGAGTGGATTAACAAAAATAGAGACTACGACCTTCTCAGCCTTTTCCTTCGCCGCCTTCACCAATGCTAAATGGCCTTCATGGAGGCAACCCATGGTTGGAACCAAGGCAAGGGTCGATTCCTTTTTCAATTCAAGACAGCGGTGTTGCGTGATTCGTGGTGAACTTTCGATATCCATTTAAAAGCTATTTTCCTTTGCCGGAAACTCCCCGGTTTTAACCGCTTGAGCATAGCAAAGAAGGGCCGCTTTCGTCATCCCGGCTCCATCGGCAAAGTGGCGCACAAATTTGGGGCGAAAATCGGGGGACATTCCCAGGAGATCGGTGCAGACCAGCACCTGCCCATCACACCCATTGCCGGCCCCGATCCCAATGGTGGGGATGCTGAGTTGCTCGGTGATCCGATTGGCCAGAGTCTGGGGAATTCCTTCCAAAACCACCGCATAAGCACCAGCCTGTTCCACTACTAAAGCATCTTGAAATATCTTTTCCTGCTGGGCTTCGGTTTTTCCTTGGACCTTAAATCCACCCATCTGGTGGACACTCTGGGGGGTAAGCCCCACATGCCCCATCACCGGAATACCGATCTGGCTCAAGCGGAAGATGGTATCGGCCATCGCCACTCCACCCTCTAGTTTTACCGCCTCCCCTTTTCCTTCCGATAAAAGCCGTCCTGCATTTTTTAGCGCCTGCTCGGCGCTCACTTGATAGGACATAAACGGAAGATCAATCACGAGATGGGCGTGCTTCAATCCTTTGGCAACGGCACGGCCGTGGTAGATCATCTCTTCTACTGTGACACTGAGTGTGTTGGGTTCCCCCTGCACTACCATTCCCAAGGAATCTCCGACCAACACAATATCGACATGCTCATCACAGAGAGAGGCGAAGGTGTAGTCATAGGCGGTGACGACCACCAACTTTTCCTGCCCCTTTTTCTTCTGAATTTCCGGAAGTGTAACCTTCATAACGCTGTTTCTAGGGATACTCCATAGCAGTACGCATTGCCAGAAAATCGATACCCAGGCCCCCCGATATATTTCCCGTCCGATTTCACCACTTCCCGGGTCGTGATCCAATGATACTGTCCATAAACCCCGAGGGTAGCGGAGGACATAATCGGCTCTCCCAATTCAAATCGCCATCGCAAACTGGTTCCCAGAACATGAGTGTTCGCATCGAGTAGATTTTGGTTCCCCGAAAGATCGACCACCGGACTGGGGCGGTATTGATACCCCCAGGCCAAACTCAGATTCTCACCATAAAGAGGAGCTTGAAATGAAACCCGCGGATTGAGCGTATTGCGCATCGCAATCGGTGGGGTCTGGGTCACGAGTGTTTTCTGATCGGAATTTTGCGTCGTCAAAACCAGATAGGAAGGTTTGTAATCGCTCCAAAAAAGAAGGGCCGCGCCAATGGAAACGCGTAACCTTTCAAAATCTCTTTGGATGTCTCCTTCTAATGCGGCCGGCTCGTAGTACATCGTCGATCGCAACACCATCGGCTGGGTCAGAGCATCAGTCCCTCCAAAGGGAACCTTTCCCTGGAAACTTTGCTCCATCGATGGATTCACCTTCTGCCGAAAGACCAACCCCGCCCGATACTCCTCCCAACGGCCATACAATCCAGTCAGCCAGGAGGTATTAAGCCCCACATCCAGTGCAAACCTTCCGGTGGGATTTTCATTGGTCAGCGTCGCATCAGCTGCCCCCGCGGCAGTCAGGAAAAGACTGAGCCCGGCTCCAAAACTCAAATGATCCCGCACAATATCGCCACCCAAAGCCAGAGTCCCTTTGAATTGGCTGTCGGCCCCCCCATATTTTAAGGAATAGAAATCATAAGGACTTCCCGCTCGAAAACTGCGCAACTTTTCATAGGGTCCCGAGGCCACAAAGCCAATCCCGAGGGGGCGATTCCCCCAGACCTTAAAAGGGATGCTTAGCCCCATCGCCCATAGAGATTGCTTTACATCGGAAACCGCCGGCCGGTCATACTGGTCAACCCCTCGTTGAGTCCGAAACTCCGCACTGTCCACCCGCACCCCGTCCGTCTCGATCTGGTAGCCCTGCCCCACAAAACTGGTGTTAAAACAGACCTGGGAACGCCCCCCATGGGGCAAAAGGGCCGGATTTAAGAGGGCCGAAAAGGGGGTTTCCGCCTCTCCCGTCAGGGCCGTAACCCGGCCCGTACTGGTTCCCCCCAGGCCGTATTCCCGATCCTGAGTCGCAAAGGCATTCATCAACAACAATAACCACATCAACATAGGGCCTACTCATCGCTAAAAAACGCGCTGGGGTCAACTTTTCCTTATCAGTCAAATTATTTCTTATCCTCAGGCGTCGCTTTTAAGGACTTCATAAAATCAGCAATAATGTTGAACATCTCATTTTTAGGCAAGACCGTGGGTTTTTCAAAGTCACTAATAATGGTTTGATCATGGGTATACCGAGCCCGATTTCTGGGCAGTGACAAAGTCTTGCCAAAAAGTATCCGTTCAAAGTTCTGAGCTACCTTCCGCTGCTTTCGATTCGCTTCATCTGTGGAGGGGGTGACATCATATTCAGTCCACCCCTTTGTTTTGGGATCCATCACCTCAAGCCAGATATGGTACACTTTTGGGGTTGCGGGATCCGCACCATAAATAAGGCGGACTTCATTGGGAGGCCATCCCAGTTCCAGCAGCAATCCTGCCATCGCAACATTCGTCGTTCGACAGACACCCACCGTGCATTTTTGTGAACTTGCCTGAAGCATTTTCAAAGGAGAGAATCCAACGTTCTGCCCCACACCCTCATTTTCGAAAGTATAATATAAGGCTTCGATGGGAGTTTCTGGGAACTGCTCCCCACGGGCCCTCATCGCTTCCAACTGAAAAACGGTGCGATCCTGATATTTGAGCAAACTAAAATCGTATTGTCCCTGACGGTAAACCGCGGAGATCTCCTCCACCAATGCAGCCCGCCCCTCAATACTCAGTTTTTTCCAAACTGTCTTTGCCCCATCCTTTGGCAGCTCCAGAACAACCTTCCGGTCATCTGATACCTCGCCCGCGATCCCACTGCTGTGAAGTGTCTTTCCGGGTTCATCGCCTCTTACTACAAGGTCAGAGTAACCCACCTCCGGATCGGGGATCGGTTCCTTTGTAACCAGGAGCTCGATGATTCGTTTAACGACGGCCTGAGCTTGCTCTCTTGCCTCTACTGTCCGAAGTTTTTCCATTTCTGCATTGTTATCGAGCAACGCTTCGCAAATATACTTACAAATGGCGTTCATGGGCGGTGCAGGTGGCGCAAAGCAGAAGGAAGAAAAGAGAACCAACAAAAGAGCTATTTTACCCATCTGCCGATTATATCAAACCAAAGGCGGGATTTATAGGAGCCGACTCATCGCTAAAAATTGTTCTGGGGTCAATTCTTCGGGCCGCACCTTCGGTGATATCTGAAGCTGCTCTAAAATGGGCAAAATATTATGTCCGAAAAGGTTGTTCACCAACATCTTTCGTCGTTGCGAGAAAGCCTGGCGGATAATTTTAGCAACCTCCGTCCCCAATCCTTCGGTGTTCTTAGGAACAAACAGAAGGGATTCGGAATCGATCTCCGGTTTTGGGAAAAAGGCCCCCGACGGAATCACCCCTAAACTTTCAATCTGGTAATGGAGCTGCATCAAGACCGAAAGACTGCCATAAGCCTTCGTCCTTGGCTTCGCCCGCAACCGTTCGGCAAACTCGCGCTGAAACATCAGCACCATTCGAGTGACGGAAGGGTAAAATTCCAACAGCTGAAATAAAATCGGGGAGGAAATGTGATAAGGCAGATTGGAGATCACCGCGATCTTTCCTTGCGGCGGCTTTACCGTTTCCAAAAAATCCCCTGCCACCAAAATCGCCTTTGGAAATTCTTTCGATAGATGCTGTTGGAGTTTCTTGTCCACTTCAAAGATCCGGACGGGACACGGGCTTTTCTCTAATAAAGCTCCGGTCAACGCCCCTAATCCTGGTCCAATCTCCCAAACCTCGTCTATCGATTTCTCCATCAACACCGTCGAAACCAATTTTTCCACCCAATGAGGCGAGGTCAGAAAATTCTGACTAAAAGATTTAAGGGCTGAAGCCCCTAAAGCATCTAATGTTACTTTTGGGTGGGCCACTCAAATACCTCTCGCTTCAGCCGTCACATTCCACGGATCGATTTGAAGCGCGTTCGCTTTCCATAACAGGGCGGCTCGATGGCCAATCATCGCGGCATTATCGCTGCAATAACGAGGTGCTGGGAAAAAAGCATTCGGCAATAATTCACGCAATCGGGAATTGCAGGCCACACCACCCGCCACCACCCAATTGGCATTCGGGAATTCTTTTGCGGCCTCCTGAAACTTCATCACCAAGGCATCTAAAATCGCCTCTTGCGCCGAAGCGGCAATCGCCCACTTCCGACCTTCAGACAGTTCTTCTTTTTTTACTTCTAATGCAACTGCCGTTTTCAATCCCGAAAAGGAGAACTCAAAGCGCCCCACCTTTGCCCGCGGAAAGGCAAACCGATTTCGCACCTCCATCCCCCATTCTTTTACCCCTTTATCAATGGTCGGACCGGCCGGGTAATCCATTCCCAATAACTTTCCCACTTTATCAAAAGCCTCCCCTGCGGCATCATCGAGCGTCCCCCCCAGCCAACGATAAGAGGTCATACTTTCGACGTAATAAAACTCGCTATGCCCCCCACTCACCACCAAAGCCAGCCAGGGAAAGGGAGGCACCCTCTCCCCTTTTAAGGCCCCCATTAAGGGGGAGTAGAGATGCCCCTCTAGATGGTTCATCCCGGTAAAGGGCTTCTTGAGCGCATAGGCCAGAGCCTTGCCATAAGAAACACCGACTAAAAGAGAACCGATTAGCCCCGGCAACCGGGTGGCCACAATCCAGTCGATATCGGAGATTTTAAGCCCGGCCGAAGCTAGAGCCTCGTCAACGACCCAAGGGAGTGTCTTTAAATGCTCCCGGCTCGCCACTTCCGGCACAATCCCACCCCAATGGCGCATCTTAAGCTCATGGCTCGACACCTTTTCGGAAAGCAACTCCCACCGCTTGGCATCTACAACAGCGGCACAGGAATCATCGCAGGAGGTTTCAATACTTAGGATCTTCAAGGTGGCCCGACATTGCCACGACCCTCAAAAAAACACAATCGGGGTAAAATTGCAGTAAACTAAACCTATGATCTCCTTTCATCATTCAGCGCTCCTCTTATTTTTCGCATGGGCCATCACCCACCTCCATGCCGAAGAAACCTACACCTTTCGACACGAGCACCGGGCCTCCGCTGAAAACCCGCAGGAACTCTTTGAAATGGAAAAGGTGATGCAGGCGCTGATTTCCCATCTTGAAGGTTCTGTGAATACCGCCATGAAAAAGCCTCTGGCAGAGGTCTTGACGGAAAACGGAGTGCAAAACAATCCCAAAACATTGAGCCGTGCGGCCCACTTCTTAATTGCCGACTGGATTGTGAAACAACTGGCCGAATCAAAAGAGGCCAAAGACACCGAACTCATCCGAAAACTCAACCGAGTGGTTTATGGAGGGCTCACACCCGCGGATAAAGCGGTGGAACCCAAAGACATGGAAAAATTAAAAAAACTGATGGCCGTCAACATGCCCCCACTCCCCAAAGAAATTTTCGAGGCCTTCACCACCCCCTCCTTAGAAAAATCGAAAGCATTGATTGAGAAATTTTTGCCGGCTCCAAAGAAGCCCGAACCGGTAGCGGAACCCGCTAAAAAAACTAATGAATGACCTGTTTCACATCTTCATCGCCGGAGGGAGGATTGGCGATCTGCCCTTGAGCTCCACTTGAAGTAATGACGAAAAGACTTCCATTCAGCGCCTCAAACCCCACAAACTTCGTCGAATAACCAATGCGGCCCGGCTGACCGGGGGGGGCCCAACCGCTATGAAGCATCTGAAACGGCGCAAACCCAAACTCCTGGGCATTTCCATTCGTCACCGGCGTAAATTCCTCCGCCGCCAGCACCGAATGGGTGCCGATACTTTCATTGGCATAATTTTGATAGGCAAGCGCATTTCCCCCAGTCGCCCCCAAATTTACCTTAATCCACCCCTGACCTCGATTTCCTGACGGAGTAAACTGAAAATAGGGGGCGGTTGCGGGCTGACGATTCTGAATGATCACATTATCTGGCCCTCCCACTTCAAGATAATCGGGGTAGAGCAACTCAGCATAGGCCGGCTCTTCATATTGATTAGGCTGGTTCGGATTGGGAAAGATACTATAGAAAAGAGCATCGAAAACGGTCGGTGCCTTGATTAAATTCAAAGAGGCATTCAGATCCTTCCCCTTCCCTTCGTCGGGCCAGCCTGTATTTTGATTTCCATCCGGCAACCCCACCGAATTCAAGGGCAACATCGAATCGAGCAGAGCCATCCGCTTCGTGCTTAAAATCCCAAACTTATCATTGGGAATAAAACTAAAATTGATAGTGGTATCACTTGTGCCGGCAGCCTTTCCCGTCGGTAAAAGAGGATCGCTATCGGCCGCAGGCCCCAACCGCGATCCAAAAGGCTTGGCGGCCGCATAAGCCTCAAGCCTTGGGAAGACAGCCTCCACCCACCTTTGCGGCATGAACAACATCTGCGGCGTCGAACTTGCCTTCACTGCCATGTAGGTCACCACCTCGGGCGTTTTCGTGATTCCCGCAATCAACCCGCCCGCCGGAAACGCCAACCCCTTGGGATTTCCGATGCAACCATCCCCTTGCAAAGTGAAATCGACGTAAAAAAGGTTCGCGTTATCGAGAGTAATCGGCTCCACACCGATGTATCGATTCCCCTGAGGCGTCAGAATCTGCAACTTGAACTGATCCCGATTGGCGAGCGCCAAATTGTTAAAGGCCGACTGGAACATCACCTTTCTGACGGGATTGGCCTCCGAATCGGAAAGAGTCCCTCCCCCGACACTATTCATATACTCCACCAGATCATTAATCTGCTGAAAGTGATCCCGGGAACGCTTGAGATACTCTTCGTTAAAACGGGTTACCAACCTCACATTATCGGCCGCGGCAGCGCTGCACTCTTCGTTTGCCGCATCGGCGATCTTCCTGATTTGGGCTTGGAGCGCAACGGAATAGGGATCGAAACCGGCAATCACGGGAGGCACGATAATGGGCGGAAGACCTCCGCTCGACGGAGAGGCGTTCTTACACAAGTTGGTATCGGGATCGTAAACCCGACCCGAGAGCGACACATAATCATGCGCCTGCTGACAGACGAAATCCTCCACTTGGGTCAACTGATCGGGCTGGTCGACATACGAGATCCCTCCTTCCCCTTCATGAGGGAAATTTTTATTGTGACGGATGTGAACCACATGCACCCGATAAGCTAGCTCTTTGATATCCTGGCGCATGCGATAATTGATCATCGAAATCCGATTCATCAAATTCGATTGCCAAGCCGCCCCTGAATAGGCCGCCGTATCGGCCGCGATCTGGAGATTGATCTTGGTATTCACCAAATGACCAAAATCGATCACCATCGCGAGCAACACGAACATGAAAGTGGCGACCAACGCGAACAGAATCGCCACCTGCCCCTGAATGTTTTTACGGCACCCCATCACTTCAAACATCGGCAAAATGTGGGAAATACTTCAACTGACACAGGGCGATACAGATCCTTCCAAAAGCTGCCGAAAAGACAAAAGGTGAAGAAAAATCGTCCATTTTATTATTCCGTCGCCTCAGGCCTCGTAATAGGCATCACCCTGGGCTTCTCTATGGGCGCCTATCGCGACATCCAAGCGGCCCCCAGCTACGAATACCTCGACCTTTTCACCAAGGTCCTGCATTACGTCCAGAGCAACTACGTCGAAGAGGTCGACCAGAAGAAACTGATTGAAGGGGCCATCAAAGGAATGCTCACCACCCTCGATCCCCATTCCAGCTACATGCCTGCGGAAAGTTTCAAAGAGATGCAGATGGAGACCCACGGCAAGTTTGGCGGCCTGGGCATCGAAATCTCCATCATCGACGGTCAACTCACCGTCATCACCCCGATCGAAGATACCCCAGCCTTTAGTGCCGGCGTTGAACCAGGAGATAAAATCCTCACCATCGAAGACAAAGCGAAAAAGAGCAAAAAGGAAACCAAAGGACTCACCCTTCAGGAATCGGTTAACCTCATGAGAGGAGAAAAGGGGACAGAGGTCATCCTCACCATTTCCCGCAAAGGCGTGGAGAAAAATATCACCTACAACTTAAAACGGGACCTCATTAAAGTGGCCGCCATCAAAGGCGGCATCATGGAGCCTGACTATGCCTGGCTTCGCATTACCAGCTTCCAAAGCCACACCGCCCGTGACCTTCGACAAAAAATTGAATCACTCATTCAAAAAAACAACCGCCCCTTGCAAGGCATCGTACTCGACCTTCGCAGCAACCCGGGCGGACTCTTAGATGAAGCAGTCGCGGTCTCGAGCCTGTTCCTCGACAAAGTACAAGTGGTCTCCACCATTGGGCGGGACAAAGCCAAAAAAGAGATTGAATACGCCAAAGCGGCCAAACCCTACAAAGACTTTAAAATGATCGTCCTGGTAAATGAAGCCAGTGCCAGTGCCTCGGAGATTGTGGCCGGAGCCCTCCAGGACAACAAACGGGCCATTATCGTCGGCAAAACCACCTTCGGAAAAGGTTCCGTTCAAACGATAGTCGACCTTGAAAACAAAGCCGGACTCAAACTCACCGTTGCCCGTTACTACACCCCCAATGGCCGATCCATCCAATCGAAAGGCATCGTCCCGGACATTGAAGTCGACCGCCTCGATCCCCAAGTTTTGGAAAAAGCTAAAAAAGGAAAACCGCTCCGCGAAGCCGACCTCGACAACCACATTAAGGGTGAGAACGAGAGCGAACCGGAATCCATAAAAGCTGACAAACGCCCCATCACCGAAAAAGAGGGACGCAAAATCCGCCTCGATGATCCCAAAGAAATGTTGAAAACCGACTTCCAACTCCAACAAGGACTCGCCTACCTCAAAGCCTGGAACCTCTTCGTTGAAGGGGCCAAACCGCGCAGCACCGCCACCGAAGAAGCCACTCCGAAGGAGGAGTAGCAGGTATTATTTTTTAGGTTCGGTTTTTTTGAGGTAACTGGCCATTTCGTTCATTGCTGGCCGGTCGTATTTGGAATTCACGCCGATATCGAAAACGGTGTAGCGAACCGCATTTTTGACAGTCGCTGTTTTCACCACTCCATCCAGGGCCGTCTTCCACTCCCCTTGGGGCGAGTTCCGCGCGAGATTGAGCTTAGCGACCTTCACCATCTCACTCCAATAGATAGCATCTAAATTAGACTTAGCATCGGCTTCAATCCTCACCTGAAGTGAATTCTGCGCCCTGAAACCGGTAGCGGCAAACATCGATCGCCCGCTGATCTGTTCCATCGGCATCCGACGATCATTCACATCCGATCCCCCAATCCAAAAGGAGATTTCAGGAAACTTTTTCTGAAGCGCCTGCCTTTCAAAAAAAGCGAGATCGGATAGAACAATCAAAAGTCTTTTCTTTCCGTCTTTCCAACTCTCTAACAATTTCTTGAGGGCCGCTTCGGGTGGCTGAACCATCACCCCTTCACTGAGGGCTACCGGGCCAGGTGAGGTCAGTCCAATGAGAACCCATTCCACTCCTTGGTGATTGAAACTCATAAAAGGTTTAATGGTCAAAGAAGAGGAGATATTGGCCGAAATAAATGGAAACTGCGCATGTTTGATTAGCTCTTGAAGCTCAATGTTTTTAAACTGGAGATCCAGTGCTCCCGGCACAAAGGCATAGGTTCCTAAAAGATTCATTCCACCAATCATCCGTTGAGCAGCCTTAACATCTGGCAAATCGGTGGTGGCAGTGACCAAACTTCTACCCACAGTGATCGGCAGAAATTTTTCGTTCCCTCTTTTCTTTTTAATACTTTGGTAAAGATTAAACTCTCGAACTAATCCACCATAAGGATAGAAAGAACATTCACAAGGCTCAAATTGGAGATCCCGTTCATATCCCAGCAGGAGCGTAACCGGTTGTTTGGGGACCGCCAAAAGGAGGGTGGGTAGGGCAAAAAAAATCCAGGCTATGTTTCTGAAGAAACATAGCCTGGAAAAATGATGATCCATTAATTAGAATAAGAAATTAATTTGCAAGTGAGTGAGCGGCTTTATCAGCTGCCTGACGGGCATTTCTGACAACCGAGCTCGCTGGGCAGACGTTCATGCCACATAAACTTGGGCATTGTCCACAGGCGGCGTCACATTGCATCTTGTCTTTCTTCAATACATCCCTCTCCGCGAGCTCTCTATCTCTTTCATTTTTTAATTTTTCGAGCTCTTTCGCCTCATCGTCTTTAAGATCTTTTCCCTTGGCTTCCAATTCGGCAATCCGATCGGCACGAAGAGCGATGTAAAGCTCGGTCACCATATCGGCACGGGCTTGGTTGTATTTCCCTTTAGCTTCGTTGAAAGCTTTTAACTGACCTTCATTTCCTTCTTTGTTTGCTTTTTCAGCAGCTTGCCGAATCTTCGCAATCTCTCTTCCCGCTTTAGTTAAAAGACCATCCAACTCTTCTTTTTCTTTAGTAGTTAACTCCCCCTTGGCTGCTTTACCTTTAAGGAAGCTCACCTGACTGAGAATGCTTTGAAGCGCGGCTTTTGGCCCGCCTTCAGGAATAGCAGAGGACTTAACCAATGGAAGGGCTAAGTTTAACAAGCTTTGGGCACGAAGCGCGCGTTGGCCAGCAGCCACCGCATCCGCCTCTTTACCAGTGGGGGCAGGAGCATTTTCTCCATCTGGATTGTAGAATTCCTTAACCGCTTTTTCTGTTAAGGGACCTTCCATCATCGCTAATTCTAAAGCGGTTAAATGGGTCGCTTTATCTTTCGCATTGGTGACCTTATCTAATTGCTTCTTAATCAAAGATTCAGCAGCCGTTCCTTCAGATGGATTGGCAACAGGTTCTGCCTTGATGGCCGCACTCAGTGCAGTCTCAGAATCCTTAACTGTAGCAAGAGCATCGGTAGTGGAACCACCAAACTTGCGGGCTGCATCCGTGGTGTTGCCCATCGGAGTGGCCTCTTTGCTTCCGGATTGGCCTTGAAGCTCAGCTCTGGGAGCTACTTCAGCCCGGAAAAAATTCTGGTGATCGGTTTCAGCATGTCTTCGGAGAGAAGCACTGAAGGCTCTGTCACCAACAATGTACTTATCAAAATCTTCAACTGCTTTTTCGAGCTCTTTGCCCTTCGCCTCACGAAGTCTCTTCATGAGCTCTTGGTGCTCTTTATCCTTAGCAGCCTGTTCCGCTTTTTGCTCATGGGCTTCCATGACTTTAAGGCGTTCTTTGGCTCGCTCGATTGTTTTTGCCTCTTTTGGTGTCGCTTTAGGCTGTTCAGCTACTAATGAGACCGACATCAAAACGGTCACTAATAGAACAGCAATTTTGCTTCTATTCAGAAATTCCATTTATCAACTCCCTGTGATCCATGTGAATGTTAAGGCTGCCTTATACGATGTATTGACCTTGCGTGTCAACGCGCAGAAATTCCAATTTATGGAATTAGTATACCATATTCAGGCACAAATGCTCTATGGACAAGCTGTGTACGACACAATTTTTTATGGTTTGGGAAGGATTTCCGGCGGTAAGAAGAAATCATTCTGCTTCCTGATCTGACGATGGTAGTCATCCAATAACCGCTCCCAGCTTTCATAGCGATTGGCGTTTTTAACTAAAAAGTTATGGAATCCCGGGTAGTTACGTGGAATATATCGTTTATCCGCCAATCCTTCAAAGGGTCGCAGGCCTAAAATGGGCATCTCATAGTGCTCATTGATAAAGTAGGGACTCCCTTCATAGACTCTCATATATTCAATAAAGGACTGGTAGATAGAATTGGCTAGGAATTGATCGGTCTCCTTTGAAAGATCGAGAGATTTGGGGGTGACATGTTTATAGAGCGCATTGGCCCCAGTTTTCGCAAGCGCCTTTTGGAATTTTTCGAGGTCCTCGTCGGTTCCAGAGGCTTTGGCCGCATCATAATAGTTGCGGGCCAATTGCTCATTCAGCTCAGGGAGCATATCGCCCGTCGTTTCATCGCGGACCACTTGCCTAAAGTAACGAGCCACCCCATTCTTCCCTTTGTTGAGGACATCATGGGTTGCCTTCCTTAACACATCGACTTCAACTCCCAGGTGCTTTGCTACCACTTCGGCGAAATCCTTATCTTCCAGCTTCCGTTCAAATTCTTTTTTACCGAAGGTCCCTAAGGCCATATCGATGATCTGTTTTCCCTCTGCTTCGGGAACTTTGGCATAACGTTTAATGATATGTTCGGCCTCTACCCGTTCTCCTGGTTTAATTCCGAATCGGGCAGCAGTAGCTGCATCGGCCTTTTGACCTAGGAATCGACGAGCGCTCGCCGATGCCCGTTCATAGCGATTTCCTTGGGTGGCGCCACCGGCCGCGATTGTCCACATGGCAGCGCTGTGTTCGGCTTTATCACCAGCCAAATCAAACCATTCATCGCTCCCTATATCTCCCATTTTGCGGACAATGGCATCGAGTTCGGCAGGAGTGGGATCAGAGGCATCTTTTCCATGGATCCGCTTCCAACGTTTGCGGGCAACCTCCTCTTTATTGGAATTGAGCTCTTTGCGACGATCGGAGAAACCAAGATCTTGATCTAAAAGGATCATGTCCCACATGGCGAAGTTTAACGGATGAGAAAGAGTTCCCCACACTTGGTTATCAAAAATGCGACGGGTGGAATTAAAGCGATTCAATCCGACGAGTGGGTTAATGGCAATGAGTCCCATGCTGATGTCGGTGCCCAATCCACGGCCTAAATGATCCCATGGGTTTTCATAACCGCGACGGAATTTACCGGCCATCCGACTTGCCATGCTGGCACCAGCCATTCCCAAGAAAGCTTTTCCGTTCTGGATGACTCGCGGGTTAGCAAGGTGGCGAGCATAAGGAATGGTTTGGATTCCGCGTGCAGCATATCCTAAACCGGCGAGTCGAGCAGTACCGCTCAACACCTTCGTGATTGGGTTCTGGACCATGAACATCAGGGCGAGATCCTCAAATCCGCCCTCATTAAATCCAGCGCCTACTCCATCACTGTGGAAAGCCTGTTCGGCAATTCTAAACTTCGTGGCTTCGCGCATCGCATGGCCTACGTTTCCACCCAGCGCTTGCGCCCCTTTAACGGTGTATTTGGCGGCCCATTTTGCACCTCTGCCTAATTTGGTGGCCGCCTTCATTCCTTCAACCGCTCTCAATGCCAGCTTGCCTAGGGTGGCGAGTTTTCCAATAGGAATGAGGAAGGTGGCGACTTCAAGCAAGACTTCATTGGATCGACCGTCGGAATCGGAGGCGGCGTCTCTGAGGAGGTGGTGTTGATCGAGAACGAACTTCTCATCATTTTGAACCTCGATGGAGGTGGCCAGAAGATCGGTGGTCGACTCCCCATAATCTTTAAATGAAACATGGAAGTTCCCGAGCTTGCGCAGTTGATCGATATATTTTTTGACATTGGCATCATGTTCCAATTTTTTCTTTTTCTTCTCCTGGATATCATTCCAATGGATTGCTTTCGTAATGGCCATGCGATCAGAGGCTTTGCGATAATCTAAATAGATTTCAGAATGTTTGTTGATCTCTTCCGATAATTTATGGGCAATCTCATTGGCCTCTTTTTGCTTCAAAGCAATGCTTTCAAATTGAATATCGAGATCTAATAGAGGCGCTCTCAGACGCAGTTTTCCATTTTTGTCAAAGAGAGGGTTGCCATCCTTATCGACGTCATAGGGAGCTTGGCCATTTTTATCGGTTACCGTAAAGGCGTTGAATCGATAGTCACCGATGGAGATCGCGCCGGTTGGAACCCCCGCAAACATCCAGGTCTCCAGCACTTTGAGTTTCAACTCGTTCCAGAGATCTTTTTTCGGAAAATGGCCATACTCGGCGAGCAGAGGATGATCGGCATGTTCATCGGCCATTTTATTCAGTTCAGTGGAAACATCATCGAGGAGTTGCTTCAATTCCTCTTGAGATGCAGCCAGGTAGAACTTGGCATTGCTGAAATTCACATTGAAGCCATCTAATTGGATGTCGAGTTTTTTGAGTTTGGCATTCAGGGCTAACATCCGCTGATCAAAGCCCGACTTCTTCTTATCCTCTGCTTCATGAATTTTTTTGAAGTAGCGAAGGAGTTCATTCTTATGGCAGTTCCCGTCAATGCTGGTGATGAAGTTCTGGTAAGAGGAATTGCTCTGTAAGCCCTGTACGTTTTTAGGTTCAACTCCATCATGGACCAACGCTCTGCTTAGAGATTGGATCTGGTTTCTCAGATCAAACTGTTTCTGGATCTCATCTCGCATGAATCGAATCCGGTCGCGCGGGACATTTTCCTGGATCAGGGTCCGCTCAATAAACTCGATCGAGTTCGAAGGAGGATCGGCGTTGATCTCGGTCTGGCACTCCAGGGCGCGCAAGGCGATTTTTGCCTGCCAGTCGGTCTCGTGCTGCTCCATGTTTTTGACATCCTTCTCATACTGAACCAACAGCTCCCTCAGCTTGGCGTCTTCTCGATTGTAGGCCCGTTGAAGTTTCGACTGGAGCTCGATGAGATCCTGTCTGGCCATGACTCGCTTGTCTTTGGCTTCATTTTCCCGACGAGTGATCACCGATAAAATGTCGATCGAGGGGGCATTTCCCGAATCTTTGAGTTTGATCAGATCATCGAGTTTTGTATTGGCATACTGAATGTCGATCGCCACCTTCTGGAGGCTCTTCTCCAATTCCGAAAGACGAACCTTTGAGCGGGTCACTTCGTGGCGCAAAACAGCTGAACCAAAGAAGGTGTTGTAATCGGCTTTCTGCTTTTGCTTGAAGATTCCGGGATTGCCCTTTTTATCGGAACCTTCCATGCATTGGGAAAGGGTCCGGTGTTTCTTGTCATACTGACTTTGATACTCTTCCCATTTATTCCAGGTCGATTCTTCAATGCGCCTGAGGTTCTGTGCAAATTCCGAACCTCCCGATTTTTTCGGCTCAGCTGGAATGCCGCAAGTCTCCGCCTTCGCACGTGATTGATGGAGTCCTTCGGTCATCACTTCGGCAAAGTAACCATGGGCATCGTTAACCGCCTCTCCTGGTCGCTTTTCATGGGGACGTTCTGTGTTGATGCCGGCCTTTTTCCATTCTTCGGTGGCCTGCGGCGAAAGCAAATGGCTTCGGAATTGAGCGGCGGCGGGAGGGGAAAGTTGCTTCAAGATCTCTTCGGAAGGTTCATCTTTATCCCATTCCTTAATGAGCGCGGTGAGATCTTCCGATTTGGTTCCTTGGAGAGCCTCAGCAAGGAAAGTTCCACGGGCCCGCTTCTCAAGATTAAATAACTTTAAGAGCAGCATGTGACTCAGTGGGTTTTGGAGCAGTTCCAGCAGTTCACTCTCTTTGGCCGCGGCTACCTTTTTCAATAGTTCAGGACGAGGATCGTCTTTCCCATTATCGATTTCGAAAGGATGGCTGGGATCGAGGTAATATTTCCGCGCCTGCTGCAACGCCTTTTGAACCTTCCCAATCTTTTCGGGGTTGGAGAAGAGCTGCTGCAAGATCACCATGTTTTGAAGCTCTTTACCCAAGGAAGGATTCCCCAGGGATATTTTCCCTTTTTGCGTCGACATGCTCTCGGTGAGGCTGATATCGACGAGCCGTTTCATCTCGGCCTTCATGAGGTAATCGGTAATCTCCACAAATTCATTGAGTGGAAACTGTTCCATGAAACGGGCGGGGGCCTTGGCAAAATGTTGCTTTACCTTGGCGTGGAGCGCGTTGAGTTTGCCAAAATTGTTGTCATAGGTCGCTTGCGCGGGATGAAGAAGTGCGTGGGTTTGATGAATGTCCGATGCATTGAGATCGGTCACCATGCGGCGGAAATTCTCACAGGCTCCATCATCTTCGCCATTCCACTTCGGAAGTTGCACACAGAAGGTGTGGTAAAGGCTTTCCAATTTCTTGAGGGTGTCTAAATCCACCTTGTTGGCATTCTCTTCCCACTTTCTCGGAAGAAAGAAATCGCCACGGGTCTCTTGTGAAAGCCGGATCTGGTGCTGGATCTCCTCATGAAGTTCGTGGAAATCTTTGTACCATTTATGAGCGGCCCCCTTCTCCGTTTTCCAGAAGGGGTCGGTGAAAAGTTCACGGGCCAATGTCGGATTTTTAGAGGCCTCCTCGATCAATTGGATAATCTCGGCCTTTTTCTTTTCAAACTCTTTGGGTTCTACCAGCCCGCTGTTTTGGAGAAGATAGTCGAGTTCATGGTACCGGCTTCCCGGCGGCCCCTTTCTTTCCGAATCTTCGACTAATTTCCGGAGCTTTTCGATGAGCTCTTTTTTCTCTTTGGCCTCCGCTGGATTGCCGCCACCGCCAAACGGAAAATTCAATCCGCCCGCTGCGTTGTCGGGAGGGGCATTTGGGGGAGGCGCTGGGGTTGGGACGGAAGCAGGGGCTTTATCTGCTCCCTTCACAAAATCGAGAAGACGTCCAAATAAACCTTTACCCTCCCCTTTTCCCTCTTTGGGAGCATCAGGTTTTTGTTCCGCCGGTTTCGCGGGTTCTTTAGTCGGTTCTTTTGGAGGTTCCTTAGGAAGCTGTTTGAGCGGATCTTTTTCGGTAATAATGCCCAACTCCTTCATCGTCAGGAGGGGGCTGTAGTGTTTACGCAGGCGATTTTCACAATCGTAATCGACGCTCGGATTGAGATCTAAAAGGTGGTTGTACAGCACTGAGAGGAGGTTTTTCTCTTCGCCATAGACTTTGGGATCCTTTAAACCCTCCACGATTTTCTGTTTCGCGCTAGCTACTGCTTTTCGGGATTCCTTTACCTGAGGCAGCCATTTCTTGCAGATGTGGTCGGTCAACACAGACACCGAATCATAGTGTTTGTCCATAAAGACCAATGACATCGGTTCAGTTACTTTAAGCGCTCCCTTGGGACGGGTCTTTTCTAACGTTGATTCGAAATAGGCCCTGCAGGTCTGTTCATGTTCCAAGAGCGTCTTAAAGATCGTGGCGGGATCGGGATTCAGGATCAATTCGGAAAGTTGCGATTTACTCAAGAAGGCGGGCGTGAGATTGCTTTTATATTCCTGAGCGCTGTAATCATTGGGGCCAGTCAGGTAAGGCCTTTTCCCCTTGGCGGGATCAAAAAGATAGTTGCCACCAGCCTCTTTGGGAAGATTGGCAGTTGTTTTGGTGACCCAGTAATCATCCTTCTTCTTCTGAGAACTGTTTCCTTGGAGCCGGTGGATCGAAAAATCGCTGCCGCTCAGGAGATTGTTGCTATAGAGAGCGAAGCGCTCCCCTTTATCCCGCGCGATATCGGCCTGACTGATCACTTCGCATCCTTCCCCTAGTCCTGGAGCGATTGAGGGCACATTTCCATCGGGCGATTGCCAAAGCTTATCTGGGGCCACAAAGGCGGTGGAGGTATTGGAGGCAATCAGGAGGTTCAATGCGTTGAGAGAATTCTGGCTTAACTGGGAAAGGGCATAGACCGAACCTTCATAGAGCTGACCATAGGTCCCGGCTTTATTCTGCATGATTTCGGGATAGTAATAATCGCCCCCCCATTTATCTTTGCGATCTTTGCTTTTCGCCTCCTTGATCTTTTCATAGGCGATCGATTGGGCATCTTGGCACTTGTTCAAGAAATCGTTGTAAAGCGAAAGGTGGCCATTGAAGTTTTTATCCAGGGCTTTGCGCTCTTCAATGATTGCGGGATCGTAATCGCAATCTTTTTTGGCCTTGGCCTGCTGTTTGGGGTTGTTCTCTCCCGTTCCATGGATCTGGATCTTGGGTTTCACTCCTATCCCAGCAGCTTGGATCTCCTCGAGATCGGTGATCATCTTGTCGGTAATGTTTTTTAATGCGGGGACATCTAGCGCGGTGAAGGATTCAATTGAACCCTCAAAAGGAATTTTGGATCGGAGTCGGTCAAGGTGACCTTTCAATCCTTGCCGCTGAGGAGCCACTCGAAGCCCTAATTGACTCGTCTCTTCCAGCAACCTCTCTGCATCATCCAATCCCTCCAGTTCACGTCTGAATTCATAAAGAGCGCGCAACTGATTGGGTAACACCCCATTTAATATCTCCCTCTTTTGATTCACGTTAGGAACGAGCGGAAGAAGATCGGGAGCCGAGGAGAGGCGTCTTTCGATCTGTTTCAGATCCTTGGTCTCATTTAAGAGAGCTAAACGCCGACTCAGTAAACCATTGATGGCACTGGTAAAGCGTTGCGTATCGACCACCTGACGGCCATTATCCGGAACAAAACCCCGTTCTGTAGGGGTGTTTGCTTTTCCCGCAGCTCCGGGTGTGGTGGGCATTCGAGACTGAAGCTCTTTGCGGATTCCAGCCATCACAAACTCGGGATCTCGGGTCTCGGGGGGCATCGACCAGGCTTGGGAGCACAACTCAAACGGCTTAAAGGAAATGAGATGCATCACCTCATTGACGTAAGCGCCGCCTTTTTGCTCAGCCAACTTCTTGAACCAATCGGGAAGGATTTCGTAAAAGACCGCCCCTTTGAAGTCATCTCCCTCGGGGAGCATTTGGACAAACTGCAAAAGCAGATCCCTCTGATGCGGATTCTGGAGAGTGTCCAGGATCAGCTTCTTAAAATCGGGATGTTCGGAGTAGAGGGTGTCGAAATCGAGGCGTTTCTTCACCGTCTCACCTTCAAGCAATTCCTGGTATTTCTTATAAGGGGCTAAATATTTCTGATTCGCGATTGCGGTCAGGTAATCCTTTCGAGGATCCTTGTCCAAATTTTTCAAGGTTTTAGGGTCGTTCTTTATTTTTGAATTTGGAATGACCTGGAAGTGATCGGAATGAGGATTAAAAGCGGTGTTCCCGGGCACTCGGATATAGGCCAAATCTCGTAACGCTTCGAATTCTTTGGCCGCAAAGATCCCATCGTTCGGGGGGTAATGGACATCCATCCAGGGGAAGAAAAGACTGGCGACAAGGCCATCTAAATATTCCATCGACATGCGGGTCTCATCGTATTTCGATTGGGTATTTTCCGGAACGGTTTTGCCGACTACTTCTTTGTTATAAAAATCTTTTAAAGTGAAATAGTGAGCCAAAATATCATTCACCGCTGCTGGATCCGGGCGTCTCTCCGGAGTGCTATTTTTGAGATCCAGGGACATGATTTTGCGTGCTAGCACCGCAAGCTGCGCATCATCTCCGAATTTAATATCCCATAACTCATAGCCAAATACCTTCGGAGCAAAATTCTTTCCGACAAGTCGGTCGGCGGGATCGGCAACGATCCCTTTATCGAGTGAGTTAGTCCAGAGTTGAGCCTTATAAGCGGCCCAAGTCGGGACATCTTCGTCTGAAACCCTATCTTTGATAGCTTGTAATTGGTCAGCCGCCTTTTTATCCCCATTTCGCTGTTTTTCTAATAGCTCATGTAAGATCTTAAGTGACACGATGGGTTGGCTAGGCTCCCTTCTTTTATTCATTCGATTCATCAGATCCATTTCAGGATGGCGCTCAACGAGGTAAACGAATTCATGATTATTAAGGGAAAAGAAGGGACCGAAGGGGTGGTGGCGAGAGGCCAAGTTGTTGATAATCTCAATATCCGCAGACAAAGGAGACCGGAGCGATTTAAAAAGATTTTGCTCCTTCAATCCTTTAAGGTCTTTAATATCGTTAATAGTAAAGGAATGGTTCAAGATCGGAATCGTTAATTCGGCGCTATCGGTGAAATTGGCCAATGAGTTACTGGCATTTTTTTCCCCGGGTGGGAAACAATAATTCTGGGCAACAATCTCACGTAGTTTGGCGTTTTTCTCTTCTGCCGCATCGTGGGCCTTCCCCAATTCCGCAAACTTGAGCCCCGCCTCTTTTTTCAATTCATTGAGATCTTGTTCAAATTTCTGGTGTAGCAACGCTGTCTGCAGAGCCGATGCAATCCTGAATGTCGGAGCCAATAGCGGGGCGATTTTCCCGCTCGCTATATTTAATTTCTCAACTGCCTCCACCGCTGCTTTATGTTTTTTAACCAACTCCTCCGCTTTCGGCCCCATCGCCTTGGCTTCTTCCTCCAATTTCCCGATGTTAGCATCCTTGTTATAAGCCGCCTGCTGTTCGAGGTACTGATTGAGGAGCAGCGGGTTGTGTTTTTTCAAAAACTGTATGTACCCTGCTTGAACTTGCTGTCGGATCTCAGGAGCAAGCACGCCTCCCACATTCGCGTCTCGAGCTTGCCAATTGGAATTTCCCGCGAGTAATTTCTCGATCACATCTCCATTGTGAAAATGCTCCTTCATGAATTCGATCGGGAAATATTCCTCGAGCATCTTGGGAGTCATGTTCTGGGGATCAAAGAGGAAGTTGAATGTGTTTTTCGCCGGGGCTGTGAGAGGGACACCTGCTACAGCGGACAAAGCATCGAGCACTTTTAAGTTTGGGACATTCACCTTCGCGGCTATTTCTTTGAATTTTTTCTCTTTTAATCCCTCAAATTCCGCTAAAAGTTTCTCAAGCTTTTTGAGAATTCCCGCTTTCATGGCGGAGTCTTTAAATAAAGCCCCTTTTCCGTTTTTGAGAGGGGCTAATTCTTCTGGATCCCCGAAATGGAGGGTCCAAAAACCCAACTTGGTCAAAAGTGCATGGACCTGCTCTTGGGTGATATCGGGTCTCTCCAGAAAACGCAGGGCCGATTTCAATCCCAAGATATTATTTTTCAGGGCCTGGAGATAATGGTTGATCCCGCGACGTTGTTCTTTCCGATTGTCTGCGGTTCGAGTCATCGCTTCATCGAGAATATCTTGGAGCGCCTTATACTTCTCAGAAGTGGCGGGCAAAACATTTAATCCATAGGTCTCTGGGTAACAGGACATGAGGGACTGCAGCGCCGATTCTACTAGGTAATTGTATCCTCCCTCTTCAAACACCGCCGAGCCCCGGGCGGCGTTGGCCTTAAATTGGTCAAACTCTTTAAAATAGGTGAGATTATACTCATACAGATCTTTTAAGAGCTGTGCTTGATCGGCAGCAGAGAGATTTAAATCCTTGAAAAGTTCTCGGCTCTGTTTGAACCACTTACTACTGCCGGAGGCCTCTTTTTGAAATGCCTCCACCGGAAGAGGATCGGCAAACTCCTCTTTGCCATAACCCTTCGAAAGGAAAAAATGCTGCGCCTCTTGGTGGATGGTTTCTAAATAGTTCAGCAGATCCGGTTCCGGATCATATCGCGAAATAATATGGCGAGCCTGTCCCTTGGGCGGCGGGAAATTCAAGACATGTTTTCCGGTATTGGGATCCGGAGCGGTCACATAAGTAGCCAATCGCTTCCGGATATTTTGATAGAGGAGATTGCTCCGCTCATTCACCTTTCGAAGATTTGCCGTCAACGAAGGGGCGAGCGGATTTGCTTTCAGCAGCTCACTGTAGCGATTGAAGTCGGCACACTCCGGGCGCTTGCTATCGGCCGTAAAGAGTCGGGCGCGGTAAAAATCCTGTAACACATGGCCCATCGGCATGGGGTTTTTAATCTCAACGTCCTCATCCGGTAAGACAGCAAAACTCGGCCCTCCTCCTACAGCTCCTAAAGCAGTCCGTTTTCCCTGCGCTTCGGCATCTTTTTGGATGGCCCCTTCCATTCCATCATGACGATAGAAAGAATGCTGAAAGGGAAGGATGGGAGGAGGATAAGAATCTTCAGTCGATTCCTTGAAATCCCTCAATGCAGTCTCATAGGAAACAAAACGCTCAGCATTGCTCCCTTTTTCATGATTCAAAAGATAGGTGAGCTGCACTAAACTCCGTATTTTAAAATCGGTCGAATGCTCCAGATCCTTTGTCGCCAATATTTCTGGGAGGTGGTTGATCACATAATTTTGGAGCATCCTTTTCGAGGCTGAAGTCGAATCTTTGCAAATATCCACCGACTGGGTGCGGCCCGTATTGGAAATCCCATTCAGATTGGCAATGACTTGGTAGACATGGCAAGAATCGTAAGGCTTGGGGCGACGGGAGATTTTATCCAACCACGCTCCAAAATTCTCTTCAATATATTTCCGGCACATCCAGGAGTGGAACATCTCTTCATTGTGGCAAATCATGTGCTCCGATTTCACCCACTCACTGGCGGAATAGGGCATGCGAAGTCTAGCTCTACCCTTTTCATCAGTGGGGAGATGGGGCTTTGTAAACTTTTCCTTCTGCGCCGGTTCATCGGGATGCTCATAGGTCATCAAATTAAAGGCATGGAGAAGGGAGGTCCCCTCATCTCCCAATTTAGGCACAAACTCAGGATGGGGTGCATTATCAGGACCTCTGAGATGGCCAGGGAGATTGTTTTGTTGGGCTAAGCTCTTTACCCGCTTAAAAACCTCATTTCGAAACAAGTCATAATCGTTTTTACAAAAATCGTAGGGAGTCGCCCTCGGTGGGAGAATGGAATGATACTTCTGATAGTAATTGAATTTTTCACAAACCGGCAGACTACTTTCATCGAAGGTTAAGCGAAGGATTCTATCTTTGTTGAGATCGGCAAAATACTTAAATTCTGAACATTGCTTCAGTTTTGGATCGGAAAGGCCGGGCAGAGCTGGAGTGTATTTGGGATCAAGCAATCCCTTTTCAAGGAGAGGAATGAGGGTCCATTTATCATAAGCCCCTCGTTGGGAATACTTGAAAATGACCTCACGAGGCAGGGCCCGAATCATCGCTGCATCTACCGCAGACTTACCCTCATACTTATGCTTGAAATATTCTTCGAGCGTATCGAAGCTTTCGAGCAGTTGACTTTCCAGGTAATCGGACATCTTTGCTTTATTCGTTTGAAAATACTCCTTACTTTTTTCAGGATCTTTGTGTTCCCTCACGTTCACATATTTGATGTGGTATCCAAAATTGTCCTCTCCCAATCCCATCTTAAAAAGGAGATCAAGATCGGGATCATTAAAAAGCGAGGTCGGGTTGTTCACCGGATGAAGGGTGTAGCTCTCTATACCCTGTAACTTGCAACGCAAGGCTAGGTATCTGTTGAGATTGGCAATCGCTTCACTGGCCACGGTCGCTTCATTGCTTTCGATTTTAGGCAGTTTAAAAATAAGGTTGGTTCCTTTTAGCGCCTGGGAGAGCTTGTCGGTTTCGGGGGCAATGGCATAAGCCTTCCGAGTTTCAACGGCCCGAGCACCATCATGCCCCTTATAAAGATTGGCAATATTGGATGCCCGATCGTTATCCAATGAAGTACTCGCCAAAAAATGCCGGTTTAAGAAGGCCCGTTCCTCTTCGAATATTTCCTGAGGCAACTTGGCAACTCCAGGACCCGCGATTGATGGCATCGGTTTCTTGGGGTCGGCACCATGCCCCAAGTTCCGTAATAACATCGAGAAAACCACTGCAGGATTGGGTTCGGGCTTTTGTATTTTTTGTGCCTTTAGTTTATCAAAATCCTCTTTCTTTAGATGGGGAGGAAAGATATCCAATCCATGGGACGAATAATGAAAGCCCCTTTCCATCTCTCTAAAGTCTGAAGGAGAGTAAAGAGAAAGGTGCTTGAACGGTTTCCAAAACTCCTCATCGGTGTCGGGATAGGGTTTCAACTTGGAAATCGCCCATTGGACAGAAGGACTCAAACCGGATTCCGCGACAATCTTCTTTTTCAAATAATCAATATAAGGAGAGTACCGGTAACCACTGGCCCGCGGCCAATGGTGCTTTTCCCAGATCTTGACCAGTTCCTGTTTTACGAATTCGATGTTGATTGCGGTCATCAACGGAAGCTGAGCATCCCTGTTTTTGTAGTTTTCCAGACTGGCCTTGAGGTATCGCAACAGGACCTGTTCTTTTGCTTTATCCCTCAGTTTTTCAATGTCGTCGCGAATGGCAAAGGGAATGGGATTCATCCCATAATTTTCAAGGAGGCGTGTCAGGTTTTGCAGGCTCGTCGTGCTTTGAAGGAGCTGAAGCTTTCCTCGCAATACGTTATCATTCTCTTCAGCAAGCTTGGAAATCTCCTCCGCTTTTTCGGTGAACTTGAAGAAATGGAAATCACGATTCCAAAAATCGCCTGCATTCTGTTGGGCTCCTACCACTTCATGGTTTTTAGGGGTAGGGGGTTGAGGCTCCGCTAGTGCAAGCTGCCCCAACAGGTTTAAAAAAAAGAGGATACACATCAACTGAATATCGGAATATTTCCTTCTTCTCTTGAATAATCTGCTTCGCAACTAACGCCTCGCTTCCACCGGAACTCACCACTAAGATTCACCTAAACTCATTTCAAAGGCAAACGTTTGACACGACGCCCATACATCTCCAATAACCATTCCCAGCTCTTGTAATCTTTCCCATTTTTCTTTAGGAAATCCTCAAATCGAACCCAATCCTTAGCCTCCGAAAGGTGCATATCCATTGTTACCCGAAGGCCGGAGAGCAAAGTTTTATGGATCTCTTGGGCCAACATCATATCAACGGGATTACTCATATTCAGTTTATCGGGGGTCGCGTGGAGATAAAATGCATGGGCTCCCGACGCATTCAGGGCCTCAGTAAATTTACTAATCAATATAGGAGTGGGAGATGCCTTGGCGGCATCATAGGCATCCCGGCAGATGCTCTCTCGGATCTCCGGCAATAAAGAGGTCACATTCTGAGGTCGATAAACATAGTGGAAATAGCGGGAGATGGCCGTGCCCCCCTTATTGACGACTCCCTCGGCATGCTTCAACACCTCATCGGAAGAGACACCTAAATGATTCGCAACCTCTTCACGGAACCCCTTTTCATCTTTGAGCCTTTGCAAAAATGCTTTGGGATTATTCATCCCCAGAATATGATCGATTATTTCCTTCTTTTGTTGTTTATTCTTCGGACTGTCTGCATAGGAACTTGCGACATCATCTAAAGTAATCCGCTTTCCAAGGGGCACCGCATACCTGTCTCGATGGAATGGAGTGGCGATTTTTCCCACATCGGCATGCCCATTCACCGATGCGCGTTCTACCTGTTCATTGCGAAGACCACTGGGAGTTTTATCATTCGCGTGCTTTGCAGCAATCATCCACATCGGAAAATTATGTTTCGTTTTGTCCCAAGCCAGTTCATACCATTCAGGACTGAAGGTATCGCCCATTTTTTCCATTTTTTCACTGATCTGGGCTTCGGTCAGTTTTTCGGGAAGTGAGGGATCCTCTTCCCGCGCCTCTTTATGAAGCTTCAAGATCAACTCTCGCTTTGCGCCATCCAGCTCCTTGCGACGCTCCTTTACCGCTCTTTCGGGAATGAATGGAATATCCCGGAAGTCATAATCGATGAGTGCCATATCCCACATCGCAAAGTTTAAAGGATGGGTCATCGTGCCCCAAAATCGATTGTTAAATCCCTTTAAACGCGTCAGATAGATCAACGGATTCATCCCCAAAGCGGCCATGTGGGCGTCGGTTCCGATCCCATCTAGCATAATCTCATCGATATGTTGATGTCCCCGCATCCACTTCCCCAAAGTGCGGCTGGTCATGCTTGCCGCAAACATGGAGCTCGTGCCGAGTGCCGTTTTCGCTACAAAGGGATGGGTTGCAACCTTCGCGACCGGATTCATCGCATATCTCACGATCTTTGATTTACTTCCTACCCAATGTGATACCGCACCGACTCCCTTTGCGGCGCCGCCTAAAATTCTTCCGATCGGATTCTGGATTAAAAACATCAGAGCAGTATCAGCCAGCCCCCCATCATTGAATGCCCTTCCTTGCCCCTCACTACTCACGGCCAATTCACCGACCCTCATCAATGCCGCCTGTCCCAAGGCAGTTCTAGCAGAGGAAGCGAGTCGAAGGGCAATCCGCCCGACTCGAGTGGCTCGAATGGCCATTCCAATGAGAGCACCTCCGGGAATGAGATAAGCCGCTGCCTCAATTGCTAGAATAGCCTGCTCATTGATCCGACCATCGCTATCCTTTGCAATATCCCTCAACAAATGCTCTCTATCCATCAGGAACTTCTGCTCATGTTGGATCCGCAGCCGCGCAGCCAAGAAATCGGTGGTATTCGCCCCTTGATTACGGAAAGGGACATAAAGATTCCCCATCTCCTCGAGTTGGGTCAGGTATTTTCGCATGTTTACTTCATGCTCTTTTTTCGCATTCGAAACTTTTTGAACCTTGCCCCAATGGAAGGCACGTGCGATGGGGTTGCGATCCCATCCTTTCCGGTAATCGGCATAGACATCGGTATGTTTCTTAATCTCTTCTTCAATCGCCTCGGCTATCCGGTTGGCTTCATTTTGCTTTTCAGCGGCACTCGCAAATTCGATTTCATAGCCAAAAACCCCGTCTTGATTATTCGTTGTGAGCACCGGGTTCACTTTAAAAGCGGTGAAATTAAATTCACCATTGGTGAAAAACCCTTTCGTAGGACCGCTACCCATGATCCAGGTATCGATCACCGAACGCTGGAGTTCATGCCAATAATCTTTCTTGGATAAAGCCCCCCACTGGGCCAAATCAGGGTGATCGGAAAATCTCGATCGCAGTCTATTCAATGCGTTTGAAGCTTCCCCTAAAAGTTTTGCAAGGGCTGCTTGAGGCGTATAGTCACTATATTCAGCGGGTGGCTTGCGGAAGAGTTTCGCCTGGCTGAAATCGATCTCAGCCCCCTTGATCCGCATGTCGTAATGACCCAACTTCTTATTCAATTCGGCGATCGTGCGATCCCATTCCTTTTTCTGTACGAGGGCTGTTTTGAATTCAGAGTCCAGATAACGGATGATACTTTCGCCGCGGCATTCCGGCTTTAACTTTGTCGAAAATTCTTGGTACCTTCGGTTCTGTTGGAATGTCTTCAGATCGGGCACTGGGTTTTGGTGGGCCAGAACTTTAGCCAACTCCTTCGCCTGGGTTCTGAGATCAAACTGTTTTTGGATCAAATCCCGGAGAGGGTAAATAGAATCCTTTGGAACCTGTTTCGCAATCAATTTATCCTCGATAAATTGAGTTGAGCTCAGGGCAGGATCCTCCGGGTGTCTCGTTTTACAGGCCTCTTCGGCAAGAGACAGCTTCCGTTTCCAGTCCGATTCAAATTTTTCGAGGACCTTGGTGTTTTGTTCATGGTAGAGCAACATCTCCTTTAAGTAGGCCTCTTCCTTCTCTAACTGACTTAACAAACGTGTTTGCAGTTCCCGAAGATCAAACAAAGCCTGATCTCTGTCACTCTCCTTTTGAGCCTTTCGTTGATTATGTAGAAAGTAGTGATCAACCGATAAGGCCTCGTCATTTTCTTGCATCATTTTCAGACGGTCTTCGGGGGTCTGCTTCTCATCGGCATAGAAAACATCGATGGCCACCTTCTTCAGGGCCTTCTCCAGTTCAGATATCTTTATTTTGGATCGTCCAATCTCATAGCGGACCCGGGCTATCGAGGGTCGGGGACGTTGTCCTGCGGCAGCATTTCCCTTTCTCTGGACATCGTTGGAGTCGATCAAAAGTTGGTATTCCTCTTTCTCCTTCTGGAGGTGGTGCGCTTCCATGCACCTCGCTAAGGTCTGCTGATTTCCCTCAAACTCCTTCTGTTTGACGAGCCATTCATTCCAAAACTGCTCCTGCAACCCGGTCCATCCCGCTCCCCCGACCAACCCTTCAATTCCAGGAATTTTCTGATCCCCACATTGTTCCGATCGGACCTTCGCCTTTTCAAGCCCATTGAAAATAATTTGGTAAAAATGGCCCTTTAAATCCTTCAGTTTTTGATCGCTGATTTTTGCATCCTTATCATACCGAACCCCATTCGCTTCCCACTCTTCAAGATTTTTCAGGTCATCGATATGCATATTGAGATCGGAAATCGTTTGGGGCAGCAACCGCTTAACTGCCAAGTGTTCCAGATCGCCATTTTCCTTTGAAAGCATCTCCATTAATGAGTTGAGTCTCGAGGGGTTCATTCCCTTCAACTGCTCGGCTAAAAGATCGCCACGCCAATTTTTTTCAAGTTGGAGCAATTTCAACATCAAATTAAAGGTCGCTTTATTATGGATTAACTCAAGAAGATCTTTTTCCGCCGCTCCCGCAGCCGTCACCTTTTTGAGAAGATCGACTCGAGATTCAACCCCATCCCCTTTATTCAAAAACATTGGGTTGTCACCCGATGCTAAATAATATTTTCGAAAGGATTTCAATGTTCTCTGGAGTTTAGCGGGATCCTTTAACAAAACCAGCTTCATGCCAAGCACGTCCCTGATTTCCGCCGCCAAAATCGTTTCATTTTTCCCCTTCGTCTCCCGGGTGGTTTGCTGAGTGAGCGCGATATCCATCAATCGCTTCTGCTCTTGAGAAACCAAAAAATCGACCACATCGGTAAACTTATCCAAAGAAAGGTATTCGATAAAGAGTCCCGGAGGCTCTTTACCACTAAAAGGAAGCGCTTTTCTTGCCTTCACTTCCAATCGATCGATTTCTCCAAAGCTATTTTCATAGACCGATTCCACTTCATGGTTGAGGAGGTATTCGTTTTGAATTGCTTCCGGGTTTAAATTAACGACCAACTCGCGATATTGTTTACAGCTCTCCTCATCGACGATTTTCCCGTCGGGGTGTCTCTTGCATAAAGACCCATGAAGGGAGATCAACTCCTTAAAAACGTTGGGCGGCAGTTTTTGGGCCTTCTCATCCCACCCTCTGGGCAGATCGAAGAGATTGTGGGCCTCTTTACTCATCCGGATTTGGTGCTGGATCTCCTCCTGGAGCCCGACTAACTGTTTCATCCATCCATGCTTGCTTTGGCCAGGATCATTCCAAAAAACCTCACTAAAAAGATCCTTTTCAAACCGAGGGTTTTTAGCAGCCTCGTTGATCAAGGTAATCACTTCCCCTTTTTTCTTTGTTGCCCCTGCACTTGCCAAAAGGGAATCGAGCTCCCGATAGCGATTGGCAGGAAGTGTCGACGGCTTCGCCTTGCTCGCAATGGCCAGGTCCCTCACACTTTTGATCGACTCCAATTTTTCCTTTTCCTCTTCAGGATTGAGTCGAGGTGCTTGCCTCAGGAAAACGGCAGGGCCCGCATTCGCAATGGGATTACCCGCTGGTGGGATAGGGGTTGGGGTCGGGACTTTTGGGGGAGGAGGCTGAGATTTCGATTCGGTGACCTCCTTTTTAGGTGGAGGAGTTGCCGGAATCAAACTGGCCAGGGTCTTTTGTGTGTCGTAGTGTTTTACCAACCTTCCTTCGCAGCTATAGTCGGGAGTGGAGTTGATATCCTGGAAATAGTTGTAAAAGATCGACAGCAGATCCTTTTCGATCGGCTTACTGGCCTCGCTTTTGAGAGCTGATTTCACTTTATCAACAAATTCATCCACCTGCTTCCGCGTATCCTTGATTTGATGGATCCGCTTGCAAAAATTCGTTAGGGTTCTACTGGCCACCGTTTCCCGGGAAGGCTTTGGTGGAGCAACCGCTTTGCCATTTCCTTTTTTAGGAGCGACGGCGGGAGGTGGGGGAGGAAGGATCGATTCAAAAACGTCCAAAAGAGCTTGGGAGGGCAATGAATCTTTTGAAAATTGGAGGAGGGTTCGGATATAGCCGGTACACATTGTTGGATCTTCAAGGAGTGTTTTAAAGATTTGTGTGGGCTCGGGATTGATCAAAAGCTCGGCTATAGCCCGCTTCGACAACGCTGCAGGAGTGATTTTACCCGGAGAGACTTTCCCTTTTTCTCCAGTCGCCGCATTGTAAAAATGCGTATCGGGTGGGGTGTGCTGATAAATATTGTGGGTGGGATTAAACTTGTCCCGTTTTAGTCCCTGCATGTGGTGAGGCATGAAATTTACCGGATCGATCAAGTGAGGGGTGTAAAGGGCAAATCGCCCATCCTTCTTGTCCTTGCTTTCATCCAGGGAACGCATTCCAATCACTTCACACCGACTGCTCAAACCTGACCGGATCTTTTCATCCGATCCGTCTCTGTCGAGCTGGCGTGGCGTGGCAAATCCACCCGAGGTGTTCGCGATGATCAAATAGTTTAAGGCATTGAGGGTGTTGGGCTTCAGTTGGGAAAGAGCATAGATGGAACTATGATAAAGCTTGCCATAGGTGCCATTATTAACCCAGGCTTCAGGGTAATCGTAAGTTCCTCCAAAATATTCCTTGTCTTCAACTTTTTTATTTTCCTTGAACGCAACGGCGTCAGCATCTTGGCAATTATTCAGGAAATCGTTGTAAAGGCTGAGTCGCTGCGGCAAATCCATCTTCTTATCGGGATTGTTGGCAATGCGCTCTTCGGTCTTCTTGGGATCACAGTCCGGCACGGGAGGGCCCGCGATGGGCAATGGCTTGCCTTTATTATCCTTCTGATCCTTTTCGCTTCCGTGGATCTTAACCGTGGGTTTGATGCCACCCAACCCCACCGACTGCAGCTCTTCCAATTCTTCGGCGGTTTTCTTCAGAAAAAGATCCAAGGCGGGGTAGTCGAGTGCGGTCAAATCGGAAAACGATTCCTCTGGAATCATGAGAATCAAGTTTTTATGATTGTCATGGAATGCATTTTGGATCGTTTTTGAATTCAACTGTTTGTTCTCATTGAGGGCCTGGAGACGCTCGCGGACTCTCCGGATTGCAGTGAGATCCGCAGGGACAAAATCCTGGAAAATTGCTCTCCGCTCCCGGGTATTGCGGATCAACGAGGCCATCTCTGGTAACAACGAAAGGCGTGTGGTCACCTCCCCTGGATCGCTCGTGTTTTTAATCAAAGCAAGCCGACGCTTGAGCAATCCACTTAAAATTTCAGTATACCGGTTTGAATCGACCCCCCGATTTCGGTTGGGATCCCCTTCTAAGTTCCGGCTATCCACGAGATTATCTGGAACAAGACCCCTTTCTGGATTGGTATTCATCTTTCCAGCCTGACCAGAAGAGTTCGGCATTCGAAGCTGCAGATCGGCCCGAATCTTTGCCATGATATATTCGGGATTTCGTTTCGTCTCGCTGGGCGAAAGGGAATGGGCAAAGGCACACAACTCAAATGGTTTTAACGTGAGGATGTTCCCTATTTCATCCAAGTAACTCCCATCCTTTGAACCATTATTTTTTTTCGCGAGGGAAAGCTCCCTTAACCAATCGGGCAGAAGGTTAAAAAGGACGGCGAGTCGAAAGTTATCCTGATGCGGAAGAACTTGGACGAAAGCGAGCAGTTCTTCGCGTTGCACAGGGTCCGCTAACGACTTCTGGATTGAATTCCTCAACTCGACATTGGTTTGTAACTGAGTATCACGTGGATTGGCTCGGCTTAACCTCTGGTAAAGTAAGTAGGAGGCTAAGTAAGGTTTCTTTTCTTTGTTTGGCAATTCGATTTCATAGAGTCGACTGGCAAAATTGGTGTGCCGGATATATTCCAAATTTCGCAATCGCGTGAAAAATGCCTGGTCACTTTCCTTCCTTTTTCCATCAAATATTCCACGGTTGGTCGAAGGGGGGACATTGATCCACGGAAAAAGAATGTTGGCCATCACCCTCTCTAAGTGATCGAAAGAGTTGCGGACCAGCTCTCGATCTGAGGCCACTTCGTCAGGACTTTTTTCTTGGAAGATCAACTCTTTGGCCATCTTCCGAAGAGTCAAAAAATGGAAGACCAGATCGCGGCCCGCTTCAGTATCCACCTCACCGACTTTTTTGTACTTCAATTCAAAGTCCTGCAGTTTTCGACCAAAGGTCCGGAGGGGGGAATCCTCATAAAACTTGGGACCTACCCAGGTTCCGGCACCCGCAAAATTGCTTCCGAGCGTATTCCATATTTTACCTAAATAGGGATCCTCCTTGGGCTGGATCGCATTCTTAAAATTGGTCATCGCAGCAGAATGCTCAATCTTCCTTTCCTTATCATTAGCAAGTGATTCAAACATTTTACTCAATGGAAAAAACGATTCGAATTTCTTCTTCAAATCTGCATTATTTTCAATTCTCTCGCGGAGTTGAGGACGGGTACGCAATTGACGGAGAAATTCAGAGTTGGAGAGACGACCATAAACTCCGTAGTGTTGGGTAGCATCAATTCCAACATTCCAATAGGTGTCAATATCGTTTTCAAGTGATTGCGTGAGGTTATCCAACAGCAACCGATGATCCCGTTCGAACAAAATCGCATCATACCTCGAGGAAACACCTGAATGGTAAGTGAAAGGCTGAAACTGAAATGAATTATTTAAAAGAGGGAGGTGAAATTGAACAAACTCATTGGCATCAGGATAGCGTTTTTTTGGAAAACAGCCATATTGAGAGGCGATATCTCGGAGTGTCTCCTGTTTTTTATTGGCCGTCTCATGGGCATTTTTCAATTCCAGTTGCGTCTCTTGGATCTTTTCCGGTATCACAGCCATGTGATTTGACAGAGCAATAAAGAGAGGAGCTTGTCCCGGAGCTATCTTGCCCGCAAGCTCATAAATCGCCTTCATCTGGGGGGCTACTTCATTCAATTTTCCTAACTGTTTTAGATTTCCTTCCAACTTTAAGACATCCGGTGAGTCATTGAAATGGGATTGGCTCTGAATATATGCGCGAAGCAGGGGCTGATTTTTTCGGTCGAGATATTCAGCATACCCCGCCAAAAGCTCTGCCCTGATGTTAGGGCTTAAGGGGCCCGCGCGGTTCACATCGGTGTTGACCCAATCCTCATGCTCGATCAACAACTCTTCAATCTGCTTTCCATTCGAAAAATTGGCCTTGATAAACTCCAATGGAAAGTAATCTTCAAGCGTCTTGGGAGTCAAAGCTCGTGGGTTAAAGAGAAAATCGAGGCTTTTTTTACTTTCGTCGGTCAACTTTTCCACTTTAGGATTGAGGCGAGTCTCAACCTCATCCATTTTCTCTTGCTTCAAACGTTTGAATTCAACCAACTGGGACTTCAAGAACCATTCGATAACCTCTTTTTTAGGGGATAGTCCGAATAATTGATCCTTGTCATTATCATTGGACAGGATTTTCTTAATCTCGTTGACATCAATATTCCGGACTCCGTTGGGATAGCCCATTCCCTTTTCGGTGATGTCGAAATTCTTTTTGTCCCTGATATCAGTATTTCTTTTATTAACCGCATCTTCAAACCACTGTGAGGTGAAAAGCATCCGATGCACCTCCTCATTAGTGGCTAAACGCGAACGCTCTAAAAATTGCAGAGCCGATTCCAACGCCAAGATATTGCTGTTCAGAGCAGTCAGATACCCATTAACACCCCGTCGCATCTCCTTTTGGGAATAGTAACTTTCATTGGGAGAACCCTTTAAATAGCTTTCGAGATCGGCAAAATTCTCCGATTGGGCCGGAATGACCCACAACCCATATTTTTCTGGATAGCAGGCGCGCAAATATTTCAAACTATGGTAACTGAGATACTGAACTCCATGGGAATCCAACAAGGGAGAGCCCGGAGCTTCATAGCCAAAATTGGCTCCGAACTGCCGGAATCCAGTAATATGATAATCGTAGAGATCTCCGATCAAACCCTCAATCGCAGGATACTTCATTTGAAGTCGGGAAAAGAGCTGCCGGGATTCTTTAAAAGTGGGATTGCTATTATCGAGAATCCTCTTTTTAAACTCTTGTGGACCTATCTTGGGAAGCTCATCGATTTTCACCTCATCAACGAGCATTCCCAGAAAGAAATGTTCTATCTCGGCATGGAGGACCTCCATCGATTTTTCTACCTGCCGTTGCCTGGCAAATTCATTCTTCTCTGGAATCGCTTTTGCGAGCTTCTGCTCGATTTTTTCATGGAGCAGGGAAATCCTTTGGTTCAATTGGGTGAGGGCACGATTTACTTTGGGTGCTATCGTGGTTTGCGAAAGCAGCCCTGAGTAATGGTTGAATTCAGCACAGGCTGGATTTCGACGATGCTCATTGAAGATCCGGGAACGGTAAAGATCCCGGACAATCTGGTAGGTGGGGGCGTGGTGCTGGTGGATTTTGTCTTGTTTTTTAATATCCCCCAGGCCGTCTTTCCGTTCGGCCGATGACTGTAAAGGAAGGATGGGAATAGAAGCTAAGTCACGCAACGCATTTTCAAGCTCAACCCCACCTCTACCAAACCTCTCTCGATTTGATTTCTCTGGGTTGTTCAGCAAGTGAGAAAGTTGCACCTGTGATTGAATGCGAAAATTCTTGTCCCAATCCTTTTGCTTGCGAAATTCCGGAATCCCATCCAGCACGAATTCTTTGAGTTGATCCCTGCCGCGATATCGATTGCTCCTATCAGAACAATGGTTGATAACCGAAAGTTCATTCAGCTCCGCCAATATTTGGTATACATGGCATGGGTGATACCACTGGGAAAGACGCTGGCTTAAAACTGTGGTCCACTTTGAAAAATGCTCTCGAATATACCGTTTGCACATGGGGGTATGGAACATCTCTTCATTGTGACAAACCATGAACTCCGGCACTGCCCAATGAGTGGGCGAATTCCGCATGGGAGCGTGGACTCCAGCTTCCTTGCCTCCCATATTCTTTTCTTTCAAAAATTCATTGGGTGGCCCCTTTTCATAAGCATTGTGATAGCTCAACAATTCAAACACATGAAGCAAGGAGGTTTTATAATCCCCTAAATCATCGGGAACGAAATTCTCAGGTCCTTTTGCTGGGCGACGCAACCCCTCTGGGAAATGAGGCTGTTGTGCAAATTCCTTTACCTGTTTAAACACCTCTTTTCTGAGGAGTTCATAATCACTTGTATCCCCCGCCGCCACTTGCTGGCACAAGTCATATTTTTCTTTCCCCTTCAGCACCTGGTGATATTTTTGATAGTAGTTCAACTTCTCGCACATCGGGAGGTTACTTTGATCAAACAGGATTCGTACCACCGTATGTCGATTGAGGTTTTCAGAATGTCCATCCACTCCACTCTGAGACAGACAAACAGTGCGGGTGTAGTTTGAAGGGGGCTCGAAGGTAATGACTGGTCTTGGTGCGATCTCTTTTTGGATTAAACCTTTATCGGCAAGATCGCGATAGGTTCGTTTTTCTACCGGCATAGTGAAGGATTCATAAGCATAGAGCAACTCCCGCGGCATTTGATGGAGATAAGCTTCCCTCGCTTTTAAGGGATCGGGATAACGTTGGGAGAAATAGTTGCGGACGGTTGAGATCGAATTCAAGTAGTGAGTTCTGAGGTATTGACTTAACTCTTCCGCCAATTCTTTTCCTTTGGACGCGGTGACTTTCGCGTTGGCATCCGATTTCGCCATCTCTAAAAGTTGACTGAGCTCTTGCCCACGCAGCTCTTCCAGAGCATCCGCATCGTTATTCTGGGCTGAATAGAGCAGGCAATTCAGGCGCAGGAATCGATTAAAGTTAAAAGTGGCATCTTTTGCCACCTGTTCTTCCGACTCCTCTGCCTTGATCTCCTTGAAGATAAAATTCTTCTGAGGCAACGAATCGTCCACTCTCAGAGCTTTGGCATTTTTCCCGATGGGTTGATTAAAATGGTTTAGCCTTCGTCCATCCAGTTCGGTGTGAGCCTTTATTTTAGCGGGATTGGGATCCGAAAAATAGTCACTGATCATCTGCCGTTCATGTGCCATGAATTCATTGGGATTAACTAAGAAGGATTTGGGTTCAGAATAGGTGCCAACAAATGGCAACTCTCGGGATCGATTCCTGGACTCGACCAACAAACTCAACCCTGCAAATGGATTCGGCCCCATATGACTGTCATTGGGTTCCAAAGAATACACTTCTCCTGCAAGATCATGATACAAACCAGAATAATAAATCCTATTTTTCATTCGCTCCTCCTTTTTAAATTCACGGGGAGAGAGAATGACGCTATCGGGAGCATTAAAACGCAAGGGATCCCAGAATTCCTGCTCACTGGACGGAACATCCTTTAAACCTGTAATAAATCTTTGGAAGGCCTCATTTTTTTTCATCAGGTCGGAATTGCGAAAATCCCCCAAGAACTTTCCTTTTAAATAGGCAATATAGGGAGAGTAGCGGTACCCCTTCGCACGGGGCCAGTGGTGCCGATCCCAGATGGCGATCAACTGCTGCTTGGTCAATTCCAGATTCAGAGCCGCTTGGAGCGGCATGTTTGCATCGGCTTGTGAAGTGTAATTTTTCATCACGGCGTCTACGTAATTCAGCAACACCTGCTCGCGGAACTTATCCTTTAAAAGTGCCAAATCTTTGGTGATCGACTCTGGAAGTTTTTTATCTCCCATCAGATGGTAGAGGAGTTCCCGAAGATCTTCCGCTTTAGCGGAATAATCACCAAAACTACCGGCAGAATCATTGGCTTTCCAGATAGCTCTTATTTTTTCACGGAGTAGCTCAGTGTTCTCATCGGTCTGTTTTTGGATTGCCTCTGGGGAACCTTGGTAATTGATGGAGTGGAAAGGTTTGGAAAGGAGTTCGACGGCCAATTCCCGGTCTGTTTTCTTTTCTGCTTTGGCTTTAGCATTAGCAGCATGAGTTATATTTTTTTCAAGCTTCTGAATCATCTCTTCCCGGCGCTTTACTATTGCCGGGTGATTAGAATGGAGCTCATTGCGATACTGCTGTGTCGCCCATTCCCACACCTTATATTCCGAAGCGGCATCCCCCGCTTGAATTCCATCTCGTAACCTCCCCAAGGCTAGTGCCTTCTCACTAAACTCTAGTCCCCGTTCATACTTCTTAAAGAGATCGATACTGCTATGGGATTGATAGTCCTCCTTAATTTTTGTCAGCTCGGCATTAATCTCCTCTATTTTTAGCTTCTTGTACTTCTCGAGAAGGGCATTATATTCGGGCGATTTCGTTTTCCCATACATGTTTTCGAATACCTTCGTCTCCTCCTCGATCAACAGCGCCTCGATCGCGGGAGATTTCTTCTTAAGAGCTTCAATCTCATTTTTAAGATTCTGCAGATCTTTATCGTTACGAACTCGATAAGTCTCTTCGCGCATCCAATCCCGGGTGTTAGACTTTGCCTTTTCCATCCGCTCTCCCAACCAGTGGGTGCAATCATATGGAGGGCGGCGGACGATTTGAGCTTCGGGTGCTCTAAATCGCGTGAAGGGACTTACTTTCGCCAGTGGGAGGGGTGCTGGTTTCTCCATGAGGTGAAATAGGGCCACCTTCAATTTGTGCAACTCAGCGGGCCCTGTGTCTTTCCGATTATGGTTCTCTAGCCATGTCTTCAAGAATTCATGGCTCTTTGGATCAGGGGTCTTTAAAAGTTTTTCCACGCTCTCCTTAACTTCTGGGCCGAGTGTTTCCAGATCATAAGACTTGGAAAAAAGTTTCAAAGCCCTTGAAAAGTGGGAACTCTCCCGGGAGTCTCTGCTCTTATCTAATTCCGTTTCCACCCAGTCCAGATAAGTGGCGAGCTGCACCAATTTTCCGATCTTAATCCGCTGATCGGGAGTTGCCTTCTCGATGGCGACATCAAATATTTTTTTCGACTGCTCGTAAAAGTTGGTGAGATAAAAACGTTCTGCGGCAGCATCTGTAAATTCCAGATACCGATCATATTCGGCTCGATTTGAAAAACTTTCTTCCCTTGCAGATTGCTGTTGAATAAAAGGGACTCCGAAAAACTGCATCAGTTGGGTATTGTAGTGCGGTGTTTTTCTCTCTTCTGATGATTTATGGGCAGCCAAATTCGCCGTGAATGAACAGGCCTCTTTTAACAAGGAAACCTGATGGGTGGCGAGCTGAAGAAGATCTTGCTCCTTCAGCTTTGAAAGGTCCTGGGCAATTTTAAAGGGAGTGCCGTTGGTATAGGGGGGATAAAG
>CAZRZK010000016.1:889-70258 GCA_964604555.1 uncultured Pseudobdellovibrionaceae bacterium | reverse complement strand
CTAGACCCGCTTTATATCTTCTATACATCCCATCCCAGAAAAGAAGCCCTCTTCGGCCATCTTAAAAATCCGCAGCCTCTTGCGGTTTATCATGAAATTCCGCATAATAGAGTCATGTTTATAAATAGGGTTTTGGACCTAAAATCTCTAGTGAAGCAGAAGAGTCATTTTTTATTTGGGCCACGTGGGACCGGTAAAACCAAACTAATTGAAAACTCCTTTTCGAAGTCTATTTTGTTTGTGGATCTGCTGAATGATGATTTTTTCTCTCGCTTGATTCGTAGACCAAGCCTCCTGGAGGAACTCATCCCCAAGGGGGCTAAGCTCGTAATTGTTGATGAGATCCAGAAAATTCCGACTTTGCTCAATGAAGTTCACCGTCTTATTGAAAAAAGGAAATTACACTTCCTTTTAACAGGATCCAGCGCAAGAAAACTAAAAAGAGGAGGGGCAAATCTTCTAGGCGGAAGGGCTTGGGAAGCCAATCTATATCCCTTAACGTCGCATGAGCTAGGAACGCATTTTGATCTAATGACTTACTTAAATCGAGGAGGGCTTCCTTCTGTCTATTTTTCTAAGTACCCTGAGAAGGAGCTTAACAACTATATCAAACTCTACTTGAAAGAAGAGATTCAGGCTGAAGCCGTAGTTAAGCGGCTCGATCACTTTGTCCGATTCTTGGATGCGAGCGCCCTTACCAACGGACAGGAAATCAATTTCGAAGGCGTTGGCAACGATGCCGGGGTTCCCTCACGCACCGTGGCCTCATATTACGAAATTCTCGAGGATACACTTTTGGGCTTTCCTTTGGCTCCTTTCTGGAAAACTAAAATTCGAAAAGCAATCAAGACATCCAAGTTTTACTTTTTTGATGTGGGGGTTGCAGGGGCGTTGAATCAGAGAGGAAGGGTTGAAGCAAAGTCTGAGTTATTTGGTGCTGCATTTGAGCATTTCATGATTCAGGAAGTTAGAGCCTATCTCAGTTATCTGCACTCAGGGACACCGGCGCTGAACTACTGGCGTTCGACCTCTCAGATGGAAGTGGATTTGGTCTTGGGAAACAAGGTAGCCATTGAATTTAAGGGTACGGAACGAGTGGGTGACAACCACCTAAAAGGATTATCGGCCTTAAAAGAGGAAGGATTGGTCGATCAGTTTATCATCGTTTCCACTGACAAAATTGAACGAGAAAAAAAGGGAATTCAACATTTTTATTGGAAGCATTTCCTGGAACGCTTGTGGAAGGGGAAAATAGTTTAGAGCTGTTTGAATCGACTTGATAAAGACGACATGTAAATAGCCCCTGTCGGGAAATTAAAAATGAGGGCCCTTTGGGCCTACATTTCAATTTTCCCGACGGGGACGTGTCCTGAGGGCGAAAGCCCGAAGGATCTCGTAAATTCAAGTATTTAAGTCGAGATCCCTCGCATGCGCTCGGGATACGCCGCTTTCGGAAAAACATTAAAGCGAGCCCCTTCGGGGCTGTTTTTTTACATTTCCCGACTGCGACTAAATATGGTCAGTATCAATTATATTTTTGGTCATTAAAACGGCTTACCCTGATTAATCGTAATAGTTTGGGCGGTGTTTCCCGTCGGATTTGACCAATGATAATTGCGCATGCAGATCCCAGTCAGGAAGCCACTGTTTCCTTTTACAGTCAATCTCAGGCGGCGAGGGCAGGAGTTGGTCTTACTGCTCCACTTTAATGTATATGTTTCACCTGCTGCGATGGTTTGCCCACCCATTGGCGTTGATGTCACCGGAACGGAGTTGGCATCGATCGTATTTGTGTTCCCCGAGTCATCATAACCTTCCCAATAATCAACTGTCAGCGCTTGCTGTTCTGGCGAATCATTATGGAAAGTGCACACAAGGTCATGACTTTCATTGCTGTTGTTATGGTGGGTTTTGTAATAGCCCGTGAGTGGTACGTAAATAACCCGATCACCGAATGAAAGTGAAGATTGGGAAAGAAAAAAAAAGAGCGGAACGAGAGATTTCATCTCAACCATTATAGCAATTGATTATTGTTGAGGTCCACATTCTTAATCACCTACTCGGTGCATTAATACAGATGGTTACCTCTACGCCATAATGCAAAGAGGTACTGCTGCAAAAGCCATTGCTCTCTGTCAATATTGGCGCGATTACTTTTTTGCAACGGTCTGTTCGCGCAAAACCCATTTCGCGATGGCAAAAACACCGAACGCGATGATCAGGAAATCGATCTCTGCGCCCAGTACCTTCCCGTAAAGAATGCCGTGGTAGCTCAGTTTGCGGATATCATCCACTTGAGCAGCGCGCAGGGCGGGTTGAAAAACAATCTGTATCGGCAGATCACTCACGATGCTAGTGACCAGCTCATTTAATTTACCGCCGATAATGATAGCAATCGCCAGACCAATCACGCCATAATCGTAAATAGAAGGAATTGGGCCCTCTAAGACAAGAAACCCTATCACAACTCGTCGTATAAAGCCGATTCTTTAGACACCTCCTCTCTCGAAGCTCTGACTAGACCCGCTTTATATCTTCTATACATAAAGCTATACCCGCCTCATCAATGCTCTAAAAAATGAAGATGTGAACGTTCGCCGAAGAGCCGCCGAGGCGCTCGGCCATAAGGGTGGCTCGGCCGATTCCGCGATCTCTGCCCTCACCGACCTACTCACCGACAAGGATAATGACGTTCGCTGGTATGCCGCTACTGCCCTCGGCAATATAAGTAAAAATGCGGCCGTCTCTCTTTCAGCCCTTAAAAAGCTGCTGCATGACCAAGCTCAACTGCAACCTTTAGAATGATACACAAAAGATTATTGGAACTATCTCCTCAATGAGCTTTTTCGAGCTTTGCCGCAGCTCACCGTCACAAAAATAAAATCTAGCGGTAGTCTCACCCCCATGTTTATTTTACTTCTCTCATTCTTATTGCAAAATAGCTTTGCGGATCACCTGACACTTTATTTCTATCCCTCTCCCAAGGGAATTAACTGGGACTCACCTAAAAGACTGCTGCAAAGTGCTGTTGCAAATCTCTCTCCGAATGCGACTCACACAATAGGACATGTAAATGTAGAGCTTGCCTGTGATGCGGATTCGACATTGGAATTTGTGGGAACTACCGGTGGGGGATCGGATGAGGTTCGGCGTTTAATTATAAATGAAAAGGTGGGGATGGGATTGCTCTTCCATACCTTCTCTGATGGACGCCTGTTCACAAAGGCTGAAATCGCCAGTGAACTGAATGAGCGTTACCAAAGAGGGAATCTCAGTTATCTCAATTACCTGATTTCGCCATCTACCTGTCGACGATTAAAGCAGTATATTGATGAATATCGTTTAGAAGGACTGGAGCGATATTATGGGTTGCCCAATCGTCCAAGATATCGAGAAGGAGGAGGCTGTTCGGCCTTTGGAGTGAGCTTTCTGGAGCTCGCAGGTCTCCTCGAACCCACCCACTATCAGCAGTGGTCCCTCTTTCGAAGGGTGCCGTGGGATACTGTAGGCGGCCCACTGACGGGTAACCGTGTTCCTATTCGTCAGATTCTGCTGATGCCAAAAGGATGGAGTTGGGCAATGGATGGAGAACCCTATTTCCCAATTCATTTTTGGAGCCCCGATCAAATGCATGGATGGGTACAAAAAGTTTGGGACTGGGGGATGGCGATTCCAAAATATGCTTTTCAACGCCAACTTCGTTGGAATGCGAAGGGAATGCAGATCGATGCATCGAATGTGCCGACCCCAACGGATCCTATTTGGCGCTAGCGGGTTAGGTACAATATTGCCAGCAATGGTTGCGCTACTGAAATAGTTCCCAATCAGCATTTGTTACCAGAGCACGGTATTTGAACTCGCGCCATCGTCGCCCGAGGTCTTTGAGTACGTCTGAAC
This sequence comes from uncultured Pseudobdellovibrionaceae bacterium, assembly GCA_964604555.1. Classification (GTDB taxonomy): domain Bacteria; phylum Bdellovibrionota; class FAC87; order UBA2466; family UBA2466; genus CAZRZK01. The sequence continues at coordinate 66,361 of CAZRZK010000016.1, read as the reverse complement.
GTTCGAACGCCATTGCAGTTCCAAAGACTAAGGAGAGTGGCATCGCACGTTCGATCCTGCTTTTATTGAGATGGGCTCGCTGGGAGAATCTGTCTTTTTGCACCCAGCCAAAAAGATAAGTGATCTTAGCCCGCGCACCCAGTTTGTTTTTAAAAGCGATCTAGTGATAAAAACCTCTAAATTTAAAGACAATCGCTGGGATATCGCGTTCGAAAAGGGTGTTTCCAAAGACGGTTCCTACATACCCGAAAGCTATAACACACGTTATTGTATCCTTTCCGATACTGATGAAGCGCCAACCGCCGAAAACATTGAGATTAAGACAGGAACTGTTTTAGGTTTAGCCAACAAGAAGGTGATTGATGGACAAGAAGTGTATAATTGCGATGGAGATACGTGTTCCTATCGTACTTCAATGCAGGGTTTTACCTTAAAAAATGAAACCGTTAAAGGTTTACCGTCCAAATTTGGATTCTTGTGTTCCTCCGCTTCCAGGCCATTTGTAATCGAGTTGAGTAAAGAAAAATGGCCACACCTTAGCCCGTTTCAAAGATTTCCCTATCTAGTAGTGGGCGAGCCGCTAACAAACTTTGCAGAACCGGTTACTGTAGGAATGTTTCGTGAGCAGTTTGGTAAGTACGCAGATCTAGTTCCTGCCCGATAACAGTAAAAAATTTGCAGAAAGGTAAGTGTCTAGCGCCTTTCAATCCCGCGTCCAACGCAGGATTAAAAAGCGTAGGGCGTGTCACCCTGTATAGTACAAGAATGAAAATAGCGCCCTTCATATTTTGGTGGGTATTCTTCTAATGTTCAAGATCGATTGCCAATCTCACCCAAGCACCAAAACTGACTGAACCATAGCATGCGGGACGTACGATCTGAAATCCCATGGGTTTTAGCATCTCCACCAGATGCTGAGCTGTGTTGGAAGACTCAATCACAATGCGCCTTAATTGGGGGTTCGTTTCTTTTCGCGCTTCAACCCCTTCAATGAGAGCTGTGATCGCTCTTGCAAGAATGCCGTGACGTACTTGCGGAGAAGATCCTAAAAATGAGAAAAAGGGTCGCGGAGGTCCTAAATATCTCACGTATATCGCCAAGATATCATCCCTTTCCGAAATATCGGCCACGAACTCAAAGGGCCCTTTAAAACGGAGCTCATATCGATGCAGGTCTCGCAAAGATTCACGGATGGGCCGAGTCGCCTTCTCTCCTTGGTAGTGTTTAAAATACCGGCTTTCCACTATTTCATTAAGTTTTGCCGAAAACACAGGGGAAGGATCAGCCAAAAGGGCAGTCAATCGACAAAGACGACTTTCAGAGTGGAACGCATAGGTTGGAAAAGATAAAAAGAGGCCCCACGCGATCCATCTTATGGAATAAGATTTTAAACTGCCCAAAAACACCCTGAATAATAGAGAGCATCATTTCAAAAGAAATGCCAAGTAAATTCAAGGTCAGCGCGTGCATGGCTGTAGCCTGTATATTAAATAAAAAGGCGCCGAGTCGTCAGACCCAGCACCTTTTCCAAAAGAAAACTGAATTCCTTTTTAGCCGTGACCCTTAACCGTGATGAGGGTGGCAACCGCCTTGTTGTTGCTGCTGTTGTTGGTGATCGCATCCGCAATCGCCATCATCGCCTTGGCATTGGCCTTGGTCGCAGCCGCAATCTTCGCAACCACAATCACAATCGGCATCACAGGTGCAATCATCACCGCAATCACAATCATGATCCGGAGTGCATTGTCCGCCGGAGCATTGTTGTTGCTGTTGTTGTTGGCCTTGGTGTTGATCGGCAAATACCGGCATCGCTAAAAAGCAAAGGACCGATAAAAGTGGAAGTATCGATTTCATGATTTGAGACATCGTCAGTTCCTTTCAAGTAGGTTATGTTCAATTAGAATAACATGGCTTTTTTGATGTGACGGAGTCCCAGTTTGTTATAATTTGCTTTGCGTTCGGTTTTTATCCGTTACAATAGGCCTGTCGTCGATACCATAGCGCGTTAATGCGCCTTATCGATTGTTAAAGGAGATATTATGGCTTTGCCAGTCATCATCGATGCTGTACGAACACCTCTCGGAAGAAAGGGAGGGGCTTTTCAAAACACCCGTCCCGATCAACTTTACGCCAGCGTTTTGAATGCGCTGCTTGAAAGAAATCCTGTCGCTAAAACAAAAGTCGAGGATGTGATTACCGGTTGTGTCACTCAAGTAGGCGAGCAAGGGGCGAATGTGGGGCGATTGGCCACACTCCTTTCGAATTTGCCCTGCGGCGTGGCTGCCACGACGGTGAATCGTCTGTGTGGTAGCAGTCAGCAGGCAATCCATTTCGGGGCCCAGGCGATTGCGGCGGGGGATAATGATTGGGTGATTGCGGGCGGGGTGGAGAGCATGTCCCGTGTCACTATGTTCTCCGATATCGGAGGGGGATTTGAGACGTTAAATCCCAAGTTACACGATAAGTACGAGATCATTCACCAGGGACTCTCCGCAGAACGGATTGCCCTCAAATACGGCCTATCTCGTCAACAATTGGATGAATACAGCCGGGCGAGTCATGAGAAAGCGGCCGCTGCCATCACAGAACACAAGTTTGATTCTCAATTGGTGAACGGTTTGGGACTGGATAAAGATGAGGGTGTAAGGTTTCAAATAGACATGAAGAAAATGGGCAGTCTGGTACCTGTCTTTAAAAAGGATGGGGTCATAACCGCAGCCAATAGCAGTCAACTTTCTGACGGTGCTGCCGCCCTTCTGCTCTGCAACTTGGAAAAGGCGAAACAGGAAGGGCTTAAACCTCGTGCGCAGTTTCGTTCTCGCGTAGCAGTCGGAGGCGATCCCACTCTGCAACTGATGGAAGTGATTGGAGCGACGCAATTAGCGTTAAAAAAGGCGAAGCTTTCTCTTTCCAATATCGACGTGATCGAAATTAACGAGGCCTTTGCAAGCGTGGTGTTGGGATGGATGAAAGAATTAAAAATCCCAGAGGAGAAGGTCAATCCACAAGGTGGGGCAATTGCTCATGGGCACCCGTTAGGTGCCACAGGAGCCATTCTCATGACCAAGCTCATCAATCAGCTGGAACAACAGGATGCTACGTTCGGCCTACAGGTGATGTGCATCGGTCATGGAATGGCCACTGCGACAATTCTAGAGCGATTATGATCGCTGCATGTTGATCACATCTGTCAGCATCTCGTTGGCAGTGGTGATCGATTTAGCATTGGCTTGGAAGGCTCTTTGGATCCGGATCATGTCCACGAACTCTTTCGCCAAGTCGACGTTGGAGTTCTCAAGGCTCTTGGTCATGACCGTTCCGCGGCCGTTGGTGGTCGGCTTTCCGATCTGCGGCATTCCTGATTCGATCGTCTCACGCAGGATGTTCTCTCCCGCTTTCGTCAATCGCTCAGTTGCTTCAAACCGGGCAATGGCAATCTGCCCCAACACCTTATTGACGCCGTTACTGTAAATACCGGTGATGACACCGTCGGCATCAATGGAGGTATCGGAGAGCTGTCCAGCTGACCAACCATCCTGGATGTTTCGGAAGGTGGAGGATTTCGATCCATACTGAGTCGAACCCTTCACTCCCGATCCACCTTTGTCGATGGGATCCCCAAAATCAAACTGCATCTGTTGATCAGGGATTGCACCATTGGCGAATGAGGTGTTCACTAGATTTTGTTCACTGGACAGCAGACGACCGTAATCGTCGAAGCCCAGTTTCCCCGTAGCGACATCAACCATTTTCCCTCGTTCACCACCGGCCATGCTAGAACCATCGGCCATCGCATGCCATTCCCAGGTGTTGCCATCGACTCGGTTGAAGTAGAGGGTCAATGCTTGCGCATTTCCCACCGAATCGAAGATCTGGGTTGCAGTCGCGAACTGGGCCGTTTCATCGGGAAACTTGGGGTCAAAAGGAACATCTTTCAATGTCCTTGCATCCAAGTTCAAGTGGATGTCCATTCGATTGGTCGCCTTTGCGGGAACCGTATTGAATGGAATTCTCACATCTCCGATTTTTCCGGTGATCTTCCCCTCGGGCGTGGCTTGGTAGGCCTGCACCCTCATTCCGCGAATGCTGGTGAGCCATCCGTCTTTATCAAAACGGAAAGCGCCATCGCGGGTGAAGGACATTCCCTTGATATCACTCCTCACACAAAAGAATCCATTCCCGCTCAGCGCGAGGTCGGTGCCCCGCTCTGTGTGCGTAATGGCTCCTTGAGTGAAGATATTCGTGATACCCCCAATCGAGGCTCCCTTTCCGATTTGGGCCCCTGCCCCTTGGGAAAGAAGATCCTGTGCTAATACCGATTGAAACTCGGTCCTCGATGATTTGAAACCAATCGTATTGGCATTGGCGATGTTATCAGCGATAACGCCCAATGCCTCTCCGTTGGCTTCCAACCCCGAGATAGCGGTTGAAAGAGAGTTAATTGTACCCATAGTTCTCCTGTTGTACCTGGATCTGCAGATCCGGGTAGTTAAATTTAGGCTTCCGCGAGAAACTCTACGGGCCAGCCTAAACGATTACGGTGCTATCGATGTTGGTCACGATCCGCTCTCGCATCTTATTCTCCGGAATGGCGGTAATGATCGTTTTCGATTTCACATTGGCGATCACCGCTAATCCATCGACTAAAATAAGCGCTTCGCGACTTCCCTTTTTTTGGGCCGCCTCAATTCCTTTCGACACCCGAGCCTCGACTTGATCACTCCAAGGAATTTCCCTGGAACGAATGCGGGCTTGGGCATGTTGAGAAAACTGAAGCTCCTTATTGAGTACCTGTGAGAACTCCTCCGCTGCGGCAGGCTTCTGCAAAGTCGAAGATTTATCGACTCTCTCAGGAACTTGCCCTATGCGATAGAGTTCAGCGACACCCATTAGTTGAGACTCCCGATACGAAATGGTTCTTTAAAAGCCTGTTGAGTGGGATCGGATTCGGAGGATTCATTGACTGGTGCAACTTCCGACTCTGAATCATCACTCTCTTCCTTCTTCACCACCGGAATCGATACTTTAGGTTGTGTCACCACGGGTTTTACCGGGTTGGATTGAGACGGCTCATCCACCATCACCTGGGATACTTTCCCAAGTTCCAGTTTCTTAGCGCCCCCGGCAGTTTCAACCACCAACATCGGGGTTTTTCCTGCCAGTTCAATCCCGGTTACTCTTCCAGAGAGCTCGGGTTGGATCTCCTGGGCAACCCCATTGGATCCAACTCCGTGCACTCTGAATGAATATTTACCCGAGGGAAGAGGGTTACCCTCTTGATCCTTTCCATCCCAACGGATTCCATTTTTAGCTGCATCCGGACTCGGCTCTATTTCTCTGACAATTTTTCCTCCAGGCGCCATCACGAGAGCTTTTGTGATCTGCATGCCTTCTTTTAAGGAAGGTTGGTAAATCACATCTTGCCCTGAGATGAGCTCGACCTCATTGGCGGAAGCCTGCACACGTTTCCCGATTAAGTTGAGAGCCTGAATGCGAGCCCCCTCTCCTTGATCGTTTCTCAAACCATCGATCGATTTCCCAATGTGGCCCAGCTGTTCCAATTGGCTGAACTGCGCCAATTGAGCGCTGAACTGTTGGTGATCCATCGGTTTGAGAGGATCCTGATGTTGAAGTTGAGTCATCAGAAGCTTGAGAAAGTCATCCTTCCCCATCGCATTCTTCGATTTAATCTCTGACTCATCATGCATCAGGTGTTTTGGAATCATTGCGCTGACTTCAGGCATAGAGATCTCCTAGATTCTGACGTCGACTCGACCCTCATGAGAGGCACGAACCGGCGTGTGATTGCTCGAAATAGATGCCAGCGATCGGAGTTGTTGATTGTTCTCCTGTGACTTCCGGTTCGAACTTCCATGTCCGAGATCCTGTTGTCTGGAGAACTGACCTGACTGATTCAAAAATGACTGCGTGTCTTGTTGAAATCCGTCCTGTGCTACATGCACTTCCATCCGAGCCAATTGTAAATCATGGCCCTGAATCGATTTGTGCAAGTCACCCAATTGGCTTTCAATCAGAGACTTCGTCATTTCATTGTCAGAGGTCATATCCACCTCCACTCGCCTTCCTTTTGCAACTACCTGAATTTCGACCTGACCTAAATCAGGCGGATTCAAGCGTACCGTCATCGATCCTCCCCCATGCTGAATCAGGTGGCTGATCTGTTGAGACATCTCAGGTACTGTCATCTCGCGGGGGACATCCTGTCTTCCCGGAGCGGCAGCAACTGAAGTGTTTATCGTGGTGTTCAGATTAGATTGGGATTCGAGAGGCATTGCTGTGGTACCAAAGAAATCCATTCCTTCCGATCTTTTTCCAATCTTATCGGCCCTTCCTTCTTTCCCATGGGACATCAAAGCCATGAGCAGAGCGGAGTGGCCAACTCCTTCACCCGATTGACTCAATGATCGTTCCTCCTTCGCAGCAAGAGGTTGACCTTTAAAAACCATCTTTTCCATTCCAGCATCGGTTTCCGGGAGAGTCTGCTGACGATTTTGAATCATCAGTGACTGATTCCCTTTCGATTCCATCTGCTGTAACTGCAATGGATTGACGGTTTTTGTTTCGGATTGGGTATCGGTGATAGCTGTTTGATTAGTTTGAATAGGCAGTTCGGCATTCACCTTGATTGAACTTTGAGCGGAACTCAATGAACGTGCATTTTCTACGACAGGAAGCTCGGCGACTTCCGCCTTAACCTGAGTTTTTGCTTCAGGCAAAGCAGAGATCACTCCTGGGAATAATGGATTCCACTGGAGATCCTCTTTTCCTGTTTTTACGCTCTTAGGCTCGACCGTAGTGACTGTTTCGGGAGTAGCAGTTGATAATAAAGCAGGAGCTGCTGTTTCGGCGTCTTGAACATTACCCTGAAGGCCCAGAAGGTATCCTAAAAAGTCGAATTCCCCTGTCTCAGGAGCGCCTGTACCCAACAACTCTGAATTATTTATCCCTGCGGTAATCCCGGACGATACTGCCGTCTGAGTGGCGTTAACCATGCCATCATTCACCCCCTCTCTTATTCTCGTCCCCGTTTTGATCTTCTGGCTGTTTTTTTGAGGATAGAATCCTTTTAATCAAATATTTTTCGGTGAGGAGCTTCACCTTTTCCGTCGGCATTTTGGACATCACCTCCACACTGACCGATGGTTTCATGCCCGCCAAAATTTCAGCCACCAGTTCCGGATTCATCGTATCGAAAAGGGATGCTACTTTCTTTGCATCCATCTTTTCATAAAGCTTTCGAAAAGCTTCCACCTCGGCATCCTTACCGGTGTTTTGCGCCACAATTTTTGCCTTTAGATCTTTGATCTGTTTTTGGTAACTATCGATCTGCTGTGAAAGGTTGAGCTCCTTTTCCCGAATTGCCTTCTCCTTCTGGGCAATCTCCCTTTCCTTTTGGCCTAAAAGCTTCTCTCTTTCCGAGAGGCTGTTCTGCAGGCTTTCGATCCCTTGTGAACTTTCTTCTTGTGCAGACAATGAACTCAGCTTAAAAAGACCGGTTTCATAAAGAAGCCAGCCCCCAATTCCTATACTTAAAAACCATATAATGAGAGGCAATCGACTCATCGAGACTCCTGACGCAACCGGAAGAGCTCTTCCATCTCCGACTGCTCTTTCCTGTTTTTTAATGCTTTAAATTCTTTCAGCTGCTTTTCCCGGAGCGATTCCAAAGCCTTTTTGCGGTAAAGGAGTCGCTCTAATTCCCGCTTTCTTTTGGTTAACTCAGCCTCTTCCTTCACATTTAAAGCTAAAAGCTTCACTCGTTCGTCGGCGTGAAGCTTCACTTTTTGACTCTGAAAATAGGCCCACCCCATCGCCCACTCTCCCGTCGATTTACTCACCAATTCCCGTAGTTCACTCTCAATCGTCTCGAGTCGATTCTTGATGAATCGAATGCGGGAAAGACAACTGGCAATCTCCATGCGTTTCATTGTCTCGCGCATCCGGGCAAAACGGAGCAGTTTTTCGAGTCGGAATTGAAATTTCATAAGAAGATTTTCTCAAGTCGATCATTCGTTTCCGAAAAAGGACAAACCTCCTGCGATTCCTGTTTTAAAAAATCTAAAATTCTTGGCTCTAAATCAATCGCTTCATCAATTAAGGGATCACTGCCACGGACATACATGCCGTATTGAATGGCATCTTCGTTTTCAGCGTACCGGGCAAAAACCTCTTTTAATCGCTTTGCATTTTGCAGTTGGTTTCTTCCTACCACCTTATCCATCACCCGACTCACGCTTTGAAGAACATCGATCGCAGGATAATGGCCCCGATTGGCGAGCTTTCGCGTTAACACAATATGGCCATCTAAAATAGCTCGTGCACTATCGGCCACCGGATCTTCTAGATCGTCTCCTTCAACTAATACGGTGTAGATCCCAGTAATCGAACCTTGAGCGCCCCAATTTCCAGCTCGTTCCACCAACTTTGAAAGATGCGAAAAAACACTCGGCGTATAACCTTTTGTCGTCGGAGGCTCACCCGCAGCAAGACCGATCTCCCGTTGAGCCATTGCGAAACGCGTGAGAGAATCCATCATCAACAAGACCTGTTTTCCTTGCGATCGGAAATATTCGGCAATCGTGGTGGCTGCATAAGCCCCTCGCACCCGCCTCACCGCGGAACGGTCGGCCGTTTCCACGACAACAACACTCTTCTTTCTCCCTTGAACCCCTAAGGAGCTCTCAATAAATTCCCTAACTTCCCTACCCCGCTCGCCAATGAGGGCAATCACAACGACATCGGCAGAAGTAAAACGGGAGACCATTCCCATTAAGACGCTTTTCCCCACGCCTGAGCCAGCGAAAATACCTTGTCGTTGTCCTCGACCGCAGGTCAAAATGCCATTGATCACCCTCACCCCAAGGTCGATCGGCTCATGAATGGGAATGCGTGAAAGCGGGTTGGTGGGAACTCCATACAAGGGGAGATACTGATCTCCACAGGCTTTGCCGGTGTCGTAATCGATCCCCATCGAATCGACGACCTTTCCCAAAAGTCCCATTCCCACCGGTAGCTCAGCCGTTTCCATCTCTAACATCACACGATCGTTGAGCTGAACGCCATCAAGGTTTTCGAGAGGCATCCCGACATGCCCGTCTTTATCGAGGCTGACAATTTCAACTCGATGGCGGGCACGTTCCGATTCGATTTGGCAAAGCGCTCCCACTTTCGCTTTGGGAAGCATTACCTCAACCGCATCCCGACGCACCTTCTTGACCGAACCAAACGACGTGACATAACTCTCGTCGTGAAGGCGTTCTAATTTCGATTCGAAGTTTTTCATAGTAGGTGGCTAAAGGTATCCGTTACCTTCTGCCAGCACCTTTGGTGCTGGCAGAAGGTAACGGATACCTTTAGCCAAGTAATTTCTCCAGGCGCTCCCACTCCTTTTCAGGGGAGAAGATGACGCCCATGCCATCGGTTTCAATTCGAATTCCCCCCGGCTCCAACTTGGGATCCACGCGCAACTCAATCCGATCGCTCTTAAACTGTTCCATCAAACTTGTTTCGCCATCAAAAGAGCTCAGATAAGCCACTATCTTTCCACTCTTCTCGAAGTACTGAATCGATTCTCCCACCCATTGCTTCAGATCTTCCATGGCCACTTTTCGGCGAGGAACTAAAAATCGCCTCATCAAATAGTCCAGACTCTCAAGCCATTGCTTCTCGTGATCCCGAAGGAGTTGGTTCTTTTCCTTCAAGATTTCATCTGCAATAGGTGAGAGTTTCTTTTCCCAGACACCAAATTGTTCTTTTCCCGCCTCAATTCCCTGTTTTAGTCCCTCGTCATATCCTTTTTTTACCGCTTCTTCTTTAAAAGGTGCATTCTCTTTCTCAAGTCTTTCGGCTACTTTCTTATTGACCCACTTATCCAAATCCCGTCGGATCTGAGGATCATTCTCGATGACACTCCAAAGCCGCTCCGAAACTGAAAAAGAGGGATCGGTCTTCTCCCTTTTAGGGGAAAAATCGGTTACCTCAGGTTTTTTTTCGACAAGGCTGTCGAAAACCTCAGGCGACCACTTCTTGTTCGTCACTGGATCCAAGGAATAGCTTCCCTTCTTCTTCAAGTTTTCGAACCACCTTCACTACCTCCCGCTGAGCATTTTCCACATCAGAAACCCGTTGCGGCCCCATGGCAGAAAGATCTTCTTTCAACATTTCAGCGGCACGTTCCGACATGCAACGGAAGATCTTCTCCCGAATCTCCTCAGGAGCGCTCTTGAGAGCAAGGGTCAACTTATCTCCTGGGACATCGCGCAAGATCAGCTGCACGCCTCTATCGTCGATTTTTACGATGTCGGTAAAAGTGAACATATGGCTTCGAATCTCTTCGGCTAATACGGGATCCTTGTCCTCCAGGCGAGTCATGAGGGAATTCATGGTCTTTTTATCGAGGTTATTCACAATTTCGGCCACCGAACCGACGCCGCCATGCCCCCCCTTCGGAGCACGTCCTCCTTGCAGAAGTTCCGCCTTCAACACACTCTCCAACTCATCCACCTTTTCCGGGGCGACGTATTCCAGATTAGCAAGCCGAACGACCACTTCAGGCCGAATGGCTTCAGGGAGAGCTTTCAGCAGCTGCACCTGTTTATTTGAATCCAGATGGGCAACGACCACAGCGATCGTCTGTGGATGCTCTTCCGATAAAAACTCCGCCAGTGCTTTTGGATCGACCGAATCGGTAATGGTCAACTGCTTCTTATTCATCGAGAAACTGGTTGCCTTCAACGTATTACCGAAGATCTGCTTTGCTCGCTCCTCACCCAAACCTTCAGATATCAATTTGGGGCTGCTCAAATTCTCCTCGAAAATAATCTCATCGCGCTCTGAAAGTTTATGAAGGTATTCCCGCAATACCGCATTGATCACGTGAAGAGGGGCCTTTTTCATGTGGGTCATGACCTTGATCAATTTCCTCACATCACTGTCTTTCATCCCCTTCATGATCTGATAGGTTTGGTCCTTCCCCAATACGTTCATGAGGATCGCCGTTTTTTCGAGTCCGTTGAGAGTTGTTTTTTTAGTTCGGTTCATGCCGCTGCCTCAGTTGCCGATTCTGCTGTATGTTGCTGCTGTTCCTCTTCAAGCCAATCTTGCACAATACTGATTCCCTTCCTTGGAGACTGGGTAATTCCATCGATAATTTTCTTCTTGAGCTCTTCTTCTTCTTTCTTATCGACCGGTTCCAATTGCGGGAGATCTTTGGTTCCTTGAGAAATGGCGAGGAGCCCTTCATGGCGCCGCTCCGCCTCGATCTGCGCGACCGTTTTCGGAAGGGCAACCACCTCTTGAGGAGCATCTTTGACCGACGCCCACTTGATAAAGGGCCTTAAGACCAGAATAAAGAATGAGAGAATCACGACCGCAATCAAACTATTGCGGATCCCGTGTCGCATGAGTTCATCTTTATGCCACCATTGGATGGGTTCTGAAGGAGCCGGCGCATCAGTGTTTTCAGTCACACTAAAGGGAAGTGAGGTGACTTGGATCACATCGCGGCGCTGGGAATCGAACCCCACCGAATTGGCCACTAAATCTTGAAACCGCTTGAGCTCTTCGTCTGCACGAGGAGTAAACACATCTTTTCCCACTCCATCGACCGCTTTGGTATAGGTACCGTCCACCACGACCGCTACCGTTAACCGTTTGATACTACCCGAAGGTTTATCGACCACCTGAACCTTTCGAGGAATGGCATAGCTGGTGTTCTGCATGCTCTTTTCATTGGAATTACTGGCGACAGGCGCAGCGTTGGGAGGTGTCTCAGCACCTGGCAAATTGGAGCGGCTCCCAGGAATTCCGGCGGGAGTTGGACGGCTTCCCGTCGAGCTTTCGTCATTCTTCACAATATTTTTGGGAACAACCTTATCGGGATCATAGCTTTCCTCGGTCGTATTCACCCGGGCCGGATCCACTTCTGCCGTCACCTTCGCACGGACCTTTCCATAACCCACGATAGGGGTCAGCATGTCGATCACACGCCGTTCATATTCCGATTCAATCGAACGTTGCAACTCCAACAGGGTGCTCGAAATCGCTTGGTTCGATTCCCCTTCAGGCCGGTGGAGAAAGTTCCCTTGTGCATCGACGATAGTGACCTGGTTTACTTTCAATCCTTCCACTGCACTCGCAACTAGGTGCGCAACGCCGACCACTTCCGATTTCGACAGACTCTGGCCCGACTTCATTTCCAACACAACCGAAGCTTTTGGCGGGTCTTCATCTTCCGCAAAGGTCTTCTTGGGAGGCATGCTAATATGGACCCGTGCATGCTTGACCGCATTTAACCGTTGAATCGATCGGGTTAACTCCCCTTGCATGGCACGAATGTATTGGATTCGTTGGACATAGCTCGACATTCCCAGTGTCGTTCCATCAAACTTTTCAAACCCGACCACATCTTGTCCTGGCAATCCCGCTTTTGCTAATTGCATACGGCTCTGACTGACCTGTGAGGTGGGAACCATGATGGTGGTCCCGCTTTCGGTCAGGTGATATGGGACATTCATTTCAGCCAGTTTCTTGGCGACGGCACGGCCTTCTTCGGGCTGGAGGTCGGTGTATAGGACCTGGAAGGGATCCTGCCGGAAGATAAGCACGCCAGTGACACCACTGATTAAGACGATGGCACCAACAACAACCAACGCAACCTTCTTAGCGTTCGACAAGGACGTCCAGTATTCACTGACCTGCTTTAGAATTTGATCGATTCGTTCATTCATAGTTCACACTCACTCACAGCTGCATCTTTAAAATTTCATGGTAAGCCTCAAGGGCCTTGTTTCTTGTCTGCATCATCATCTTCAAGGCAGCTTCTGCCTTTTCGACAGAAATCATCACATCGTGGATGTTGTCACTTTTGCCAGAAGCGAGATCGACACTCTTGCGATCGGCCTCATTCAACATCTGATTCACCTGACCTACTGAGTTCTGCAAAATACCCAAGAAACTCCCCGAACCTCCGCCAGCATTCGTTTCTTCTCCACGCATTTCGCGCAGATCCTGCTGAATTTCCTGCAAAACACTAGATGGAACTGTTGAAGTCGCTGAAATTGACATCTATTTATTTCCTTCCAATCTCAAGAGCCTTCATCATCATGTTTTTTGAGACATTGATTGCAGTCACGTTGGCCTCGAAAGTGCGACTTGAAGTGATGAGGTTCACCATCTCCTCCATCGTATTGATATTAGGATAGGCCACATTCCCTTCGGCATCGGCATCGGGGTGATTTGGCTGGTGGATCAACTTTGGAGCTTTTGGATCCGATACAATTTCGGTCACCTTTACCTTATGCAATGGCACATCCATCGCACCCCCCATGGCACCTTTTAGGGCCGACTCAAAACTGGAACCTGCTTGAGCTTCAAAAACGGGATCTTTCCGTCGATAAGGCCCCCCCTCAGGAGTACGTGTGGTCTGGGCATTAGCTAAGTTACTGGAGATCACATTCATCCGGATGCGCTCGGCACTCAAGGCTGAGGCACTGACATCTAGGGAATCGAAAAAATCACTCATTTATCACCTCCATCACTAATTGCGTACCGCAACAATGAAAACTTTCGATTGATCAGCTGGGCAGCAGCCGAATACTTCGTATCGTTTTTTGATAGCGCGGCCATCTCCTTATCCATGTCGACCGTGTTTAAATCCTGGCCTAAACCGGTTTCGGTGATGTGATGCACTTGGGGAGCCACCGAAGCGACCGCCTGCTGTACATTTTCTTCGCCGAGAATACTATTATCCCCAATCGCCTTTTGCAGACTGTCCTCAAACTCGACTTGCCGAGCCTTAAAGTTCGGTGTTTCTGCATTGGCGATGTTATCAGCAATCACGGAGTGTCGAGTGAGATAGAGATCAAGCGACTTTTCTAGCACTCCGGTTGCTGAATCAAATATTTTGTTCATTTTATTATTAAAGTTAGATTTAAAAAATTCCGATAAGTCTGACTCTATAAAATTGCAATTTCCGGGCCAGTTCTTTAAGGCCATCTTTTAACTACAACAGGAAATTTCTTCCCGGTACTTGGCAATTTATTCCCCCTTAGGTACCCACTTCCTTTACAGAAAATTTCCTGAATTTTCTGTAAAGGAAGTGGGTACCTAAGGATTATTCTGAGTAAAGTTTCAACTTGTTTCGCAGCGTTCTCACACTGATGCCCAATTTTTCGGCAGCCCGCGTACGATTTCCAGAAAATGAAGAGAGTGTTTCTAAGATATGTCGGCGTTCCAAATGCTCCAAATTCTCGCCGCTCCTGATTTGATTCACTTCCTGTCGACGATTCGGGTTTGTAATCTGGATCTGCTCCAATTGAATCTCGGTTCCCTCACAAAGGACCACCGCTCGCTCAATTACACTAGAAAGCTCCCGAACATTTCCAGGCCAGGTATGCTTCAATAAATGGTTCATCGCCGACTCAGCAAGCGTGTAAACAAATCCAGTTCTTTCCTGAATGTGGTTTAAATAAAATTGAGTCAAGGCAATCAGAGCACTTTGCCGATTCCTTAACGGTTTGCATTCGATTCGGATTCCATTCAGACGATAAAAAAGATCTTCTCTGAACTCTCCAGCCTCTATTAATTCAACAAGATCTCGGTTGCTCGTTACCACGATTCGGACATCGATCTTCTGGCATCTTTGCGACCCAATCGGATCGATCTCCTTTTCCTGCAACACCCTCAATAATTTCGCTTGTAAATGGATCGGGAGCTCACTAACCTCATCTAGCAATAACGTCCCGCCATTAGCCAGTTGAAATTTTCCTACACGTCTTTGAATCGCTCCGGTAAAAGCTCCCTTTTCATAGCCAAAAAGCTCTGCTTCCAATAATCCTTCCGGAATGGCAGCGCAATTGACCGATACAAAAGGACCATTTTGACGCACCCCTTTTTCATGAATCAGTCGAGCAATCAGCTCCTTCCCAGTGCCACTTTCGCCAACGACAATCACAGGTAATTCCGACTTAGCCGCACGCATTGCCAATTGAAGTGTGGCATCCGCAATGGGGTCCGCAATCAACAAAGATCGATCTTTGAATTTTATGCATTCCATGAGAATTCTCGATAACTGCCGCTGCAAAAGATTGCTTCGTCGCTTATGGCTCCTCGCAACGACAGGGGGAGCCAAATGCATTTTTACCTTTTAATTTTGAGTTACTGCAGGGAGGAGAGTTCACTCTGAGCGAGTTTGCTCCAGATCAAATCTTTTGAAGTGGCTACTTGGTTAAACAGCTCCTTCGCACGATCCCGCTTCCCTTGTTTTAAGTAAGATTTTCCGAGTAAAAACCTAGCCTCTATTGCCTCTAAAAATTGGCCTTCATGTTCTAAAGATTGAGTTAACTCTTGTATCGAACTCTTGAAATTATTCTGTTTGTAATATGCTTTCCCCGCCGCATAAGCATACGGAGCTAATTCTTTTGCTGAAAGCCTGTATTTATCTGCGACTTTACGAAGATTTATCAAATCCCCCCACGCATCCTTTGAAATAGCCAGATCACGGGTCATTCCTAAGTAAGAATATCCTTGTTCTCTTCCCCAATTTTTCGAGGCTTCCTTCAAAATATCTATCGCTCGCTTCAAATTTTTTTGCTGGATGGCAATCTGAAACAATCCATGTTCCACCTTAGATTTCAACCCCGATTCCGTTACTTTAGAGTAGAAAGATTCTGCTTTGCTATATTGCCCCAATACCCGCCATGCATCTGCCACCGTCACCAAAAATCTTTCCGAAATTTCTGGTGAGATTCGATTATCTACGCTGGCGAGCATGCGGTCATACTTCCTTTTCGTCAGCATTTTTTTAAGATGGTTGTGGTCACCAGTCGCAATCGCCACCTCGGCCCAAATAAGATCGTAGGTCGGGTGGAAAAATGGGCGCAGGATCTCTTCATGTTTCAGCAGCAAAATTGACGGATGTTCTTCCGCCTCTCCGTCAAAATCGACCAACAGTTCAGCAATGTCTTCAGAAACCAACTTTTGAGTCGAAAAATCGATCCCTTCCTTAGGAAATAGCGCCGACTTTTGCCAGTAATTCAACTTCTTAATGGCAGAGTCCAATTCATCATCGGCTATATATTGTTGAAATTGGTGGAGAAGCGCCTTTTTATAGCGTATTTGGGCCTGTTGGGCCACTTCACTTTCTTTCAACCAACTATTATAGGCATGCTCGACATCGCTGTAGATTGAATTATCGGCGAGTTTTTCGCCCTCTTTATCATTTCGAATTTTCTCCTCAAGTTCCCCAAACAGGATATTCAACATCCGGTCCCTGATAAACCTCGCAATGACTCCTTCTCTAATCTTAAAATCAACTTTGCTATCAAGACGCTCCAAATAAGCAACGGCATTCGGGTTGCCCGTATGCAGCATGACAAGCCCTTTATACAAGAAGCCGATCGATCGGAATCGATATTCCTTAATCTGCTCTAGGACACCATCAACAATCTTAAAACGTCGTTCATGTTCCTCTTTAGGGTAGGTGGGCAAACCGAGCAATAGCCCGACGATATAACTGTATCGACCGATATCGTGGTTTGGGTAGCGTTCACTCACCTCTAAATAACTTCCTGCCACTCTATCCCAACTTACGCCCGTTCTAAGGTCGATATCCGCCAGTCTTTTATAAGTATAGGGTAAGCAGTTTTCGTCCCGTTTTCTAAATTTTAAATATTCGGAAAAATAGTGTTTGGCTGACCCATATTCCTTCTTACGATATTTAATCTCAGCTAAATTTTGATAAACCGCAGGAGAAAATCGCTCTACATAACCCAACCCATTTTCAATCAGCTTCTCATACCGCTTTTCAACTGTATTATCGCCTTTTAACCACCCCATATCAGCCTGACGAACAGAGGCTAGCGTGGTAACCCGAGGATTCTGGCAATTTTTCTGAATGCCATTCAATGTCTTTTCTGCGACCGTGAAATCTCGCAATCGAAAACTGCTTTCGGCCAATCCCAGTTGATAGAGGCACTGATATTCTTCTATGGGCTGACTCGAAATTCCAAGTTGGTATTGCGCTAAAGCCCGCTCAAACTTCCCCGCTCTTAAGAAAAAATTTCCAACGATGAGCCGCCCCGATTGGAACCAAGTAGATTTAGGGTATTTGATTTCGAGGTCTCGCCATCGCTTCTCAGCTTCCAACCAGCTTGATTCATCCTCAATTGAACTTCGCTCAAAAAGTGAAATCGTATAGAGAAAGTCGGCCGACTCGAATAATGAGGACTCGCCCCCTTCTAATAACTCTTCGAGCTCTTCCCAATAGGTATCTAATACACTCCACTGCCCCCAACGGTAGTTCTCAACCATCGAGTTATAAAGCTCATACCCTTTATTTTTCTTTTCCCTTTCAGTGAGGGGAATAAAGGTTTCCCTATCAATATTGAGTTCCACTCCGGATTCACAAAAAGGGTGAGGAAGATCGGTGGTCTTCAAATAGGAATGGTCTGCCCAGACATCCTTTTGAGGGGATGAATGCGTAGAGGCCTGCAACGATGAAAGGGAGTATAAAACCAGAAGCAGCATCACTGCCAGTAATGAGAGCAATCTCTATGCCGACCCCAGCCGCTCTAAGTCATTGATTTCTTTAGGAACTAACCCCTCCTTTTTTGTCATAGCGCCAAGGAATTGACCTGGATACCCCTAAAGTGGCCGGAAATCCAAAAATCGGGTAAAAGTAATTTAAGATGCGACTCCATTGGATTCCCAATTTCATCACCCTTCTGAGAGCCATTGTTGGCCCGGTATCCCTCTTTTTTTGGGCAGGCAAAAATGATGTGGCTTACCTTTGGGTGTTTGGGTGCTGCGCATTAAGCGATCTTTTGGATGGTTTCTTGGCACGTCGTTTCCATTGGCAATCGATCTTAGGAAGCTACCTTGACCCCTTCTGTGATCGCGTTTTAACCCTCTCCTTTTTTACTTTTTTGATGACCCGTGGGCTTTGCCCTATCTGGTTTCTAGGCTTCTTAGTTGCTATCGCCTTACTCAAGCTTTTTGCGCTGCTTTTCTTAAAACCGAATACGAAGGTCCCCTTTAAACCGCTTCGCTTAGGAAAGTGGAACATGGCCTTTCAATTCCTATGGGTTGCTTTCTTGCTTACCTACCTTAATCTCCCTAAATGGCTCAACAGCCCCAATTGGACACTCCCGGCTTGGCCCATGAACATTGTTTATGGACTCCTCGCGGCACTCCAACTCCTAGTCTTTTACCGTTACGCCTTCCGAACGCGTATTCCCATTCCTGAACTCTTTCCCCTTTCCTCCCACCATGGACATTGAAATCGTCTGCAAAAGGAGAATTGATTGGAACTCCCTAGAAGAAGAACAACAACAACGGATCTTTAAAACGAGCCAAAATCCCCGATTTGCTAGCCTCATCCTTTCAGAACCAAAACCCACTTTTACTTTTGGAAGAAGGGCAAATCGGAACGATCTCCTTTGGAATCTAGAAATGTGTACTTCTAAAGGAGTCGAAATTAAATCGGTAAAGCGCGGGGGGCACTGGACATACCATGGTCCGGGACAACTGCTCATCTATCCCATCCTTCAATTACAGCAACTCAATTACCCAAGCGTGGGTGTCCGCGCTTTTCTCGAAGATTTTCGAGCCGTCATCCAATATTCACTAAAAGAAGTGGGAGCCAACGTAATTGCCCAGCAGAACCCATTTGGAATTTACGATCTCACAGGTGCAAAAATCGTTTCCTTCGGCGTTCATATCAATAAAGGAATTCTCTCCCATGGTGCCGCTATCTATCTCACTCGACAAACAGAATTTTTTAATGGCATCAATCCCTGTGGAGTCACTGGCGGAAGAGTTTCCTCACTTCAAGAACATGGCCTTAATATCACTTGGGACAACCTGGCATCTTTGATTGGGAAATCCCTTTTATCAAAATGGAACGTATTTCCTATTGAATCACCCATTTATTAATCGCGTTACCCCCCATCGAACGAGCATGGAGTAAGAAACGCCCCTTAGGAAGGAGCTCCGTAACAACGCGTTTAAATTCTATTGGATATTCCCCATCTTTGCATGAAACCCCGGTTTTCTTTTCAATCGTCGGCAAAACCACCACCGTTTCATTCTGAGGGAGAAGTTTAACGGCACTCAAGGTAAGGCAACTTGAAGGCAGAAGTGCCCTTAACACCAAGGTGGGTTTCTGATTTACATCGGTGATAAAAGTATCCAATAGAAAAGCATAGTTCACCTCATCGGTACCAGGACCATTTTCTAATGCTTTTTTAATCTGAAGTTTTCCCAATTCTTTTCCATTGGCTCTATCAACGACCTGAAAGTTTCCGGACCTTGGCAAGAGCCCTGCTTTAACAACTACTTGAAAAGGAGCTGGATAGGAGGAGCATTTCCCATCATATTTATAGGCTGTTAACTTAACTCCTATCTCCATGTTTGCTGTATCGACGTCAGTTTCCACCAAGCCGACCTGATAGCAGGTGTTTGGGAAAGAGCCGGTGATCATCCATTCAACATAGTCATCATCATCAAATCCATCGGGAATATAGGCATTCGAAACGGGATATTCTAAAGTTTCTACTAACTTCAGCCCAAAAATAGGAAAGGAGAAAAAAATAATAGCGATTAATAGTTTACCCATGTGTTACCCCCTGAAAGTTAACTACAAGACTCTCTAGATAAAGGCAATTTTTATTCCTCACATTGAGAGATTGACTAAACAGGATTTTGACGCCGCTGCTGAAACTCAAGGAGTGTCTGACGGTATTTTGCACGAACATTGGTCGACAATTGATGCCCTGCAATAACGAGACAGATAGCGCCCGGCAGATGAAAAAAGACCATCATGTCAGGATTGTGAAAAAGTCGCTTATTGGCGATGCCTGCCAGGATCAAGATTGCAAAAAGAGTCAGAAAAACCCATCCGCGCTTCAAATTATTTTTTTTTGTTTCCATAACCATTTTATCATTCCTGCCAATAACAAAATCACACCTATAGAAAAAAAACCAAATTCAGTACTGAAGTCCAAGGTTGTAGCGGGAAGAATCGAAATATCACGCTGGTATTGCCCCAATTTTAGGTGGTATTTTCCGGGCAAAGAGAGCGAAAACTGTGCCTCTACCATCCCGCTTTTAACATGAGCGGGAATGGAAATGGAATCGAGGCCAGGATCGAACGGAGTGATTTCCAAAGCCGGCAACAGGGAGGCCTCGATATGTTCTACATGCACCTGGGCCGTGATTGGAGTTCCCACTCGCAGGGTTTCCGGTGTTAAGATCAAAGTTTGGCACATCAGCCCCTCATCTTCTTTCGATGGAAATAGAAGATGACCAAAGCTGTCCCTGCCACAAGAAATAGTTCAATCAAGTGAATATAAAGATCAAACCCCATAATACCGCTCTCCCCATTGAATGATAAAAGTGACCAACGCCCCGACCCACGCCAATTCGGTTTTTCGTTTCGGAAAAGGGCCACTCAAAAAAGCAATTGAAAGAATAGTAATGGGAACCGAACTTAAGGTGTGGCTAATGATTAACCATCCCTGGTGTTGTCCCTTCAACACCGAATAGAGCTCGAGCGCCCCATAGGCAATTCCACTTCCAGCCCAAAAGCAGGTCACAGGAGCCATTTCACGGTAACGCAGCAAAGATTGAAGCAAAAAAACCGGAAGAAAGAACCAGGGATCGATTCGAGCGTAAAGGCTCGTCGATAGAGGAGTAAATTTCAGGACAAGGGGGATGATGCCTTTATGGAGCACAACATAGGCCGTCATCAACCAGGTAAAAGCAACGAGAATGCTCCAACGTTGCCGGTTCTTTTCCTCAGGCGTTAGAGGAACTCGCTTTGGTTCTGGAAGATCCATCCTCAAAACCCAAGTTTATGAAGCCATATTTTCAAATCGGGAACAGCATTCACAGCCAAATAATAAATAATAAAAACAAAGAGCAGGGTCCAAGCCAATCGAATGAAACGCGGGATGTGATTTCCTCGGTATTGAAGGTAGTCTTTTTCAGATGGCTCTGCCATTATTTTTTCCTTTCTGCCTCGAAAACCAGTTCACTCATTTCGGGTTTGTCCTTTAGTCTTCCGGTCAAGATCGCCCAAGCCAAAAGTGAAAGAGAGGTGCCGACAAGAGCGCCGATAAAGACAAATAGGAAAGTTCGTATGGGGCCCGAATCCACTCCGCAAACCAAGCATCCCAAAGGAGGGAATCTCAAAGCTCGACGAAAAGAGCCGCTTATTTCCATTCCGCTTCCTCATTCTCAAGCATTTTAAACTTAGCTTCCTCAAAAATTTGGCAATAGTGGGTTTGGCTCAATATAAAACCCACCACCTGAGCCGCCAGAAAGCAGGAGGCTAAAATCGCATAAAAAGCACATATCCAGAATTCACGTTCTGCTCGCGCAAGACTAAGCGAAACCACGCTCAACAAAAAAACAATCCCAAAACCACTGCCCCAGTAGAAGGGGTGGCTACTGAGCTGGCGGATAAATTTCCTGATCATAATCGTACCGAGTCTCCTTTCGATCTGACACCTCAGAGCCCAACCATTGGATATAGGCAACCAAAGCGATGGCCTCTGCTTTTGGCACCGGCACCCCTTCTTTGACTTCAAAATACCAAGGGTAAGCTGGCATTACTGTCTGAGGCACCACATTCACCGGTTTGTATAAATGGGCGTAATGCCAATCATTACTTTTCTTCCCTGCTTCGCGACTCAAATCAGGCCCTACCCGCCTTGTCCCGAAAAGCTGGGGTAGATTCAAACGGTTTTGATATTCAGCGGGAGTTGAAACCGGTCCGTATCTTAATGCTTCATTCGCCGTGGGACGAACGAATTGGCTGTGACAGTGCCAACAAGCCTCAGCAATATAAATGTCTCGCCCCTTGAAAAGAGCCCTTTGGTAGCTATCCACATCGGAAAAGTTATCTTTGAAGTCTTCCGGGACGGAAGTGGGCAACCCCTGTTCGGGGGAATCCTTCTCAACCATCCAAACTGGAATGGCTGCAAGTCCAATCACACCGACGAGAAAAAGGAGTAACCCCGCGAATAAAAAGATACCACTGAATTTCTCAAGCGTGTTCATAAGCTAGGCTTCCTGCTAAAGGGTTTTGTCGTTTACTCTCCTGCCACGTCAGATAGGCATTCACTAAAAAGCAGAATTCGCCCGTCATAATCATCACGCCACTGAAGGTTCTTACCCACCAGAACGGCATCGAAGCGACGACACTATCGATAAAGGGTGAAAGCGATCGCCACATCATCCCCTGCACGACTCCTGCGGCTAAAAGATCGATCTGCATGATTGAAATCCCAATCGCAAGGAGCCAAAAGTGCCAACGAGCCAGCGCATCGGAAAACCAGGGCACTCCCCAGATTCGAGGAAGCAGGTAGTAGATCCAAGCGGTGATCCAAAAACTAAAAGTCCCAAAGAGGACGAAATGGGAATGGCCCACTACCCAGTCGGTGAAGTGGATGATCGATTGCGCGGATAAAGTGACCTGAACAGCACATTGGATGCAGGTAATGAGATAGGCTAAGGTGCCAAAAAAGATCCAACGTAAGGGGAGATTGTCGACCAGTTGCTTCCAGTCGGAAGCGAGGGTCGCGAAGACATTGAAAACAACGGTGTAAACCACTACATGCACGCCGATGCTGGCAACAATACTAAAATACTGGGTCCACATCGGTATCGGCGAAAAAAGATAATGGTGCGCACTGTTCATGGGGTAAAAGAAGGCCAATCCCCAAAAACCGATTAATGAAAGGGCATGACTATAAAGAGGGCGTTTCATCACAACAGGGAGGAGATAATAGACCATTGCGATTCCCAAAGGAGTCACAAACAACCCCACCAGATCATGGATGTACATGGAGGAGATGGTTGCCCCAGAAGTACCCCCAAAAAAATACTGGGGAAGGAAATTTCCCATGACATACACAAGAGGAGTCCAAATGAGGGCTGCGGTAATGTACCAAAGACTAACATACATTTTTTGTGCACGAATCTTAATGATGGGGGTGAGGAGATTAACCACAATGCCCACTACCACCAGGGCAATCACCGGATCTAACTCCTTCGGCGTCTCTGCCCACTCCAACCCCTGCGCATAACCGGCCAGGATCATGACAACACTGCCCACGACTCCAATGTTATAGAGAACGAAGAGCACGCGACCTAACAATTGAGAAAGAGTTCTCTCTCCGGTTAATTTGGGGACAATATAATAAAGGACCCCAAACATTCCATTGGCGAGCCAAGCATAAGCAACGGCTGCTGTATGGACCATCCGAACTCGGCCTGGGCTTAAAAATGAGATGTTCGGAAAAGGATATTTTTGAAGAAACTGCAAGGAATAACTGAGACCCGCCAAAATAGCGATGAGAACATAGACAATGGCTATATAAAAATGGGCCTTTACCAACAGGTAA
The DNA here is from genome assembly GCA_964604555.1 of uncultured Pseudobdellovibrionaceae bacterium. Classification (GTDB taxonomy): domain Bacteria; phylum Bdellovibrionota; class FAC87; order UBA2466; family UBA2466; genus CAZRZK01. Next base: position 42,932 of record CAZRZK010000016.1, on the reverse strand, counting down.
TCGACTAAGGGCGTGTTTGATTGGTTTTCCTTCATGGTAAAGTATCCTTCTCTGTATAAATACCGGCCGCTTTTCCTCTCAGATAAAAAATATAGGCGACCAATTCCCAACGTTGCAGATCGGAAAGAGAGTCGCTGTAAGAGGGCATCGGAGCACCTTCAAGCCCCGTGCTAATCGCTTTATAAGCGTCCCGCGCAGTGGGCCCGCTTTTCAGAAAGGGGCGAGTCAGATTTGCCGGTTTAATCGGGCGCTCATCAGAATCGACCATTTCAACACTGCTGGGGCCATCTCCCATCCCCGTATTTCCATGGCAGGGCAAGCAGCTTTTTTCATAGTTAGCCCGTCCTTTTTTTGCCGCAGCGATGAGTCCCGATTTTTGTGTAAAAAACTCCTTGGGTGGCGATGGAAGGGAAATGCTTTGTTGATCGAAACGGGTCTCTTTGAATTCAGGCCGGAGCGATCGAAGATAGGCTACAATTGAAAGTTTCTCCTGGCTGGATACCTCTTTAAAATTGGGCATACTGGTGCCAGGGATTCCCTGGTCTATCGTCCGAAGAAGATCTTCGATCGTGGGCAATACACCCATCGGTGTGGACCTTAACTTAAAGGAACCTGAGAGTAGATTTCTAGGCTTCGGATTTAACATAATGGAAGCCGGGCCGTTTCCATCCGCATTTTCCCCATGACAACCGGAACAACGCGCTAAAAATGCGGTTTGTCCTGCCGCAATCATCTGTTGCGAAATCATGGATTGGGCTAAATTGGAACTCGATTGAGCGAGAAGAATTGGAATGCTGATATGAAGGGAAGCGAGCAAAGAAAGAAGAATCATAGTGTCAGCTCATTTTAATTGTTTAAAAAAATAGATTATCTCATTCGAGTAGGAATTAAAAGATTTCAACCGCCAGCTCAAAAAAAAAAGAGGTCTTAATGCCCTGATTTTCGCCTCCACACCTGGAGGACATCTCCTAACTGGTGAGGAATATTTTTGCCCTTTTCTCTAAGCTCATTTTTTACCTTGTTCCATTTCGATTCAATGAGCCCCATTTTATAAAGCAGCTGTTTGGCCTGGCGTTCCAGCTTCCTCAGCTCCGCCATCCTTTCTGAAACTTCGGGATCCATCGATAAAAAATGGAATAGGGAGGATAGGCTGTCAATGAATCCTTCAGGTGAGCCTATTGATTTTTAAACTCAAACTGAACACCCGGAAGTCGTCTGATGGCCTTTTGCACGTCGGGGTCGGTTTTCCACTCTAGCTCTCCTACCACAACGGCTGGCGGATGAGCGAAAGTTATTTTTTTTATTTTACGATCCGCTTTATTCTCGAGCGTCGAGACAAGGGTAAGAAAGTCGGCTTCACTCATTCCATCGCTTGGCAGCGTACAATGTTCTATGTCAGCTAAGCGAGGACTTGAAACTAATTTAAGGATCGACTTGGGTTCAAGATTAAGCAAGCTAAAATTTAATTTTTTAAGGGGTTTGGGATATCCCAAGATCACTTCGAGCAATCCCTCTTGAGGCTTCGAATCTGATATCGCCAATTCATCTAGCGTCAGATTTTTTAAGAGCTCTTCAAGTCTCTTGACATCAATCCCATCACCACCCAGCGAAAGCTTTTTAATGGATTGAATTTTGGGCCCTTTAAAATGAGGGAACCACTTTTCCAGACTCCCGTTACCCATGATGTAGAGGTCTTCGAGAGGAGGTGTCCGCTCAAGAATCACTTTAAAGTGCTCAATCAAAGGTCTGTCTGCTCCTCCGAAGTTAAAAAGTTCCAGTTTCTTAATCTGCGGTAAGATTCCCAGTCTTTCCCAATCGCCTGGATGAGGGAGCGAATTTTCATCACTGATGGAAAAATTAAGGGTATCGATATCTTTGAATTGCCTCAATCCCTTCACCAGCACTTCGTCCTTAAAGTCCGCCTTTTCCAAAACGATGGAGCGTATTTTTCCATCGATCTCATGAACCCGGAAGCTCTGATGGTGAGGAGCCGATTTTTCATGGGGATATAACAAGAAAGGATAGATCGTATAGGTTTCACCAGGTTTTGAACCATGGTTTTTAGGAGGCCCGAGGAGCAGTAGAGCGAGGACGTCGTCCCCCTCCTTATCCGTCATTTTCCGGGCCTCTGACACTGGAGTGGGATCGATCTCGATCCATTTTCCGTTCGGTTCTGCCTGGTATTCCACCCAAATATGATCGGAACTTGCCACCAACCGTACCGACTCTGGAGGAAACCCCAACTCCCCCATCAACCCTGCCAAATTGGCGGCAGCCCAACGGCATTCGCCGCACATTTCTCCTCGAGTGGCTCTTCCTAAGGATAAAAGGGGGGAGAACCCAAGATTCCGATCGTATTTGAAATCTTTATGATCTCGAAGATTGTAATTTCCGATGCGAAAGGACTGAGCCAAGCCACGCACCAAATTTTGCCGTGCTTCGGGTGAAAGAATCTCCCAAGGGGTTTTTTCCCCTGCCTCCGGTAAGGTTAGCACCACCCGAGTATCTGCGCCGATATCATCACTATCATGGAGAGTCCTTCCCTTTTCCCTATTTTGAAAAATTAAAAGAGGGCGAAAGAGGTCTGAGGGATCTTTGCTCTTTGCCTCTCGCTGCTCGACCCAAGCCCTTCCTCTCTTTCCTAGATAGCGCTCAATATCGGCCACAATCTTCTTTTCGAGAAGTTGTCGTTGTTTATGAGTGAGATTAGGCAAACTAGCCAAATCATGGCGCAGAGAAAGCTTCTCCATCAACCATTGGCAAAGAGGCGCCCCAAAAACCGGTGAGTTCAGTAGAGCAAAGAGAAGCAATGCATAAGTTCGAAGCACATCTTATTATACCGATTTCGGGTAAACCCCTCTTAAAAAAAAGCCATTTCCAAGCGGAATATTACACTGTAGGCTAGGAACCTTTTGGGGCTTATTTAAGGAGAAACATGAAAAACAACCACGGAAATGCTGCCTTATATGTTGTCAGCGTATTAGTTGGATTAGCACTGGGAATTTTAGGAACGACCCTCGTCAACAAATCAGGGGGCGGCGGCGGAGATGATGCCACCGTTGCTGAATTTAATGGTAAGGCCATTAAAGCTTCCGAAGCCTTTGCCAATATCAAGACCCGGCTTTTTGACCTTGAAGATGAGCTCCATCGCACTAAAGAGCAGGCAGTCAATGATCTCGTGGAACAAAAGATTTTAGAGGCAGAGGCCAAAAAGGCGAATATGCCGATCAATGCCCTCATCGAAAAGGAAACGGCCGGAGGAACTCCAGCCCAAGTTACCGATGCTGATATCGACGGCTTCCTCGCCACCAAAGGCCTGACCTTAAAAGACCCTCGCATCCGTAAAGATGATGTGAAGCAATTCTTGATGTACCGGAAGCAATTTGAGAAACGGCAAGAGTATGTCGCTAAATTAAAGAAAAACGCCAGTGTGAAGATTTACTTAAAAGAGCCCTCTTCTCCCAAATTAAATGCCACTACCGAAGGTTACCCAAGCTGGGGAAATCCAAAGGCGCCGGTAACCATTATCGAATTCTCCGATTACCAATGCCCCTTCTGCTCTCGTGCCGTTCCGACGTTGGATAAGATCAAACAGGAATACGGACCAGATAAGGTGCGCATCGTCTTCAGAGACATGCCCCTCCCTTCCCATCCTAAGGCGCTCCCGGCCTCCCATGGAGCCCATTGCGCTAACGAACAGGGGAAGTTCTGGGAATTCCACAACAAGCTCTTTGAAAACCAAACCAAGCTGGATGACGCCGATATTAAATCCTACGCTAAAGCCATTGGTTTAGATGAGAAGAAGTTCGGAGAATGTTTTGAAGCTAAAAAACATGCCGAACTCATCGAAAAAAGCAAGAAAGAGGCGGAGCAATTGGGCATCCAAGCCACACCCTCTTTCGTGATCAATGGGACCCTTCTCCAAGGTGCACAACCCTTTGAGAAGTTCAAAGAGAAGATCGATCGCGCGTTAGCTGGCAAATAAGCCTATTGGACGTATTCATTGGTGCGGACTCCCACATGATGTTGGGAGTCCTCCTCAAGAAAAGAAGCAAAACAGATTGGAGATAAGCTCGGCTTTATTCCATTGTGAATTTCCTTGGGTTGGGTAAAGAAAATCCGCAGTTCGTGATCCTTGATATAGAGTCCTTCAGGAGTTTCTCCTCCCCTGCGATAGACCGCGGCCCCTTTAACTTTTACCTGCAACTTACTGAGATCGAGATCTCCCGAATGGTAATTCTCTTGAATCAAGGGTTCTATCTCTTGCATCGCACGATAGAGATCCACATCGGTGTTGGCCGGAATAGGAACGACTAAATTATCATTTAACACCAATGAATCGATCATAATACGAACCCGTGGAAATTCGGACTGCTTATCGGCCATCACACCTAATCGACAGCCATTTGAGTCGATGGGAACCTCTGCTGGAGCCGTAATAGAGCTAGTATGCTCATTCCCATGGGAATCGGAAGACTTCGTGGAAGAATCCCCACTAGGAAGGCAGCCCTCCAGTAAAAGCATCAATATGAATAGCAGAACATTACGCACTACCAAATACCCCCATTTCATGTCTACAAACCTATCAACTGTTAATTGCAATGACATGCCAACACACTTTTCCCGCACAAAATATTTTTGAAAATGTAGAAGATCTGGTCGGCTTCCTCTTAAACAGAGTTAACCATTGAAAACTATTGAAAAACTGGAGAATGACAAACTTTTGAACAAGACCGGCTAAGCCATAGGCATCAATTTTGCTGATTTCCTCTTTTTTCTAAAGAAAGAGGAGATCATTTCCTTCGAACTCTCCCCTAAAAGATCCCCTTGCACCACTTTGAACTGATGATCAAAAATCCCGTCCTCGATTTGCGGCAGCAGGCGAGTCAACCCTGCATTCTTGGGATCGGAACAGCCATAATAGATCGAATCAACCCGCGCCCACAGCAATGCACCTGTACACATCATACAGGGCTCCACCGTTACATAGAGGGCACTTCCCTTGGGAAGCCGCCATTCACCGAAACGTTGATTGAAATCCTCTAGGGCCAGAATTTCAGCATGGGCCAGGGTGCGCTTTAACTGCTCTCGACGATTCCCTCCGGCGCCAAGGATCTGATCCTCGTGCACCAAAAGCGCTCCTACCGGAACCTCTTCTCGAGTGCCTGCGATGGCTGCTAATTCCTGGGCCTGTAACATCCAATGTTCGTGGGTCATAAGGGAGAGTACCTTTACTAAGATTAAGCGACCTTCTTGGAGCTTTTACTTTGCTCTTCAATCCACATTCTAATTGCATCAGGGCATAGCTCAAAGCCATTAGGCCATGCAAGAGCACCCGATTCAATAAAGCATTTTGAAAAAAGATTCCCGCGCTTAATTTCTAATGGAAGTGTATTTTTCTTCGGTTTATCGAAAATAAATCCGAGCTTTACTCTTCCACTAAACCCATCCGAAAACATCAAAGACATTTCGAAATTATCATTATCAATCTTTGATATTTTTTTTATCTCTAAACCTAGTTTCATCTCTACTCCAAAGGCTCAATTTTTTTAGGCATCTTGCCAGCATGGGCCGTTTCCCACGCCTGATGTAACTCTTTGAGGTGAAGTTTACGCCATTCATTTAAAGCCCTAGCAGAACGGGGAGGAAGTTTACCTGAAATTACTCTCCCTGTTGCAATCTCGACTTGGGCTTTAAACTCTGCATACTCAACATGGATATGGGGTGGGTTATGGTCATTGTGAAAAATCTTAATCACCATACCTAAAAATGTAGAAAGAATGGGCAAAAAGTAGCTTCCTACTGGCACTTATTTTGATTTTGTGGTCCTTCGGACCACAACTCAATATGCGCGCCAGGCAGGATTCGAACCTGCGACCCTCAGATTCGTAGTCTGATACTCTATCCAACTGAGCTACTGGCGCAACTTTGAGTTGCGCCAGCATAGCAAGGAGGCCTCAGTTTCTCAATCGCATTTATTTCGATCGACTGAGGAGCACTTTCTTCTCCCCTTCCCCTAAGGTCAGAACGTGGTTCTCAACCCTATACTTCGTTTCGGAGACATCTACCGATGCGGAGCAGTGCTTTCCATCTTCCTTTGTGGTGTTCTCAGCCTTTTCCAGCACTTTCAAGGTATCGGAGGTAATCTCGATACGGGCCTTGGCCTGGGTACTGAGATTCTTGCCATTTTGGAAAATACAGGTCACCCGATTCGTGATGTATCCCGGCTCAATCTGCATGACCGTTTTGAGTTTTACTCCATTTAACTCCAACTCAGGAAGTCCCTGCCAAGTCCCATAGATTGAACTGGGCCCTTGGATATTCCCATTGGAATCGATCCCGGCACCCCGGTTCTCTTCTTTCCCACAAGCCACCACCAACATTAACAACACAACAATTAACTTTTTCATTTTCTTCTCCCTTTATTTTTTGTCGCTTTCACGACGGTTTTGAGGAGGTAATAGCAATTCTCTTGCCAGATTATATCGACGGTATTTATGCAGAATAGAGAGGAGGAATTGACGGGTATGTCAGACAGGACTGACAGCCCTGTCTGACGATTCAAGAACTATAAGCGAACGACCAAACCCGATTCTACGAAAGCCTGATCGACGGCGATACGTCCCACGGTGGTTAATCCAACTTTATCGCTGAAGTTGATCGTAAACCGGGCTCCGGCGTGGAGGGAAAGGAGTTCATGGTGATCAGAGAATAGGTGGCTGTTGGCTCCCACTAAAAGGCCTAATTCAAAGATCCCCAATTCCTTCGGACTTGCCGTCGCAAAGGGGTAGAACTCAGCGTCCATTCCGAACATATAAAATGATTTTCGAACTTTTTGGGAATAATGGCCGGCAAGAAAAACGTTCACCGCAAAAATGGTTGAGGGGGTATAGGCAAATGAAAAGAGGCCACCAGCGGTCTGAGTATACTTAGGAGCCCGGCCCGGATTGAAGAATTCGGTATCAAATGAACCTTCATGGTATTCCATTTTTGAAAAATAGAGCCCGGATAACCCAAATCTAAAGGGGGTAAATCGAGGAATTCGGGTCACCGGAATCACTTCAGTACTACTAGCCGCGGGAGACGATCCGGCAGGGGCGGTCACGTTATTATTATTATTGTTGTAGTTATTCACGATAATCGGGGTTTGTCCGGCGTTCGTGATGACCCCTTTGCTTTGCCCGTTCACTGGATCGGCTTGTTCTGGTTTTTCCGACTGCCCTTCTGCGTTCTCTTGAGGTTGTTCTGGGTTCTGCGTTTCCTCAGATTGCGTTCCCGCCTTTTTCTTGGGTTTCGTGAAATAGAAGTTATAGGTATCGGCGTGGACGTTGGAAACCACCATCCCAAACAAACAGGTTAAAATGATCATCGGTTTTAAGTTCATGACATCTCCTTAATTAGTTTTGGTGTGGGGTGTTTGCAGGTTCTGTGCCGTTCCCTAAAAGTCGGTATAAGGTCCTTTCAGAAATTCCTAATTGAGCAGCAGCTTTGGCCCGATTGCCCGCACTGCGCTCCAGAGCCTGTTGAATCAGCTCTTGGGTGTGGCGCTCTTGGCTTTCTTTTAAAGAGAGTCCGGATTGGCCAGATTGAATTGGCTCACTGCCAACTTTGACAGTCGATGGCTGACAGTCGCTTTTAGATTGAGCGGTCAATTCCAGATCTTTTGCTTCAATCACTTCCCCCGATGAGAGGGCTATGGCTCTCAGAATCACCTGCTGCAGTTCACGAACATTCCCAGACCAAAAGTGCTGTTGAAGGGCAACCTCTGCCCCTCCACTCAATTTTTTACCCATTCCGCAAATCCCTAAAAAATGGTTCGCCAATAACATCAACTCCCGCTTCCCCCGCTCCCGAAGATTAGGAACTTGAATGGTAGCGCCGTTGAGTCTGTAATAGAGATCACTCCGGAACGTACCTTTACTCACCAATGATTCGAGATCTTGATGGGTCGCGGAGAGGATTCGAATATCGATCGATTGAGCTTTATCGGCGCCGATCGGTTCCACTTCCCGTTCCTGCAAAACACGCAACAATTTAGTCTGGAGCTCTGCGGGCAGATCCCCAATCTCATCCAGGAAAAGAGTCCCACCATTGGCCTGAACAAACTTCCCTGCTTTATCTTTCACCGCCCCGGTAAAGGCCCCTTTGGTATAACCAAAAAGAATCGACTCAATCAGACTGGGAGGAATGGCCGCGCAATTGATCGCCACAAAGGGCCCATTAGCGCGACCGCTCCGCGTGTGGACCTGTCTCGCAATCAACTCTTTTCCCGTTCCCGTCTCTCCACGAATCAAGATGCTGATCTCATGCGGAGCCAATTTTCCAATCCGTTCTGAAACTTGTGCCATTGCCGAACCCACTGCCGTTTTATCAAATACCAGATCGGAAATTTGAATGGGCAATCCGATCCGCTGTTTAGCCTGTTGCAGTTGATGTTGAGTGGAATGGAGAAGGGCCATCTGAGTGGCAATCGTTTGCAAGCTTTCCAAAGAAGCACGCTGGATCGATTTTCCAGGGGTGCGCGTGTAGAGAAAAAGGGCCCCAAAGCTTTCCTTCTCTCGATTTAAGAGGGGCAAGCAGGCCACCGAAAAAAACTGGGCCTGTAAAATAGAGGATTCCCCTTCCCACTGATGTCCAATAATACTTTCGATATAGACCGGTCTTTTTGAACGAATCGCTTCTGCTAATACGGTATGGCTGACAAGCGCTCGTCGATTTTCCTGCACCGAGCTTACCGAGCTTGAGGAACCATGGCTTTTGTCGGCCAAAAGCATCCATTCTGCACCATTTTCCCCCTCGCATAGGAGGGATCCATATTCCGCACCTGAATAGCGAAGCAGCAACTCTAATGTCTCGTGAGGTTGGGGAGAAGAAGAGAGCTGAGAAAAAAGTTCCATCGGATCGATCGGCTTTTGCATGGACTCAATGGCCTCACTGCCATCCAGTAGAATCGCCACATTCCCTTGCCATGAAATCCGATCACAGCTATGTAAAACCACCGAATTGTTGATCCGCTTGCCATTCACTTCAATGGCTACTTCGCCTGGGGTCAATGAAAGTTGATCTTCTTTTCGATTCAACACAAACAAAATCTGCGGTTGATCACTTTGGGAAATCGAAAGATCGTAACCGACTCCCACTCCGACGGTGAAATAGTCCTTTGAAATGGGGACGATGGGGGCATTGGCGATTTTTAAGGAATAGGATTGTTTCATGGCACGTTAATGAGCGTGGGCTCATTCTCCTTCACAATGATTTCACTCTCGATTGGGGGAAACCCTTTACGAACAAACTTAACGGCATGAGGACCAGCTTGAATTCCCTTGATCGGGGCCTTGGAATCGATGAGAGCCCCATCCCAATAGATTTGGGTATTACTCCCCACACTGAACCGAACCTCTCCTCTGTTTTTTGGGGAGCCCAGACGATAGGAATAGATTCCAAGTCCACTCAAGAATAAGAACAGGAACAAAATCAACACTCCAATTTTTCGACGGTTTCTCGATTGTTGTACCGATTGGCTTAGGCGCTCAATCGCAGGGCTCTCGGGGGCCTTCAGGCTCAACTGAGAAAGCCATTCTAATCCTTCGCTGCGATTGCCTTTCAAAATGGCTCGTTGTGCATTTTCGGTAATCACCGAGGCCGATACTCTCAAAGCCTCTAACGTAATGGCCGAAGGATCGGCATTCCAATGCGTAAAGGAAAACCAAACTTCCAAAAGTCCAATCGAATTGAGGTAATTCTCCAGAGCGGTACGAAACTCGGTGGCCGAAGCAAATCGTTGAGCCGGCTCTTTCGAAAGTCCTTTTTGAATCAGTCGGCTCAAAGGGCCACTTAATTTTGGGTTACGCCGTTCGGGGGCTTCCACAACGCCATCTTGAATCGCCCGTAACGTCGCCAATGCCGAGGGGCGTGAGAAAGGGCGAGTGCCGGTGGTTAAAAAATAGAGAATAGAGGCCACTGCAAAAAGATCAGAAGAAGGAGTGAGGAAATCCCCCGCAGCCTGCTCAGGTGACATGTAATCGGCGGAACCTAATACCGAATGGGAATGGGTGATCATCGTTTGGGATTCTTGGAGTTTGGCTAAACCAAAATCGGTGACAGATACCTTGCCGTCTTTAGAGATGAGGACATTTTCCGGTTTAAGATCCCGATGGATCACATTCTGCGCATGGGCATATTCGAGTGCTTTTAAGATTTCGATGACGATGAGAACCGAAACCTCGGGAAGAGCATAGGGAAGTTTCGATTGAAACTTTTCGAGATTCCCTCCATCGACATAATCGATGACCAAGGCAGGGCTTGATTCGTTCGAGACCATTCCACGCAGAGCTATGATATTAGGATGCTTGAGTTGCGTGAGCAGTTTAAATTCCCGTTCGATCCTCCGGGCAAATTGGGGATCCTGGGCAAAAATCGGATGGAAAATTTTAAGGGAGAGCTCTTCTTGATTGGAGGGATCGCGCGCAAGGAAAAGGGTGGCACTTGAACCCCGCCCTAATTCCCGCACCAACTCAAATCCGCCGAAACGTTCCACCCACCACACCTTGTAAAATGATGTTCAGCGTTATAGCAGAAAAAGCTATCTATTCATACTACTTAGATGGGTTCAGAGTGACAAAAATGGGCAGGCTAAAATTCCTTACAGAGAGTATCCAAGGCGGAATCGATGGCAATCCGTAGCTTCTGGGTCGATTCCCACACTCCAGTCTGTTTATAGACCACCTCACCCTTACAATTGAGGACATAGGTCGAAGGATAGCCAGAGGTTCCCAGCTGCTTAATCAACTCCCGCTTTGCATCCTTAAGGACTGGATGGTTGGGCTTATGTTCCCGGATCCAGGCTTCATAAAGAGAGTCGTCCCTATCAATGCCAACATCCAGGAATTGAACGCGATCATCCAAGCTATAAAAGCCGGCCATCTTATTCACCTGTGGGGCGTTTTCATTGCAGTAGTGACAGTCCTTGAAGTAGGCCTCGACCACAAAAACTGCATTCTCGAAGGATTCACTTTTGTAAATCGATCCGGGCGAATAGTGGTTCATCATAGGGAGTGAAAAGGGGGAGATGGCTAGGCTTAAACTTGAAATGCTGAAAATGAATAGAAAAGTTTTCATGATCTTATTTTCACAAAAAGAGTGGGAGTTGGCGTTGTGTCGATAGATTTAAGTTTTAGCAGCTGTTAGCGAATACACCCATCTTAACCGATTCCCACTTTGATTTCTTTGACTTTTTTTAGAGTTGGAACAGTTTCAGTGTATTCTGACACTCCATTCCGCCTATGATTTGAAAGAGTTGCGTGCATTGTCACCGACACTGTCCACGACATAGTCATTTTTTTGACAAAAATAGTCCAGACACTTGTGCCGCTTTTGGGCACAAAACCTAAGTATTCCGACGGTAATGGGGATCCTGGCAAGGATTCTGCAAACTCTCCCATTGTACAAGTTGTTTTTTTATTGTTGAAGGGGAGATGACGTATGTTGGAACGGAAGTGGACCTACTTAATATTGGTAGTTTCTTTTGCGGTGTTTTCAAATCTGCCGCTACTCGCAGAAACTGCAGATCCTAACCACGGAAAACCGGGAGGCGATACCAATCGCCAGACTCAGGACGCAAGAGCAGATCTGATCAAGAAGATCGGCGAATCTCGAATTGAAACCCTCAAAAAGATTAAAGAGGCGAATGGGGATAAGACCAAACTCGACGAGTTGAAAAAAGATCTGATGACCCGCTTTGCAATCCCGGATAAGGATCTGAATCCTCAGCAGGTTAAGCTAAAGGAAGCGATTGAGAAACTCATAGCCTGGGACCCGAAAGGTTCCGTTACTTGGGATGACGCCAAGAAGGCCTTCTTTAAAGTGGTGGTTTTCAATGAAGATAACAATGAACTCATCAAGCCCATTCTCGAATCGGGTAAAGCTTTAACCAAAGAGATCCTGGATGAACGTATCAAGAAATTGCTGGAAGCCAAAACCGATGCCGAAAAGGAAACGGCAGCGAAGCACTTGATCTGGACCCTTCGCGCGGATGGACTCAAGCTTTTCAAAAAAGAAGACGGCAGCTGGGATTGGGATGAAATGGCCAGGAAGCTTGGCATTGATAAAGACTCAGATGCCTTCAAAAAATTGAAAGAGGTGCTTACGGCAAAACCGATCACTCCAGGTCCAGGCGATGACAAAGACAAGGATAAGGACAAAACCAAAGAGAAAGAGAAAGAAAAGCCACCCCAAGAGAGCGTCGATGAGATCCGAAGACGGTTGGAACAACTGGGAGCCGGTGGCCAAGGAGTTGTGGATCCCGGAGCGCAGAGCACCTTTGTCGATCCGAATGCAGCTCTCCAGGCCGATGCACTTAAAACGATTGCGGATTTGGCAAAACAACTCCAAGACAATCAAAATGACAAAAATCAGGATCAGGCCCGATCGGGTGGAGTTTCTGCTCCCCCGGCTCAGAGCCCTCCACAAATTCCTCCAATGGATTTAGGTCAACAAGGAGATGATTCGGGTGATGATGATGAGAGCGATGATGGTTATGAACCCGATTATGGAAGTCAAGACCAGCAACAGCCCCAGAGCTTGCTGACTCCAGGACTGCTCCAGGCACTGATGTCCTCGGGACAGCCCAATCAAGCCTACTGGGACATGATGATGAAGATGATGGCCCCAAAGCAGATGAGCCAGATCGATGTCGAAATCGAGCGGATCCGAATGCAAGGGGAAGAGCGACGCGCGGAAGAACGGCGCGCTCGACTGGAGGAGATGAAGCTGAACACCCAGATGTTCATAGCTGGACTCCAAAACCAGATGAATCCGAACAACGGACTGACCGTCCGAAGAGTTGGAGCGACTGGAGTATCGAGCATCTCTCGGAATCGATTTAATCAACGGACCTCGCCAGTGATGTTAGCGAGCCGGGCCCGAAAAGCTCCCACCACCGGTGGAACGAGCTTGGCCCGAGTGAGCGACAGCAGTGGGGATCGCCGCCCCACCCTTTCGAGAATGGGCCGAGCGACTGCACCTAGCAAGAGCAAAGGCCGGTCTATTAGATAGAGTTTCCGTCCCAACCCAATAAAGAAAACGGGTTTCTAAGGATTGTCTTAGGAACCCGTTTTTTATTTAGACCGTCATTTCGAGGAACGAGCGTAGCGAGTGATGCGGCAGTTTCACAAAGGTAGGCCGTACCTTTGTGAAACTTTTCAACAGAGCAGTTTATCTTCTACACTCCGAACCTTCTCCTCCATCGACTGGAGACGATCGGTACGGGTCCCCAAGTGCAGAGTAGAGCTTATTCTCGGAGCCCCCATTTCGTGGAGTTTTTCATGACACCGCTTGATGGCGGTCATCACTAAATCCCATTCCCCTTCAATATTGGTTCCATTGGCATGCAGTGCCGTTTTGAGTCCCGATTGTTTTAATATCTTCTCGCACTCAACGATATAGGTGGACAACGAGACGCCAACGCCAATAGGAATGACACAGAGATTTACGATGACTTTCATTTGGTGACTTCATTCTCGTCTGCTTTCAGTTTATGCATATGAGCTTGTATTATAGCTGATGGTTTCAATATTCAAAGTCGACTGAACTCACTGGATCGAGTACAAATGTAACATGTCCTATCTCGATGAACTCAACGCACAGTACCTAAAAATCCATACCGAAAAAGAGCGTGCCTTCTGGAGCCAAAAAATGGGGCATGCTGCTTATGTAAAGGGCTCCTACGAAAAATCGGAAACCGCCTTCAAATATTGGATTGGGGATGCGCTCCCCTTAAAGAAAATCGAAACGGAACTCCAAAGAAAAGATCTGGGTGAGCAAGAACGTATTGGACTCGTAGGATGGAAGCGTTTTTTTGAGGCCAATGCCATTACTGTGGATTCGGTTAAGCCAATCCAGGCCAAACTTCTGGAAATGGAAGGGAATCTTGAGGAAAAATTGAGGGAGAGTGATATCGGTTACATGGATCCCGATTCTGGCGAACGGGTTCACTGTGGTTCCGATAAGCTGCGTCTGATGTTAGCCACTCACTCTGAAGAAAGGTTCAGAAAGGCAGCGTGGGAAGGGCTCAATGAGATCGGTGACCGGGTTTTGAATCTCGGCTTCATTGAAATTGTGAAAGAACGGAATCGGATGGCGCGGCAACTGGGCTATGCCGATTATTATGATTATAAAGTGCAGTTGAATGAAGGCTTTCCCAAAGCTCATCTTTTTAGTCTGTTAGCCCCTTTCGAAAAGGAAACGCGCCAGACCTGTTATGCCTCGGTCGATGCGGTGTCGTCGCAGATGGAGGTAGGTGGAAAGCAGCCCTGGAATTTTGAATACCTTTTATTAGGAGATCTCAAACAAAAAACCGATCCCTATTTCCCTTTCCAATTGGCCCTGGAAAGATGGGGCCGCTCCTTTGCGGCGATGGATATCAGTTATCGCAATGCCCTGCTGCAACTCGATCTGGTGAACCGGAAACAGAAATATGAAAATGGTTTCATGCATGGGCCATTTCCGGCCTATGTCGATGGCTCTGGAAAATTCATTCCGGCCCAGATCAATTTTACGAGCAATGCCCTTCCTAATCAGGTGGGGGCAGGAGAAAAAGCGCTGCTGACCCTTTTCCATGAAGGAGGTCATGCGGCCCATTTTGCCAATATCGAAATGCCGGCCCCCTGTTACTCGCAGGAATTCGCCCCTTCAAGTGTGGCCTTTGCCGAGACACAGTCGATGTTTATGGATAGTCTGGTAGGAGAGCCCGACTGGATGTTCCGCCATGCCCGGAGTCGAAAAAAAGAACAGATCCCAGTGACTCTGATTGGTGAGCAGATTTTAAAAGGCCATCAAGTGCTCGCCTATAAATTCCGCAACATCTTGGTTGTTCCACTCGTTGAGAAGGCGATCTACGAGATGAAGGAGGAGGAGCTCACTCCTCAACACATCCTTCGCACCGCCTCGGAGATCGAAAGGGATATCTTAGGTTTGGAAGGAAGCCCGCGGCCCACGATGAGCATTCCGCACCTGCTCGCCGGAGAATCCTCCGCCTATTACCACGGTTATCTCCTCGCCCAATTGGCGGTCTATCAAACCAAGGACTACTTCAAATCGAAATATGGCTTTGTGACCGATAATCCAGAGGTAGGAAAAGAACTCTCTACCCACTATTGGAAACCAGGCAATTCTCACACTTTCCTTACCTTCGTCAAAAACTTGACGGGCAAGGAGTTCTCCTCCGATGCCTCCATTGCTGCCATTAACCGCACTTTTGACGAGGTGGTGAGTGATATCCAAAAAGCGATTGAGCAGGAATCCCGCATTCCCCGACACTCTGGGCCGATTGAGCTCGATGCCACGATTCGGGTGGTCCATGGAGACGAGCTGATTGCTTCGAATGAACAAGGGGAGAGTTTCGAAGAGCTCTGTCAAAAATTTGCCGCTTGGCTCGATAAAAAATAACTAAACCATTTTTTTCTTCTTCCGATGAGTAAATTGTAGGACGACTCACCTTACTTTTTCTCATTGGAGGAGAAAAGCAATGCGATCCCCGTATAATCAGCTCGCTCATGACAGTGCCGACGTGGAATTTGATTCGGTACAAACGGTCGATCTTGAAAACTATGAACGCTGCCATTACTGCCACAGCAAATTGATCTTCAACCACGATCTGAATTTGATGTTTTTGCAGGTGGTGGAGACCAGCCAGTGCACCGGTTGCGGTGTCGCGGCCTCACCGAAAAAATTTACATTGCACTAAAGTACTTAAACACGAGCACACTTCCCAGGCCGGTAAATATCCAATGGGTCACGGTCAGTGGAAAGGGTGTGAGTGAAGTCACTATTCCCCCCAAACAGCAGGCGGCAAAACCAAGACGATTGGCTAAACTACTGGGTGTTGAGAACACCAGCCAAATCAATCCAATTCCAAGAGGAGTGAGTCGATAGATCATTCCTGTGGGGGTTAGAATCGTAATCACCAAACCAATTCCTACCACTCCCATCGAAACCCACAAAGGCCACAGCGACAGCGAAAAGAGACGACTATCAAAATGACGAATCGTATCCCATAAAAATCCCAACGCCGATCCGTCTATTAAATAAAGTCCGGGTAATGTGCGACCACTCCAAAAAAAGGCTCCAATCGAGGGAAGGAGCCAAAAGAAAAGATTTTTCAACACCATATGCCATTGGAAATGACGTTGATAATAGATAAAGAAAAGCACCATCAGGATCGCTACCCCAAAGGCGGCACTATCAATCAAGAGTAGGCAAGCCAGAGCCAACCCTCCCCAAAACCAACGATTATCGAAGGCCTCCCGAATCGCGAAAGTGGCCAGGAAAAAAGCAAAGGCCATCGAAGAACCCAGGCTTAGGTAAAAATGGAAGGGCCAGAGCAACACCAAGATTGCCGTTCCCTGCGCAACATCGGGTGAAACCAGCCGCCCCATAAAAACCAACAGTTCCCAAAGGAAGAGCAGCAGGAAGCAGTTTGAAATAATGAAACAGGCTGTTCCTGGGGGCGTCTTCATCCACTGCACCAACATCCAGATCAGCGCATTCTGAGGATCGCGGGTTTGCTTTATCAATTCATTGAAGGGTAGGGTAGAAAGCCGTGCGCTCTCGGCAAAGATGGGGCTATGGGTCGTTTTTTCAATAAATTTTCCCCACAAGACCGAAGTGGGAAGCAGCATGCTTTTAGAGGAAGTGGTCAACTTCAGCGATTGATTGATGGCAAATAGGGCAACGATGATAAGCAGAATTCGATGGAAAACCAGGACGAGGGAGACTTTCCACATGGTGTTCTTATCCCCGTCGTTGCGAGGAGCCGAAGGCGACGAAGCAATCTTTTTTCTACTAAAGAGATTGCTTCGTCGCCTTCGGCTCCTCGCAACGACGGAATAGCGAAATATTTATTAGTTTATCACAGTTCCTTCATTTCCTCGTATCTCCCATCGAAACCCCAGACATTCCAAAAAGAAAAGGGATTGGAACGTTTCCTTGTAAAGAGAAGGAGCGGGGCCATCTAGGACAAGAAAGACTGCCTTAACTCGTCGTATAATTTAGACACCCAATCGCTTACAAATGACAAATATTATTAAGTTTTTGTGAATTCTATCCGAAGTTACAGATATGAATACCGCATTGTTAATCCCCCTTTTTTTTGCATCCAACTCTTCGCTGATAGAACTGTCAATTTGCATCTCCCTTTAGCCCAGCTTTATTACAATGGAAACGAGGAGGTTGTCACCGATTGTTCTATCACCAATCCATCCAGCCATTTACAGCAATATACTCTAACGGTTTATGACGCTCTTTCAGCATTTGTTTCTTCTGACCTGCCTATATTAAGCGGAACAAGCTACTGGTGGAACTCTTCGAATGGCTCCGGAAATACCGAAATGCAATTGGAGACACTGGCTACCTCAGGGGACAGTGTCATGTCCATGCCGATTATGGTGCTAATGAGCAGAGCTGGACCATTCCATTCGCTGAGGGAGATCCATTCTGAGAGATTAAGGAAGTTGATTCGCTACTTCTAGCAAATCATCGCAGACTCTATAAGTTACCTGTGGTTTGATCTGTATCAGAAACGGTTCTGTCTCTAGCCCATGCCCAGTGCGGACGAGAAAGGCTCTCTTTCCAATTTTTTCTGATAAAAAAATGTCGCAATCTTTATCCCCGGCGGTAGTTATGTTGCCTATGCATGAAAAAAATGCTGGGCATACGATCCTGTAAAATCATGAAAGTACTTTATAGATTCTACAGGATCGGTTATGCTTCAAGAGATGCCCCATATTCGTTCAAGATACATCGAACCCCTCATTCGAAAAGGTCTTAAACTTAAGGGAATCGTAGGTATTTTTGGCCATCGGCAAGTCGGTAAGACCACCTTACTTGAGAAAATGACTGGTAGATACACAACTCTGGATCTGCCCAGAGAGTTACAAAGAGCCAATTCGAACCCAGAGGTGTTCATTGAGGAACTAAGCAGGGATCCGAAAAGTTGGCCGGTCGCCATCGATGAATGCCAAATGTCGCCAGTTCTTTTTCCAGTTCTCAAAGATTTCGTTCGCCAAAACAAACGACCTGGAATTTTTCTATTGTCAGGGTCGGTGCGCTTTTCTTCTCGTAAAGCGATTCGTGAATCACTCACTGGACGTCTTTTATCCTATGAACTCCTTCCTTTTTCGATCTCAGAGCTAGCGCAAAAACCTCTTAACACATTAGCTCGAGATTTACTGACTGTAGATTTCCTTTCCCATTCATTTCCAGAAAAGGGCACCTTTGGATTAGCAAGGCACAAGGACGCCAATAGATACCTTTTAGCAGGGGGGCTGCCGGGAGTTTGTTTTGTTCGTAACGAGCGGGATCGAAGTGATCTGATTGCAGCACAGATAAACTTGATTTTGGACAGAGATCTCAGGCTTGTGTGTGAAACCTCCCTATCGTTAAATCGAATTCTAATCCTTGCAAAAGTGCTGGCTGAAAATCAAAACAAGCCCTTGAACTATACCGATCTCAAGCGTAAAACCCAAATTTCTGAACCGACGTTAAAAAAACTTCTTGTCGGTTTAGAATCTATTTTCTTTATTCGAATTCTCCCAACCGAAGGAGACGAGGTTCGCCCGGGTATTTTTTTGGAAGATCAAGGCGAGGCATTTCACCTTGCCTCGGGGCAGTTCGATTCATTTTCTGGACTTGAAAGACTGGCATTCTCCCATCTACGGTTGCCGTTTATCTATGAATCGGGAATCAAGACCGATCTCTTTCAATACCGTAGACGTGGGGGAGCCTATGTCCCTTTCGTGTTCCGGAGGGGGCGGCAGGTGATTGGATTTGTTTGCATGCTTGATGAGAAGCCACCCCTCTCAGCAGTCAGGTCTGCCCAAAGCCTGAAACAAAGTTATCCAGGTGCGAAAGTTGTTTATCTACACCCTGGTAAGCAATGCATGGCATTAAACTCAGACGAAGCAGCATTGCCTATTGAACTCTTTTTCTAGGGGATCCTTACCATTCTCCGACTTCCACCTTCACCTTTACCAAAGCGGCAAGAGTTGCCGTTTCGACCCTAAGGCGATTCATCCCGAGCCCAATTGAATAGACATTTTTACGACGTTCAATGCGGGAGATCTCGGCGCTACTCCATCCCCCTTCAGGCCCCACTAGCAAAGCAGGCCTTTCAAATGAAGTTGCCATTTTCTCTTTTCCCCGATCGGTCTCATTGCACCAGAAGATCGTCTGATCTCCATCTAACCATTGTTCAAGGGGGATGGGTTCCAACAATTTAGGAAGGTGGAGTTCCTGGCATTGCTTAGCCGTTTCCACTAACCATCGTTCCCATCGCTCCCGATTCCAATGATCGGGATGGAGGGAGTGATCGGTTAAAAGCGGCTGAAAGGCCAATACTCCGAGTTCTGTACATCGTCTTAAAATAAATTCAACGGCGGGGGCTTTGGGAAAGCCAAAAGCGACGGTAATATGATGTAGTAGAGGTTTCTTGGAAAGGCTTGTAATCTTTGCTTGGGATGCTTTTCGAGTCACCTCCACCAATTCGGCGACCGCTAAGTTTCCGGTGCCATCAAAAAGCTCGATTTCAGCTCCCGATTTCAATCTCAAAACAGACGAGAGATGATGGTGTTCCTCATCTGAAAGAAGGATCACCTGTCCCGGCTTAATGAGATTAGCGCACAAAAAACGATTCATTGGGGGAAAACTTCACGACGCGATTGCGTCCTTGTTCCTTCGCTTGGTAAAGGGCATTGTCGGCCGCTTCCACTAGATTTTCAGGAGAGGCGCCATGCTCTGGAAAACAGGCCAATCCGATACTCACCGTTAAAAACGCCTCCTGCTGTTTGCCTTGAAGGGTCAGTGCTTCGATGGCGGCCCGCAATCGCTGACACTTTTCAAATCCCCCGTCGGGGCCCGTTTCTGGCATCATCAAAATAAATTCCTCGCCACCATAGCGTGCGATCATATCGGTCTTACGGACTTGGGTGCTTAAGGTTTGCGCAATCGTCTTTAAGGCTTGGTCGCCATAAAGATGCCCTTCCATATCATTAAACTTTTTGAAATGATCGACATCGAACAACGCCACCGAAATAGAATGTCGGTATCTTTTAGATCGATCAATCTCCTCAGAAAGTCGTTGGAAAAAGGCCCTTCGGTTCGGAACTTTAGTCAGAGAATCGGTGAGGGCCTGTTGCGAAAGTTTTTCATTGAGCGCTTTCAGCTCCTGCGTTCGACGCTGCACTTCACTTTCAAGGTTGGTGTTGAGTTTGGCGAGCTCCGCATTTTTTTGGGTGAGCTCTGCAACCAGTGCGGCATTTTGTCTTTTGAGTTGAGAGCGCTCTGCTGCCTGTTTCAATGTGGTGAGCAACTCATCAGGGTTCCAAGGTTTTTGAAGGTAACGAAACACCTGCGCCCGATTGATCGCCTCCAACAATTGATCCGCTTCGGTATAGGCGGTTAACATCACCTTGGAGATTAGAGGATCCAGTTCGCCTACCTTTTGCAATAACTCCACGCCGTTCATATCGGGCATCCGGTAATCGGAAACTACGACTGAGATCTCACTCTTGAGGTTCGCAGCAAGATAACCCATTGCATCATTCCCGTTTTCAAAGGACTTTAATTCAAAATCGTTACGAAGGCCCCGTTCCAGGGCACGCAGATTTTCGGGTTCGTCATCAATGAGGAGGATTCTAGGAAGCGGGTTCGACATATTTATTTATTATTAATGCAAAAGGGGCTTTGTTCAAAAAGAACCGGATGAGAGGAAGCAGGGGGCAGCTGAGCGGAGGCGTACTTTGTTAGTACGTTGCAGCGAAGATGCACCCGATGACGAAACAAACGGTACTTTTTCAACAAAGCCCCAAAAGTAAAAAGAAGGTAAAGGGCTCCGGTCCAGGAAGGCCGAGCTGGACTCGAAACAAAACCTTTACCTTCTAAGCGCCGCATTATGCATGAAACCGCACTTGCGACGCAATAGAAACTTTGAGATAGTATTGTGACTTCTTATCCATGCGAACACTCCTTCTGATAGCCACCTTAAGTATTGAAATCTTTGCACTTTCCCCTGTCCTCAAAAAGGAGATGCTTTCCACCCCGGCCTTTTCCAAAAAAGGACTGGATGTGGGAGTGGTCGTTACCTCACTCAAAACCGGGGAAACCCTCTTTGATCACAGCGGGGACAAATTGATGGTCCCCGCCAGTGTGGCTAAAATATTTACGAGCTATTCCGTTTTAAAAAAATTGAAGCCCACCTTCACTTTTAAAACCGATATCTATACCCAAGGGGTCTTAAAAGACGGCAAACTCTCGGGAGATCTCTTTTTAAAGGGGGGCGGAGATCCCAGTCTCGTTTCAGAGCGGATGTGGATGTTGGTGAATGAATTGGTACGATCGGGGATCAAATCGATCACCGGAAATATCGTGGTCGATGCCAGCTTCTTCGATGATGAACGCACCCCCGAAAGCCGACCGGTCTATTTAAAGGATCAAGCTTATAACGCCCCCTTGGGAGCACTTTCTTTTAATTTCAACACCACCACCATCTTTGTACGCCCTGGAGACGAAGCGGGAGGTAAGCCGAAGGTTTTTACCGATCCCGATAATGCCTATATCGATATCGTCAACCAAGCCACTACCGGTGCCTCCCACAGCAAAAACACCCTCACCGTCAATCGTACCGAATTTGTGAAAGGAGATATTGGAGATACCGTTTTACTTCGCGGCTCCATTCCACTCCAAGGAAAGGAGCAGCGGTTCTATCGTAATATCGTCAATCCAGCTCTCTATACCGGACATATGTTCCGTACCTTCTGGGAAACACGAGGAATGAAACTTCAAGGCAATGTCATGGAAGGGATCACGCCTCCCCAGGCGAAGTTGGTTTTGGAATATGAATCGCTTCCGTTGTGGCAGATCGTTTGGGGACTCAATAAATTCAGTAATAACTTTGTGGCCGACCAATTGATGAAAAGGCTGGGAGCGGAAGTCTATGGCCCTCCCGGAACCCGTCAAAAAGGCATGCAAGCATTGCAGGCGACACTCGGTGAAGTGGGAATTCAGCCTGGCAGTTATGAAATCATCGATGGGAGTGGACTCACTCGTGGAACCCATGTGAGCGCACGGCAATTGGTGAAGGTTTTGGCCGCCATCCATAAAGACTTTTCAATCAGCCCAGAATTTATCTCTTCGCTGGGAATCGCGGGAGAGGATGGAACACTCAAAAAACGTTTCCCCAACTCCAGCTTACGAGGAGTATTGCGGGCAAAGACAGGAAGTCTCGATGGTGTGAATTCTCTCGCCGGATTTGCCGAGACGGCCGGCGGGGAACCGGTCGCATTTGCCGTGATCTTAAACGACGCTAAAATGAAGTATGGAAGCATGATCCCCTGGATCGACAAGATGGTGGAAAAGATAGGCAGGTTCAGTCGCAAATGATTCAGTTTGGAATCGACCGGTTCTTTGAAAAGGAATGGAAACGGTTTCGCAATGTTCGTTTGGGGATTTTGTGCAACCCCGTCAGTGTCGACCGAAATCGACGCCACATCCATGAGCTGTTCTTAGATCCGAAAAAGAAATTGAAGGTCGGCTGTTTCCTGGGCCCTCAGCACGGCATTCGCGGCGAGAAGCAGGACAACATGATCGAGTCGGATGATTTCACCGATCCTGTCAGCAAACTTCCGGTTTTTAGCCTCTACGGCAAAGGGCGCTCGCCTACTCCCGAGATGATGAACACTCTGGATGTGATGATAGTGGATCTCCAAGATATCGGCAGCCGCGTTTACACGTTTATGTACACCCTCGCCAATTGCATGAAGGTGGCCAAGCAAACCGGGAAAAAGATCGTCGTATTAGACCGACCTAACCCAGTTGGGGGAATACAAGTGGAAGGCAACTGCCTCGAACCGGAATTCTCCTCATTTGTCGGACAGTTTCCCATCTGCGTTCGCCATGGTCTTACCATGGGTGAGCTGGCACTTCTTTTTAATGATGCCTTTGGAATCGGATGTGAGCTTGAAGTGATCCCCGTCAAAGGTTGGAAACGGAATCAAGATGCCAGCTTCTGGAAACGGGAATGGGTTCCGCCTTCTCCCAACATGCCCAATTTAGAGGCAGCCTATCTTTTTTCGGGATCGGTCTTCTTCGAAGGGACGGAGGTCTCGGAAGGGAGAGGGACTACTAAGCCTTTTGAAATGATCGGAGCTCCTTATATCGATGCCGATAAGTTGGCGAAGCAGATGAACTCCCAAAAGATTTCAGGCATCTATTATCGGGCTATTTACTTTCAACCCTGCTTCCAAAAATGGAGTGGTCAGGTCTGCGGCGGGGTTTACCTCCACATCACCGACAAAAAGAAACTCAACTCCTACCGCGCCGGCCTTCGCTTATTGAAAACGATTCGTGATCTTTACCCCAATCAATTCGCTTGGAAAAAGCCCCCTTATGAATATGAACATGAGCGAATGCCGATCGACCTGATTGCGGGGAGCGAAAAAGTCCGCAAATCAATCGATGCTGGGGATAATCTGAAATCCCTTTTTGCAATCGAACAGAAAGATACAAAACAGTTTCAAAAAACTCGAAAAGACTACCTCCTTTACAAATGATTCTCCTATTCATTCCGTTCCTGGCAGCCTGGTTTCTCGTCTATAGTGCCCCCTTTGCTGCCGACACCGATATCTTCCTTCATTTGAAGGTGGGGGAATGGGTTGCCACCCACCATCGACCCTTAATGACGGAGATCTTTACCTATACCGCGGCAGGAAGCGCCGATGAATCTTGGCATTCTTGGCTTTCACAATGGCTTTTTTTTAAAGTTTATAATGCTTTTGGCATTCAGGGGCTCAAATGGCTTTCTCTGATTGTTCTCTGGGCACTTTTAGGAATTGCCGGAAGATTCATCTATGAAAAGACTCGTTCCCATCCCATCACCCTCATTGGAATGACCATAGTCTTATTAATCCACCAACATTGCCATGTCCTCCGTCCCCTCCTTTTAGGGGAATTGCTTTTTGGAGTTGCCACCCTCACCTCGCTCTCTTCTTCATTCCTTGGAGCCTTTCTCCTCTCGGTATTATGGGCCAATGTACATGCCAGCGCTGTATTAGCACCTCTGCTCATGGCCTCTCCAGGGGCTTTCATTGCCTCGTTCTGCGGGACTTTATTGAATCCAAAAGGCTGGGGACTTTATCAATATGCCTGGGACCTCAGTCGTTTGGGAAAACAGATCGATAATATTGAATGGAACGGGCTCAAACTCGCCGATTTTCAATCCACCTTCGCTCATCCCTATGAATTTTCTTTTCGATTGGATATCGCCGCCATTGTCTTGGGAGCTGGCATCCTTTTTCTTCTTTGGAAAAAGAGAGAGTTTCGGCTCGCACTTTGTTTAGCCCTTCCCCTGCTTTCAGTACGGCATACCCTCTTTTTAATTTATCCCGCAGCTCAACTCACCTCTGCCATTCCTTCAATGAAAAGAAATCACGCTCTTTTACTGAGCCTTTGTCTGCTCTTTGGTTTTCGATTTTACCGAAGTTATGACGTGAACCCGTCCATTGAAAAGGTGAGCCACTTCATCCAAGAGACGGGACTCAAAGGCAACCTTTTCTGTGAACCGGTCCTCGCTAATGAATTTATTTTCAGAAATGGGCCCGACATCAAAGTGGCCTATGACATGCGGACGATGGTTCACGCCGATTTTTTTCGACGAGCCAAACTGCTCTATGATCGATTTGGAATGCAGGCCTGGAACCTCATCATTAAGGAGGTTCCATCCCAAACCCAACTACTCGTGGCAAGCGCAGGGTTTAGACATCCCGACTGGCGAGTCATCTACGAAAACAATTCGCATGCTCTGGCGATTCGACCGACGGCAGATATGTCAAAAGTGGTGGAATACTATCAAAAAAGAAAAATCGCCTATAATCCCCACAGGGGTTTTGAAACGGCAGAGATTGTAAAAAACTATCCGCAGTGGATCTCGGAGGAATTTAACCGCAAGCCCTGGGGGAAATTCCCGGAACCGGCGGCGGTGGGCTATTGGCTCACTCAACAGAAAAAGTTTTATGAAGCGAATCACCTTTATACTTTTCATTAGCCTGCTGATTTTCCTGAATAGGCACCATTTTTCAGTGGAAGGAATCGATGCAGGCCGGCCCTTGCTTAAAATCCACTTTGGAGAACTCTCCCCCCAAAAACGGGAACTTTATACCCGGATTCAGGCGACTGAGAGCCTGCTCAGTGAACAACGGCGCCATGAAGCAAAGAACCTGCTAGCCGAACTGGAGAGGCAAAAACTTCCCCCGGAACTGCTCCCCAATCTCCAACAACTCCGTTATAGACTGCTTGAAAAATAAATATTAGGTTCTCACTTAGGAGATCCTATGCATTTGTTCCTGCTACTTAACTTTATCCACTTAATGGCCGCTCCTATCCCCAAAGGAGCCGATAAAATCCGCCTTCCGTTCAAGATTGAATGTGTGAATGAGTCGAGTATCGACCGCCTCTATACCCGACTTGAGTGGATTCAGGAACGCAAGCAACTCCCGCCAGAGGGCAAGACGCTGGAGGTTTGGTCCAGTGAGTCAAAGAAAAACAACCTCCCCAAAGAAGACGAAATTGCTATCGGATGGAAAGGTGCCTACTACTCCGCCAACCTTGGCAATGAGGAATATGACTATAATCTCTGGACCTGCGATACCGAGGACCGCTTTTATAGCTTCCAAACCGGCGATTTAATTCTTCCTGGACATAGCACAATTGAAACTAAGGAGCTTTCCGGCAAATTGAAAATCACGGTCCGTGATTTAGAAGAAGACTTTGATCTTAATTGCACCGCTCACTATAAAAGGTAATCGAAAATGGCAGAACGAATCACTCCCCGCTCCCAAGATTTTGCACAATGGTATTCCGATCTCATCCAACATTCGGAGCTGGCCGACTATAGTCCAGTCCGGGGATGCATGGTCCTGCGACCCAATGGTTATGGCATCTGGGAGATTGTACAGCGGGAACTGAACAAACGATTCAAGGAAACGGGCCACCGGAACGCCTATTTTCCGATGTTTATCCCCGAAAGCTTCTTAAAGAAGGAAAAGGATCACGTCGAGGGGTTTGCACCCCAATTGGCCGTCGTGACCCACGGCGGCGGAAAAGAGCTCGATGAACCGCTTGTGGTGCGCCCCACCTCGGAAACGATCATCAACTCGATGTACTCGAAATGGATCAAGAGCTATCGAGATCTGCCGGTGCTCATCAACCAATGGGCCAATGTCGTTCGATGGGAGATGCGCACGAAGCCTTTCTTGAGAACTTTAGAATTCCTCTGGCAAGAAGGTCACACCTGCCATGAAAATGATGTCGAAGCCCGCAAAGAAACCTTAAAAATGCTCGATGTCTACCAAACCTTCTTAAGAGATGTCTTCGCCATCCCCGTGATTCCCGGTGAAAAGACCCCGAGCGAAAAGTTTGCGGGAGCTCTGCAAACCTATTGTGTGGAAGCGATGATGCAGGACAAGAAGGCCCTGCAGGCAGCCACCTCCCATTATTTCGGAACCCGATTTGCTGAGCCCTTCAACATCCAATATCAAGATCGCGAAGGGAAACTTCAATATGTCCACCAGACCTCCTGGGGAATCTCCACTCGCATCATTGGCGCCCTGATCATGACCCACAGTGACGACCAAGGATTGGTATTACCGCCCAATGCGGCCCCCACTCAGATTGTGGTTCTTCCGGTGCTTCAGAAAAAAGGGGATAATGGCCCGGTTCTAGAAGCGGCCCGAAAAATTTACGATGCACTCCAAACCAAATACAGCTGCCATTTTGATGATCGTGAAGGGCATAGCATCGGCTACAAATTCAATGAATATGAAGTGCAGGGAATCCCATTGCGGGTTGAGGTAGGACCCCGGGATCTCGCCCAGGGCATCTGCACCCTGAGCCGTCGAGATGGCGTGAAGGAGACCTGTCCATTGGATAAAGCAGGTGAGATGGTTCCCGGGATCTTATCGAAATTCCAACAGCAGCTTTATGACAATGCTTCCCAATTCCTCAAGAAGAATATTTTCATCGAGAATGATTATAAAAAGTTCCAGGAACGGATCGAATCGGAACCGGCCTTTTATCAAATGCACTGGTGTGGCAAGGACGCTTGCGAAGCCAAAGTGAAGGAAGAAACCAAGGCAACTATCCGTTGCGTTCCTTTTGATCAGATTAAAGAGAGCGGAAAGTGCATCTCCTGTGGCGGGCCTTCTGGCGGACGGGTTATTTTTGCGCGAAGTTATTAGATTTTACTTTTTTGTGTAATCTTTATCTTCGTAAGTTCCAGGGCCTGCCGTCGAGCCGGCGCGGGTGAGGACAATCCGTCCCTCGGTGATACCGGGACTATGAATATCTTTATCGAAAGTAAAAGTGAGAACAGGAAGCCGTTTCCTTTCATGGTCAATGGTGGTTTCAAAGGTTCCACCCTTGGCTCTGCCTAGCCCCTCAAATACAAGATCGGCCCCTTGGATCCGCCATTTGCTTTTTCCCGATTTGGACATGAGCATTGAACTCGTGGTGATGGTTTCCCGTTTCCATTCACTATATTCCCACTCAAAGGTGCCATCGGCGTGCATGAAAATCTGAATGTTGGCATACTTTCCATTCCCCAAATCAATGCGATCGAAGAGCGGATGGACACCGCTATGGAGCTGCTGATGCCATTTTCCACCATCTTTTGCCGTGTGGAGATAATAATGGAACTGCTTATAAAAGTTTTCTGGGGATAGGCCATTGATTTGAACGACCGTCCGACCGTCCGTGGTCTTTTCCGTTACCATCGATTCAATTTTTTGGTGTTCCTTTGGGTATTCTCTTTGTCGGGCAACTGCCGCCAACGAAATCAGCAGGAAAAATATGAAACGGGACCACTTCATCCAACACTCCCTATCAAAGCCATAAGAAGAGTGAGTGCAAAGCTACCGCCAATGAAAGACTGCTTGTTTTCTTAGAAATGCCTTTTTTTGTTAATCAACTGTTTAGAAAACAGTCATTATTTTTTCTTTTTGCGGGGTTTCACCAGCGAAGCCATGGAAGCCATACAGAGAGAGGTGGTAATGGCTAGGATCCAACCCATATAAACCGTCCCAAAAGTTGAGTTTTGGGGAAGTTCAACCGAATGGATGAGAACCCAAACGGTTAAGATGAGCAACCATAGCCCCCACATAAAGGCGGAAAAGCGAACCCACTTGCTTTTACTCATGCTCAAGACAATCCCACACAAAGGGACGGCAAAAAGAACCAACGAGTTATACCAAAGCGAGTAGACGCCCCCTTCAGCCGACAATCCAGGAGGGGCGACTAGGAGTTCTTTGGGTAAAACCAGCAGGGCAATCCCAGAAACGGTGAGCAAAAGGAGGGAAAAGAGGAGGTACACAGGTCTTTTATAATATATTGCTAAGGCTGTTAGGTCCATGTTATTCCTGAACATTTGAGAGGACTTCTGATTCGATGAGCAAGCAGATATTAGTGAACGCGAGCCACTACGAAACGCGCGTGGCAACCCTCGAAGACGGGGAGATTCGGCAACTCCACATTGAGCGGGAAGAGGACCGAAACGTCGTCGGAAATATTTATAAGGGGGTCGTAAAGCGGGTGCTTCCCGGCATGCAGGCTGCCTTTTTGGAATTGGGCTTGGAACGAACCGCCTTCCTCTATGTGGATGATATTATCGATGAGCCCTTTGGAACCGATGTCGATTTTGTCGACGAAGAAGATGGCGAAGGGGATTCAAGTCTATCAGAAGAGGACAAGCGGGAATTAGAGGAGCTAAAACAGCTCAAAACCGGTGAAGACGAAGAAGAGGGGGCCGGGGAATCGGGCGCTTTAATTATGCCCGATGAAGAGAGCGAAGACTCCGATGAACAAGGCGAATCCAACAACAATGACGAAGGGGATCGCCCTGCCCAAGAACAATCCCAAGGAAGCCGTGGTAATGATCGGCCGGAACGGGAACCCTACCGTAGACCCTCTCGCCCACCCCGTGGAAGAGGCGGCGATCGAGGGCGTGGACGCGGCGGGCGCGGCGGCGGCAGACGCGGTCGGGGGACTGTTAATATTCAAGACCTCCTTAAAGAAGGACAAGAGATCCTAGTCCAAGTGGCAAAAGCGCCCATCGGAACGAAAGGGGCCAGGCTCACTACCCATATCAGCCTCCCCGGAAGGAATTTAGTTTTAATGCCCACGGTAAAGCATGTGGGGATTTCCCGTCGCATTGAAAACGAGCGGGAGCGACGGCGATTGAGGGAGCTTTTCCTCCGCCAAATTCGCCCCAGAGAAGTTGGCTTTATTATCCGGACAGTTGCAGAGGGAAAAAGTTTCCGCGATCTCGTGGCCGATGCCGATTACCTCATGAAACTCTGGGGACGCATCAAGAAAGATTCAAAAAGCAAACGCGCTCCGGCTTTGATCCACGAAGATCTTTCCTTGGCGATGCGATCGGTTCGCGATTTCTTTACCGATGAAGTCGATTCCTTCGTGATCGATGATTCCGAGGAACATGACAAAGTAATGTCCTTCATCACCCAATTCATGCCGCGGCTCAAAGGACGCGTAAAACTTTTCAAAGGCCCTTCTCAACTCTTTGAGCACTTTGGCATCGAGGCCGAAATCTCCCGAGCCCTTGGCAAAAAGGTATGGCTCAAATCGGGCGGGTACCTGCTCATCGACCAATCGGAAGCACTCACCGCGATTGACGTGAACACCGGCCGGTATGTGGGATCGAAAAGCTTAGAAGAAACGATCTTAAAAACCAACTTGGAGGCAGTGAAAGAGATCGCCTATCAACTGAGAATCCGCAACGTCGGCGGAATTATCATCATCGATCTCATCGATATGGAATCGCATGAGAATCGGGACAAGGTTTTCCGGGCTCTACAGGAAGCGCTGGGCGAGGATAAAGCCAAGACCAACATCCTCAAGATTTCCGATCTAGGATTGGTCGAGATGACCCGAAAACGTACCCATGAAGATCTCATCCGTTATCTCACTGAAGCCTGTCACTATTGTGAAGGCCGGGGATACCATAAGAGCAAGCGGACCGTTTGCTTTGAAATCTTCCGCGAGATTGAGAAGGAGTCCCTCTCTGCGCTCAAAAACATTGTGGTTTACGCCAATCCGCAGGTGGTCCATCAATTGACCCATTCGGAAAAGCCCCACGTGGACAAATTGGAAACTCGATTCCAAAAAGGAATTACGATTAAATCGGATCCCGGTTTCCACGTTGAACAATTTGAAGTCTTCGGAAGAAATTAAATCCCTCTCCCCTATCGTTTTCTTCGATGGGGTTTGTGGACTATGCAACCATTTCATTGATTTCCTTTTTCGAAAGGATAAGCATGACATCTTTAAAGTCAGCCCCCTTCAGGGAGAACTTGCAAAGCAACTTCTTGAGCCGCAGCTAGTAGAAAATGAATTCAAATCGATCATTCTTAGAGACGCAGTAGGAATCCATCAAGGATCGACTGCTGTGCTAAGAATATTAGCTCGTTTAGGCGGCATTTGGCGCGTCCTCAGTTGGCTGCAGCTCTTACCCGAACCCTTCCGAGATTTTTTCTACTATCTGGTAGCTCGAAACCGTTACCGCATTTTTGGAAAAAAAGAGAGTTGTCGGATTCCTACACCTGAAGAACGGGTTCGGTTTTTACCTTGATCAACCGACTAAAAAATAGACAAAATCGCTCCTGACACAATTCTTAAAACCCCCTGTATTCCAACTACTTAGCTTGTCTACACTTTGGATCCCCTTTTGCACTGTATTCTAGGTATGAATACTCTTCGCAGCATCACCACTTTGGTCTTGGTTCTGGGGCTACTGGTTTCCTGCGGAAAACGCACGAAATCGACCCAATCCTCCGTTGGGGGTTCAGGGATTTGCTTCAATAACCAGCTTGCGCAATTTAACATCTATCTCGATCCTGCTGAGGAAAAGCCAGGATTCTTCCGGTTGACCCTGGAAACGATTGCGGCGGCTCAAGCCGGCGGTGAATTGGTAACGGTTACTCTAGCCAATAAAAACCTCCAGACCGAAACGGTCGTGCCTAGTAAAAGACTGGTTGTCGGAGAGGTTCTTTACGAAGATTACCTCACCCAAACCGATCTCGATCTCTACAATTTAGTTTTAGTGACCCCTTATAAGTCCGGGCAGAGTTCGGTTCTCAGTGCAGAGTCGGATGGCCGGGAAGTGGTTTGCAATATGCCCCGCAATGGAGTCAACACTGCTGCCCAATAAGTTGACAGCTGTTCGAGAGATCGTAACGATCTGAGCCTTTCTACTGATCCTGTTCACAACTTGAATTCTTCCACAAATTGAAGGCTTGCTCATTTTTGTCCTCTCTGGCGTGCCGCTTGCATTATCTCATTCTGATATTTTTTTTTACCGGGAGTGTACGTAATGTTGGCGAGTGTTGTTGATATCTGTAAGCGATGGTGGATCTTAGCCCTCGTAGGTTTATTGGTCCTAGCCTTGACCAGCTGTTCAGGAAAAAAGAAGACGGCAGCAGGTTCCGATATGTATTACGAATCTTGCCAAGGAACCATTGGAAGCTTCGATATCTATTTAATCCCAACCGGTAGAACCTCTACCTATGAATTGGTGATGGTCCCCTTCTCTCTGGATGCCCCAGGAGATATCGTTAAGATCGCTTTGGTCAATGATGCCGGATCGTTCCGGACCTATATTCAGGAGATTGACCTTCAGCTCGATCAAGAGATCTCGATTGGATATGTAACCGATTCCGATCTCTATAACTACAACGGAATTGCGGTGGTTCCTTCGGATCCAAATCAGCAATTCGAAACTCCAGTCAGTCAGCAGAACGAGAAGGATGCCCTTTGCGCCATCCCCATCTATACGGCTGATGGAATGGAATCGGCCACTTATTAATCTGTTGTTTAGTCGCTGTCGGAAAATGTAAAAAAACAGCCCCGAAGGGGCTCACTTTAATGTTTTCCCGAAAGCGGCGTATCCCGAGCGCATGCGAGGGATCTCGTCTTAAATACTTGAATTTACGAGATCCTTCGGGCTTTCGCCCTCAGGACACGTCCCCGTCGGGAAAATTGAAATGTTGGCCCAAAGGGCCCTCATTTTTAATTTCCCGACAGGGACTATTTAACCTTTTTCCAACGCATCAGCGTAAAGTTCACCGCTTCGTGCAAGGGCAGATGATTCGGACAGTCGGCGACACAGGCGTTGCATTCCTTGCAAGGAAGCCACTGGGAACTGAAAAAATCTGACGAAAAGAGTTCCGATTCATGTTCCGATCTTAATAGGCTCAAGGGAATCATTTTCGGCTCAAATCCTGGAGCTCCTTTTCCCTCAATCACAGCAGTGCAGGTTAGCGTACAGAGTGAACAATTCAGGCACCGTTGGAATTGAACAAATTTCACCCGTTCCACTTTGTTGACGGGAAATACGGCATCAGCCTTAAAGTGTTCCCAAAAACCCGTTAATCCCAATCCCCGCTTCCAAAAAAGGATAAAACGCTTAAAAAGATGGATAATGAATAGCCAGGCCAGCACCAACTTGGCTTCGAATTTACTGAAGTTGAAGGCCACATGCCCTCCCATCGGCTGTCATCCAGCCCATTCCCATTCCCTCTCGCGCGAAATCGACTCCCCCGATAATACTGCCGCAAGCATAGAGGTTTTCATAAACTAGATGGCCCGAAAAATCGATCGGTTGGTGTTGTTCATTCACCCGAACGCCAAGAGTGGCCCAAGCTTGTTCTTCCTTAAAGAGAGTATTGCGCCAATCGAGCTGGTTTCTCCATTCTACCGATCCGTCCGACCCTTTTGCAAAAAGCGGTAGGTGGAAAAAGCTCTCTTGCACTTGATTCCAGTCGACTTTGATTCCCCGGGAAATAAATTTTCCGGTGGCTAAAACAAAACTATTTGCCGTGATTCCTTGGGCAACTCCAATGATCCGATGGTTTTCAACAATCGCCCTCGATTCCTGAACTGAATGGAGGTCGATCCCTTCGGCCTTTAACAATGCAAGAACGGCTCGACGTAATCGTTCCCCTAATAAAGGACTGTCGGGGCTGTGGAGTTCACGGATCTGGATTCCAAGCTCGGTTTCTAGTTGCTGATGAAAAGTGGGATCCAAAAAAAGAGGAGGAACGACACAGGTTCGATTTTTATCTTTGAGTGCTTTTTGAAAAATCGCTTTTACTCTCTGGGGATTGGCAGCCAGTTTATGGAGCGGGAAATCTCTTTCCTCACATTCACATTCAACAAATTCCATTTCCAACTGTTGAGCGATCTCTTTTGCTAAAAAACGCCAACTCGGGGAGGCTAAAAGGTAGGGCTTGGAATCCCCATCGATATGAAGAGTATCGGCGATAGCCAACTTTTTTACTCTTTGCCCCATATTATTGGGAACGCTGAAGGGCTCTTCCCAAGCGGTTTTTATTTTTAAATAGGGGGCTAATTTTTCAAAAAGAAATGTGTTTGCCTGCTGCATTTCATGAGGGATCGGAAAGACTCCAAAATCCCAGACTCCGCTCCAAAAATGGCTGGTCCCAAAACCATCGGTAAGAAGGGCGCATTTCTTTCCCCGTTCCTTGAGGGTGAGAGCCGCCGTCACGCCACTAATCCCTCCGCCAATCACGAGTGCGTCATAATGGAGTTCGTGGCTCAACAATTAAATTCCCGCCTTCTTCGCCCAGAGGTAGCGGGTGTATTCTTCCTGCTTGAGCTGTTCACCATATAATACCGGTGCATTTCCACGGTATCTCGATTCAACAAAACGATCGGCCTCATGCTGAACTTGATCTTTTGACCAATTCAAAAGCCGTCCCATCAACTGGGAAGTGTGCATTGCACATTGGCACCCCTGACAAGGCCCCATTCCCAAACGGGTCCGGCGGCGGATGTCATTTAAGGTGGTAGCCCATTCATTGCGAACACAAAACTCCACTTCAGAGGCCAAGACCTGTTCGCACTCACAGATGGTTTGCGCCAGCTCAGGATTTTTCTGCGCATTCTCTAAAATTTCGAGGGCATTCGTTCCGTGCCGGAACATCAAACGTCTCACCGCAATGGGATTTATCCCACGTTCTTTCGACTCCTCTTCCCAAGGAAGTTCGGTGGTACAGCCCGGAAGCGTCACCAGGGCCGTTCGGCATTCTTCTTTTATCTTAAGACGCTGGCAGATGAGATCGGTCATCTCTTGCGCCATCATGCGATAGGCGGCCAGTTTTCCGCCGATCATCGTATAGAGCCCGGCAGCCCCATCTTTTTCATGGTCATAGATCACATGATCGCGACTGAGTGAACTTTCAGAAATTCCCCAACTGTGGAGCGTAGGACGTATGCCGACCCAGGCCCTTAAGATGCGGTAATCGGTCAGGGTCGGAAAATACCTCTCCACTGCTTGGATAAGGTAGCTCACCTCATCTTGCGTAATCGAGACATTATCGGGATGGCCATAATAATCATCGTCGGTAGTTCCGATAATGGTCGTATGTTCATGAGGGAGGATAAAGACACTCTCCCGGCCATCGATCGCTTTACAAACGAGCGAAACATTCACGATCCGGCGATCTAAAGTGAGGTGGACTCCTTTAGAAGGACGCATCGAGATCGACTTCATCCTTTTGGGATCAATAAAAGGGGCCCAAGGGCCGGTGAGATTGAGGACTATTTTTGCCCTCACTAAACGCTTCACCCCATTTTCGGTGACATGGACACCGATGACCTTGTTTCCATCCATCGCCAGTTTTTCAACGCGGGCCTGGGTTCGGATCTCGGCTCCACTTTCCACGGCGCTCTTGGCGTTTAATACCACGAGGCGAAAAGGGTCGGTGCCCCACTCATCCATGCTGACCGCACCGACAATTTCATCGGAAAAACCGGCATCCAGTTCCTGAACCTCGGCGCGATTCAAGCGAACATGCGGCTTACCTCCTTTGATGGAGGAGAAGCTGTCATAGGCCTTAGCAAATGTTTCCACCATTTCAAAATAGATCTTGGGATCCGACTTCATCACCGGAATCAGAATGGGGATACGAAATAAAAGATTGGGGGCGATCCGCTGAATCGCGCCACTGTCTTCGCAGGATTTTCGGGTCACTTCCCGTTCGGTTTCAAGGTAGCGCGGCCCCCCATGGATCATGCCGGAACAGGCTCCCGTACTCCCGGCACAGAGATCCCGTTTTTCGAAGAGGATGGTTTTGAGTCGGCGCATGGCACAGTCGCGGGCCACACCTACTCCATTGATTCCCCCTCCGATAATGGCGACGTCATAGACCAGGTCATTCATGGGGTTTCAATTGGATGTGGAGCTCGTTAAGTTGTTTCTCATCGACCGGCGATGGGCACTCCGCCATCAAATCGGTTGCCTTCTGTGTTTTGGGGAAGGCGATCACGTCACGAATCGCATCGGTGCCGGCCAAGATCATGCTGATGCGATCCACTCCTAACGCAATTCCCCCATGCGGAGGAGTGCCATATTGAAGTGCCTTTAGGAAAAATCCGAATCGCTGTTGCGCCTCCTCTTTTGAAATGCTGAGCACATCAAACATGCGGGCTTGAACGGTCGAATCGTAGATCCGAAGGCTTCCCCCGCCGATCTCATATCCATTTAAGACGAGGTCATAGGCCCTGGCCCGCACTTTAGCGAGGGCGGGTTGTGAGCTATCTGTCATGAAGCTTTCCAAATCTTCTGGATGAGGTGCTGTAAAAGGATGGTGAGCGGCATAGAATCGCTTATCCTCGTCGTTAAATTCCAAGAGCGGAAAATCCTGTACCCAGAGGAATCGATAGGGCTCGGAGCTTTGATATCCAAACCGTTTTCCATATTCGATCCGCAAGGCGCTTAAGGAATTGTTAACGACGTTATCTTTGGCGCAAACCAAAAGGAGTAAGGCATCCTTCTTAAAAGGCAATTTCGATTCCACTTCGGCTTTCAAAGCTTCATCGAAAAACTTAGCCTGGGGTGACTGCCAATCACCGGGCGATTTAATCCGGATCCAGGTGATCCCTTTCGCTCCATAAGGGGCCACTTTTTTGGGAAGGGCGTCCAGCTCACTGCGGGAGATCGGCTCCTTCTCTTCGAAGCAGAGCCCTTTTAGAATAGCGCCAGCAGCTAATTGGGTTTGGTATACTTGGAACTGGCTTTTCTTCCCCTGTTCCGTGAGATCCACAAGCTTTAGTGAGTTGCGGAGATCAGGCTTATCGCTACCGTAAAGATCCATCGCCTCTTGATATTTGAGGCGGTCAAAAGGAGTTTTTAAATCCAGATTCATCACCTCTTTAAAAACCTTCTTCATTAGGTTCTCATGGAGGGTCTGGACATCCAACTCGTCGATAAAAGACATCTCCACGTCGATCTGGGTAAACTCCGGTTGCCGATCGGCACGGAGATCCTCATCCCGAAAACACCTCGCAACCTGAACATACCGCTCAATCCCACCAATCATGCAAAGCTGTTTGAGAGTCTGCGGTGATTGGGGAAGCGCGTAGAATTGCCCGGGATGCACCCGACTTGGGACTAAATAGTCGCGTGCCCCTTCCGGAGTGCTCTTATAAAGAATGGGGGTTTCGATCTCCCAAAACCCATTCTCAAAATAAAATTCACGGGCCGCCTTGAGAAACCGGCTGCGGATCATGAGGTTGTGTTGTAATCCTTTTCGACGGAGCTCTAAGTAACGATAGGAAAGGCGCAGGCTTTCATCCACCTCCCCTGCCGATGGGCTATCTTCGTGGAGGGAGTAAGGCAATGGTTCGGCGCGATTGAGTAGCTCCATCTCGTCGACAATGACCTCGATCTCCCCGGATGGAAGATTCGCGTTTTGCATCCCTTCGGGACGTTTGCGTACCGTTCCTTTCACGCCGATCACAAACTCCTGGCGCAATTTAGCGGCCTCTTCCAAATTCTTATGGTTTGGATCAAAAACCACCTGCACAATTCCAGAGCGATCTCGGAGGTCAATAAAAACAACCCCGCCGTGATCGCGCCATCGATCGACCCAACCACAGAGGCTGACCTGCTGATTCAATAGTTTCGCATTGAGTTCGCCACAAGGATGGCTTCTTTTAATCTTCACTGATGGAACCTCCGGAGCATCTCCTCTTCCAACTTTTCTAGAGCGATGGCACTTTGATTGCCGGTCTTCATTTCCTTCAAAACCACTTCCCCTTTTTTCAATTCATCGTCGCCCAAAATCACCGCAGCCTCCACTTTCAAACGGTCGGCCTGCTTCAACTGCCATTTCAAAGGTTTCTCCGGCTCATAAGACATGAGCACCTGAAGCCCTTTTCGTTTCAAAGCAAAGCTCAAAGCAAAGAGTTGATCGTAAGCCGCTTTTCCCAATGGGGCAAAATAGATCGATCCCCCTTTGTCCACTTTCGGGATAAGAGATTTGGCCTCTAAAGCCAGTAACAGACGTTCTACCCCAAGGGCAAAACCTACCGCCGGAATCGCCTCGCTGCCAAACCGCT
The DNA here is from genome assembly GCA_964604555.1 of uncultured Pseudobdellovibrionaceae bacterium. Classification (GTDB taxonomy): domain Bacteria; phylum Bdellovibrionota; class FAC87; order UBA2466; family UBA2466; genus CAZRZK01. Next base: position 5,456 of record CAZRZK010000016.1, on the reverse strand, counting down.
TCGCAAGCCCATCATACCGCCCTCCTCCGCCGAGGGCGCTCTGCGCCCCTAATAAATTAGAGGTAAATTCAAAAGCGGTGCGGCTGTAATAGTCGAGTCCTCTGACAATATTGGGATCTTGGACGACCGGTAATCCGGTCAATGCAAGGCCTTCCGAAACCCGAATGTGGTGAGTTTTGCAAGGCTCGCAAAGATGGTCCACCATTTTAGGAGCATTCCCGACAAGGTTGGCGCAGGTCGGATTTTTACAATCCAACACTCGCAGCGGGGACCGCTCCATCCTTTTTTGGCATTGCGGACAAAGCTCAGCAATCCGACTCCCCAAATATTTTTTTAAGACCTCTTTATAAGGAGGACGACAGGTTTCACACCCGACACTATTCACCCGGATCTCATATTCAGTGAGTCCAAAGGCTTTGAAGATTTGATCCAATAAAAGAATGATTTCAGCATCGGCCTCGGGACTGGGATCCAGTAACAACTCTGCACCAATTTGGTGGAATTGGCGGAGCCGCCCCTTTTGGGGCCGCTCATACCGAAACATCGGTAAATAATAAAAATAGCGTTGAGGATGGGCGAGGCGATGGAGCTGGTGTTCTAGAACGGCACGGACAAAAGCCGAAGTCCCTTCCGGCCGCAAGACCAACTTCTCCCCCGATTCGGTCTGGAGTTGGTACATCTGTTTTTCGACGATATCGGTCTCTTCCCCCACCGATTGACTAAAGACCTCAAGCATTTCTAGGACGGGAGTGCGAAATTCGGTGTAACCAAAGGCATGGAGAGTGCTGAGGCAGCTCTTTTCCACGGCATGCCACTTTTCGAGCTCCTCCCCCCAGAGATCATGCATCCCTCGAATGGCTTTATATTGTGCTTGGTTACTCATGTTGCCACGATAATATTTGTAGTTGCAAAAGGAAAGGACTACCCTAATTCATATGAAGGCGAAATTATTTCTTATTTTAGTTTTGTTGACCACCTTTTCCTTCGGCGCCGCCCGACTCCCCAAAGCCGGGGTCGTCAGGACTGAAAGTCTCACGGCGCCCGAAGAGCCCATGTTCTTAATGACCATGGGAACCGGTATTGGCGTAGCCGATAAACAGATGGGTTGGGCCTTGAACTGGGGAGCCCTTATGAGTTTGGATCTCGTTGAACCCATCTATGTAGGGGTCGACATGGGTGCCTATTATTGGGGAACCGACTTCTCCCGCGCTGATAAGAGCCTGACCGCCATTCAGGTCAATGGGACGGTGGTTTATCAATTTCCACTCTTAGCCAGCTGGTTCCACCCCTATTTCGGGGCCTCTTTAGGGCCGGTTTTTGTGACCCGCAATGAAAAAGGGTTGGAAATGGGCTTTTCGGGCTGGCTCCGCCCGGGACTTTTGGTCCCCATTATGGATAAAGCTTCGATTGGTTTAGAACCCAAGCTGGGGGTCTTAGAATCCAGTTTTGTGATGGTTGCCCAATTGAGTGGGGTTTTTACCTGGTAAGCCAGTCTAAGCTGCCTCAAGGTGGATCTTCTTCGCTTTATCACCGGCTTTGAGATCACTCAGAGTGGCTGCCAACTTAATTCCTAGCAATTCTGCGACAAGCAACCTAAATAGCATTTCGTAAGGTGGAGGAAGCCTGGTCTCTACTTCTTTGCCCCACTTTAAAACCGTATTACGACTAATCCCGAGTTTGAGCGCAATAGCTTCATTAGAAAGTCCAAGGGCACTTTTCATTACCCTGAATTCCGCCCCTCTTACGGGGATTTTATTTTTAATGAGGGCGATGGTCGCTAATTTTTCCAAGAGGGCCGGTTTTAAATCAATCACATCCCCAAATTCGGTCGATCGAACTGGAATATTGGTGATTGTTAAGTAGGTCAAACCTGCAAAATTTTTGATTTTGGTTGTTTTCATGACTCATCCTCCAAAAAAACCGTGACAATAATAACTTTCCCTCTTACTGCAGCCGATACCATCAACCTCTCCTGCCAAGTATTAAGGCCAGTCAGCAGATAGGTATCATTTTTTTCTTGATACCGAATCGATCGTACAGTTTTAGCCACCTCTACAATGTCTAACTCTGAAACAAAACGTTCGTTCATCCTCTCACGAGCGTGAACTGTGAGGACAAATCGCCCGTTTTTGATATTTCTAATGATATTTTTTTCTGTGCGGCCCACAAATAAGTACAATTGCACAAATTTGTGCAATTGTAAATAGTGCTAGCGGGTAGAACGCATCGGCCGTCGGGAGAACTCACTTCGACCTGTGGGCATTGCTAAAAGCTGGCCATCGGAGGCCCTTACGACCATGCTTCCTTGCGCATTTTCGAGTTTATAGGCGAAATCAACTTCATTCCGGAAAGCATTTGGAAAATAAAGCGGCTTTTCCATCGAGCGTTCGATAGATTCGGCCCTAAATCCATAGCGGGTTGAAACCTGTTGGGCTAAGGCATCGTTCGCCAAGGTTTCTTTGTTCCCCTTTTTATAGGGCTGGTATTTATTATCGACCTCTAAAAGCTCTAATTCTGGAGAGAGGTGGAAGCGAATGGCGGCACCACTGACAATAATTCCATCTTGATAAACTTGATAATGAACCCAAATCCCCATGGCCGAACGAAGCACCTCAGGTTTCAATTCATGGTGGGGCTGGAGTTGCCATTCTTTTGCATGGAGTTGGATATAATTTTGGGTAATTTCCAAAGGGGTGCGTCCCGAGACCTGTTTTATGACAGAGGCAATCTCTTTTTTAACTGGCTCCACCCTTTTTTCTACGAAAGCTGGAGTAACGGGTATTAAAGGCTGATAGGACTCAACTCCCTGTTGCTTTAAAAGCTGGACGTAAATCCATAGCGAAACGGCGATGGCAATCGCTAAAAAGAGAATCCATTTTTTCATCGAATCTCCCCTTCTAGCACATTCTCTCCGCCATTTTCCGCGAAAATCACGAGTCGGTACGGAACCGAAGTTGCATTCCCAAGTCGGGCCTGATCGGCAGTTGCCGTCACCATGTAATATTCATCCATAAAAGCTCCCCCCACTTCAAATTGTGTATTGGGAGAGACATCACCATAAGCTTGAAGATAGGTAATGGGAATCAAAACCGCATTTTTCGCCTCTAAACGGACCCGAACATTTCGGGCAATTTCGCTATTAGGATTACGTATGGATAATTTAAACCCTACCAATCCTTCTGCGACAACCACCGGCGTCGACTGGATTTGGAGTTTATTGACCAGCCTTCCGGTAGATAAAGGGAACCCTCGTTTTGCAAACGCATCTTGAATATCGGCTCCGTTCTCACCACAATAATATTTTTGATCGGTCTGACCCAAGGCAGAATAAAATTCTCGAATCGAGGTATCTTTTTTCAAGAGCTCCATTGCTCCAAACACCAGTCGATCGGCGAGAATGGGCCCTTCGACCTCTCCATATTTCTGGACAAACCGGCTGCGAACATCATGCATGACACGGGTACACCATTCTGCAACGTCGTAACGCTTTGGAAAGGTAGACTTTCCGTCATTAGTAGTCACTTTGGCGTAATCGCTCTTTCCGTCATTGCGATCACTCGCCCAGCGAAGAGGCTCCCCTTTTGGGATATCACTGAAATTCCGAGCAATATAACGACCAATATAATCGGTCCCTGAAACCGACTGCTCTAAATAATCGGCAAAACATTCGTGCAAACTGGACCCCTGGGTGATGGGTGCGCCATTATCTCCCGCATAATCGATGAGTGCGCGAGTTCTTTCTGCAAGACCATGACCAATCTCATGCCAATACATATCCCGATCTTGCCCTGTCGATTCTCCGAAGAGTTTCATAGAAGTGGGGGCCGAGAGATCCAAGTTACTGTTATCAAAGTAGGCATTGGTCTCTTCAATATTTTGGATGGGAATACGGGTCAAAACAAAGAGGGGACGAGAAGTGTCTAAAGGAAAACCTAAAGCAGCTAGATAGGAGGTCATGGAAGCCAAAGTTTGATAGGCCATCACCTCTGAATAATGTGCGTTCGTAATCGGATAGGCAAACTGCCCATTTTTAGTTTGAGTCGCCAATGAACTGGCGGGATCGTCATTCGCTTTAATCCGAATTTTTAAATAGTTGTTCTCGAGTTTGCCCGGATTAGACAAACCTGAAAGATTATAAAGATCATAAGCTCCACCCAACCGAGAGTCAGAAAGTGCAATCGCGGAATCATTCAGAGCATCGGCCGGATTGGGAACAATTAAATAACTGGTCGGGCCATTGGCTAAACTTTGGCTTTTAAAGCGCACAAGCGCTTCGGTATTGATAGCAGGGCCTTTGCATTCCCCGCCCTCTTTACCGCCACCACAGCCTATGACGGCTACGGTGACTAAGATAATAGGAACGATGTTGGAGCCTAGGTGTCTCATTGCATTCTTTTAGAATGCAACCCTGATGCCCTTAATTTGTGCCTAAAATAATGTGAGAAACTGTAAAAAGTGTCGAAAGTTTGGACAGGCGCATAGGGCTCAGTCGATTACCCGTCGTGGGGGGGGACAGGAAGCAAAATTTTTTGAGAGGCAAAAAATATGGGTGGGTAGGGCGCCACAC
>CAZRZK010000016.1:0-879 GCA_964604555.1 uncultured Pseudobdellovibrionaceae bacterium | reverse complement strand
AAGCGAAGCAATCTTTTCTCATCGCTAAAAGATTGCTTCGCTTCGCTCGCAACGACGGGGTAGCGGAATTTTTAAAGCCTTTCGATAGCGTCGGGGCCGGACAATAGGATCTGGGGATTGGCTTGTCCCGGATCCACCAAGTTATACTTCCCTTTAACCCGAATCCGAATTTTGGGATTGATGTATTTATTGCGGGCCGATTTTGCAGTGTCGATCTCTGCATCCCAGATCTTTTGGAGCTTCGCTAAAATCTGATCGAAAACTTTGGGATCCTCGAAGTTCACTAGGGTATGTTCCCTGGGAATACCATCGGCATCCACCTGCTGTAAGGCAAAAATATTACGGTTCACCTGGGGGCTCTTCGGAAAGAAGATCAATTCCCCTTCTAAGGTAACCTCTTTCGCATGGTGATCCTTGATTTTTTCGATCACTACTAATGGCTTTTCGGCATCAACATTCAATTCAACGTGGGTAGGTTGCGCGGGGGTTTCGCGCAATACGATCGCGATACGGATCTTATCGTTGCGGAACAGATCTTTCGTCAGCTCTGGTTTTTTCACGATGACCGGAACGACCGTATCCTTATATTCAACAACCAATACCTTTCCTTCTGCGGCCACCGCATGCACGCGGACGGTAATCTCCTTCAACTCTTCCAGATCTTTTGGCAGTTTGGCCGAATATTCGTAGTCGGGGACTTTGGGGTAGGTTTTTGGATATTTCTCGAGCAATTCTACGGAAGAGGCCTTGATGTGGAAAATCGGCACTCCTTCTTTTTTGAATTCCCCTTTGATGCGGATGCTATCATGACGCCCAGTTTCTTCCAGTACCTTCCTCGCAGCTGGCGTCGTCGCAATGACTGGGAAATCCATATAGGAG
>CAZRZK010000015.1:0-70660 GCA_964604555.1 uncultured Pseudobdellovibrionaceae bacterium | reverse complement strand
ACAGAATCGGCTTTATACGACCAGGTACGACGGACTTTCTTGCCTTAGATAGCCCCGTTCCTTCTCTTTACGACGTGGAGGAGCTTTTCCAATCATCATCACCGCCTTAGAAGCCGAATACATTCCCGTTGTACTCCCCAAGTTTGAATGGGGAATATTGGCCGGATTACCCTCTGCCTACTTCGTGTTTATAGCCCCGCCCTATTTTGGAACTCGACTCCAATTCCATCTTTCCCCCTCTTTCTCGATTCACCTCATTGGAAGAACAATACTTTATTCCGAGATGAATCTCCTAGCCTCCGCAGGTATTCAGATCGGGCTTTGAACTCGACCCCACTTCCACAATCAAAGTTATTCTATTAACTTTGATTAAACCAGAGTAAAATCAAAGTTATGAATAAAGATGAGTTGGTAGGCTCGCTTCGCCAAGGCTATGATTCAAAAAAAGGCTTTGGCATCAGCAAGATAGATGCCGCGGGTTACGAGAATATCTGGTTTGTTATCCCCCCCCCTCCTCCGAAAACCCTTCCCAAAAACCTCCCCCTCAAGGTGTTGGGAAAAGCCAATAATATTCTTTCCAGAATGCAAATTTTTGAAGAGATGGGAGCCATCGACAAATTGATCAATTACTTTTTTGTGCGAAGAGAGGCTGTGGAGTCTTCTCGAATGGAAGGAACCTGGTCGACAATAGACAGTCTCCTGACACCCATGGATGTAGTTGATAATGAAAAAGGTAAAAGCGAGAGTCAATCTGTCAGGGGCTATGCTCAGGCACTTGAAAAACACTTTGATAAAGCCCTCAAGAATAGAGAAAAGATATTTAATGAAAAGCTAGTTTGCGGAATCCACAAAGAGATCGTTTCAAAAGATCCCAACTACAAATGGATCCCAGGAGCACTTCGCACAGCTGGAAAACCCGGCAGCATCGTTCAAATTGGAAGCTCCTTTCGTAAAGAGGAGTCCACCTATAATCCGACCCCACCCGAATATGTGAAAAAGACTCTTCGAAAAGTCCTGGATTGGTTAAGCGATGAAGAGCTGGCCCAAAAAGGAGATGCGGGAATAATCGGGTTTACCTTGGCCACGCGATTAGCGATTGGGCATTCCCATTTTGAAGCGGTTCACCCCTTTACAGATGGAAACGGCAGAGTGGGACGTGCCCTTTGGCCACTCCAAATGATCTGCGCAGATAGGGTTCCCCTTTATCTGTCGGGGTTCGTAGATAAATACAAAAATGATTACGGCCGTGCACTCGAACAGGCGCAAAAGAAATTGGATTATTGCCTTATCATTGAATTTGTCTGTGAAGCGATTGCTCAAAGTGAAGCAGAAGCGAAAATAACAAGGGCAGCGATTCAATCAATGCCCACACGATGGAAAGAAAGGGCAAAGTTTCGTGAAAACTCAGCCTCTTTCCTAGCCCTAGATCTTTTGCAACAAAAGCCCATCGTTACCGTTACTACTTTAATGGAAGAGTTAAAAATTTCCAGGCAAGTCGCCTCTTTAGCGATGAATCAATTAGAGGAACGAAAAATTATAGGGAAGCGTAATAAAGTAGGTCGAACTCAGGTGTATGCCGCGGAAGAACTCATCGCGTTGCTTTCACGTAAATTTGGAACGGATGCAAATGAAGCCATAGAAGTGGGTTATCAAGCAATTCTTAAAGGGAATCATATCGATGTATAGGCAACATAAATGGGGTCTCCCAGCCTCCCCGTTAGGCGTGATCAGCTAACGGGATAGTCGTTATACGTCGAGTTACGGTAGAGGGGGGGCTTATAACGGCCCCGTTCCTTCTCTATACGACAAGTCCCCATTTCGAGTATTTGAATCCCATTGCAATATTTTATCCGGAGAGATTGCGAATATTATGTAGAGTTATTGTGGAGTAGGGCGATTTTCATCCCTCAATCTCTATGATTCCTGCACAATTTATCTATCCCTCATCTTTCACTCGAATTTACCGAAGCTAAATAAAGACCCTTTATGAAAAAAGCTCAGATTACCCTTATTATTATCAGCCTCATGTTGCTTTCTTGCTCCCAGCCTGGAGGCTCGAACGATGGGATTCATAGCGCATCAGCACAATCAGATCCACTCCCTAATTCACCTTCTCTTTCCTCTTCGTCCTCACCCATCTCACCCGCCCCCTCGCCTTCTCCATCCATCCCATTGATCAATAACTTACCCATAGTTCAGAACCAAATCAGGATGGTGACTCCTATTCTAAAAGGGGATTTTTGGATGCTTCCCTCACGCGGAATCTCGGAGGGGCTGACCATTTCCTCCCCCACGCAGGTGGTGGGACAAATTGGCGGTATCGAACGCTCATTTTGGCATCGCGCTCTTTCATTTAAAGGGCCAAATAGCCCATCCTGGAATCTCCGCGTCGGAAAAGGGGGACAAATCTACTTTTTATCTGATAGCAATTTAGGAAGTTTAATAGGTCCTCAACAGGATGTGGGCGAATGGATCGACCGAGTGATCCAATGGGTTGGGGTCAGCACAGCTAAAAACTCCCCCACTAACCCCTATTTCATTCATCAGGCAGGCACTTACAAAGAAAAGGAATCGGGAAAACAATATTTCTCACCCCTTCTCGTGCACCAAGATAAAGAGGAAGGTGTGATGACCACTACTTGGCCTCAACAGGCCCATGAACAGATCAAGACGATGGCTCATCGCTCCGATGTATTGCTACAAACTTATCTGATCAATAGAGGCAGGGGCATTCTCGAGGTCGTCTATATAGTCAATAACTACGGCAACGACACCCTTAATTTTACCAATGTACCCTGGATGGCCACCCGTCATTCCCCTACCCCTCACACCGCGATCTCAACTACCAATCGTGGATGGGTATGGGGCACAGCCTCTGATTGGTCGAAAAATGTTTTATTGAATTCGACGACAAATGGATGGCTTGCCCACGTCAAACAGAACACCTTTTATGCGACAGTTGAGCTCAGTTTCTTGCTTTAGATGGCCCCGTTCCTTCTCTATACGACAGAATATAAAGGGGTTTTCCAGTTTTTTTAACGCTTAACGATATGGGGATCCCATAGCCTCTACAATTTTCAACTAAAAAGAGGGTTGATAAAAATCATCATGTGTGGAGAGTTGCGAGTCTATGAACTGCGCTTGAGGTGGGGCTCTGGGCGAAGAAACAGGGGGCGTTGAGGTGGGTAGTCCCAAGTGATTTAGGATCCTGGATATGACCGGGGACTGCTCAATATGAGAGATGAGTCGCATGTTTCCACTGCAACTGGGGCACGTCATGACATCAATGGCGAAGGATCTTTTTAAGAGCATGGACCAACTGCGGTTGGGTTTTTGACTTATACTCTTTTGCTTGTTCGATTCTGGACTGGTTGGGATGATTTGCTTTCTTTCTTTGGCATGGGGAGCAAAAACCCCATGGTATCTAAGGAGGTTGGCTTTTGGTGGAGGGATAAGAGCAACTACTTTCTCTACTAATTCCAGAGGATCTAGCAAGATATGGGTAGTGCCGTTGCGGTAAGGAGTTTTAAGCTTGTAGAGGAGCTTGCCATTTTCAGTTTCGCTCAAGCGTTCCATGGCTATGGGAGGCCGTGCAGTGTATCGGCAGAGTTTTTCCAGTTTTTTTCTGTCATGGGCTTCTATTTTGGTGTTGGCATGGAGGCTAAAGCCATGGGTTGCGGCACATCTCCTACTTATTTGGTAAATATTTCCTATGGCAGGGTCTGCCCCCACTTTTCTTACTCTCTTTCCTGCTCTCTCACCCACTGCGATAAGTTGATGGATTGAGGCTCCAGAGAGTTGAGAAAGGACAGGCTGGTCGATTGCAAGTGGGTCTTCAGAGAAGTCGTTGATAGGGAATCCTTTTTTAGCGAGGAATTTTAAGATACGGTCTTTCAACATTGAGACCAACACTGCGATCTCTTCATTGGTAGGGGCGGGAACCGCATGGAACTTTAGCTTTTCCCCATCTCCGTAATAAACTCCATCCAAAAACAGGCTATGGAAATGGACATTCAGGTTAATTGCCCCTCCGAATCTTTGAATGAAGGTGATAGCGCCGGTTTTGCCAGTAACCCCCTCAAGGCGTGCTCTTTTTTTGATCCAAGTGGAGATGGCTCTGACATAAATGGAGAGGACTCCAGTTACGAGGTTGGGTTTATAGGCAAGCAGGTATCGCACAGAAAAGGGAAGAGAAAGAACCCATTGTCGAATGGGTGCGTGAGGTAAGACTGAATCGACTAGATGTGCAGCCACCTCATTCATCCGCTTTCCACCACAGGAAGGGCAGAAGCCCCGTTTCTTACATGAGAAGGCGATGAGTTGCTCTTCCTTGCAAGTTTCGCAACGAAGTCGGCTGAAGCCGTGTGCAAGAATGCCGCAACGAAGATATGCGTGGATCTCTTCATGAACGTAACTAGGGAGGGATTTTAATCCACATCCAGTTGAAGTGTTAAGATGTAAAAAGGTTTCATAATTTTTCTGGATGGTTTGGTAGAGAATTGTCTTCTGGGGTTCTCGGCGACTGTAAGAGAATGACGGAGAAGGGAAGAGGAGCGTTGTTGCTGCAAAGGCCATTGACTCTTATGCAATTGAAAGTACGAGGCGGTGTTCGCATGATTTCAACTAATGGAGTAGGATTGTTGTACTCTCATGTATCGATTCCGGTATGATTTTCATTCCTTTGGCGGGTCACTCCGGATAGTGGAGGGGGTGCTTCGCGGTAGTCCTGGCGTGGCAGGTCGAAAACCTTGGTCCCGTCCACAGATTAGAGTATATTGCAGGGGTTATGGCAGTCAGAAAAGTAGCCGCAATGGGCCATCCCGTCCTTCGGGAAGTGGCCAAAAAAGTACCGGAAAAGGCGATTCGTACGCCTGAAGTCCAGGGACTCATCCAGGACATGATCGATACCATGTTTGAGTATGATGGCCGGGGTTTAGCGGCTCCCCAAGTCCATGAAAGCCTTCAGATTTTGGTGATGATCTGGGATTTTGACGAAGGTAAGAAACCCTCCCTACTTTGCCTCATCAATCCCGTGATTAAACCCCTGACCAAAACAGAATCGGGAAACTGGGAAGGTTGCTTGAGTGTTCCGGGTTTGCAGGGTTGGGTAGAACGACCGAATCGCGTTGAGGTGAAGGCGCTGGATGCTGAAGGGAAGGCCATCGAATTTATTGCGGAAGGGTTTGCGGCAACGGTTGTACAACACGAATATGATCACCTGCTCGGCAAACTTTATGTTGATCGGATGAAGGATCTCACTAAATTAGTCTTTAATCGGGAGTATCGGAAATTCCACAGCGAATCAGGTGAATCGAACGAAGAAAGCGATACCTAAACAATGAAAGCCCCCAACTTTGATCTTCTCAATTCAATTGTCGATCGTGCTTATTACATGGCACTGGAAATGATCGATATTGCCAATAATCGCGTGGTTAAAGAAAAAGGTGAGCCCAAAGTGGGCGGTCATCCTTCGGCCTGCGCCTCTTCCAAACACATTTTAGGGGCAATCCACCTTTTGCTGCGAAAACCGGAAGACTATTTCGCATGTAAACCACATGTCTCTCCGATGGATCACGCCTATAACTATTTGCTGCATAACATGCGACTCACTGACGGCACTCCGCTTTCTGCCGAAGAGCGTGAGCAGACGATGCACCACCTCCGCCATTTTTCGAAAGAAGGAAAGCCGGTTTTTCAGTCCTATCACGCCGAGAGTGATCCCGATTCTTTTCGGTATTTCCCTTCTGGATCGGTGGGGATTCCGCCGGTCAATGCCCTTTATCTTTCCCTGGCCTATCAATTTGCGAAAGATCACCATTATGATCTGAAAGAAAAGCCCACCTTCTGGTGTCTAATGGGCGATTCTGAATTTCGGGAAGGGTCGCTCGCCGAAGCGATGCCGGATGCCGGGGAACGGGAACTTAAGGATCTCGTTTGGATCGTCGACTATAATCGACAGAACCTGGATGGCACCCGTGTACTCAACGAAAAAGCGCTAGGCGGATCGGATGCCGATCGGATCGTGAAGATTGCCGAGGCCAATGGATGGCGTGCGCTTAAACTAAAACATGGGAAAAAACGGGAAAAGCTCTTTGCCATGCCCGGAGGAGAAGAATTCCAGAGGGTTTTAGATGAAGAGTTGAGCGATTTTGAATTCCAGGCATTGCTCGCGGCCAATAATCCCAAACAGACTCGTGAAGTCTTGGAACAACGTTCGAAAAAACTGGCCCAATTTTTTAAGAAGCTATCGACAGATCAAATTCAGGAGGCCTTTTTAAATCTGGCTGGCCACGATCTGGAAACTTTATTCGAGGCGTTTAGTGAACACCTCGCAAATCCAGTAAAGCCTCTTTTGGTGGTGGCCTACACCATCAAAGGGCATGGGCTGCGCTGCCAGGCTCTTTCCGGTAACCATTCGGCGATGCCGGAATCGGCAGAGTTGGATGAGATGGCGGCAAAGATCGGAGCCGATCCCAAGAATCCCTTTGCTGAATTTCCTGCGAAGTCGAAAGAAACCGTTTTTTTGGCGGAACGGGGAAAAGAGTTGGTGGGTGGTATCGAATCTCTTCTCAAAGAGATCAAAAATCGGAAAGAAACTCACTTGGCGGCCGCACGTGAAATCGATTGGCCTGAAGAATTTAACATCGCCGCCCTCAAACTTTCTCCGATGGCCCACACTCAGTGGATGTGGGGACAGATGGCTGCTAAACTGGATCGTTTAGGGCATGCTGCGCCCACTGAAAATGAAGGGGAGGTCGAGAAACAATGGCGGAAAGTGGCCAAGTATTTTCTCACCATGGCACCCGATGTGGGGAGTTCCACTAACACCAGCCCCAACATGAGCGGAAAGCTCTATGGAGATGTCGAACAGCAGGATTTTGAAGCCAAGTATGGGGCGAAAGACAAACAGGCTCCCGATGTGATGCCGAAAACCAGCGAATCGACGGGGCACATTCGATTCGAGATTGCCGAGGGAAACTGCATGTCGGCGGCGGGATCTTTCGGGAAGTTTTTTCATTTCGTGGGGATTCCCTTTTTCCCGGCGATGACCATTTATGATTTTTTCATTAAGCGCGCCCATGATCAGCTTTACTATAACCTTTATTGGCATTCCGGATTTGTAACACTAGGCACGCCGAGCGGAATTACACTGGCACCCGAAGGAGCCCAGCATTCTTGGAAATCCGATTTTCAGATCCCTAACTGCGTCACCTGGGAGCCGACCTTCGCGAAGGAGCTCGAATGGATCTTTGCTGATATGTTGAAGCGCCACTGGACGGCCGATAATGAGGGCCGGGAATCGACCCTGATCCGTGGAATTACCAAAGGAATTTTGCAAAAGGAGATGCTCGATCGACTCAAAAAACAGAAACGGTATGCTGGGAGTTCAGATACCGAGATTCTGATCGAAACTCGCCGGGACGTGCTCAGTGGGGGGTATGCCCTGATCCATTATGAAGGGTATGAAGATTACACTCCGGGTGACAATGTGGTTCACCTCTTTGCGATGGGGGCACTGACGGTCGAAGCGATCAAAGCTTCTGATGCCCTTTTGGAAAAGGGGATCTATGCCAATGTTTTTGTTGTTACGAGCTCCGATCTCCTTCTGGGAAACTTTGCTGAGAGCGACGGCTATCAACATTTAAAACGGCGGTTACGGATCTCCGGCAATTTCTACCTCCCTGGATCTAAGATAGCCAGCCAAGCAGCTTGGCTGTCGCTTCAAGGGGGAAGAATTCCGGTGGTTTCGATCCACGATGGAGAACCGGGTCTGCTCGACAATATCGGTTCTATCGTCGGTGTGAAGCAAAAAACTTTGGCGGTGCGGAAGACCTCTAAATCGGGCACCACTTGGGATATTTTTGAATACCATCATCTGAATAGCGATGGAATTTTGGAGGCGGTGGAGGCGGTTCTTCACGATACCGCACAGGAGGAGATTCAGGTCGCGTCTTCATTGATTCAGTCTGACCTGATTCCGACGTGAATATTTTCCTCGTTCTCGATTTAATCATCATTGGGTATGTGCTTTTCTCTCTTTTGAGGGAAAAGAGGGAACCGCTCTCAACTTTGGCATGGCTTTTTTTCGTGATTGCACTTCCCATCATCGGCGGAACGATCTACCTGATTTTAGGGCCGCAACGGATAGAAAATAAGGCGAAATCACGTCGACGGATGATCCTGCCCGGCAAACGCTCGATTTTTCGACCCCGTTTGGACATCATTCAAGATTCCCGAACCGAAAAACTCTTCCAGACGGCCGCGCTTTTTTCCGAGCAGGGGCCTACCAACCACAACTCCCTTGATTTTTTCGAAAGTTCCACCCATGCGCTGGATGCCATGATCCAGTCGATCGAAAAGGCCGAAGCCTATGTCCATCTGGAATTCTATATCCTTCACTACGATCAAACCACTCAACCTTTATTCAAAGCGTTGACCGATGCGGCCCGGAGAGGTGTAAAAGTCCGTATCCTTTATGATGCCTTGGGGTCACTCTGGTTAAAGCTTTCGCACCTTTCGGAACTCAAGAAATGTGGGGGAGAACTGATCAGTTTCCGCCCCTTTAAATTTGTGAGGAATGGATGGAATCCGAACTTCAGGAATCATCGTAAATTATTGGTGGTGGATGGGGGCATCGCTTATACGGGAAGCTACAATATTGCCCGAGAGTATTTTCATAAACGGGGCCGCGATACGATGCATGATTACACCATCCAATTAAAAGGGGCTTCGGTAGGACAATTGGAGGAGGTCTTCGAACGCGATTGGCACTACGCCACTCGTAAGAAGATCAAGGAACCTATCGCGCCTGTAACGACGAAGGAACCCTCGGTCGTCCAGGTGTTGGATAGCGGCCCTGATAGCTCCTTTGCCCTGCTTCACCAAACCCTGCTGATGGCACTCTCCCTTTCCCAGAAAAAAATTGCATTGGTGACTCCCTATTTCGTACCCGATCGATCCTTCATGGATACGTTGGCCATTGCGGCCTATCGAGGGATTCAGATCACCTTGCTGCTACCGATGAAATCGGACGGTTTTTTGGTCCAACGGGCTTCGGAATCCTACTTTGACGAACTCGCGGGATTGGGGATTAAGATTTACCAGTTTGCTCCGCGTATTCTCCACGCAAAAATGCTCATTATCGATGATCACCTGACGATGCTGGGATCTGCTAATATGGATATTCGAAGTTTTCAGCTCAATTTCGAGCTCAATCTTCTCATTTACAGCGAAGTTTTTAACCAAAGAGCGCAGGAGATGTTTGATCGGGATCTCAAACAGTCGACCCCGCTCGACGTGAAAGCCTTCTCTCGACGTTCCTTGGGGCGTAGGCTTATTGAAAATGGCTGTCGTTTATTTTCACAGCTTTTATAGCGAAACCTTGACTCTTTTTTAGGGCTGGATTTTGTTATCCCTTAATGGAAGGGGATTTACATGTTTAAGTTTATTTTGCTGATTGCATTGTCTGTTTTTGCGTCGGGTGAGGATTTCGCAAAAAAAATAGAAAAGGCCTTTGATCAAGCCGAAAAGTTGCCTGTCGATCTCTTGAAATCGGGCACCGAAGTTTGGGGAGGAGAATGTGTCTCCCATGAAAAAAACCAGAAAACAGGAAAAACTTCCACCACTTTTCTCGGGGATGGATATCTCGTCATCGAGAGTTTAAAAAAAATGGGCAAGCGCACTTTGAAATATGGATATGGAGGAAGTGATAGTCCGGAGGAGGCCGTTGCCTCCTATGAAACTGGGTACAAAAGCTATTCCAATGCTTATCTCAATTCAGGGAAAGATCTGACGCAAGATATTGTCTCAGAATCCTTCAGTGGAGAGGGTTCAGATGATTCTTATCAATCAAAGGGGCAAACTTTTCTCCGAAGGGGAGTGGCATTCGGCGAGAAGTCCTATTTGTTCCTGTCGCGGTCCAAAACTTACAAAGACTTCGAGATGGAACCGATCTCCCTTTCCGATCTTTACTGTTACTTTAGTGAGCAGGTAAAGTAGTCCGCCTATGGCGGAACTTTACCTTCAAGAAACCTTTGCTCCTAAAAGCATCTGTTTTGGTTGTGGCCCGGCAAACTCCAAAGGACTGCGCATCCGAAGCCTGGTGAAAGGCAATGAAGTCATCGCCGACTGGAAAGCGGAATCCTACCACGAAGCCTTCCCAGGAATGGTGAATGGCGGAATCATCGGTGCGCTTCTCGATTGCCACAGCAATTGGACCGCGGCCTATCATCTGATGCAGAAGCAAAAGCTGGAAGCCCCTCCTTGTACCGTGACGGCGGAGTATTCGGTTCAACTTAAGCGGCCGACTCCAATCAACAGCATTTTACACTTAAAGGCTTGGGTCACCTCGAGCACCGACGACCGCGCCGTTATCGAAGCGGAACTCTCCGCAGATGGGAAGGTATGTGCCACTTGCAAGGGTTCTTTTGTCGCTGTGAAACCAGGCCATCCGGCCTACCATCGTTGGTAATGAAATGGGTCTTTTAGGCGCACACCTATCGATCGCAGGCGGGCTTCACTTGGCCATTGAGCGCGGGGAAGACCTGCAATGTGAAGCGATCCAGATTTTTACCCAGTCCAGCCGGTCGTGGAAGGGGAGTCCTCTTACCGCAGATAGTATCTCGAATTTTAAAAAGGCCCGGATGCAGGCCAAAAGCGTTCGCTCAGTGATCGCTCACAATAGTTACCTTCTCAATCTTTCTACTTCAAATGAACCCTTGCGCCAAAAATCGATTGCCTGCTTCCTGGAAAATTATGAACGGTGTGAAGCCTTAGATATCGAGGGACTCGTGACGCACCCCGGAAGCCATTTGGGAGCGGGGCTCGAAACGGGGATCAAAAAAACGGTCGATAGCCTCAATGAGATTTTAAAACAAACACGGGGATACAAGTCACTGGTGATGTTGGAGAACACCGCCGGACAAGGGGATTGTATTGGATCTCAATTTGAGGACCTGCAACAGATCTTAGAACGGGTCAAAGAACCGGAACGGGTATTCTTCTGTTTCGATACTCAGCATGCCTTTGCCGCGGGATATGATTTAAGCCATGAAAAGGGAATTCAGGCCGTCTTTAAGAAGTGGGACAAATTGCTTTCCTTGAAACGGATCCGCGCTTTTCATTTAAATGACGCCTTAAAAGGATTGGGGAGTCGTGTAGATCGCCATGAAAATTTGGGGAAAGGGTTTTTAGGTAACGCGGTTTTTAAATACCTGGTGAATCATGCCAAATTTAAAAATACCCCCATGTGCTTGGAAACCTTTCCTGGCGAGGATAACGAGAATTACCGCGTAGAACTCCCACTGCTTCGCTCCTATAAAGTCAAGGGATGATTCCGACACAGCCGCCCATGACTCCCTCGATTCTTTGACTAAATTACACACTGCGGGAATCAAACAGGGTTAAAATCTCAATCTTGAGGGGGAAAAATGATAAAGAAGGTGTGTGCAATCCTGATCCTTACTGTTTCGTTCGCGCTCAGCGCTGCGGATGGAAAATCTCCGATGGTTCCTGGCGCCGTCACCAAAGATGTGGATGGTGACACCCTTTGGGTCCAAGCCGATCGAAAAGAGATGAAAACTAAAGCTTCCGATACTCTCAAGATTCGCATGATCAATATTGATGCTCCGGAAGAGCACCTTCCCACTCCTAATCATGGAGTGGTAGGACAGGGAAAATTCGGACAAAAAGCTACGGCACAACTAAAAGCCTTAGTCCCCATCGGAACCGAGGTAGAAGTTGAAGATCATGGCCTGGATAAATACGGCCGTACCTTGGGCAGAGTTTACAAGAAAAGCGCCGACGTCAACATGGCGATGTTGAGCTCGGGATGGGCAGTGCCTTACATCATCTGCGAAGGGCCTAAATGCAATGAAGACTACTTTGAAGAAGAACCGGTCGAGGAATACGTAGAGGCTTGCGAGAAGGCCAAGACAAAAGGTTTGGGAGTTTTTGATCCGAAAGATCCTCTCAAGGAAATGCCCTTTGAATTCCGGCTTCGCATGCAAGGCAGAAAACCGGATAAGTATGTGGGCGATTTCGAAACCAAAGAGCTCTACCAACCTGACGAATATAAGCAGGTTCCAGTCTGTAACCGGATCTTCTTTATTCGGCTGATTGACGCCAAAAAAGCGGGCTACACCCCAACTTTTTAAAGCGCACTGTCATTGCTAGGGCGAAGCCCGAAGCAATCTCGTCATATCAAGCATTTACGACGAGATCCCTCGCTTTCGCTCGGGATACGCCGCTTTCGGGAAAACGTTGAAGTGAGCCCCTCCGGGGCTAATTTTTCGCATTTCCCGACAGCGACTATTTATTAATTAAATGATGAACCAGCGTGGTGATTTTACCATCTGGCATCTGGTATTGGCGGTTTTCGAAAGTGATATGGTTCCCTTCGACTTCCCAATAATAGAGACGATCCCCGTCTTTAATTTCGTAACGGATTTTCTCGCCGATTTGCTCGCTTTGTACAGTGGTGTTTGATAGTTCGAGATCAATATAGCCGGGATCGCATGATCCGGATCCAGGTAAACAATAGGGCATCGCCAAGCTAGCTAAAGAATCGTCGGTAACTACTTCCGCTATGCTATTAGTGCCATGCGGCTCATCATTATTAGTTCTTTCGATGATGTAGGTGCCCGCGATCGATTCAAAAAATGTGCGTGTGGGCTGAGGTGTCGACGCATAGGTAAAGAAGACAATCAAAGAGAGTAGTATTGGCATGTAAGTCCCCCTTATTTCTACCTTACGGAAGAATGTATCAAAATGTTACGTCTTGACTCAGATAGGCTTAACGATTGTTACGGGGCTAAATTGGGGGTCCACATCAGATCTTTACCAACATTATCTAATTTGGGTCCACCTCTATTGCTTGATACCTTGCGGTAAATATTTTTGACTCGGAGTGAAAATGGTCCTTCATTCGCCTCTTTAAACTCGCAGGTAATGGCCAAATCTTTTTCTTCATCGGGATTCAGCGTAAATGACTTATCGATTAAGGACTCGATAGCGTTCATTTGGTTTTCAATACTGCCAAAAAGTCCAAACGGGGAGAAACCGCGTCCTTTCAGAGTACCCTTTTTACATTCAAAGTCGCTATAAAGAATGACCAGAAAATCTTTGGATTGATTGATAAACCGAAGCTGCAAATCGACTTTCTTTCCTTTGTCTTTAATCCAATCTCCCGAGATTCCGAGAACCCCCTTTTTTTCAACCAAGTTTCCTTCAGGTTTTAAGGCTTTTCTTGAAGCACAACCCATCAAGAGCATCAGGGTAAAAGTGGCAATCAGAACGTTCTTCATTGGCTACTCCGCAATCGAGAGGATATAAAAATGGTGGGCGGACACGGGCTCGAACCGTGGACCTACGGCTTGTAAGGCCGTCGCTCTAACCAACTGAGCTATCCGCCCATCCTTACGCCGTGCAATAACCAGCCACTATAACGGATTATATTAAGGTTGCAATGGGTCCTTGATAATGCGTTGTTTCAGGTGAGACAATATGGTAATTCATTCCAGTACCTACTCATTCTACATCAGGAGCAGCGCGCATGGGCGATAAGGTAAAAGTAGTCTTCCAAGGTCGGGAGTACGAATTCGATGTTGTCATCGGAACCGAGAACGAGAAGGCGATCGATATCAATAATCTCCGCAATCTCACCGAACTGGTCACGCTCGATAATGGGTACATGAACACCGGTTCTTGCTTAAGTGGAATTACTTTCCTGGATGGAGAAAAAGGGATCTTAAGATATCGCGGGATTCCGATTGAACAGCTGGCCGACCAAGCCTCCTTCGTTGAGGTCAGTTACCTTCTGATTTATGGCCGACTGCCGAATAAAAAAGAATTAGAGCAATTCACGACCAATCTGGTCCGGCACACGATGCTCCATGAGGACATGAAGCGGTTTTATGATGGCTTCCCCCGCGATGCGCATCCGATGGCGACGCTTTCCTCCGCGGTGAACACACTCTCGACTTTCTATCAAAGCAGCGAAGATATGGATCTTTCCATCTATCGTCTGCTGGCAAAGTTGCCAACGATTGCAGCGTTTTCTTATAAAAAATCGATTGGTCAGCCGTTCATCTATCCCACAAACTCTCTCGATTACTGTTCCAATTTCTTGAAGATGATGTACGGAGTTCCAGCGGAAGATTATATGGTCGATCCGGTGATCGCAAAGGCTTTGGATCTTCTGCTCATTTTGCATGCCGATCACGAACAAAATTGCAGCACTTCAACGGTGAGGTTAGTGGGCAGTAGCCGTGCTAATCTCTTTGCCTCAGTTTCCGCCGGTATTTGCGCTCTTTGGGGTCCTCTCCACGGTGGTGCCAACCAAGAGGTGGTCGAGATGCTTGAGACCATCAAAGCCGAGGGTGGGGATGTTAAAAAATTCATCAATGCGGTGAAAGATAAAAAATCCGGGGCCCGCCTCATGGGTTTTGGACACCGGGTTTACAAGAATTTCGATCCCCGCGCCAAGATCATCAAGCGCGCCTGTGATTCCATTTTATCCAAAATGGGTGTAAAAGATCCTTTGTTGGACATTGCAAAGCATTTGGAAGAGGTCGCGCTCGGTGATGAGTACTTCGTCTCCCGAAAGCTTTATCCCAATGTCGACTTCTATAGTGGTATTATTTACAAAGCGATCGGGATTCCAACCAACATGTTCACTGTGATGTTTGCTCTGGGGCGCTTACCGGGTTGGATTGCTCAATGGAAGGAAATGGTCGAAACGCCAAATTCCAAAATTGGGCGCCCTCGCCAAATTTACGTTGGTCCAAAACAGGCGAACTACGTTCCCCTGAACCAACGAGGATAGTTCGTGGCAAAACAAAAGATCACCTCGAGTAGCACCGCCGAGTATTTTTCTAAAAACCTGCAGCAGGTAGGCTTTTCCTCGCCCACCAAAGCGGTTCTCACCACTTTGAAAGAAGCGGTCGATAACTCGCTCGATGCCTGTGAAGAGGAAGGGATTCTTCCCGAGATCGAAGTGGAGATCCAAAAAGCAGGAGCCGGTACTCTTAAAAACACCGATCTCATCCGCATCAAAGTGAGTGACAATGGACCGGGTCTCGATGCCGACGAAATTACCCAAGTATTTGGGGAGTACCTCGCCTCTTCTAAATTTGGGCGGGGCCGTTGTTCACGTGGACAGCAAGGGATCGGAATCTCTGCTGCCACGACTTGGGCCCAACTTACCTCTGCTAAAGGGGCCTATGTCGTCACCAAAACAAAAAAAATGCGTCAAGCGGTCGGGGCCTTCGTTCACGTCGATATCAAACACAATAAAGGGATTTTAAAGGACAAGAAATCGATTGCGTGGGATCGCCCCCATGGCGTCAGCGTCGAATTTTATATCGATGGCCGCATCCAATTGCAGGGTGAAGGTGGCTTGCTGACCTATTTAAATGGCACGTCACTCGTCAACCCGCACCTTTCTTTGAAATACAAGTTATTGGACACGCCGGTTCAGGAATTTAAACGGGTCTCCAATGATTGCCCGAGCATTCCTACTGCCACCGAGCCCCATCCCCATACGATGAAGTTGGGAGAGTTCATTGCGCATTCCCATCTTTTTGGAAGGGTCTCCTTAAGCACGTGGCTTAAAAAGGGGTTCTCCCGTGTCAGTGACAATGTGATCCAGCAGATGACTCAAAATGGAATTGAGAAAAAGCTGTTGGAAGCTTCCGTCGATAAAATTACCGATGCTCAGTTTAAAGATGTATTCGCTGCGCTTCAAAAAACGGAGCTCATGTCTCCCAGCACCAAATCGGTGATGACGATTGGCGAGGAATCCTTTTCAAAAAGCATTCGCCGGCTTGGCGAGGTCGATTTTTTCTCCGTAGTCACAAGAAAACCGACGATTTGCGATTTTAAGCCGGTAGCGGTGGAGGTGGCGATAGCACGGCTATTGAAAGGGAAGCCGGCAGCGATCGCTGAGCCGGATGCCGATCCGCAACAGGTAGTGGCAAATGAAGATCCGGTCATGGTGTTAAGGTTTGCGAACCGGGTTCCGCTGCAATTTGATAAATCGGCCTGCGCGATGGTGCGTGCCATTGAGAGTGTTAATTGGCGTGCTTATGGGCTTTCTCAACCAAAAGACAGTTTGCCGTTAGGTCCCTATGTCGTTGCGGTGAGTCTGGTTTCCCCCTTTATTAAATTTAAAAATGCATCGAAAGAAACGGTCGATGCGAGTGATGAGTTGGTAGAAGAGATCCGTCGAGCCCTCATTCAAGCAGGTCAACGCCTCTCTCGTCATATCCGCAAAGAACATCGTGAGGCCGATCTCGAGGAGAAGTTGCGTCATATTGAGCAGTTCTGCCCGATTCTAGTCGATTGTTTATGTAGAATTACGGAAGCTCCGGAAAGCCGGAAGAAAAAAGCTACCGAGGGCATTATTAAATTATTGGGCCGCGAGATCAATGTTGCGAAAAAGGAATTGAAGGACGCGGTTAAAGAGGTGGATGAAGCAAAAGCAAAAGGGAAGGTGAAGTTCGTCGAAAAGGAGGCCCCTTCAACAGAAGAGTCTGTAGAAGATGCACCTAAAGCAGATAAAGAAGAAAAGCCTAAAAAGAAAACTTCGCCCAAAAAAAAAGTAGTTGCGAAGGAAGCAAAAGAAGTAAAGCAAGTAAAGGAAGTGGCTGAAACATGAGAGAAGAGTCGATTCCAAAGATTTCGAAAGAGCTCTGCAATAAGATGCTGACCGATTTAGAGAATGCCAAACGCCCTATCTTAGAGGCGATCAAATGTTCGCTCGATAATTCTCGATACGTTCCTAAGGTAGGATATTTGACTCCTGGCGACAAGATGGTGAAAACGGAACTTAATGTCGCTTCGGTGCAGAAGATGTCGCGAGCCATATTTTTGCTCGAAGTGTTGCTAAGAAACGTTGATACGGGTGCCGTCAACACGAAGCGCGAGCTTTACTATATTGCGAAAGGTGAAGTGAAGCATAATCCCGAATTGAAGCCACTCGACTTTCAGGATCAGTCGGAGAGTGATTCGGTCATCGATTTTATCTGTGAAATGTTGGAATGTTATCGTGAAGATCTCAATTGTTACGCGAACGATCGTGGCGGCCAAACCTATAGCAATGGTCTTGTAGTCACCGAAACGCTTCCCGATGGGGGAAAGGCGGTGGTGGATCTCAGCTCGTTAGGAACGACTCCCTTTCAACCCAAAAATCGTCCTCAAAGCTTAAAACTCAAAGCGAAGAAGAAGATCGATTTCTGTTTGGTGGTCGAGTCGGAAGGCACGGCCAATACCTTTGTGGCGAATGGTTTTTGCAAGCGACATGATGCCATTTTGTTAGGTGCTCAAGGGGTACCGAGTAATGCCGTACGAGGTTGGGTGAAGTTGATCCAGGATGAGCTTAAGATTCCCATCTATTTCTTCGGCGATCTGGACGCCTACACGCTGCAAAACATTTACCGGACTCTTAAAGCGGGTTCTGCTGCCAGCTTGATCCGTAATTCCGATTTCTCTGCACCGGACGTCCGTTTTCTTGGAGTTCTGCCTGAAGACATCAAGAAATATGATCTCAATGATTATCCCGTTAAAGAGAATGATATTGGAGAGGCACGAGCTTTAAAAAAGGCGGCCGATGCTTTGAAGAATGATCCTTTCTTCCGTGACAAGAAAAACAAAGGGCTTTCCAGGATTTTAGAATGGCTTCTTAAGAACAAACGTCGTTGTGAGCAACAGGCCTACTTTACCGTCGATCCCCGCGATCCCACCATGCCTGAGAAGATCATCGTAGAGAAAATCAAGAAGGGTGACTTCGTCTAATGTTTGTTATTGCGAGAGTCTGAAGCAATTCCATGCGAATTTCCCACTACGATCGCCTGAACAATCGAATCTCCGACCTCTAATTGATCCACCACTTCCATTCCCCGGATTACATCTCCAAACATCGTGTATTTTCCGTCGAGGTGAAGGTTGGTGTTGAGGTTGACGAAGAACTGACTTCCGCCGGTGTCTTTTCCAGCGGTGGCAATGCCAAGGGTGCTTCGACGGTGTTTTTCAGGAGTGACTTCATCTCGAATAAAAAATCCAGGCCCTCCAAAACCATCTCCTCTGGGATCTCCCCCTTGAACAACGAAGTTAGGAACGACGCGATGGAAAGTTTTACCATTATAGAGTGGTAGCTCTCCTTTAATCGATTTTGAGAATCGGTAAAAATGGAGGGCCGTCAGTGGGGTCTCTTCCGAAAGGATCACCTCAAACTCCCCCTTGGTAGTTCGAAAGAGTATGCGGCTGTTCAAAGCTTCCTGAATTTCAGAGTAGGTAAAAACAGTTTGTTGGATTGGAACAGCAATGGGCGCCGGTTTTTTTCCGCTTAAGATTTCAATGGCATTGGCCATGGAGAGTTTAGCTTCGTAAAACTCGGTGGAGTCGAGTTGGGAATAAAGAGTGGTGAGGGGTTGAAGGTATTCATTCCATTTCTTTTTCCCAATCAGTTCCGCGGCAAAGTTTAGGATGCCGACATCTTTTCGAGCAAGGGCATCGGGGATCTTTTTATCGAATGAAACATTGTTGAGGGTTTCCCATGCCGTTTCTGCGATGCGAATATTGGCATGATTGAGAAGGGCAATGATTTTATCAACGTCACTCGATTCTCCTAATATTCCCAGGCTTTCAACCCCTGCCTGAGCCAATAAAATATCGGAGCCTTTTAACAGGGCATCTATTTTGGTGCGACAGTTTTTTGTCTGAAGCCGGCAGAGGGCTTTAAAGGCATAAGCTTTCACCCAACTCGAATTTTCGGTGAGGAGGGCTCCTTCAATTTGAGAGGGTTCCAGAGAGTGGGCCGAGGCTGTTTCAATTGCTTGAATGCGCATGGCCGCTTCTTTACTTACCATTCCCTGCAAAATGGCATTCTTGGTTTCATCATTGGAAGGCAGGAGAGAAAGGGCTTTGAAGCATTCGTATCGAACAGAAAAAGGGGCGTTTTCTTGGGTGTTTTTTAAAACCCATTTTTGCAGTTTTGTGATGGGATGTTTGCTGAAAAGCCGGCATAAAAAACTTTGGGTGTCTGCGGCTAAGACCGATTTTTCGAGGACTGAGATTAAAAGTTTTTCATCCAGCTGCTTCATGTCCCCCTTGTAACGGGAAAGCGCAAATCCCGCCGTGGCTCCCACTCCTTGTGGGGAACTTAAAGCAAGTACGACTCGGTTGAGCAATTCGGGTGGGACATTCCAATGGGTCGAATCGCTATTCCACAATTTGCCGAGGGCATGGAAGGCAGCCTCTAAGATCTCCGGTTCTGCGCGTGTTTCAATCGCCTGGACAACAGGGCCGAGGGCCTTTTCATTTCCGGTATTTCCGAGGGCTCTTAAAAAGGCCACTACGACATCTTTATCTTTTTGTAAGGCTACATTCTGGGAAAGGGCTAAAAAGGCGGTGGGATCGGAAATGAGACTCAAAGCAAACGCAGCCCATTTCTTTGGGTTCTTTCTTTTTCCCTGAAGGACTCTCATGAGCGGTTCAACGGCGGCCGGATCGCCCATTCTTCCCGCAGCATAGATCGCGGCCTTCGCCACTCTCTCGTCCCCAGCCAAAATAGACTTCAAGACGATGGGATCTCCTTTCATCCGGAGATCTTCGGCCTGCAAAATACGGGTTAAGGTGGCGGGTTCAGCGAACAATGTTGCGGTGAATAATAGAAATGGAAACAATCTCATGAACCCTCCCATGTATGCGAGTCTATGTCAGGTGTAGAAATTCAAGCAAGCCCATTCATTTAAGCTTGAAGACTTGAACGCAATTGAGGTTTAAGTAGAGATGCGCAAAAATGCCCCTTTTTGCTTTTTATTGTTCCTTTTTGTTTTTATTCGCTTCTTATGGCTGGGGGATACTGCTTTCATTAATGATGAACCCCTTTTGCTTTCTAACGCCCAAGGGTTAAATCACGTAAAAGAGTGGGCAATGCATGGGTTAAAGGGGACCCAAGGGGTGATCTATGGCCCTTTTCCCACGTGGTTTTATCAGGTTACTTTAGGGTTCTCCCAGAACCTTTTTTTTACCCTCTATTCAAAAGTAATTTTGACAACCGTTTTCACACTTTTTTCACTTTTCTTGTTAAAAGAACTTCAAAGTTCAATTCAACTATGGGTATGGCTTGTTCCATTGGCTAGCCCTTACTTATGGTTTTATGCTCGGGATCTTTGGGACAATAGTTTTTTGACCGGGCTCACCCCGCTTTCTTTTGCCTGTTATTTTCGATTTGATAGAGGGAGGAACTCTCTCTTTCTTTTTGCCGCTTTGGTGTTGTGTACGCTTGCGCTTCTCACGCATTTAATGGCACTTCCCCTTTGTGGGGCGATTCTGCTCCATCTGCTTATTTATCATCGAGATTGGATAATTAAAAATTACATAAAAATTTCTCTCATGGCGATGGCCTGCCTTGGAATCGCTTTACCGTATCTTCGATTTTTATTCGAAAACGGAAGTCAGGGTGGTTTTCATTTGGGCGGGTTATTAAGGTATCTTGGATCTCCATTTTTAGGGGCCGGTTATTTTTCATGGCTCGGATTTGAATACTTTCTCTCCCATGGTTGGTATGAAAGCTTCCCAGCCTTGGGCTGTTTTATTTTGGGGGCTTCTTTTTTTTCGTTCCCCATCTTTTTTTATGGGCTGTACTCAGTGAGACGATTGGAATCTCGATACCGAACCTTGATTCTCTTAAATTTAGGGTTTCACCTATCCCTTTATTTCTTTAAACCCTTAGAACAGCATCCCCATTATTTTAATGCCGTTTGGTTTCCTTTTTTCCTCATCTTGGCTCACGGGCTGAGCTTAGTTTTAGTCAAAGAAAGGTGGAAATGGATCGGGCGTGCCTACCTATTAAGTGTGGGAATCGGAATTCCTTTCGCCATGATCGTTCTGCATTCCCAAGCGGGGGCGCGTTCGCGGCATTATGGTGCATCTTTAGAGGAGCAGCTGGAGATTGCAGCGCAGTTATCAGCCTATCGAGAAAGTATTCCATTTGTGAGTGAAGTGGAGCAGTTTAATCAATATCCGTGGGCCCTTAATTTTCTTCGAAAGCTCGCGAGTGATAAGAATCACGGACAAAAGGAAGCCAAAAAATTAATTTTACAGTATCGAAATCCGGAAAATCTCAGGGATTGCCATCTTAAATTAGATGTAGAGACTTCCCTATTCTAGATCCAGGAATTCAAGCAGCGCTCTTCGCACATTCTCTTGAGGGGCTTCACCTCTTACCAATTCGGAACGTAGAACTGTCCGGCACTCGTATCATTGTAGCCCGAAGCACAGCCATCGGTACCATTCACGAGCTTAATGATGTACCCATAATTAATCCAATCATAAAAGGTGGCCGGAGCGTGTCCAAGCGGACCGTCTGGATCTTTAAAATCGGTCTGCCAGTTGCTGGCGATATAGGGACTGGAGTAATAGCAACTCTTTTTCAGAATAGTGTCGTCGATTTGCGAGGCGCAAGCATAACCTAATGTTCGGTAGTAGGTGTCGTATGTTTGTGCGACGCCAACGGCGGCCGTCGTTAAGTAAAATCCAGTGGGTCCATATCGGGAATCATTGTGCAATTGCCACGCTGAATAACCAGTGTTCTGGGCGTAATAACGAATATAGAGGGGATTGTGACCATATTGATAAACAAGAGTGGGGTTGCAGCCCGTCGCTTCTAAATCAGACGAGGTGTTTTTGAAAAGTTTAAACGACTGATTGGGTCCATTCCAACCTGAAATGATGCTACTGTCGGTGGTATACCCCTCGTGATATCCACTGGAATGGGTATATTTATAAATCTGAACCAATTCCTCATTCTTAACTGAATAGGCCGCTGTTGTAGTTGTAGTTGTGGGGGTTGTCGTAGTCGTTGTCGTGGTGGAGGTTGCGGTAGTGGTGCTCGACTGAAGTGCGGTGATTAACGTATTTAAAGTATCATAGAGAGCGGTCCAATCCTCATCTGAGGAATTATCAACGACGATGGGGTCAGCCGTGGGAGAGATGGTGATGATCTCTGTTTCGAGAGAACTGTCTTTTGACTGATTTGAAACCTTCGGTTGCTGCGAGGGTGATGGGGAGTAATTTCCAGGTGGATAGTTAGAAGCTATCTCATATTTGCTCGTAGGCTTTGTATTACAGGCCCCTAACCCTAAAAGAATTAGTATGAGTGGAAGGGCATGTTGTTTCTGCATGATGTGCTTCATAAGCGAGTCTCCTTGTTTTTCATCATAATGGAAGGTGAAGACCGTTTGTTATCAGGGGGGTAAAAAATTGTAACAAATCTTTACGTATGACAGGAATGGGGATTTGTTATCGTTAGGTGATGGTAACTTTTGATAGCTTTCTCTACCCAGTTGAAGGGAATTTCATTATCCTGCCAGCTTATGTTAGGCACACTCAATGCGGAGCAACAAAGGGCGGTCGAATGCGGTCTGGGGCCGAGTCTCATCTTGGCGGGGGCGGGATCGGGAAAAACCCGCGTTTTGACCCATCGGATCGCCTATCTCATTGAGCACCATAAGGTCCATCCGACAGAGATTTTGGCGGTGACCTTTACCAATAAAGCAGCGGCTGAGATGCGCAAACGGGTGATGGATCTGCTCGTCGGTTCCCCTATCTCCACCCGTGAGTTATGGATCAGCACATTCCATTCCGCCTGTGTCCGGATCCTGCGTTCCGATATTCATCATTTGGGCTATCAGAGCTCCTTCACCATTTATGATGATTCCGACCAGCTTTCGATCATCAAGGCCTGCATGAAGGAGATGAATATCAGCGATAGCCGCACCTCTCCGAAATCTTTCCAGGCGCGCATTAATCAGGTGAAAAATGATGGTTATGATTTCCTCACCTACAAGCCTACCTATGATGGCTACTACGAAGATGTTTTTGTGCGCCTCTTTGAACGGTATACCGAGGTCCTGAAACTCTCCTCGGCTCTTGATTTCGCCGATTTAATCTTACTCACAGTCAAACTTTTTCAGGAACACCCGAAGGTCTTAAAAGCCTATCAGGATCGTTTTCCTTTCCTCCTGATAGACGAGTATCAAGACACCAACCGCTGCCAATATCTATTGATGAAACTTTTAGCCGGGGAACGGGCCAATATCTGCGCGGTGGGGGATGAGGACCAGTCGATTTATAAATGGCGTGGCGCCGATATCACCAATATCTTGAACTTCGAGAAGGATTTTCCCCAGGCCAAGATCTTTAAACTGGAAGAAAACTACCGCTCCAGCAAGAATATCATCGAGGCAGCAAGTCAGGTCATCAGCAATAACTTAGAAAGACGCGATAAGCAGCTCTGGACCCGCAATGATGAAGGGGAGAAGATTGCGATCTTTGAGTGTTACGATGAGCATGATGAGGCCCAAAAGATTATCGATGGAATCGTGAATCTGATCACTCAGGGGATGACCCTCGATCAGATGGCGATCTTTTACCGGACCAATGCCCAATCCCGCCTTTTAGAAGATCAGCTCCGCTCAAAGGGAATTTCCTATCAGATCTATGGCGGTCTGAAGTTCTATGAACGGCTTGAGATCAAGGACATGCTGGCCTATCTCAAGCTGATTGCTAATCCCTTAGACGATGTCAGTTTTCGACGGGTGGTGAATGTTCCGGCCCGTGGAATCGGGGCCACCAGTGTAGAGCGCTTAGGGGAGATGGCCCGTAAAGAGGGCTTGAGCCACTACCAACTGATAAAGCAGGCCTTTACGAAAGGGATTTCAGGGGTCGATTTTGGACGTGCGAATAAATCGTTGCGCGCCTTTTTCGAAATGATGGAAAGGTTTCGGGCCTTGGCTCCGTCTCTCCTGCCTTCCGATCTTCTGCAGATGGTGTTGGAGCAGACCGGTTATCGCAAATCACTGGTGGATGAAAATAGTGTTGAATCGCAAAGTCGGCTCGAAAACTTAGCTGAATTGCGACAGAGCATTGTGGAATATGAGTTGCGATCGGGGGCCGATAATCCAACCCAGTCGGTTTCCTTAGAAGGGTTCTTGCAGGAAATTGCTCTGGTCTCTTCCATGGATAAAGAAGAGGCGCAAGGCCCCAGCATTCGCATGATGACCATCCACATGGCCAAAGGGCTTGAATTTGATGTCGTCATGATCGCCGGGCTGGAAGAGGAACTCTTTCCCAATATCCGTCCCTGGGAAGGGGAAGATACTTCTGATGTCGAAGAGGAACGACGCCTCTTTTATGTGGGGATGACCCGTGCTCGTCAGAAATTGGCTTTATATTACGCCAAGAATCGGACTGTCTTCGGAAATTCCTCTTTTCGGGTAATGAGCCGATTTATCGAAGAGATTCCATCCCAATATTATGAGATGAAGCGTGCCGACTACTTCTCCCGGCGTCGTCACTACTCAGAAAGGGACAGTCTGCCTGAGAGTGAACCCACTTATGACGATACCTATTCCCAACTTCCAGAAGATGAAAATGCGTTCCGTCAGGGGGAGAAGGTGATCCATCCCATTTTTGGTGAAGGGATCATCTGCCAAATGCTTGATGTGGATAAGCTGGTCGTCAATTTTCCCGGAAAAGGGCGTAAAAAGATTTCGCTTCGCTTTACCGAGCTGAGAAAGAGCGAATGTTAGAGGTGATTGCCCCCTCTCAAAGGGAGTCGCTGTTTTTGGGCCGAGCAAAGGAATGGGGAGTCTCTTTAACCCCTGAGCAATATGTGGAACGAAACCGTCGACTCTATGCCCATCCTTTTGGAAACTCGTCTATCACTACGTATGGTTGGAAAATAAATGGAGATTGGGCCAGTTCATTTGATCTCCTTCAGGTTTCAATTGGAGGCAAAAAAGGGTATCTCATCGCCAGCGTATTAACCCATCCTGAATATCGAAAAAAGGGGTATGCCACCCAACTCTTAGATAAGGTGTTGCCCGATATTAAAGATCCGATAGTCCTCTATTCCGATATCGATCCTAAATTTTATGAACGGTGGGGATTTATCAAAAATCCAAGAGTGGAAGTGGCTTTTGAGGCACTAGAAACTGGAGAAGGGATTATTCCTATTGAATGGGAAGTAGGACTCGAGAAATTAAAGGTTGCTCGGGAGGGAAAGTTTGCTCTGGATCCTAAGCCGGAATGGCTAGACTGGCAGATCGATCGATTCCGTCTTTTCGCAAAATGGGCCGATCATGAATTTCCCCAACATGTTTTCTACCAATCCCAAAAATGCGGCCACCTTTTCCTTGCTGCTCCCGATTTCATCGATAAAGAGCTGTGGGTCTGCTGGGGCAAGGAGCATTGCCATGGGTGTGACGCGTCATTTCAAATGCTGGCTCACCTGTTAACTTTGAAAAAGGCCACACATTGGAGACGCTCTGGAGAAGGGAAAATAAAATATCCCATGTATCGCCAAAATATGTTCACCGATACGTCGACAGAATGGCAAGAAGGATGGGATGATTGTCAGCTCATCGACTGGTGGTAAACTCCGCATCAAACCTACTGAACATGCCTTAACAGCCATTAACATCTATTGTGTTGTCAAAAAATCGTGTCTACAGAATCCTCCTCTAGAACCGACTAGGTGACTAGGAGGTGAAAGATGGAACGTTGTTTCATTGCAGTCCTAGTTCTGTCCATGACAATCCTGAATAATTCCGCCCTTTATGCCGCCCAAGATCCAGGAGTTCGCAAAGGGGAAATCGATTCGGGCGATTATTTACGTGGACTCAAGGTGAGAGAATTGATTGAAGTCGGCGTCGGGAAAAATGCCTTTGAAAGCACCCGGAATGTTCGTCAGGGGATGGGACCCGCCTTTAATGGAGATAGCTGTGTCTCTTGCCATTCCTTCCCAGCAACGGGAGGAACCTCTCCTTTCATCAACCCTCAATTTGAAATGGCACGGAGAAAAGGGGCTAACAATAAAATCCCGTTCTTCTTGGAAGAGAATGGGCCAGTTCTCGTGACTCGCTTTAAATATAAAATGAACCCCAATGGAACCCTCTCAACACAAAGGGATGGCGGGGTCCATCCTCTTTTTTCGATTGCGGGTCGAAGCGATGCCGATGGCTGTGATCTTCCCCAACCTGATTATGAACAGAATGGATTTTTGAATAATATTGCCTTTCGGATTCCAACTCCAACCTTTGGAATGGGAATCGTCGAGCAAATTCGAGACGTGCTCATCTTAGAAAGCTTTAACAATACCGCCTCTGAGCGGGCGGCGATGGGGATTGAGGGCCATCCCAATCGTTCTGCCCATGATGGAATGATTACTCGATTTGGATGGAAGGCTCAAAATTCAAGCGCCGAAATTTTTTCCGGTGAAGCTTATAACGTCGAAATGGGCATTACGAACGAGCTCTTTCCGCAAGAAAGAACCACTCAGAGAAATTGTTTGTTAAATCCCACTCCGGAAGATGGGATTACTTTAGAGGCGATCTTGGCGGCCCGAGCCTTAAGTGCAGTGGCAAAATTTGCTCTTTTCATGCGAGAGCTGGCTCCTCCACGCCGTGGGCCGATTACCCCGTCGGTCACTCGTGGGCATAATACTTTCAAGCAAGTGGGGTGTGTTCTGTGTCATACCGAATCCTTTCCGATCCTGGGTGCGAGCCAACCCGAAATGGCACGTGAGAAAGAGGCGATCCTTTTTTCAGATCTCATGGTCCATCATATGGGATCTCGTTTAGCTGACGATATTATCCAAGGCCAAGCGGGTCCGGATGAGTTTCGAACCGCTCCACTGTGGGGAATTGGCCAGCGTATTTTCTTCCTCCATGATGGAAGGACCACCGATTTGGGAACAGCTATTGAATATCACTATAGTAACGCCAGTAGTAAGTATTCCGCATCGGAGGCGAATCGCGTTGTCGAACGGTATCGTGCTCTACCAGATGATCAGAAACAGGATCTCTTGAATTTCTTGCGTTCCCTTTAAGAGGAAAGAAGTATGACAAAAGAGAACTATTTAAAATTACGTGGGCAGTTC
Organism: uncultured Pseudobdellovibrionaceae bacterium; assembly: GCA_964604555.1. GTDB lineage: Bacteria > Bdellovibrionota > FAC87 > UBA2466 > UBA2466 > CAZRZK01. The sequence goes on along the minus strand of CAZRZK010000015.1, from coordinate 43,716 downwards.
TCTGCCTATCCATCGTTCATAATATCGATGGCCATTCTTGGCGCTATCGCTGCTTATACGGGAATCTCGATTTCTTTAATTAGACAAGGATATTTTATTGGTCAGTTTTTATTGGGAATTGCTGCCTTCCAATGGTTTGCGATCGTTCATGAGTGTGGTCATGGTACCTTTTCCAGGTACCGTGGCCTCAACTCTTTTGTGGGCCATATTGCGAGTCTCTTTTGCCTGCTGCCTTACAATTCCTGGAAATATATCCACCAGGAGCACCATCGATGGTCGGGTAATATCGACCAGGATCCGACTCTTCAAGGACTCAAAAAAATCCAAGAAGGAATGAAGCCCCTCAAAAAAACACTCTTGGAAAAGGCTTGGCACTATTGGATTCCTGTCATTGCTTCCAACCAACATTTTTTGATCTGGAAATATGGATTGAAAATGAAAAATCGATCCCAGCGTTTCGATTGCCTAGCTTCCTCACTCTTAATTATTGGTTTTCACCTGCTGTTCCCATTTCCATTTTTACCTGCCCTTATTGTATTTTTGGTGATCACTGAACTGGTGAATGCTCCCCATCATTTAGGATTCGCTTATTCCCATGGCCCAAACAAACTCAATCTGTGGGAACAAGATAGCGTGACCCGGAGCGGTTATTATCCCGGATGGATATCTGAGTTTTTGTTTCTGAATTTTAACTTGCACGTCGAACACCATCTCTTTCCACATCTTCCTTGGTACCTTTTGCGACGCGTAAGGAAGACGTTGTGTTCCCAAGCGAGTCATTCCTATTTAGATACTGCTGGATTTCAATGGGTTCGGGATCGGCGACGGCGCAGCTTTTTTGACCTGAATTCTCCTGTTATCAAGCCGGCCGGAATAAAAAACAGAAAACGAACAGCGATAAGGTTATTGGGAAAGGTGATTCCTTTTTTGCCGCAAAGTTGGCGACATGAGATCTACCGTCGGTCCATTGAATTGAATTATGAGCTATCTCCGAAGTTGAAAATCAAACTCGCCACCACAAAAGAGGAGTATGAGGCGGCCTTTCGGCTTCTTTATGACAGTTATGTCAAAACAGGGTTGATGGAAGAGAATCCCTGGCATGTGCGGATCACTAAATACCATGCCCTTCCCACCACCACCATTATCGTCGCCCTCTGGGAAGATAAAGTGGTGGGGACGCTGAGCATCGTACAGGACAACCCCATGGGACTTCCGATGGAATGTTGTTTTGATCTGGGTGGAGTAAGAAAGAAGCAGAAACGGATCGCTGAGATCTCAGCCCTTGCCATCGATCCTGAATTTAGGGGGCAAGCCGGGAAAGTAATTTTCCCGATTACTAAATACATGTGGGAATATGCCAGCCGTTACATTGGCCTCGAGACCTTGGTGATCGCAGTCCATCCGCGCATGGCCGATTTTTACCAAGCCATTCTCCTGATGGATAAAGTTTGCAAAAAAGATCTGGATGATTACGCTTTTGCCAACCACAAACCGGCAGTGGGGTTGATATTGGATTTCGAAAAAGCGCAGAAGCGAGGCTACGAAGTTTATTGTGGTCGCAAAAAAAAATTGGATCTTTATCGTTACTATCAAAGCACCCAGTTTCCCCAGTTTGAGTATCCTGATCGCAGTTATTTCCGGGGATTTGATTCCAATTTTAATGTTGATCTGATCCATCATTTTTTCCAGGTGCGGACCCAGATATGGCCAACGTTGACTGAAAAAGAACAGAAATTGATCTTGGAAAAAACGAAGCGTTACCGCACCTGCTTGGTGGGAAATGCCCAAAACAAAGGGGAAAAAATTGCCGTCCGATTTCGGGATGTCTCGGAAACAGGGTTTTGCATCGATAAGTCTTCGGATGTACTACCCACTCATTTGAACGTAGCCTTTAAAATTTCTCAGGATGAGCAACTTGAATTAAAGGCAAACGAAGTGTGGAGTCGAGAAGGACGGAGCGGTTTTAAGATCACCGAAGCTCCTCCCCAATGGAATCGCTATATCCACTCCCTCTCCGCCGCATAAAAAGGTGTTCGTCCACTTTCAAGGAAAATTGCATTGGCAATTTTCCTTGAAAAATGACCGCATTTCCCATCAATCATGACCATCTTTTCTAGCTCTTCTCCCGACTTGGATTTCTAGCCCTTCAGGGGTATGTTCTTGCGCGTATGCTAACACGCGAAGAGGTGGTCAAAATTGCCCGATTGGCGCGGCTTTCCTTAACCGATGCCGAGGTGGAGCTCTACCAAACCCGTTTGGGAAAAGTGCTCGATTACGTCAAACAACTGAGCGAAGTCGCCCCGGATGCGGGGGCTATGGTCCGGCATATGCCTGAGGATGTGCGCTCGCTCCGCCCGGATGAGGTGAGTCCATTCGCGGATACCGCAGCTCTCCTTGAAAATGCCCCTTCCCAAGAGGCGGGCCATTTCCTATTGCCTACCATCCTTGAGGAAACATGAATCCAGTCACTCTTTCTTATTCCGAATTAAGGGATCTTTATCGTTCCAAGTCGTTACGCCCAAGCGAAGTCATTGAGGGTTACCTCAAAAATATTGAGACGAAAAATAAGGATCTCAATGCGCTATTGGAGACCCAGGAAGATAAAGTTCGGGATCGAGTCAAATCGCTCGAGAGTAAAATTTCTGATATCGATAGACTTCCTTTATACGGAGCTCCCATCGTCATTAAAGACAATTTCTTGGTGAAAGGGTGGGGAGCCACCGCTGGCTCCAAGATTTTAGAAAATTATCGTTCTCCTTATACGGCGACGAGCGTGGCACGTTTGGAAGAGGCCGGGGCGATCGTGATCGGCAAAGCCAATTGCGATGAATTTGCTATGGGCTCTTCCAATGAAAATAGTGCCTACGGTCCCGTTCGAAATCCATGGGATCGGGAACGGGTGCCCGGAGGATCGAGCGGTGGATCGGCGGCAGCGGTCGCGGGTGGTTTGGGCTTGATGGCTTTAGGGACCGATACCGGCGGGTCGATTCGTCAGCCGGCCAGTTTGTGTGGAATTGTCGGAATGAAACCCAGTTATGGTCGGGTTAGCCGTTATGGTGTGATTGCCTATGCGAGTTCCCTCGATCAAGTGGGCCCTTTTGCCCGTACAGTGTGGGATACCGCTCGGGTGCTTGAGGTGATGTCCGGCTTTGATCCTTATGATGCCACTAGCTCCCAATCAAAAGTCCCCACTTATACAGACCAGTTAAAAGGGGCAAGTTTAAAAGGGATTACATTTGGAGTGCCTCGCAGTTGGCTGGTAGGGTGTGATCCCGAAGTCGAAAAGATTTTTAATGATTCCCTTAAGCAGATCCAAAATATGGGCGGACAGATCGTTGAAGTAGAAATGCCCTATGTAAAATACGCTCTTGCGACCTATTACCTCATCGCCCCTTCCGAATGCAGCAGCAACTTAGCCAGGTATGATGGGGTTCACTACGGCCATCGAACTAAAAACGCTAAAGATAGCGATTCTCTCTATATGAATAGCCGGGGAGAGGGGTTCGGCAAAGAGGTGAAGCTGCGGATCATGCTTGGTACTTATGCTCTCAGCTCCGGTTACTATGATGCCTATTATATGAAGGCTAATCAGGTGAGGCGATTGATCCAGAATGATTTTGAAAATGTATTCAAAAAATGCCAGGCGATGATTGTGCCGACCTCCCCGACAACTGCCTTTAAATTGGGCGATAAATCGGATGATCCGATCAAGATGTACCTTTCGGATGTTTGCACATTGCCCGTGAATTTGGCGGGGCTTCCCGGCATTTCGATTCCGGCAGGACTCGATTCTTCCCGACTTCCGGTAGGGATTCAAATGATTGGAAAACGGTTTGAGGAATTGAATCTTTTAAAAATGGCCGCAGCCTATGAAGAGGCGAGAGGAAAGTTTCCGGTATGTCATTAGCTCGAGATAAATACGAAGTGGTCATCGGACTTGAGATCCACGCACAACTGCTCACCCAGAGCAAAATGTTTTGCAGTTGTCCGAATAAATATGGCTCCGCCGCCAATAGCCAGATCTGCCCCATCTGTTCCGCTCAACCGGGAGCTTTGCCGGTGATCAATGAAAAGGCGGTGGCATTAGGCGTCCGCGCGGCGCTCTCCCTGAATTGCCAAGTCCACGAAACCAGCATCTTTGCCCGGAAAAACTATTTTTATCCCGATCTGCCGAAGGGTTACCAAATTTCCCAGTATGAACGGCCCTTTTGCACCCAAGGGCATCTCAAGATCAAACTCAAAAGTGGTGAAGAGAAAAAAATTGGGATCACCCGCATCCACTTTGAAGAGGATGCCGGGAAATCGGTGCACGGATTTGGTGGGACACAGGTCAATTTGAATCGCGCAGGAGTTCCGCTGATTGAAATCGTCAGTGAACCCGATATGCGCAACTCCGAAGAGGCGGGACAATACTTGCGTACCGTCCGGAATATTTTAAAGTTCGCCGATGTTTGTGATGGCAACATGGAGGAGGGGAACTTCCGCTGTGACGCCAATATATCGTTGCGTCCGAAAGGAACCACTCCATTTGGAACGAAGGTGGAGTTAAAAAACATTAACTCCTTTCGTTTTGTGGAAAAGGCGATTGAATATGAGATCGACCGCCAAGCTGAAATGCTCGAAAAAGGGGAAGTGATTAAACAACAGACCCGGGGCTGGAATTCGGCTAAAGGGATCACCGAGATGATGCGGGCCAAGGAAGAGGCCCATGACTATCGTTATTTCCCGGAGCCCGATCTCCCTCCTTTGGTGATCTCACAACAATTCCAGAATGAGGTCGCTTCCCAAATGCCGGAACTTCCCGAGACCAAACGGGAGCGATTCAAAAATCAGTACCAACTCTCCGATTATGATGCTGGCGTGCTCACCTCCTCCAAGGATCTCGCCACCTATTATGAACGGGCCGCTGAACTTTCAAAGAATCCAAAGGCTGCGGCCAATTGGATTGCGAATGAACTTTTAGGAAGATTGAACACCGAAGGAAAAGAGATTGAGGCGAGCCCAGTCAAAGCAGAAGCGATTGCAACCCTGATCCTAAAAATCGACTCGGGTGAAATCAGCGGAAAGATAGCCAAAACCGTCTTTGATGAAATGTTTCAGAGTGGTGCCGATCCAGAAACGATCATTAAATCTAAAGGCCTGGTTCAGATCAGCGATCCCAAGGCTCTGGAGCCGGTCATCCGGCAGGTAATTGCGGCAAACCCCGCGCAATACCAGGATTATAAAGCTGGTAAAGTGAAGCTTTTAGGCTACTTTGTGGGCCAGGTAATGAAAGAAACCAAGGGGCAGGCCAATCCTGGACTCCTGAATGAAATCGTAAAGAAGCTATTGGATGAAACATGATTGATTATATTAAGGAAAAGTTGGGGCAGGAGCTTTCTGAGGCTAAGATCGAAGTGGTGGACTTAACGGGAACCAATAACCACTTTGCCGTAGAGGTGGTTTCACCGGCCTTTGAGAGTAAGTCATTGATACAACGGCACCAGATGGTTTATCGTGTCTTAAATGAAAAGATCTCCACCGGGGAGATCCACGCATTATCGATTACGGCGAAAACCCCAAAAGAAAGCGAGAATGTTTGATGGACCCCATTCAGAAACAGATTGATGAAACGGTAAAAGGCAATCCGATTGTCGTTTACGGTAAAGGAACCAGCGACGCCCCCGCCTGCGGATTTTCAAAAGCGGTATTTGATATCTTTTCGAAGTTGGGAGTCGATTTCAAATCGATCGATGTCCTGAGTAACCCTGAATTGCGAGAAGGGGTGAAGCAATACACCCAGTGGCCCACTCTCCCCCAGATTTTCATCAAAGGGGAATTTGTAGGCGGCTGTGACATCGTTCGTGAGCTTTTTGCGAAGGGTGATTTGGAAAAGATGGTGAAGACTTGAGTTTTTTCCTTCTTTTTTTGGGACTTGCCGTGGCGGGTCCCAAATATGTGACCCCCCAATTTCCCATCGTGGGAACGGGAAAAGCTGGAAAAACGACGAGCGTGAAAGCGGTCATTGAGATCGGTGAAGGGTTTCATATCCAATCCAACCCCGCGAGCCGATCTAATTTGATTCCTACCAAATTCGACGTTCCTAATATCAAGGTGGAATACCCGAAGGGGTCTCCTTACCAACTTCAGAGCGGTGGCCAAGCCATCTCTGTTTATAGTGGGAAAGTGGAATTCCCGATTGAGGTCGATGTACCTGCCAATGCAAAAGGGAAATACTCCTTAAAAGGAAAGTTCCGTTACCAAGCTTGCAACAGCCAAACCTGCTTCTTCCCGATTACAGAGCCGGTTGAGATCTTGATTGATGTGAAGTAGTCCATAACTCAGACTCGAGCGTCCGAAAATAGAACTACCCCCCCCAATCTTCATGGCTAATTCTTTGGCCTGTCGATTGCTCCTCTTCCACATAAACGACCATTGATTTTTTGTACGCAATACCGTACAATAGGGGTGTTGAATGAAGGTTCTTCGTACGTCTGCGTTTGTAGACTGGTATCACGGTCTAGGTAAGAAAATGCGTACTCGAGTGGATGCCCGAATAGAACGAATTGTCATTGAAGGGCACTATGGAAAAGTAAGAAGGTTCGGCGGAATCACTGAGCTTAAATGGAAGTCGGGTCTTCGTGTTTACTTGATAGAAAAATATTCTGACCTGATTTTACTTTTGGGAGGAAATAAGAATGGCCAAGATAAAGACATCTACAAAGCGAAGAAACTTTTCAATGAAATTAACAGAACATAACTATACTCATACCTTAAAAGATCGGAAGTTAGTTTTAGCCACACTAATAGACAGTTTAGTCAAAAACGATTTAGACACATTCCAAGATGTGCTGATTGCACATCTCAGAACCGTATCTAAATCAAAATTGGCAGCTGAAACCAAGTTAGGACGCCAAACTCTTTATGATTTGCTTGATGAGAAGAAACCGTTCAACCCAACGTTGACTACAGTGGGTTCAATTTTAAAGAGCTTAGCAGCTTAAGTGAAGGGAGGGAAACACATGGTACCCACTAAAATTGGTTTTCAGTTTTTTTTACTTTGCATTTTTTAGTACTCTTCTTTTAGCGAAACCTTCCCCCATTCAAGATCTACCCGGACGGCATTCTACCCAAACTGATCCTTGCAAAGCTGCAGTAGCAAACGCCGCCTATGATCCGGGGCTGCCGGTTTCTCCAACATTGCAAAGTAAAATCTCAAGCAGAGACCCACTGTTCAGGTGGATGACCTCATGCATTAAATAAATTCAAAAATAATTGTTGACCAAAAAATTTCTTAGCGTTATTTCCTCACCCATGATGATGTTGAAAAATATCGTCACCTAAGACTGGCGACGTAAAAATCGTCTGGGAGTGGCTCTTACCGGGTTGGCCGAATTCTCACCTCCAAAAAATAAATAAGCTTTATTGAACTGAGTTAGGGGCTTACCGACGCAACATGCGCCGACTTCACCTACCTCATATTGGAGTCAATCATGAAAACATCATTCTTAACGTTAGCCTTTGGCGTAGCTTTAGTTTCTTCGGGCGCTTTTGCCAGTGGATTTAAATGTGAAAGCGTGGATGCTTCTGGATATAGCGTGAAGCTATTCAACCATGTCGATCCGAACACGGGAACTCGCACTCCTGCGGCCATGATCGTTTCTCAAGAAGAGGAAGGAACGTTGTTGGTCAGAAAAGGAGCCGCTATCCGCAAACACAACCGCTTGAACACGGTTCAATATGGGGTCGATTCCACGAAGAAATTGGGCGGAGAACAAGCCATCCTTCAAATCCGTTTCAAAGAAGGTAAGGAAGTGCTCCGTGCCGGTGAAACTGCTGAAGGTCAGTTGATTGTGGTTAGCGAGGACGGGGACCGTGATGTGAACGAACTCTCCTGTGAACGCTATCTCAAAAACGACTAACATCTCCTTTCAACCTTACTGATGACGATTTAGGGGCCCTTTCCCGCTGGGAAAGAGCCCTTTTTTGTCACTTCCATCCCTACCCTAGACAGCCGTCAGGATTGCACACAGCAGGCATACCCATTGCACAGTCAAACTTCGGTTTTTTTGCCTGTTGGAGGGGACCATGAAGATTATTGGAAAAAATGGAAGTGATTTAAGGCCGATTGAAGGTGAATTCAGCACGACGACTTTAATCGAGCTCTCTCCGGACCAAAAAGCGGCCCGGATTCCTTCAAATGTGGTGCTCTTAATTGATGCTTCAAGTTCGATGGGCGGTTCGAAGTGGAGCACCGTTAAGCAAGCCGTGGTCGAGATTTTAGATTCCTTGAAAAATGACGACCGCGTGGGAGTGGTCCTTTTCCATTCCTCTTCAAAAGAGGTATTTCCGCTCGCTTCGCTTTCGGAAAATCGTTCTGTCATGCGTGAGTCGATTTTAAAGTTGGAAAATCCTTCGGGAGTGACCAACCTCGAAGCCGGTTTGAAAACGGCCTATGCCGCCTTTGAAGCCCGCTCCTCTTCCGATAAAGCAAAACGGGTGAACCATGTGATTCTGTTAACCGATGGTTTCCCCACCGATGATCAGGGATATCGGGTTGATAAAACTTTAAAGTATGAAGAGATTGTCCGGAAGCACGAACACATTACGTTGACCGGAATTGGAATTGGTTCGGCGGATGATTACGATGCCAATTTCATCAGCCATCTTTCTGAATTAGGACGTGGCAGTTTCTATCACGCCAATGATTTAAATAAATTCAAAGCTGGGTTGGAAATGGAAATTGAGAAACTCCAATCTTCCGTGGTGGGAGAACTGATGCTGAAGTTCTCGGCCATTAACTGCAAGATCATGCGCATCGCGAAGATCTCTCCGGAGCTGATGATCTACGATATCCCGGGAAATCAAAGGGGTTTTGATCTCCGTACCGGTGCGATGCAGAAGGACATGACCAGTTTCTTAGTGCAAACAGTTTCTAAAGGGGCCTCAAGCGCGGGGGAGGAGATCCCGCTCTTTACGTTACAGGCCGATTATGATGGCAAGTTGACCGATGCCTTGGAGATCAAGATCAAGGCGACCGATAAGGAGGCCGACTTAGCCCAGATCGATCCCGATGTATTACGGGCTATGCAGGCGATGCAGGTCCATTTAAATGGCGAGCAGATTCAGGCGAGTCTCGAATCGGGGGACAAGGCCAAGGCAACCAAACTCATCGAAAACACCACCAAGATCGCCCAGAACTTAGGCCAAGACAATGTCACCCGTGCCTTAACCCGGTTGGCAGGCGATTTACAAAAAGGGAAATCGGTCGCCGATGAATTGGCGACCTTAAAAGACGAATCGAAGAAGACCCGCTTGCTCATTAAGTAAGCGAATGTCGTAGAGAGAGGAGAGTCGCTGGAGTGAAATGTTCATCGTGCCAAGCACCGCTCATTGCCGGCTCTCTCTTTTGTGAGCAGTGCGGAGCTGCGGCCCAGCAAGTGCAGGTCGCGCGTAAACTCCGACAAACCTCATTCGATACCATTTCCGATTCCAAAGGCGGATTACTCTCCCCTGGGGAGCGCATCAAAGGCCGTCATACCTATATTATTGAAGAGGCGATTGCCCGGAGCGGTTTTGGAGCCACTTTCCGTGCTTTACGAGTAAAGGATGAAAAGCAGCTCCTGATCAAGCAGATGATCGATCAGGCTTCTTACGATCAGTTTCGCAAGCAACTCCTGGCTACCTTTAAAAGAGAGGCCAAATTCCTCCGTAAAATTAAACACCCTGCCTTCCCCAAAGGGCATGAATTTTTTGAACGCAATGGATCTATCTATTTGGTGATGGATTTCATCAACGGAAAAGAATTGGCGAAAGCCATTCAGGAATACAGGGATGCCCATAAAGGGAAAGTTGAAGATGGTTTGATCGTCTATTTAGGGATTGAAATCGCCGACGCCCTCGAAGTGGTCCATAACCAAGGTTACCTTTATCGGGACCTCAAACCCCAAAACGTGATGTTAGATGGAATCAGCTCTCGCGTGAAGCTGATCGACTTTGGTACCCTTTACCATTCTTCCGATAAGGATCCGCTGATCTTCGAATCGGCCGGTTATACTCCTCCCGAATTTTTGAAAGATACTCCCAATGCTTTCACGACCGCTGGAGATATCTATAGTTTAGGTGCCCTCCTTTATGAATTGGCGGTCGGTTTTACACCGGCAAAACCAGGAGAGATTAAAGATCTCCTCTCTTCGAAGCGGGATCCGAGGCTCATTGCCCTCATCCAAAAATGCTTGGAACTCGATCCTACAAAAAGATATCAGAAGGCCCGTCATGTACGGGATGAACTGAAAAAACTCACCCGCAAGGGATTTTTGTTTTTCGGGAATAAAAACGCGATTACTCCCGTGGAACTTTCCGTCCTTCCGAAAACCCTTTACCCCGCAAGCTGTGTTTTTTGTGAATATTGCGGCTATGCTGATTCCGGTTCCCAGGTGGGTTACTGCCCGAAATGCCGTGTGCCTTTAAAGGTGGGGCGATTGAAGGTGGTAGAAACGAAAAAAGGGGAAGCTCCGAAAGAATTTTTCCTCTATGCCGATGAAACCATCATTGGAAGTGCGAAGGAATGCCATTTCGTTTTAGCCACCGCTAAAGGGGCGGTCAGCGCTAATCATGTGCGGATCTTTAGACGGGGCAATAGCCTTTGGATGGAAGCCCTCGAACGTCAAAAAGACAATACTTTCCTCAATAAACGAAAAATCTTAGGACCGGTCGAGCTTGTCGATGGTGATACGATCGAGCTCTCCGAACTCCAACTTAACTTTACGATCAAAGACGCCTGTTAAAATGTCATGGCCAAAGGCCGAGGTGACAAATCAAGGCGGTGTGATAGAAAAACGGCCATGAATTTCGTTGCCCCAGAGCTAGAAAAGTATTGTCTGAACCAAAGCACGCTCCCCTCTAAACTGTGTGAAGAGCTTTTTGCCTATACGCAAGAAACGGAACCGATGGCCGTTATGTTGGCGGGTCCTTTGGTAGGGAGTTTCCTGGCCTTTTTAGCCCGAACAATTCAAGCTCACCGCATTTTGGAGTTCGGCACCTTCACCGGCTATAGTGCGCTTGTCATGGCGGAGCAATTGGGCGATCGGGGTGAGCTCTATACCTTAGATATCAACCCCAAAACGACTGCCGTGGCGCAAAAGTTTTGGGACCGCAGCCCCCACGGAAAGAAGATCCATGCGCTTGTTGGACCCGCCCCTCAAACAGTCGCGCAACTGACGGGTGCTTTCGACCTGGTTTTGATCGATGCGAATAAGGATGGATATATCGATTATTTGAAAGCAAGTTTAGAGAGGCTTTCTCCCAAAGGGGTGATTGTTGCCGACAATGCTCTTTTTAGTGGAATGGTGCTTGAGCAAAATCCCGCTGAGCCTAATGCCAAAGCGATCCAGGCCTTCAATGCTTATGTGCGGTCGCGGGGAGATCTGAGAACAACTCTTCTCCCTGTCAGGGATGGGCTTTATCTGATCCAAAAAAGTCAGTAAACTGTACGGAATGGTAACCCTTTGGTTCCTTTCCATCTCTTTTTTATTTGCGACTGAAAAACCGATCTCTACCGATCCTTGTAAGCTCATTGCCGAAATTGCGGGCCTTTATTCAAAAATAAAGCCTGGTTCCCGTGGAAAGGCCTATATGGCTTGGGTGAATCGAGCTCAATGGCTTCCCCCCGCAGTTTTCGATTGGGGAGTGATGGATGAAGCTCAGCGAAAGGATGCCCTCGTGACGGTGGGTGGGTTTTACATCGGGAAAAAGGAGGTGTTAAAGATTAGGCCCGAACCCGATAAAAGTTTAAATTCGAAACAAAAGGCACAGCTTGAAAAGTTTGAAAGTAACGATACTTCCATTTTGAAAACGAAGGTAGAGGAGCTTAAAGAGTTTGAAAAAAGAGTGGATGCGTATTTTGGAAAAAACCCAGAGGAGCTACTAGCCCGATTGAAAGTGAGTTTAGAGTTTACCCCAGAAAAACAAAAGGCGCTGGCGGAAGGGCGAGCGGATGGCGGAGGGTACTTTATGGTGGAGTCGAATGGGCATGTCATTTACCTCTCATTTAAAGAAGTGGCCATTCTACAGAAAAAATTGGGGTTGGAAGATGTCAAGCATGGTGAGTTAGGAGTGTTGTTGAGCCGCCTTACGGGACAAACAGAATTTAAAATATTGGATTATGGCAAAGTTTATGTGAATGCTCCACCTCAACCCTTATATGGGATTCGTTCCATCCAAGATAACTGGAACGATGGGCACGAGTTCAACACCCTTCAATTTCTGTTGGGATTTTAAAATGGCCATTCTTCTTTTCTTTTTTTCGATGTTGTGTGTTTCATCAAAGGCCACGGTTAATCAATGGTGCCTCCGCATCTTAGCGGCACCTGTATTTCAGCCCATTGACCCTGCTGCATTAGTAGAGGGAGAAGGGCCGGATCTAGCAAAAGTGCTTGCGGATCATTTATTGACTTATTTAGCAGAGGTATCGCTTCCTACAGGAAAAAAGGAATATGCCCCTATTATCGGTTCTACCCGTCCTGAAGGAACCACTTTACATGGTCAAAGTGTGCATGGGTGGTCGACTGATGATCGGAAAGTGGTATTGATGATTCCGAAAATAGGGGAGCAGAAGCTTTGGGATCAACTCAATCCCGGCGCACGTAAATTGATGGCCTTTTATTTGGAGAGACTTCTCCGATCGGGAAAGTACGATATTGTAATGAATCGATCGAGAGAGTTTCCAACCTCTATTTTATCGGCAATGTATGAGCGAATCGAAAATGAAAATAGTCTGAGGGCACCTTATGAAAAACGGACACAACTGGTGGGAATCGAAGCAGGGGTGTCGCCCATCCAATTCCTAAAGGAATCGAGTTGCGGAAAAAATTCAGGGGTCTTTCGCCATGGAAATTTTGCCTTTGCGGGATTGCTGGCTGAGATGGGAATCCCTTCAGAAAATATCCGAATTGTTTCCGGGCTCATCAAGCTCAAAAACGGGGAACAGGGTCGACATGTCTGGATCGAGGTCCAATTTGAACGCAGCGGAGAGTGGTACGAATTGGATGGAACGGCGGCCGGAATGGATCCGATTCGCTCGGCCGATGAATTAAAGGATCAAGGGATGTTGTCCTTGAAATCACGGACCCCTACTGCCTTACAGCTTCGAAACAGACTGCTGGATAAACCTTGGGTCATTAAGAAGTTTTTTACCCCGATCCCCTTTAATTGACACGATTCATAATCGACGTTATGCAGACAGATTGAGGCTGTAACGGAGGTTAAGTGATTAAAAATATCCTATTGATTTCATTGGTTTTTATTGGGCTCACTGGCTGCGTAAAGCGCATGCAGGAGATTGCTGAAGATACCAGTAAAACGGTTAAAGATAGTAACGATCTCATCCGAGATACGAAACTCGGACAAGAGGTGGGTGCGGCGCTTGAGATCATGAGTGATCCCACCAAGGCCCCGACCATTCGCATGGCCTCCGCGGAAACAGCGATGTTAAAAGGAAAAGAAGATCGGGTTCCATTATATGTAGGATTACCAGCTCCCTCTTGGAAACCCACCATGATCGAGCGGAAATTGGTTCGTTCCACCGTTGAGTTGCCCAACGTTTCTTTAATCGGTGAAAAGGTAGATGCCGATCTTTCGATTGCGCCGGTGAGTGAAGACCTTTTCCAAATCGAGGCGATGGCGGTGACCAATCTATTGACCAAAGTACTTTATACCGCTTCAGTTCCTGGAGTGGAGGTTGCAAAGTTGACCCAGATGCGTGAGGCGCTGGAGCGGATGGTCTATTTAGCTCCTGCTGTGGTGGGTGGAATGAAGGTGGAAGAGCTCAAGGCTCAAATTACTCACAATGAAGCCAATCGAGATGTGCCACTTTCCCGAACCTATCGGGTCGAGCTGGTGCATCGGGAAAAGATTGCGAATGCCCTTTTAGATTCCTTAAAGGTGCTTTCGATGAGTGAGGAGATGATCCATATCGCGAAACTGAACATTGAATCACGGCTCCTCTCCGCTCAGCCTATTGTTGTGCGGCGTTAAAATTTCTAGGGCGTGTCCTCACTTGGTGTTCGTTGCGAGCCAATATTGGATATCAAAGCTCTGAGGACGCACAAGGGAGCCACCGGAGGCGACCCTTTAGGGTCGTTGAGGATGGCGACCGCGGAGGACAAAGGAGATTGGATATCCAATACTGGCGCAGCAGAACAGGCAAGTGAGGACACGGCCGAAAGGGGAGCATTTTAAATGCTCCCCTCCATTCGTTGTGTTACCCCCCCCATTTGTTATAATAAAAGGACTGTGAAAAAAATTACCCTCATACTCCTTCCGCTTTTACTGACTAACTGCTCCTCGCTCCTCAATAATAAGGGGCAGGAACAAGAAAAGGCCAAGGTTTACCTCCAGCGCGCCGTCGATCAGTTCAATGAACGGCAATACACCCACGCCGTCGAATCGGTTTATGAGGCTTTGAAATACGATCCCGAATCAGCGGCTGCCTATAACCACCTGGCCCTGATCCACATGGAAACGAAACGTTATGCGAAGGCGGAAGAGGCTTTTGCCAAGGCGCTTGCTTTGCAGCCCGAATACCCGGAAGTGTTTAACAATATGGGGGTGTTGCTCAATCGTTTGGAACGTTACAAAGAGGCGATCCCCTATTTTGAAAAGGCCTTGGCAGTGGACACCTACCCAACGCCTGAAAATGCCTATACCAATTTGGGCCATGCCCATTACAAGTTAGGGAATATGTTGAAGGCAAAAGCCTATCATCAGAAAGCGCTCGATATTGCTCCTCAGTTCTGTTTGGCCAGCAAGAACATGGGCGATATCTACGCAAAGGAAAAGAAGTTCAATAAGGCCTCCGATTATTTTGAACAGGCGCTAACGATCTGTCCTCTTTTCCAGGAGGCCCAATATAAATTAGGGCTCGTCCTGATGAAATTGGGGAAACGCCCAATGGCCAAGGCCCAGCTCGAACGGCTCATTGAACGACATAAATCGGGTCCCTACGTGGAACGTTCGAATGAAGTTCTGAAATATCTTCACTAAATCTTCACTTTTTTCTTAATAGTTTGCTGAAACATGCCGTTGGTATGTGTATAGAGGTCTTTAGAAGATTTCATGGAACACTTTGGTCAATACTTAAAAGCGCAGCGCGAGGCGAAGAATAAAAGCATCGAAGAGATTGCCGGGGTTACCAAGATTAACCTGCATAATCTCCAGCTTTTAGAAGCGGGGCGATGGAGCGAACTTCCCCCCGAACCCTTCATTAAAGGGTTTATTACCGCCTATAGCCGCTATTTAGGACTCAATCCCAAGGCTACAGTCGAGGAATACATCCTTTCCCGGAGTGTTAAACCCGATCCGACCTTTGAAGAGATTACCCCAGTCCCCAAAAACGACCCCGCACATGACGCGGAGCATGAAATTGAGGAGGGGGAAAAAGGGCTTCCTTTTGGAAAGTTTGCCATCGGAGCGGTAGGCGTTGCGGTGGTCGTAGGTTTAGTTTGGGTCATTTCGGTTGGGAAGAATTTAGATAAAGGGGACCGGCCAAAAGGAGAGTCGGTGGTGATTGCGTCGCCCACACCGACGGCAGCGCAGCCTACTCCTATTGTTCCAGAAGTAGTGCCCCCACTCGCCCCGTTAGTGCCCTTAGCACCTGAGCCGACAGCCGTGGCAATGCCGGAAGAGGGCCCTACTCCCACACCTGTTCAGGAAGAAGTAAAAATCGCAACGGCAGAGGTTCAACCAGAAGTGGTTCCCACTCCAGTTCCAACTCCTGTTGTTGAAGTTCCACCTACTCCAGCTCCAGTCGGGGAAACGGCTGAAGGGGTACTCCACCAGATGGTGATCGAAGGGAAAGAGCGCGCCTGGATGAAGATCGTCGTGGATAATAATCCACCCAAAGAGCTTTTCATCAATGAAGGAAAACAGCTGACCTTTTCGGCGAAGGAAAAAATCAAATTAATCGTCGCCAATCACACCTCAGCGAAAGTCACCCACAATGGTGAATTGGTCGCCGGTAATAAGATTAAAGGGACTATCCGCTCCTATGTGTTTCCTGACGGGGCTGAGTTCCCACAAGATATCAAGAAGAAGGCCCGCGAAACGGCTACCACCACTCCGTTACCCGAAGTGCCAGCTACAGAGCCCCAGTAAATCCGCCATCGGCTAAGACATCCGATCCAGTAATATAACTATTCGCATTGGAACATAAAAAGGCGGCCACTTTTGCAATCTCTTCCGGTTTCGCCACTCTTCCCAGCGCACTTTCCTTTTCCATCATTTGGTAAAAAAGGGGACTCTTCGTTTCCAATTCCTTGAGGCGATCGGTATGGGTTGGCCCCGGCAAAAGATTGTTGATCAAAATTCCTGATCGCCCTAATGCCTTTCCATATTCTTTGGTTAGGGCAGATAATCCGGCCCGGAAGGTGCTGCTAATCGGAAGGTTGGGAATGAGTTGTTTGGCCGATGTCGATGTAATCGCCAAGATCCTTCCCCAGCCCTTTTCCTTCATTCCTGGAACAACTTGATTTACGAGAGTAATGTAACTTCTTACAAGAAGCTGGTAGCCGCGATCCCATTCTTCCAATGAAAGTTGAAGGGGATTGCCACTGTTGGGGCCGCCTGAATTAATGATCAAGATATCGGCATTCACATCGGTGAGAGTCCGCTCATCACCCAGATCGATCACCCGACCATGGCAACCGCCCTTTAATTTTTTAATCGCCGATTCGATATTCATCGAATTGCGGCTGGCAACGGTGACTTCGCATCCCTCTTCGAGGAGTTGTTGGGCGATGGCAAATCCGATCCCGGAGGTTCCACCGGTTACGAACGCTTTTTTTCCTTTAAGTCCTAGGTCCATCGCTTACTCCTTTTTATTATCTAAACTCCGCCACACATACCAGGCCCCCACCGAATAACCCCCCTCCCAATGATTGACAAGTTTTGGGATCTCTTTGGGCTTCGGCATTCCTTTCGAATAACCCAGCAACATCAAGCCCCGTTGAATTCCATAATCACCACAGGGAAGGACATTGTGCCTGCCAAGACCAAAAATTAAAAACATCTGAGCGGTCCATTCTCCGATACCCTTTACCTGTGTCAGCTTTTCGATCAGCTCTGCATCCTCAAGTAATTCCAGTCCTCTGCGCCATTTGGGCTCCTGCCAATGTTCCGCTAACGATCGAAGGTATCCTTGTTTTTGGGGTGAGACCCCAGCCGATCGAAGTACTTCATCGGAATAGGTGAGGATCGATTTGGCAGAGGGCATCGGTTTTTTCAGTTCACAAAACCGTCGAATGATCGATTGGGCTGCCTTTGTCGCCAATTGTTGGGAAAGAATGGCTTCCACCAAAGTTTGGAAGTGGTTATTACTTAATTTGAGCGTGGGATAACCGTGTTTTTTGACGAGTTGTTGGATGCGCTTGTCTTTTTTAGAAAGTTCCTTTGCGATTTGTTTCCAACCGGCTTCACAATTCATCTAACTACTCCTATACTTTTTTCATGGAATACCACAGGGTCAAACATCTTGCTATCTGGCACCATCCTGCGAAATCGGGAGAGCCGGTCGCCCGCCTTTTAATTGTTCATGGTTTGGGGGAACACAGTGCGCGGCACATGAATACGGTGAACTACCTAACCGCAAAAGGCTATGAAGTGGTTCGGTTTGATCTTCGAGGTTCTGGGCAAAGCGGGGGCAAGCGGCAATGGGTGGAGAAATTCGATGATTATGTCCAAGATGTGGCGATTGTTTACAACTGGATCGAAAAGGAGTTAGCTCCCCTCCCTCTTTTTGTGTTGGGACACAGCCTCGGTGGAGCGGTAGCACTGTGCTTTGTCGAAGTATACCAACGGTTTTTGACGGGGATGATCTTGAGTTCCCCAGCTTACCTTGTTGGAACAGCAGTGTCCCCGCTGAAGATTTGGGCGGGCCGGAAGATCGTTCGATGGGCACCGGCGTTGCGTCTTCCCAACCTCACAGACTATGATGTGCTTTCCAAGGACAAATCGGTAGGACTCGACTATCGGAAAGACCCCCTGTCTTGCCATTTCAATACGCTCAATCAGGGAAATGAAATTCTCAACACTTTGCCGACTCTCGCGGCCCGGTGCCACAAAATCACGATTCCGTCGCTTATTGTGCATGGGACACACGATTCTTTGATCCTTCCCCAGGGAAGTTTTGAATTGCTGAAATCATTAGTAGCTGCCCCTTCTCGTCATTTGATGCTCATTCCATTTTGCCGACATGAGGCCCATAACGATCATGAAAAGGAGATCTATTTCTCCTACCTCACGACGTGGCTTCAGCATCGGTTGTCTGAACTTTCGGCAAGGAAGGATTCCTCCCCGAAAGCCACAGAAATAGGGACATCACTAAGATAGCCCCTTGACCCAAAAGCGTTTGGTAGGTCGGGTAGAACCCGATCCATTCCATTCCCCAAAGCCCTTCAATTATTTTAATATCGATCACACCCGCTTCTTGTAGAGAGTGAATCCCTTTACCCACCATGACCAAGCAGAGGATCACCAATAGCACCGACGAAATATGGAACAGTTGTCGAATCGGGATCTTCACGCTGTAACGAATGAGGGCAGTAGAGGCGAGGACAACAAAGAGAAAGGAAAGTCCCACTCCGAGGAGAACCGCCCATTCCAAATGAGGACCAACATCTAAAAGCAAAGTCCTTAAAAAGAGCACTGTCTCGAAACTTTCCCTGAACACGGCCATGAAAGAAACAAACCCAATGGCCATTAAACTTCCCCCTGCAGCCGCTTTATTGGCCACCGTTTGCACAAAATTTCTCCACCGTCCGATTTCGGTGTGGCGATGGAGCCAAAACCCGAAATAGAGCAGAATGGCAACGGCAAAGAGGGAGAGTCCCCCTTCTAGGATTTCGCGGTTCATTCCTGAGAGGGAGAGGGCCCAGCCGGAGAAGAACCATAGAACGACACCGATCAGAAGAGCGGCAAACCAACCCGCATGGATCGCACGGACCGCTGCGGTGACCTTCAAGGATTTCACCACACCCAAAAGAGTAATCAAAACCAACACCGCTTCAAAAGCTTCTCTCAGAAAAATTCCGGCAGCGACGGTGAAAGCAAAAGTAGCCCCTTTTTCCGATTTCGAATTTAAAACCGCTTCTGCCTGAACCAAGAGGGATTCTGTGGAGGCGATTTCATTTTCAAGAACAGGAACACCTTGATTGCTTGAGATGATAGAACGGAGATTTCCCATTCTTTGTTCGATCTCCAGAGTCAAAACACCATCTTTAGAACGCAAAGGAGGCTCAATCGGTTCAATCCCATCAAGATAAGCCTCTACCATTTTTTGTTTGGCAGCGGCGATATTCCCCTGACGATAAAATTCTAAGCCGTCGTTCATGTTTTTTCGGACCAATTGGAAGGCCATCTCGTGGGGGTTGGCTTCATACATCCGGAGTTGTGCAATGTCTAACTTGGGATATTTCAATTTCAAAGCCTCATCGGAATTTTCGGCAATTTCGGCGAGGGAAAGGGTTGGCATGATATTGGAATTCTTTTTTTCTTGATGTCGAAGCGAGATCACATAAAACGCCAGATCCCACACCTGTTCATCACTGTAATCGGAAAAGGCAGCCATCCCGGTTCCGGGGACACCTAATCGGATCGTATTGTAAACTTGAAAAGGAGAAGTGCCATTCATCCCTTCCGCATGGAAATCGGAAGGTTTTGGATCGAGATTTTTTCCTGAAGGACCGTCGCCGTTTCCGGTCATCCCGTGGCATTGAGAACAACTCTGATCAAAAGACTGCTTCCCTCGATGGAGTTGAGGCCAGCTACGGGGTGCCATCACAATCGCAGCCTTTTCAATCACTTTTAACTCGGCCGATTTCGCTGCTAGAGCGACATCCAGAGGGGCCGCTTTTTTTAAAACCAAACGTTGTAATTTTTTAAGATCTTCATCAATTGAAAGGTCATTCGCAATTACCGGAATAGTGCGAGCGCTTTCCATGGCGGCATTTACGAAATCGATCTGTTCTTGGTATTCCTCTGGGGAGATGACCTGCCCGTTTTGCACGGCAACGGCGTAATCTTTCTGAATATAGCTGAGAAGATGAACTACATAATTGGCCGAAGGAGAGGCGAAAAGAAGGTTGCTGAATAACAGTGTCCAGAGCGCAAATTTCATAAAAGATCCTCGACATGCTCGAGTCCTTCTTCGAGCAGATTTTCAATGTGATTGTCATCTAAAGAATAAAAAATGGTGCGGTGGTCCCGCCGGGCCTTAACGAGCTCTAAATTCCGGAGGGTTCTTAAGTGGTGGCTTACGGCCGAAGGGCTCATATTGAGCAGCTTTGCAATGTCCCCCACACAAAGCTCGCCATGGGAGAGGGCCCAGACAATCTGGATCCGGGAATAATCCCCAAGGGTTTTAAAGGTTTCCGCCAGCAGGCCAAAGAGCCTGGGAGCATCCTTATTAGAGGCAAAACGAATCGCTATCTTTTCGAAGGTCAGGGACTTTCCCATATATGAGCATATGTTTAAATGAGCATTTATGAAAGGTCAACTCCCCTAAAAGGGGTCAATCGACTTTTGGTACCAAAAGGTGCCATAGCCAAACAGGCGTTGGCATCCTTATTGAAAATAGGGGGGTATGCCTAGAAAACATTTATATCGAACCAGTGAGTTTGCTTACCATGTTACTAATCGCTCTAACAATAAGGAATGGTTCTACATTCCCATCGAAGAGTGTTGGGAAATTTTTTGTTATATTCTTGGGAAGACGAGTGCGAAATATGGAGTCTATCTCCATCAGCTAGTCCTGATGTCGAACCATTACCATCTCCTTTTATCAACACCCGATTGTAATATTGATGTTGCTGTGCAGTATTTTCAATCTCAGGTAGCTCGAATTATACAATCAAGGGCTAATCGCATTAACCACATTATGGGAACAAGATATAAGTGGACGGTTCTGGATAGTCCCTATTCACTAGCCTACGTTTATAAATACATTTGTCGAAATCCAGTGCGTGCTGGTATTGCCGAAAAAGTTGAAGATTATCGTTTTAGTTCACTCTACAAAGACCAGTTTCCTACAGCTGAGGGATTTAACTCATACTGGAAGTTTATTCCAAGGACTCAACCTGAAAGGTTAAAGTGGTTAAATGTTCCGACACCTAAAGAACAGGAAGAACTAATTGGAAGGGCGCTAAGACGGTGTCACTTTAAATTTAGCAGCCACAGTAATTTACAACCCTATCTTAGAGATTTAAGAGCAAATTATGGGATCGAGTCTTCCTTTTGAGGTTACTATGGTACCTTTTGGTACCAAAAGTCGATTGACCCCTTTCCTTTTTACCTCAAAAGCCGAGGCAGGAAAAAGGTTGCCCATATCACTGCGCCTGCACACCAAAGAACGGCGGCGAAGGCGAGATGCGGAAAGTAACTGTTTGGCGTCCAATGTACGGCCGTTCGAGCGAGGGAAGCGAGCAAGATGAACGCGGCTAAAGGGCAATAGGGCCACCAACTGGATTCCGCAGCGAGTCCTTCACCATGGGCGAGGGTGACTCTTGCTCCCACTAACAGCGATAACAAACTGAACCCCCCCACAAATACCAAGTGCTTTCCGTCGAGCCCCCATTCCGGGAATAGAGCGGAAAGCCATTCTCCCAATACAATGCTCCAAGCCGCAGCGATTAGCGCCCAATTCATCCACGTGACTTTGGGTGGCCTTCGATGGAGGCGCCAATATCGAATTGCCACGTAAAATACCAAGCTAGCACGCAAGCCCCGCCCAATCCTCTCGGCAATAAAACTCTCCACGATAAACGATACAACAAGAACGGCGGCACAAAGGAGAAGATCGGGTGGGATTGCTTTTACAAACGGGATCGGCTTTTCATATTGCTGTCTCTGCGTTTGAACAATTTCGCTCCAACCTAGGATGCCGGGGAAGAGACGGGAGCCCACTCCCAGTATCAAAGCAAGGACCATTCCGTAAAAGGATGTGATTTTTCCGAACAGAATGAAGGAGGCAGAAAGATTGACCTGTTCAAGCGAACCCAAGAATTCCAGGAAAGATCCTGAAAAGCCTAAGCAAAGTCCAACCCCCACAAAAATGAAAGCTCCGGGCGGGTTCGTGCTTCTCCGTGGAAATCGACTGCTGACATAGACCACCAGGATTGCAATTTGAATGAGGGTGACTCCGCGAGCATAGGCAAACTCTCCGAGAAGCGAGCAAATCAAACAAGCAATAACAGTTAAAAGCCCAAGTCCGATCTCCCATCCCCTGGCCGTATTTGTGCCCGTGAAACGCGGAATGGCCGTCATTAAAAAACCTAAGATAAAGGAGGAGAGGAATCCTCTGCTCATCAGGGCGGCGTGAAAACCGCCAGGGTAAGCAATGTCGCTAGTCCACGCAAAGGGTACCCAAGGCAGCACTCCAATCATGGCCAGGATCCACCCCAACGGAAAAAAGATCCTAAAAGGCTCTTTTTTAATTCGTTCAATGAATTTTCTATTGCTGTCATTCTGACCCATATCTGTCCCAATTAACTAAAGCATTCTTTTGTTGTGCAGAATGCCATGCTTGTCAGTGATCCTCACCCTATCATTAGAATTTTAGACACACTCATGAATATTTCACTAACCTTTTTGGGGGGGGCGCAGACCGTCACTGGCTCAAAATTTCTGGTCGAAGCCAGCGGTAAACGTGTGCTCGTTGACTGTGGTCTTTTCCAAGGAGTGAAAGATCTCAGGCTAAAAAACTGGGCCCCTTTTTCCGTTGATCCTAAAAGCATCGATGCCGTTATTCTCACTCACTCCCACCTGGATCACGTGGGGTATTTGCCTATCCTGGTGAGAGATGGTTTCAAGGGACCTGTGTTTTCAACGGCTCCGACTCGCGCGCTTTCCGAGATCATCTTATTGGATGCAAGTCATATTCAAGAGGAGGATGCGCTCGCGGCTCAAAAGGGCGGGTATTCACGTCATAAAAATCCAAGGCCCCTGTTCACTGTAGAAGATGCGAAGTCGGCGATGACTCGCTTTCGTGTTTTATCCCCGAATAAATGGGAAGCTCTTTTTAATCCATTTCGATTTCGCTTTGTTCCCAGCGGCCACATTTTGGGATCGGCATTTGTTGAATTGGAAGTCCGCGGAAGCAGGATCCTATTCTCCGGAGATTTGGGTCGGACAAAACCACTTGTGCTTCCACCCCCAACTCTTATGCAAAGTGCTGATTATCTCGTCCTTGAATCGACTTACGGGGACAGAAAACATCCGAAAGAACCGGTGCTGAGAGCACTCGAAGCATATTTGAATGAAGCGATTGAAAGAGGCGGGGATGTTTTTATTCCTTGTTTCGCAGTGGCTCGAAGCCAAGATCTACTGCACCTACTTGCCCAGTTGAAGCGTCAGAACCAGCTACCGAAAGTTCCCATCTATTTCGATAGCCCAATGGGAACGGAGGCCACCCGAATTCTGTGTAACTTTCCGGATTGGCATCGCCTCAATTCAAAGGAGGTTCGCGAGCTTTGTGAGGTCGCGACAACGGTTTCAGATGCAAAACATTCCCTCTCACTCGCCAGAAGCCGAAAACAGAAGATCGTCATCGCGGGAAGCGGGATGCTGACGGGAGGGCGCATTCTTAATTATCTCGAAAATGCGCTGATGGATGTGAAAAACCTGATTTTATTGGTTGGATATCAAGCGGCAGGCACTCGAGGCCGCCTTCTGAAAGACGGAGCACCAGAAATCAAGATCCATGGCAATTTCATCAAAGCGAAAGCTCAAGTTGCAGAGATCTCTGGGCTCTCCGCACATGCCGACCAACCAGAAACTCTAAATTGGTTGAGGCATTTTCGCCGACCGCCTCATCAAACATTTATTGTCCATGGCGAGCCTCAGCCGGCCGATGCTCTGAGATTAAAAATAGAAGATTCTCTGGGATGGAGTTGCTATGTCCCTCAGCGAGGTGAATGTGTCCAGTTAGGTCGTCGTAAAGCAGAGGCCACTAAATCGAAATATAAGAAAGGTTAAGGACGGTTTATTTTAATCTTGTCCGCCCTTTTGAAAGAGCTGCGTCACAGATGTTACAAGGAATCCTCGAGCGCCCAATATAAAATAGTAAATAAAATCAAATACTTAAAAAATTTTGAACCTTTTGAGGGGTGAACGACGTCTTACAGAGTAGGAGAGGATTTGTGTGCTATGAGTTTGAGGCACCTTATGAAGAGTCTAAAAAAAGGTTTGGTATTTTTGGCCATCGGAATTTTGAGTTTCTTCACGGCCTGCAGCAGCGATGACAGTGAAAGCACGAGTTACATTGAGTTGACTAAAAACGCCTGCGCTCAGTCGGGAGGCACTGTCAGTTCAAGCGGTTTAAATAACTGCGATTATACAGCTTCGGTGACTTCTACTCCTGGAGGCACGATAGCATCAACCAATACCGCCGGCAAAGCTGCGAACGATGCGGCCAATGCGAGCGTATCGCAATCCTGCTCAGACCTCGCCTCACTTAAAAATATGGAATGCAAATATAAAAACGCCGAAGCAAAAATGTCGACCTGTTTTAGTTTGGGGAAATCGGGCCTCTCTACGTTAGGAGCCGCTTCCGCCGCCTTTCAAAGTGGATCTTACGGAACGATGACGCACGAAAGTGTGATGGGGACCGTTGTTAGTGGATTGGCGAAAACAAGTGGGGGACATGATTGCAGCAATGAATTGGGAAATCTCTATGCGACCTATATTACGGCAGCGAATGGTGCTTTCGCGAATAGTTCTGCCGGCTGCTCTTTCTTAACTTCCTATTTTGGAAAAATTGCCAACCTTTATAAAGGGCAGACCAGTGCAGCCGATAAAGCGACGCTTTATTCAATGATGTCATCGATGGGAAGTTCAAGTTCTTGTCCGGCGCAAACAGCGATGGCGATGATGATAGGGTATATGAACGATACCTCTTCAAGTACGGCGAGTACTACAAGTACCACGACCACCTCGGGCAGTTCTGCTGCGGGTCTATTAGGTTTAATAGGTGCGCAAGACAGATTGGCAATGGATAAGGAAGCTGCCGCAAAAGCAAATGGTCAACCCCCTCCATCCAGTGTCCTTTCTGGATTTAAATCCGATCTCCAAGCCCGTAAGGAACAAGAGGCGGCAGAGCTCGCCGCTAAGGGGGGACTCCAAACTCGCAAGGATAAGGGCGTTACACTCGTTTTCTAGCCTATTAATGAGTTCTTGATCTGGCAGTTTCTATTTTCTCAGAAGATAGCTCCGTCCCTTCTCTTTACGATAGATTAAAACTCCAGCGGAATAAGACTGTCACCTACGATCATCTTTTTCTCCTCTGAAGTCAGGAGCATCGATTTGATTCCGAAACTTTTAATCTGCGGTGAAAAACGCAGAGAAATGGGATCCAGCTGCTGCTTTACTAACGAATAACGGAACAGGCCAAAAGTATCACCACTCTTCACATCCGCTACTACTAAAATTGCATCCTGAAGATTTTCTCGAACTAGCGCGAGGGTGATGCCGAGTTTGAGCGCCTTTGGAAAATGAATCTCGGTGATTTTCTTCTTAGTTTCAAAATCATACAAAATCCATGAGCTATCGATTCCATTTGTGGTTGAGGGGCCATGAACAGAAAGAAATTTCCCTCCACTACTAAATGCGACTCGTGCTTCAAAGGAATTGATGGGGATTTCATCCAGTATCTGAACTTCTTCTTTGCCCGTTACCCTCAATGACGAGACCTGCCCCTTTCCATTCGTATCTTTAACAAAAGCAACAAAGTCGCCCTTGGGTGAAAGGGCGGGGATGCTCGATACACTCCCTGAGAACTTCAGCAGTTGAGTCCCTTTTTCCAAGTCGACGATGACAAAGCCTGGTTCCTTCTGGTTATTTTTCCTATTATTGATGTGGAGGAGGGCTCGTTTGCCGGAATTGGAAAGAGCGATGTTCGGGTCAAAAAAGCGTGAAATGCCAAGCTTGTGATAATCCAGTTGGGCCCCTTTTTCCCAGATTGAACTATCTCCATGTTGACTCCGATGAAACAGGATCAGTTGCTCATACCCATAAGGATGTGAAAACTGAATATAACTTGATTCTCCATTCTGCGAGAAGGTCTGTGTGTCACTCTCATAATTTCCATGATCCTTTCCCACTTCTTGAATCTTCCCATCTTTAAGGTTAAGGCTCAAAAACTTGATGGCTTCATTATATCCCCTGTTATTTTCTATAAAATTTACAAATGAGACCGTTCCATCGCTGTGGGCAACGCCCTTGTAGATAGGTTTTCCAAACTTTTGTTCGATTTCCGCCTCTTTTGATTCATTTCCCTGTGACTGAAAATATTTTTGAAAATCGATAGCGCCAGCTACAAAATCTGTCCTTCTTTCTTTGAGATGAAGTGCCCTTGCAATGGTATCAAAATCAGAAATGAAGCTTTCGCGAGAGACCCCCTCGTTTTCAAGCCTGTTTACCAGAGACTCGATTTCGGCATCGTGTTTTGCCTTTTCCTTGAGCCGTTCTACTGAAATACCGAATTCAGAGGCTGCATCATTCAGATCCACCTTTCCTTCAAACCGATCCACCAATTGCCGGATGTTGTCCACTTTTCCAGACTCTTTTATTCCCAATTTATCGAGTGCACGTTGATATCTTTCGATATCTTTTTTAAAAAGTTCAGCCATCACTGCCTGTGTTTTGTACAACCGATTAATCTTTTCCAGCTCCTCCTTTGCAAAGGCACGCTGTGATCGTTCTGTGTGTTCTCGTATCTTATCAAATTTCACATGCAGTCCACCGGTGTGGCATCCCATGCAGCTAATTCCATTGAAAATGCGATTGTCTTTCCTGCCCTTATCTGAAACGATCTCGGTCGGGGCGATGTTGATTCGCGCGCCATCTGCCTTCTCGAGCCAATAGCCTTGCAGTCCATTCGGAAGATTAAAGATAACCTCTCCTCCTCCGTGTTCAAAACGTTTATAGGCGGCATCTGCATTAGAGAAGGGGTTCTTGAAAATATCTTTCAGGCCAGAGTTACTATTAAAATCATAGCTTCTCCAATAGGCCCCGTCTTCTGTCTCGTGTCTTTCTATCACTCGATTAAACTGAGAAACATCTGAGTTGAGAAATCCAGCTCGGGCGACTTTTTCGTATTTTATATTTTTCGCAACATCGATGCCGAGTTGCTTTTCCAGCTCCTTCGAAGTTTTAGGAAGGCCTAGTATTTCTTCGTAAAAGGGAGCGCGGCTCACTGTAAATGCAAACCAATCTCCTCTTAAATAGGGGATTGTGGCTTTGGGATTGAAGCGGTAAACAAGCTTGGCAACAGAGGAGGCAAACTTAATCTCAAAGGGGTTCGCTTTTACGATATCGTTCCACTGCTTAGGATCCCATCCCAAGCTATCAAGATTGAAGCGTAAAATCGTACTGTGTTTATCGATTGCAACCGGTTTTACAAGTTGAGGCTTTCTAGAAAGGCTATTCAATAATTTTGAGAGGGCAGTTCTATAGATCTCCATCCGTTCTTCAGATTCTCCTGCCACCCAAAAATGGGTGAGCGTTAAGTAGCGAGTCGCGTAACCTTCCTTTTCCTGAAGGTGACTTAAGTCATTTAGAATTAAACGTAGGATCTGTTCTTCCAATGTTTCGTTTTTACTGTGGATATTCCATTCGTCCTTGGCATCTAAACTGCGTAATTTTGCTAAATCAACTACAGGGCTTCCATCAGGTGCTCCTTGCTGAATCCAGTCGATGAATAGTTTCACCTCTTTCTCAGAAAGAGGGGCTTCTCCTTTTGGCATGCCTCCACCTTTGGAGATTCTTTTGATTAATTCCGATTTTTCCGGATTGGACAGGTTGATTAGATTTCGTCTTTTTTTCAGATCCTGGAGGCTAGTGAGAATCAAATCTCCTTCGGCAAGCTCGGAAGAGTGGCACTTTGTACAGCGACTTTCTAGAAGGGAAGTAACCTCCTTTATCAATGTCTGATTTTGAGCCCAGGCATTCCCACTGGAAATAAAACCTACAAAACCAATCCCCATCCACTGCATCAACGTCAATCCACTCGCTAAGGAATTCGACGTTGAATCAATTGCCTTTTTGGTTAATAGCAGAAGAACCAAACACAGATCTATTTTCATAGCACACTCCACCTACAACGTTACGAGTTGATCACCCGCTTATACATGGCGTTATATGCTTTTTAATCCCTCTGGATGAGGATTTGATCCGTGTTGATCCGTGAGTAAGGCCAAGCCTTCACGGTTGGCCCAACCATAGAGGATTTGTCATTACTCCCATTTCAAGGTAGTTTTGTAGGGCGATGGAACCCCAAGAAACAACACATCTAGAGGCCAAACGGGGCCTTCAATTTAATCCTAAAACCCTTGAAGTTGAGATCACGATCGCGACCAATGCAGGGGCCTGTTTTGGAGTGGTGAGGGCGATTAAGCTGGGGTTACAAGCTTCTAAAAAGGGTCTGAAGACGGGAAAGCCGGTTTATTCGTTAGGGGCGCTGATCCATAATCCCCATGTGGTGAAGGAGTTGGAGTCGAATGGGGTGAAGACGGTCGATGCGGCCGATGCGTTAAATCCGGGTACGGTGATTTTACGATCTCATGGAATTCGAAAAGAGATTGAAGCGAAGTTACGCGCCGAAAAGATGGAGGTGGTGGATGCCACCTGTCCATTGGTGAAGAAGCCTCAGAGAATTGCCCAGTCGATCGGTGAAAAAGGACATTTTCTAGTGATTGTCGGCGATGCAAAGCATCCCGAGATCCAGGGTGTGCTCAGTTATTATGGAAAGCCTACCTATTTAGTGACCTATCGTCCTGAAGATATTGCGACCATTCCGAATGATGTAACCGGAGTGGGGATCTTGGCCCAGACGACGGTTGAGGTGAAGGTATTCGATGCGATCGTAAAAGCAGCTCAAGAACGGTTTCAAGAGGTGGAATCCTTCAATACAATCTGTGATGCGACCTCCATTCGGCAGACCGAAGCGGTTGAGCTTGCAAAAAATGCCGATGTGTTGGTGGTCGTGGGGGGAAAGAGCAGCAGTAACACCAATAAATTGGTGAAAATTTGCAAAGAGCTCCAGCCCGAGACTTTCCATATTGAAGAGATTGCGGAGATTCAAGCCAATTGGTTCAAAGATAAACGCAAAATCGGGATTACCGCCGGTGCTTCCACTCCGCACGAATATGTCGATGCTGTGGGGGAACATATTGTGCAGTTGGTCTCCGAACTCCATCAATGGAATCATTAATTCCTTGGCAATGGATCGAAACGGCGATCCGAATTCCGACCACAACGGAAAATAGTAATTTAGAATTCATTCAATTCATACAAGCCCTGTTAAAAGGGTCGGGTTTAAAAATCAAACTTCAGAAAATGAGGGAGAAGGGAATCGATTTTTATAATCTCTTTGCTTTCAATCTGTCTTTGAACAATCGGGATCTTTTGGTGCTTCATACCCACAGCGATACAGTGAGCGGGGGAGAAAAAAAATTATGGACTGAAACTGGGAACAATCCCTATCGGGTCACTCAGGTGGGGGATCGTCTCTACGGGTTAGGAACGGCCGATGTGAAATTGGATCTGCTCTGTAAGATTCGGGCCCTGCAGCAATCTCTTCCTTTAGAACGGCCCATTTCTTTGATCACGACTTATGGTGAAGAGCGCGGATTGATCGGCGCGCAGAAACTTTTCCAGATCAAGGGATTCAAACCAAAATATGCCTTGGTGGGAGAGCCTTCGGAGTTGCGGGTGATCTATGCCCATAAAGGCCACCTCATTGTGAAGGGGAGGGTGAAAAGGAAAAAGGTAAAAGGGGCAAGTTTTAAAAAAGAATGGCAGGGGGTTGCGGCCCATAGTTCCACTCCGCATTTGGGGAAGAATGCTTTTCTGGTGGCACTCCAAGAGATTCAAAAGAAAAAATGGGGAATCGATTCGATCGATGCAGGGACTAATATTAATAAGGTGCCCGATCTTTGCGTGGCTCGACTCACAGAATCTGAAAATTCCAATTCTGAAGCGATTTTGAAAGTGCTCCAGGGGTTGCAGGCGATTGAAAAAAGTCTGCAAAAAAAACAGGACTCGCGTTTTTCTCCGAATGTCGCCACGATCAGTATTAATTGGGTAGTCACCACGCCCCATTTTTATGAAATCCTTTTTGATGTGAGGTTGTTGCCAGACAGCCCTGTGAAGTCGATCTTGAAAGCGATCCGCCCTCTTTTCGAGAACCTGGAGATCACATTAGATCCTCCTTTAAAAGGAAAACTGACTTCGCGCCTTGTCAAAACTGCGGTATCCATCACTCAAGAGTTGGGAATTAAAGGAGGGGCGGAGACCAAAGCATCCTCAACCGAAGCGGCCGTTTATTCTGAAAAAGGGGCTAATGCAATAGTGATCGGCCCCGGTCTTTCGGTCGGAAATGTGCACCGTCCCAATGAATATAACTCCTTGTTACAATTAGAAAAAGCGGTGCGGTTTTACACCCACATGATCCATAGGCTATAACAGATGGATCTATGGAGGGGACCTATTTAATCCGCAGTGTCCGTGAATCGGACCTTGAAGAGCTCTACCGTCTATCGGAGCTTGTCTATTTCATTAACCTTCCTAATGATCGAGAGATTTTGAAAAATAAGATCCGAACTTCACTCGATTCTTTCAGTGGAGTGATCGAAGACAAGTTTGCCCGGGAATATATTTTTGTTTTGGAAAATATAGAAGATCAGAGTCTGGTGGGGACTTCAATGATCTTGGCGCGTCATGGAAGCCCTGATAGTCCGCATATGTATTTGGAGTTGCGGGAGATCCAAAAATACAGCGAAACAATCCATTCCGGGATTATTCACAAGGTGTTGCGACTGCGATTTGAGCATGATGGCCCCACCGAAATTGGGGGATTGGTCGTTAACCCCAACTTTAGGAACCATCCGCTCAAATTAGGAAGGCAACTTTCTTTTTCACGATTTTTGTTTATCAAAATGCGGCGGCGGTGGTTTAAAAACCACATTCTCTCTGAATTGATGCCTCCATTGACTGAAAATGGGGAGAGCATTGTTTGGGAAGCGTTGGGGAGAAAGTTCACCAATCTTTCCTATACCGAGGCCGATATGATTTCCCGTAAAAACAAGGAGTTTGTCACCTCCCTTTTCCCGAAAGGGGATATCTACACCTGTCTTCTACCAGGAGAGGTGCGAGATATCCTTGGAAGGGTGGGGCCTGCGACCGAACCGGTGAAGCACTTGCTCGAAAAAATTGGATTTGTCTGGCGAGAACACATCGATCCCTTTGACGGTGGGCCACACTATTGGGCTGAGACCGATAAGATTTCATTGATCCAAGACACCCAAAAGCGGGTGGCCATCAAAAGCGGTACCAAAAAGAAATTAAAACAGTTGGGACTGTGTGGGGTCGTTCGGAATAATGAATTCTTGGCTTTACAAACCCCCTATGAATTACAGGGAGCAAAGGTGGTCCTTCCGAAGCATGTGTGTGATACCTTGCAGCTGGAAACGAGTGAATCGATACACTTGATGCCTGTTGCTTAGCATCGTATATTAACTCCCTCATGCAAAAAAATCCTTCTGGTTTTGTCCATTCTCTCCTGATCCGTTGGTCCGGTTGGGTCACATTGGTAGTGATGGTAATGGCACTCGGCGGTCTCTACTTGGGAAGTAAAATCTCCCTTCGATTGTCGCTGACCGATCTCCTTCCCGATAACCATCCCGCGGTAAAAAAATTAGAAGAGCTGACCGAGATTGTGGGAGGAGTTGGTTTTTTTACCGTCGTTCTCTATTCTGATGATGGCAAGTCTCATATTGGAATCGCTCCTAAACTTGAAGAGGAATTTAAGAAAAGCCCTTTGGTCCGTTCTGCTTTTTACCACCGGGAACAACGTTTTTTTGTCGATCGGCTTTTATACTACATCGATCTCCCTGAACTCCTCAAACTAGAAAAGAACATCCATAAATCGATCAAAGATGCCCGAAAGAAGATGTTCGACATCGGTCTTTGGGAAGACGAAGAGGCGAAAGAAAAGGAAACGGAGAAGAAGCCGGTATTTGATAAAGAGATTACCGACCGCGTGAAAAAATCGGCCGATGTCTCGGAGTTTTTGGTCACCAAAGACAACAAGACCATGCTCCTCATGATCAAGCCCAGCTTTGACTCAACCGACCTTAAAAAGACCGAGGAATTGATCGAAGTTGCCGAGAGGATCTTAAAGCAAAATCTTCCCAAAAACGTGACCTATGAATTCGCTGAGCGCTACTATTCAAAAGTGGTAGAGACGAAGATGATCACCAATGACATCTTTGTGCTTGGGACCCTCTCCATCCTGGTCATTGCACTGATCATCTACCTCTATTTAAGAAGTATCCGCGGGCTTATTTTGATCTTTGCCCCCGTCCTTGCCGGCATGGGGGTGACCATTGGACTCACCTATCTGGCAATCGGACATATCAATATCATTACCGGCTTTTTGATGGGAATTGTTTCGGGGCTTGGGGTCGATTATGCGATCCATCTGCTCTTACGATTGAAAATGGAAGTGAACGAACATCCTGAAGATAAAGATCCTGTCTGGGAAACCTTGGTGTCGAGTGGCCATTCGGTTTTTGTGGGAGCGGTGTCGGCGGCCTCAGCCTTCTTCTTATTGTGTTTTAGCAGTTTTAAGGCCTTTTCTGAGTTTGGTTTTATCTGCGGCACCGGGATATTGACGGTATTGGCCTGCATCTTGGGAAGTTTTTCTTTTTTTGCGAGAACATTGAAGCTTCACCTCCCTTCGAAGAGCTCGAAGAAAGCATCGACCTCTTTTCAACTTCCTCTCCTTTCCTTGCCGAAAGGTTTTGCGATATCCATCTTGATCACTCTAGTGATTGGGCTCATCGGAAGCCAGGTCCGATTTGAGTATGACTTCAGCAAAATGCTCGAGCATTCCAAACACACTCGTGAAATGGGAGAACTAGTGGACGTTGTTTATGGCCGTTCTTCCGCCCCTTCCGCCTTTGCCGCTCGCACCAAAGAAGATGCGGTGAATGTCGAAAAGATGATGAAGGATAAATATATTCCGAAATTGGTGAGCGAAGTGGTGAATGGGGCGACCATTATTCCGGATCAACAACCTGAAAAACAGGTCGTTCTTCAAAGGATTAAGGCCGATATTTCAACACTCAAGGATAAATGGATCTCTTCGGGATTGGAAGTGGACGCGAAGGTAGTGAGGAAATGGGTCGATGCCAAACCCTTTACACTTCAAGACATTCCCAAACACCTTCAAGATGTTTTGAGAGGCACCAAAAATGAAGGGTTTTTGATGTATTTTTACCCTTCGGTGAGTCTTAATAACGCTCCCAATGTGAATGCCTTCGCCGATATGGTGCGTGATATTGAGGCCCATTTTCCCAGATTGATTTCGGGATCGGATGCGGTCGTTTTTTCCGACATTCTCCATCTGATCAATTCCGATGGACTTAAGATCCTCTTCGCGATTTTCATTTCGGTTGGGCTGTTTATCTGGATCAATGTCCGGAAGTGGGACGATACTCTGCTCAGTTATTTACCACTCATTTTTTCCCTCCCCATCGGAATGGGGTTAATGGCTCTGTTTGGGGTCAAGTTTAATATTTTTAATATTTCGATTATTCCTACATTTGTGGCGATGGGAATTGACGTTCCCATTCACATTGTTCACCGAAGTCGTGAGGTAGGATCGGGGTATAAAGCGGCGCGGGATTTAGCAGCAAGTATCAACTTGGCATTGATTACGGCAGGCGCAGGGTTTGGTGTGCTGGTTTTTGCGCATGCTGGGGTATTAAAAAGTTTGGGGTGGATTGCATTGTTAGGAACGCTGGCAATTTGGTGGGTGGGGCTCTTTTTACTGCCTGCGTTTTTAGAGTGGCTCGATCGGCGCAAAAGCCGCTAAATTTCGCTTAGACAAATTGGCCTTTCTGGACCATAGTTTAGAAGAGTGTCTACTTTTCCTAAAACGCCTGCCTTAATTATTGATGATGATGCGGAAGTCTGTGAGCTTTACGCGCATCGCTTGGGCGGGCTCGGTTTTTTCTGCAAGAGTGCGAACTCCTTTGATGAAGCTTTAAAATACCTTCAATCCCAGGAGTTTCATTTAATTTTGCTCGATCTCATGTTGGGAAGTGTGGATGCGCTTCCTCGCATTCCAGAATTGTTGCGGATATCCAAAAACAGTCGGCTTTGGGTGCTCACTGGGCATAGCTCCATTGAGTCGGCAGTGAGTGCCATGCGTTCGGGAGCGGCCGGATTTTTTTCAAAGAGTCAGCCCGCCGAACAGATTTGCAAGGAATTAGAGGCAGCCTTTTTCTCTTCCAGCATTAAAAGTGGATCTTCCACTTTGAGTCCGAATGAGAGTGGACTCTATGGAACGAGTTTGGCGATGGAAAGTGTGCGACAAAATGTGGAGCGCATGAAAGATGCCGAATCAACGGTGCTCATCACCGGGGAGTCGGGTACAGGTAAAGAGCTCATTGCGCGGGCCTTGCACAGTCGATCCCAACGCCGGCAACACCCCTTTGAAGCGATCAATTGCGGAGCCATTCCAGAAAATCTTTTGGAGTCGGAATTGTTCGGGCACAAGAAGGGCTCATTCACCGATGCCAAATCCGATCGGAAGGGGATTTTTGAACGGTGTTGTTATGGAACCCTTTTTCTAGATGAGATAGGGGACCTTCGGCTTTCACTCCAAGTAAAACTGCTGCGCGTTCTTCAAGAAAAAGAGATTTATGCGATTGGCGGGACGCAGCCCATTAAGATCAACACTCGGGTCATTGCCGCAACAAATCTGAAGTTAGATGATGAAGTTCGGGCCGGCCGGTTCCGGGAAGATCTTTTTTACCGCATATCAGTGTTGAGGATTGATGCTCCAGCACTTCGCTATCGTAAAGAGGATGTTCCCGCATTAGTTGAACTCTTTATCGATCGTTATGCAGCACAAAATAATAAGCAGATTCTACCCCCATCCCATGAAGTAATGGCTAGGCTTGTGGCCTATGATTGGCCCGGTAACGTGAGAGAATTACAAAATGCATTAGAAAGAGCCATTGTCCTTTCAGAGGATGGGCGGCTGCGGGTGGAAGATCTTTTCCCTCATTCCTTCTCTTTAGGGGAGGGTGCTTCGGAGGAACCGATCGAGTTATCTGCACAACTGGCCTCTTTTCGATTGGAAAAAATTGAGTTTGAGAAAACCTATCTCAAAAGGTTGCTCAAGGCGGCCCATGGAAACATATCGGAAGCAGCACGCCTTTCTGGCCAGCATCGCCCGCAACTGTATCGGTTGATGCAGAAGTATTCCATCCTCCCCGAAAATCTTTAAAATGAGTTCTTTCACAAAGGTACGGCCTACCTTTGTGAAGATCGTCTGCTCTTCACAAAGGTAGGCCGTACCTTTGTGAAAGAACTCATTTTGGTTCACTGCCTGTAACATTTTGATTCAGCATGCAGCGTTTAATGTAGCTAATAGGATTTGGATTCAAGATTGCATAGTAATAGAGAAAAAGACATTTGGGGGAGATATGGGATGGCTAGAGGCGATTATAGAATATGTTGGAGAAGTGCCTGAAGAGAATAAGGTCTTTGCCCTAAAGAAGGATGCCCATCCTTCGATGCACCTTCCCGAATTTATAGAAGAGAATGAATTTCAGCATCCTATTCCCAAACAAAAGATTGAATACGGAATGGGTGGTTGAAGGGGGCCTTTTACTCGATTAAGGTGGAGTCATGGAGCAAAATCAATTGGTGGATAACTGGAGCTTAGAGCTGAATGAGCTTGTGAAACGATTTGTTGGTGGTCTTGATTCCCGAATGACGGAGTTGAGGAAAGAGGTCGATTTAGAAAACTGGGAGCAGGTAGGAGCTTTGGCCCACAAAATAAAAGGGGCTGCCTCTAGTTATGGGTTTACGGAACTTGCGAATGCTGCGAAGGATTTAGAGAGCAGTATTCAATCGCATAAGCATTTTGAAGTTCCAATCCTGATGTCACGGGTCGCCTCTTCTATTTCTCATTCGAAATCGATGCATTTTCTTTAATGGTATCAGCTAAATAAGAGTCGTCGCGTTCCAGCAAGAATGAAAAATCGGTATCGTCCTCGTCGATAATCTCGCTTTCTGAATGAGGATCAATGGCTGGTATTTCTTCCATTTCCGGGAGTAATGGGTTTTTCATAGGAACCCTCCTACTTCCATTGTATTCACATTCGGTGCCAGCTTTTTCAACAAAGCCGCTTTAGGTCCAGGACCAGAACGATATCAAAGCACTCAAAAAGGATTTGAGGGCATCGAGCTCGAAGGGTTTCACTAAATAGGCGGTTCCGCCGAAGGAATAGATTTGTTCGCGCACCTTAGGATCGATGGTGCCAGAGAAAAGAATAAAGGGGGCCTCAGAGAAAGGGGAGTTTTTTCGCAGAGTTGCGAGAACTTCGATCCCTGACATATCAGAAAGGTTTTGGTCAGAGAGGACAACGACCTTAGAATCTGAAGGAGGTTTTGAAGACTGAATCCGATCCAGGAACTCCTGCCCAGAAATGAAAACTTCCACCTGAATAGCGGGATCGATTTGTTTGACGAGGAAGCTAACGAGGTCAGACTGAGCTTGATCGTCCTCGATGATCCAGAGTGAAATTTTCTGTTGCGCGTCGAGCATTTTTACCCCCAAACACTGCTCTATTTTCAATCCATTGTCACCTACACTCTAGAGGGTAGAAGCAAGATAGGGACCAGTCTTCCCGCCTTTATATGATTAAGATTTAGTTAAACTTGATTTCTAGTAACCAAAATGAAACATTATTAACAAGGAATGCAGAATATGGCGGCTATTTTAGTGATTGAAGATAATCCAGCCGACTCCCATCTCATTTCGAAGGCTTTCGAAGAACGCTGCCCTGGAATGAAATATTTTATTGCAGACAATGGCGTTACCGGAAGTGATTACGTTTTTCAGCGAGGAGTATTTGCGAGTACCCCTTTGCCAAATTTGATTTTGCTGGATCTGAATCTGCCCGGGAAAGATGGTCGGGAGCTTCTACAGGAGATTAAATCGGATAAACGACTTCGCTCGATTCCCATCATCATGTTTACCAGTTCGGAGGCCGAGTCTGATATCAAAAGTTGCTTTGATCAAGGTGCCAACGCCTATTTTTCCAAACCCGCAGATCTGGAAGAGTTTATGGGTATCATGGAGCTTATTTGCCAGCACTGGATTAAAAAAGGGAAGCTCCCCAATCGACGCTAAATTGACTGAGCCAATTTTAAAATAAAGTGAAAAGTCGCTCCTTCGCCCGGGGTGGATTCGGCCCAGATCTTTCCTCCATGCTGTTCCACTATTTTTTTGCAGGCGGCTAATCCAATCCCGGTGCCAGGAAAGTAATGGGAAGAGTGGATACGCCGGAAAAGATGGAAAATGCTTTCTCCATATTTAGGATCAAAGCCGACCCCATTATCTTTAATGCTGATCTGACATCGATTTTCCAGGAACCTCCACGAGAGTTCAATCAAAGGCGGAGTTGAAGATGAGAATTTCAAGGAGTTCCCAATGATGTTTTGGAAAAGAGAGACAAGTTGAGAACGATTTCCAATCACTTCGGGAAGGGTGGAATAGGCGATTTTGGCCTTCTTGTCCTGGATCGTTTGAGTGAGATTGGAAAGCGCGATGCGCACAATTTCGGCGAGCGGAATCGATTCAAAAGAGGTGCGGTTGGTGTCCAATTGAGCATATTGTAGCAGATCGGTTACCATGCTCCTCATGCGGCGGGAGGAATCCATGACCGTTTTTAATAGTTTTGTGATTTCCGGGCTTGCCGCGCCCGTGCCTATCAATTCCTTTTCAAGGAGCTGAGAGGTGAGGTGAAGGTTTCGCAAAGGTTCCTGGAGATCGTGGGAGGCGAGGAATGCGTAGCGTTCGAGTTCCTCATTCGATTTGAGGAGCCGTTCGGTGTTTTCCTGGATCGACTCCACCGCTTGATGGTTTTCCAGCGCGGCGCCTGAAATCGTAGAGATGAACTCAGCTATTTTTTGCTCGTCTTGACCGAATAGATTCTGGACTTTCCGATGCGTGAGATAGACGAAAACTTCGGCCACTCCTTTGACAAAAATGGGAATGCACATCGCTGATTCAATTTGGGAAAGGATGATGCTCTCGCTGGGTTTAAGGGATTGTTCCCCCAGGAAAATAATCGGAATCTGTTTTTCTTTGGTTTCATGGATCAATGAGACCGAAACGGAACGGGGATCGCCGAAAAGCACCTCCACCTTGTTCCCTTCTTGTTTCAAGAGGGTGCAAGACTCTGCTCTCAGGAGTGTCATGCAGGCGTCATAGATCGATTGGTAAAGTCCCTCCCTTCCAGAAGTGGTGGCGATTTTGCGACCGACTTCAAGGACCGATTGGAAACGATCCAAAAGAGAAAGGGTTGGGGTGGTGCTTTCGAAATCTCGGAGTTCCCGGTCTTCTAAAACAAGATTGGCTTCCATTTCTCGGAGTTGTTCCAGTCCTTGCCGTGTTTCAGTCTGCTGTAAAGAAAGGGGGAGTTCATTTTGGAGTTTTGAAAGAAAGAAAAGGGTCTTTGCCGTCTCATACCGGGCACCCTGTTTTTTTGAAATGGCCAGGGATCGTTGGAGCGATTGCAAACACTTTTTTCTGTTTCCTTGATAAAGGAATAGGATTCCTCTTTCTCGAAGAGTGTGGGGAAGGTTGTTTTGAAATCGTTTTGAGAGCCTTAATGAAATTTTTGAAGCTTTAAGCGCCTTCTGAATGAGTTCACTTCTTTTTTTCACTTCATAACAGTGAGTTCTATCGATTTGCATGCGGATTGCAGTCACTTGCCAGGGAAAAGCGGGGACGGTGTATTCGGAATACATCCCCTTTCGGGTGGCAA
Source organism: uncultured Pseudobdellovibrionaceae bacterium (assembly GCA_964604555.1). GTDB lineage: Bacteria > Bdellovibrionota > FAC87 > UBA2466 > UBA2466 > CAZRZK01. The sequence goes on along the minus strand of CAZRZK010000015.1, from coordinate 4,837 downwards.
TCCAACCGGCCTTTGCAAATTGCTCTTCCGCCCTTTCCAAATGACCCAGCGCCAAAAGCCGAACCCCTTCTGCTTGCAGGATTTCAGAACTGGTATGGATATCCTCGATATCCAATTGCGCTAATCTTTCCTGGATAAATTGTTCCGGAATGCGTCCGCCCGAGGCCTTCGACCAGGCGGCCAAACTAATTCCAATGGCATGGATGTCCTTGATTCTCAGGGCCGCTTGATAGGTGCACTGGCCCACCTCCACCGCTTTTTTCAAATTTCCAAGTCGATAATGGGCATAGGCAACATGCCAATTAGCGGTGTTCATCTCCCAGAGATCCCCGGTGCGGTTTAAGATCTTAGCCCCTTTGGAGCAGTTTTTAATGGAAGCTTCAAAGAGCTGGTTGCAATAATGGACCACTCCCAAGAAGTTATGGGATTGCCCCTCTCCCCACACATCTTTAAATCGTTTACGGATTTCAAGGGAGCGTGTCGCGTAAAGGGTGCCTCTTTTAAATTGTCCGATGAGTGTGGCAACGGGGGCATGCTCAGAATAGGTCTGGGCCAATTCTAAGGTTTCAGGATAGCATTCCGCGATATTCATTCCCTTAAGGTGAGTCCAGAGGCACGGGATGCGTCCACTCTTGAACCAGTAGGTATAGGCAAGGCGACTGTGAATCCGCACTCGCATGAGATCTCTCTCCCGGTGGTGGAAGAACCATTTTCGATAAAAGAAAGGAGGCAAAAGGGTGTGGATTGCCTGCACGGTAAATTCAAAAAAAAGCGCGGCTAAAAGGTGAAACTTTTTCTTGGGGATCCGATATCCTAATCCCAGCAGCGCCTGCTCGAGGGAGTTGGCCGCGGCGACGAGATCGCCTTCCTTGAATCGGAGCTCCCCCAGCTTTTGATCCAGGGTCGCCTTTTCAATTTCGGTGACCTGAAACTTTCCATGAGAGACTAAATTTTTTGCGGTCAAAAAATATTGCGCCGCCGCTTCGTAATGGCCCCGTAACATCAGGATATCGCCCAACGATTCGGCCACAAATCGGAGCGTGGCAAAATCTCCCGACTCGACTCCCCTCTCCGCGATTTTGAATTGGCTTTCGGCAATCTGAAGGGAATATTGTTTACGGGCCGCTTGAGCCGATTCGATTGCGTAGGGAAAAGCCTTTTTAGGATCCCCGGCTGCATCAAAATGGTAGGCGATTTCAAACGTGGAGTGCGGGCTCTCTTTTTGGAGTGTTTCCGCTACAGCCCGATGCAGTGCCGCTTTCTCCTCGGTGGCAACCAAATCGAGGAGGGTTTCTCGCAACTTATCGTGCACAAAAACATATTTTTCGGGCTCGGGATGCCAAAGGATATGCCGCTCTTCTGCATGGTGAAGGAGCACACTCACCTTCTGAGAGGGGAGATGGGATAAAGTAGAAAGGAGAGAAAGTCCGAACTCTTTACCCAGGACAGCGCTCATTTTTAACAACGAAAGGGTCTGTTCCGGAAGGACATGAAACCGCCGTCTTAATACCGTTGCCGCATGCTCGGTGGATCGGAGCTCCTGGAGCGATCCCTGATAAGTCCATCCATTTTCATTAAAGGTGAGAGCTTCGGTTTCCGCAAGACCCCGTAAAATAGCAGAGGCCATAAACGGACTTCCTTGGGAGAGAGAATAGATCAGATCGATTACCGGCGCGGGGAGTTTTCCGGCCATGGTTTGGACTAAAATCCCAGTTTGAATTTTATTGAGGGGAGTCAATTTGATGGGGCGCTTAGGAATCAGACTCCTTAATAAATGGCTCCCTTCGACCTCTTCACTCCGGAAAGCAATTAAGATCAATAAATGGGATTTTTCGGTGCGCGTGCTTTGCCAATGGCGGAGCAGGCGCAATGTCATTTCATCGGCCCATTGAAAGTCATCCAGTACCAAGAGCGTTGGCTTCTGCGCGGAGGATAAAGTGTCGAGCAGAGTGGCCAGTGTCTCCAAGCTCCGCTGCTCGCCAAAATGTTCCGGGCCAATGGGATTGACTTCACAATCCTTAAATAATTCCTGGAAGGAAGGGATGAGAGAGACCAGAGTTTCCTTCCTTTCAGAAAGGTTGGCGAGAATGCGTTCTTTCAGGGAGGGGTCGGATCGGGTTTCATTTAAGATCCCTTGCGCGACGCCACAAAATACTTGAAATGGAATTTGGGCCACTTGATCCACGCCTTGGCCATGGAGCACACAATATTTTTTTAGATCGATCGCCCTCGAGAATTCGGAAAGGAGACGTGTTTTTCCCTCTCCGGATTGAGCTTCTATAAAACCTATCCCCCCTTTGCCGGTGGAAGTCTCCTCGAGGAGGGTCTGTAAAATATCGAGCTCCTTTTCACGGGCGACAAAAGAAGGGGTGGCCAGAGTGGAGCGAGAGTCCGAAAAACCGATGATTAATTGCGGATCTCTTTCCTCCTTTTTCCAATAGTCGATCAGAAGTTGTAGATCCTCTTTTACGGCCTGCGCGGTTTGGTATCTGTTTTTTGGGTTTTTTTCCAGCAGGTGATTGAGGATTTCACATAGACTTCTCGGGGTTTCCGGTTTGAGGGAACGAATATTGGGAGGAGACGAGTTTAAATGCTTGCGCAGCAGTTCGCCGATGCTCTCTGCCATAAAGGGGAGGGTTCCGGTGAGGCATTCGTAGAGGACCACCCCCGCTGAATAGAGATCGGCGCGAGAATCGACGGGGAAATGGGTGAGCCCTCCCTGCTCTGGAGAGATATAGGCAACGGTACCGGCTAGGGGGATGGCTTTTGTTAGAGCGTCTGGTGGTGAGAAGCGATCCCATAAGGCAGATCCAAAATCAATGAGGGTGATTTTTATTTTTCCCGATGTCTCATCCAAAATAATGTTTTCGGGCTTGATATCTCGGTGCAATACGCCATGGTTGTGGGCAGTCATCAAGGCGTCCATCAGTTGGATCCCCACCTCAGCCGTCTTTTGCCAGGAAAGTGGCCCACGAGAGAGTGCGATATTCAGAGGAAGCCCAGGGATATAGGGAAAGGCGACATAAAACCATTCGGGATCGGAACCGATATGAAGAGGAACGCTTGGGGTGGTCTTATTCAACTTTTGGTTGAGTTTCTGATTCAGTTTTTGAAATAAACTGGCTTCTTGGCTTAAATTTTGCTCCAAGGAAGGAGGAGTGTTTTTGCGAGGAATGACTTTCAGGATGACCTTTTCCCCTGTGGCTTGATCGATCGCTTCATAGGTTTTAAGAAAAGCCGATTCCTTGATGGGGGTGATAGCCCTAAATCTCTCTTCCATCTGGGGCGGAAGGTGGGATTTGGGCGGATCGATGTTTGTAATCGTTTCCATGAAAGATTAAATAGTGTTTTTAAGTATCAACACAATGAGGCCACAGAAACAAGATGTGTTGGGAAAAAGAATTTCCATCAATACACTGGAGAAGGAGCGGTAATCCCCCGTTCACTTTTGGGAGTGTCGCGCCTTTTTTTAACATAGTTGAGCAGTTTCCGCGTGGCCGCATTAAAAGAATCACTGACTGCAACGTAAATATCGGTTTCTCGCCCGCCAGTCTTAGGGTGAGGATCGACCACGATCTCTTTCCCCGGTAATTGAATATCGACTCGAACATGATAGGGGAATCCTTTTTTTTGATGATGATGGGGGGCTTCCACCAATACCTGGCAACCCACAATTCTGGGAAAAAAGAGTTCTAAGCGGTCAACATACTTTTGAATGATTTTTAGAAGATTAGGGCTTCGCGTTACATGGCGAAATCGGATCTCGGATGATTGTTGCATACCATTCTCCCTGCTCTTGATTATATAAGCATAAAATGCACAACATATGCCATCCATGACTAGCCTTGTTTGTGCAAAAATCCCGTATCGAATTGGTACTAGCTGTTTCATTTTGATTCAGATCTTTGTCCCACGTGTAGTAAAAAGAGCTGGTACAAAAATTGCTTTACCTTACGCAATAATCATTCAAACTGTATGGCTTTCTAAGGGAGTAAAAACAGCATGGCCCATCTCTCTGGGGGGAATCCTCCACCTTCTAGTGCCCGCTCTCGTGTGATCCTCCAAAATAATGTTGAAGGAGCCTTGAAGAAAAAAGGCGCCACAAAAACTTTGGTCGTTCCCCCAAACCCTTCCATCGTTTCCTGGCGGCCGGTGATCACTGCACTGAAAAAGATGCGGGCCGGTGATTTCAATGTTCGACTTGAAATTATGGGAGATGGGCCACAGGCAGAGATAGCGGAGTTGGTCAATGACCTCCTTGGATTGAATTCCAAAATGTTGGACGAGTTTAAACAATTGCGACAAGCGGTAGGGCAAGAAGGAAAGGTTTCTCAACGAGCCAAATTGCCCGGTGCGATGGGTGGGTGGATCGACACCATCTCTTATGTGAATGATCTTGTGGCCGATCTCGCCTTCCCGAGTACTGAAGTGTCGCGCGTGGTGGGTGCGGTGGTGAAAGGGGATCTTTCTCAGCTCATTGAAACGGAGCGAGAAGGAAAGGTGTTGAAGGGGGAGTTTCTTCGATTGGGCCAGGTGGTCAACACCATGGTGGAGAGGATGCGGGATCTCACTTCGGAGGTGACCCGTGTGGCGAGAGAGGTGGGATCGGAAGGTAAGTTGGGCGGACAGGCGGAGGTGAAGGGGGTGTCCGGGACGTGGAAGGATCTCACCGATTCGGTGAACACAATGGCGAGCAACTTGACGAACCAAGTGCGGAACATCGCCGAAGTGACGACGGCCGTGGCAACGGGAGATCTTTCGAAGAAGATCACGGTCGACGTAAAAGGTGAGAATATCGAAGTGAAGAACACCATCAACACGAGGGGGGATCAGAGGA
>CAZRZK010000014.1:0-71411 GCA_964604555.1 uncultured Pseudobdellovibrionaceae bacterium | reverse complement strand
CCCTGAAATCGGAACAGGTTAAATCGATTGCCAGCCAGATCACCCAGCAGATCCAGAGACTGTATCGGAACTGGCCTTCCAATTACATTGCTCACGACATGCTGCATGAGAGCTCTCGAATGCAGTCCTATTATTCGACAGAAAAAAAATCGGAGTTTGAGGAACGCCTTCAAAAGCGTTTGGATGAGAAAAACCTAAATCCTTCCGAATTTTCTGAAGTCAGAACGCGAACCCTTAAAATGTACGCCAATTCGGTTAGCATCATTTAAAATGGCTTTCCTCCATTGATGGGAAAGGTATATTCATTTGTAAGCGCAACGGTTGTTGTCGAGCTCCCGTAAAGAGTACATTGACCCAATAGGAACCCTGCATCTTGATCCACTTCAATCCGTAAACTGATCATCGGATAAAAGTCACTATACTGAGGATCTCCAGACACAAAAAACTCACTGAAATGGCCGGCAAGCGGGGTTTTATCGTTGTCCCTATATTCAAAATAAAGGCTCTCACCTGGATCGAGCTCACGAACAAAAGGATTCCTAAATGGATAGGACATGTATTTTCCGCCCGATTGATTATAAGCACTAGGATCTACAGGCGGAATGACATAACCGGTTAATGTTACCTTTTGTTTTGTATTATTACTGGGGTGGTTTTTTGGACTGTGGATGCTACACTGATATCTTACATTACGATCATCTATAAATTGCCTATTCATCCGCGTAAAATTCACCTCGACAGTCCTGCCTGCAGCCCCAACAAAACCACCTCCTATGACGCTCCAAATTAGCATTAGGCTGTTTAAAGATTTCATCTGATAATACTATCATACAGATAGTCATCAAGGGCACTTCATTACTATGAAAATTACTTCTCTGTTTTTGCTCTACTTATCTTTCCACCCCCTCTTCGCCGCTCCACAAAAAAACTGTGACGTCGATCAAACTTTTAACATCAAAGGAAACACCCCTGAAGAATGCCGCAAAAACCATAAAAAATATTCCAAAGGAAAATATCAGGATTGCTATCAGGAATCAGGTGAGATGTGGTTCAGCGCCTTAGGACATACGGTAGAATATTGTGTGAAAACGACTATGGAGAAACAGTTCCAAAAAAGCATTGCCCTGTTGAAAGGACAAAAATCAAAAGACATCCAGAAAAAGTGGGTGGAATCTGTGGATAAATTTTGTGAAGCCACCTGGGGTGGAGGAACTGCGGGTGGATATAATGTTCCGGGATGTAAAGAGGAGTTTTGGAAATACCGCTTTCACCAGCTCGATGCCATTCGTAAAAGATCGTTCAACGTCACTGCCGAACCTGCAAAACAGTTAAACCCCCTCTTTGCGGACTTCTTTACAGAATTTTGCCAGTTGCCTGCTTCCCTGTGGAAATTAGGTAAACAACCTAAAGACTGTCCTCAACGACTCATGGGGGATATGCAAAACCGAAAATTATTTGCCCAGCCAGGAGATCCCTGATGCTTCGATCGACTTTCTATTCATTGACTCTCTTAACGGGAATCTGTTTTGCAGAAAGCCATTTCCCGTCCTTCACCACCACCGACACCGATCTTCCCGACGTCAAAGGGATCGTGAGCACAAAGATTGTGGCCCGTTTCCCACGCCGTGGGGTCAAAGGAATCTGTCTGGGTACCGTGATCCACCGGTTGCCACGTGTCCAGGATTGTGAATACACCCTATTGACGGCGGCCCATTGTTTGACCCGGATGCAAAATGGAGTGGAAGGGCGACTGGAAGAATCGGAAATAGCGGACCGAGTGGAGATCGAACGCCTTCGAATCACCTCGACGACGATGCAGATTCACCCTTTTTGGTGGCCCAATAAGCTGAGAGAGGTCCAAACCTTTAACGGCGCCGATATCGCCTATGTCAAATTCACTGGCAAATGCACTTCCAAAGCCCTTTCTCCAATAAAAATGAAGGAACAGGCTATTCAAGGAACGCAAGAGCTCTATGTTGCGAGTCTCAATATGCGCAAATTGCTCAAAACCAAAATCGAATTCAATGATGAAGCTCTCAACAACGCCATCATCCTTCCCAAAGAAGGAGAGGTAAATCGGCTTACCTTTGGCGATTCGGGTGGAGGGTGCTTTATCAAGGAAAAGGGGGAGTTTGTTTTAATCGGGGTCCATTCCTTTAAAGATAGAAAAGGGGCTTCGTACTGTACCGCTCCCAAGAAATTGGCCTGGGTCAAGGAGACGGCCTTTCCGCAGTAGCTCTTTGCTGGGGAGGGATTTGGATGACGGCGATCCGTTGATGACTAAAGGTATAATCACCCTCTCTTGCTAGACTTTCCTTGATTCCCGCCAGTGCAGCCCCCTCTTTTTCAAGGAGAAATTTCAATTTGGAATAGTTGCCATTCCGATAATGCTCAGGAATGTCGTCGTGTTTTTCCAACACCAGTTTCGTCGAGGCGATCACATTTCCGCCTTGTTTGAGGATCGGCTTGAAAAGCTTTTCCACTTGAGCTTGTCCCCCTTGAGTAGCCGCGACACTGCAGCTAATCAAGACAACAGTTGCATCTTTCGCAAAGAGATCCCGGGGAAGTTTCGCCAGCTTTTCCCGGTTATTCTCCACCCACTTTTCATCAAAAATCGTTTTTCCAATCAAGATGAGTCCTGGCAGTCCGTGAGCATCCAGCACCAACTTTTCTATCGGCCCCTTCGCTTTGTGAATTTTAAGGAGTTCGTCTAACCAAGCATCGACACTGTCCGCTCTGCGATGAAAAACATTTTTTTCATCGGCAAATTCCTTTCCGGAAAAATAATCACCCACCAATCGGAAATCATTATTTTTGTCGGGTAAGTGGGCATCTGCCCCCATATTGCTATTCACCCCAACAATCACCGCCTTTCCATCCGATTTGAAAAAATCCTTGGGGATCAAGTCATCCTGGGAATTGGTCACTGCTTGGGAGAGGTTTGGGATGGCGGTAGAATTGGATAAAGCGAGCCCTAAAAATGCGAGAGCCGGTAAAATATCTTTCCGCACGCTCGCCCCATGGAAATAGGTCATGGGCCGCGGCTTCTCTTTTGTGATCCGTTCCAAAAGTCGACTCGCTACGTGCGAACCACCGATCACCACATCAAACACAATGAACTTGGGCAAAAAATAGGCAGGAAAAATGACGGCCTTTGTCCCCGCATGAATCCAACCCGGAACTGAGCTTGGAATCAGATTCCAATAACTCAGAAGGCGGGCGGTGTTGCGGCAGACACTGGCTTGGCTGAGTTGGGAATAGATCAAAAGGAGGACAAGGATTCTTTTCATGGGTATTTTATCTAGCAGGTTGAATCCTTATCGACAGAATTGAAGAACAGGATAAAAACACTCCAGAGCCGCGTCGAGTCATATTAGCATTCCCTCCCAATTGGGCGCTTCCTTGGCTCTAATTTTGGGAAAGTCGGCTCATATCCCCTTCCCAATCATCGAGCCAAGCGACTACCCTCCTACTAGTAGTTGGGATTTCTTCCGCGCGGCTCCGGAGGGGAGATGAATGTCATTTTGGATCCCTAAGGGGAAAATGACTCGTCGCGTATCAGGTCCCACTAGCCTTTAGCCGATAAGGATTCAGGACGGTATTATGCCTGATAAGGAAAAACAAAAACTGCGCACGATTCTCATGATTGACGACGATGTAACCCTGGCCAACATGGTTGCTCGTTATTTGGAACGTTATGGTTACCGCATGGTTCATGCCGGTAATTCCGATGAAGGTTTCAAAAAACTGGAAGAGGAAAAGCCGGAATTGATCCTTTTGGACATCACCCTACCAGGGATGTCCGGTCTCCAGATCTGCCGCGCTATCCGCGAAAAAAGCCATGTACCAATCATCATGATCTCAGCCCTCGGCGAGGCTTCCGATCGGATTGTGGGTTTGGAGATTGGTGCCGACGATTACCTTCCCAAACCTTTTGATTCTCGGGAATTGGTAGCACGTCTGGAAGCCCTTTTGAGGCGTTCTGAAAGAAATGCGACTGAAGAGGCTTCTCAAACCCATTTTGTCTTAGGAACTTTAGAAGTCGATAGTTCCCGTCATTCAGCGACTCTCGATGGAGAGAAGCTGGAGCTATCATCCTCTGAGTTTGCGCTCCTTTTAGTATTGATCGCAAAACCAGGCCATGTTTTCAGCCGCGATAATCTCTTGGATGCTCTCCGAGGCATTGACTGGGAAGCTTACAATCGCTCAGTCGATGTGCTCATCAGCCGGCTCCGTCGCAAACTGAAAGACAATCCCAAATCACCCCGTTTCTTGAAGACGGTGTGGGGCACCGGTTATACCCTTCTTCCGCAGGTCGCTGAACAAAGGAAGGCGGGGTGAAACCGTTTCCGCGCCCGCGGTCGGTTTTTGCGAAGCTCTTTGTCATTCTTGTCGCCTCAGGTCTGTTCACCCAATTAATTGTGATTGCCGGGTTTGTTTTTTTAAACCAACCCCAAGTTCCCGATAATTTTATTTTCACTAATGTCCAAAAATACCTGAATTACATGGCCCGGGAGATTGCCCGTAACCCAACCGCTGAAAACGCCAAAAGGATCTTAAATGGAACCGGATTCGATGTCCGAATCTCGGGGCCGATCCAGTTTGAAACCGATGAATCACTTCAGAAAATTCCCGAGCGATTGCTGACCCAAATTCCTCCTGAAAGGCATCAAGAGTCCTCAGAAAGAGGGCCTCGAATGGATCGAAATGGTCCGCCCGATTTCGCTCCCTCCGATTTTAATCGCCAAGGAGGTCCCCCGGAATTTGCCTCCGAATTTGGCGGCCCACCCGAAAAACGAAACTCCGGCCCGTTCGGAGATGGCCCTCCTAACATGAAAGGGAAAAAAGGGCCGGGAAGAATCGCGCCGACATTCGTGAACAGCCGTCCCTACTTTCAGATTCGCCACCCCAGTCAGGAGGGAATGATCACTATCCACTTTCTAGGTCCGCAAGGCCCTCCAAGTGCTTCACGCGTATTGCATGTAGTTCTGTTGATTGTGGTCACGATAATCGTGATTTCTGTCGGCGCTATTGCCACCTACCGTGTCTTAAAACCGGTTGGCACCCTCTCGAATGCACTTCGAATCATGGGAAAAGGGGATCTCACCGTTTCGGTTCCCGTACAAGGGAAGGATGAGTTGAGCAACCTCTCGCGCGCCTTCAACTACATGGCTTCTCGCATTCGATTCTTGATGGCCGATAAACAGCAAATGCTCCTCGAAATCAGCCATGAATTCCGAGCCCCACTGGCTCGCGTGAACGCGGCCTGCTCCCTGATGGAAGAAGGGGAACTCCAAAATAACATTTTAAGGGATGTGGTTGAACTCGATTCCTTGATCCAGGCATTAGTCATTGCAGGGAAAATGGAGGCGGGGAAGGCACAAGAGGAGATCACCGAAGTTTCCCTGGTTGAAGTTTTACAGGATGCCATTGCCAGATTCCCCGATACGATGCATCGGATTCAATGCGAAGTGCCCGATGAACCTTTCCTGATGAGAGGATCAAAACGCACCCTCACCACGCTCATTAAAAACCTGATCGGAAATGGATTGAAATATTCCCCTTCCGATAAAGAGGTCTATGTGAGCCTCCATCAACTTCCCGATATTATCGAAGTGCGGGTTTCCGATAAGGGGATAGGAATCTCTCCAGAGCAACTTAAAAAAGTCTTCGAGCCATTCTATCGCGCCGATAACAAGAAAACTCCGGGCTTTGGTTTGGGGCTAGGACTCTGCCAGCGGATTGTGCAAGCCCACGGGGGCCGACTCCAATTAATCAGTTCCCCAGGGGAAGGAACGACTGCAATCGCACAACTTCCCACCGGAACTCGCTCCCTTCTTCCCAATCCGATGCAAGAAGCGTTGTCGGGTTGATTTCAAACCCGGATGTGTAAAAATCATTCCACACTTTAAATCCGATTCCATTTACTTTCTTTTATAAACTCTAGAAAATTTAAATCACATGCACCATATGCACCAGGGCCACGACGTAGGAAACCCCTTCATTCACTCGTCGATATTATTCGCCTGGAAGATTTCATGAAGATCTTGGGAGTAGTTTGAAACCAAGAGATTGATCAAAGGAACATCTAAATTAGTTTTTTTTAACAATTTCTGAACTCGGGATTTATTTTGTTGCGTAAAGAGAGAAATCAAGAATTGTCTTCGTTGATTTTCAGTCAGCTTTAATTTGGCAGCAATTTTTTCCCCAGTGCTAATGGAAGGTGAGTGTTTTCCAGCCAGGATGCGCGAAAGCAGACTCGCATCCATTTCTAGATGCCGAGCATATCCTCGTAAAGAATAACGGCTATTCGCCTTCTTTCGACGGGCATATTCAGCGCTCAAGAGCTCAATAAAATATCGGCTATTCGCTTCCACCTCTCCATTTTAAAGAGAAGTCGATTCGGAAGGGTTGCATGGGAGTGATAAATTGTAACGGTTTGTAATCTGTTGAAGTTTTATTCCACGATATCCATTAGAATACAATTGACTCACCTCAAAAATCTCAATACCCAATCATTATGCGTAAGGCCTTTTTTACTCTGCTATTTTTATTCTCCGGTATCGTCAATGCTAATCAGACTTTCGATCCCTTGTGCAGGCACGTTCTGTGGAGTGTCCCAAACGAGGTCTTAGCTCCGACGACAATCGATTTGAGCCAGGTCCATTTCCGTCAGACCGAAGAAGAAAACCCAGCCATCTTAGAGGTCATACCCGAATTCAACCCATCCACCGATCTCCTTTTCCATATCCGGGAAGACAGCCATACCAGTTTTAACGTCGGTGGAAAACGACTCGATTGGGGAGGTGGCTTTAGTGAACATAACCATAGCCGAAGCGTTCAAAAAGGGGTTGTGATCCGCGTGGTTATTGGAGCTGAGCAGGTTGTTCGCTTGAGGGACATCATTCGTTCCGGACCCGCCGGATGGGAAGGGTTGTATGCCTTCACATGCGTCCATAGTGAACTCGCCTATCTCCAAAGGCATGGGATTCGAGTGGCTAACGGCCCTCGTCTATTGGGGATGACTCTATTCAAACAGCTCATCGAGGGGGGCTTCGCCGATGAAATGGGAAATCGATTCCCTCAACAGATTTATAATATCAGCAATGATCCCCATCTTGCGGCCACTTTAGTGAGTAAACTCAACCTTATCAGTACCCACTGGGTAGAATCGGTGAGCAAGGATTTTGGGGTCCCCATCACCACCATTTACCAGTTGATTCATCAGCATATGGAACTTTTTCCCCTGCATCGTTACGTCATTGAAAACATGTTAGGAAGTCCTCTTCCCCAACAGCTCACTCCGGAAGATTTTTCTAGCCATTGGAAGACCCTCTCCCCTTTGGTCCTCCAATATTTAGAATATGCAATCTTTACTTTGCTTGAAAAAAACCATGGGGCGACCTATTTCGATTTTCTGAACTTTATGGCGGCAAAAGGACACGAGACTCAAACGAACCCGTTAGGTCGAGTCGAAAACTTCCGCACGATTGCAGCCCTCTTTGGTCTGAGGTTTTAACGATTACTGAGAAGCTCCTGCCTTTAGTTGCTCGCACTCCAACCGGAAGGGGCATAGCCTAGCTGATGCAAATAGCTCGTTGAAGAAGAGCAGCTGCTCGATCCCCCCGTCTTTACGTTAAAGACCTTCAAGTAATAGTAGAAGGCATCCTGCCAAGGAGCTTCCGCGAAATAATCTTTGTCGACCGTCTTCGAGCAGACGCTTAATTCATTACTCGCTTCTCCCGTTGAGCTTGAGCACAAATACCCGGAGAGGGTTCCACCATCATAGTCGGTGTCATCTTCGCAAGAACTGTCTGTGGTGAGATAAACCGCTTCAGGGCCGAAACCAGGAACGCGAATCCGATCTCCACTCGAAGCGTCGGTGGTCGATTGTTGCACACAAAGCCGCACCTGCGTCGTGCAACTCGAATAGGTAGAGGAGGCAGAAGCAATCGTCTGGAAGGCCACGCCCCCATAGCTCCAGTCCCACCCTAAGAAGTGGTGAATTTCAAAGGAGTCATATTTAGTGGTGCTATAGAAATAGTTCCGTTTTCCAGAGGCATAATAATAATAAATATTGTAAGCAGTGTTGGTAGTCGTAGTGGAAGTAGAACTACTGTCACTGGTCGAGGTAGAGGTGGACGTCGTGGTGGTGGTTCCAGTACTGGTACTTGTAGAAGTCGTTGTTCCACTCGAATTGGTTAAAACCGTGGTGGAGCCTGACGAAGTACTCGTCCCTGAGGTTGAAGTGTCTATGCTACTGCCATCACTATAAAAGGGCGGGGGATTTTGCTGAGGCCCTTGCGGATAGAGCTGTCTTTTCTCGACGCTCGATCCACACCCGATGACAAAAAAGATTCCGATCCAATAAATAGCTACTTTCATACACACTTCCTTCATTCATGCTCTACCTGCTCCGACACAGGAGAGTCTCCTAGGGTAAGGATACGAGAATGAAGGTCCCTATTGGTTGCAGGGAGGTTCCAAAGAGTAAAAATTTGTAATTTCTGACTCTGTTCATTAGTATCCCCAGACCATGTCAGAACGCCGTTCCTTACACATTAAGACCTTCGGCTGCCAGATGAATGTCTACGATTCCGACCGGATGAAGAGCCTTTTGGAGACCAAGGGGTTCGATTGGCAACCGGAACTCCGGAAAGCCGATGTCATTCTGATCAATACCTGCAGTATTCGGGCTAAATCGGAGCAAAAGGTCTTAAGTCTGCTCGGTGAATTAAAGGGGCTTAAGAATAAAAACCCTAAAAAGGTGCTGGGCATTACCGGATGTGTCGGACAGCGGATGGGTCGAAAGCTGCTCCAAAAGGTCCCCCATTTAGATCTGGTGATGGGGCCCGATGGGATCAATCGCGTTGGGGGACTCATTGACGAGGTGGTCGAAAAGGGAAAGCGGCTGGTCGACACCCAGTTCGACGACGAAGGTCGGAGCTATTCCCAACCTCACCTCGCTCCCCGGACAAAACCAAGCGAACTTTTAACCATTATGAAGGGGTGTGATCACTTCTGTACCTATTGTATCGTCCCCTTTGTCAGAGGACGTGAAAAGAGCCGCCCCATTGCAGAGGTGGTCCAGGATGTGAAGAAACTGGCCGAACAAGGAACCAAAGAAGTCACCTTCCTCGGTCAGAACATCAATACTTATGGAAAAGGAACGTCAGAAAGTTTGGCGCAATTGATTGAGCAGACATCTGAAATCTCGGGATTAGAGAGAATCCGTTATATCACCTCTCATCCGCGTGATCTCGGACAGGATCTCATCGACCAATTTGGGAGCATCGAAAAACTTTGCCCTTCTCTCCACCTTCCTTTTCAAGCGGGGAGCGATTCGGTTTTAAAGCAGATGTCCCGTCTCTACACGCGGGATGAATACCTTCGCAAAATCGAGCTCCTTCGAAAAGCCTGTCCTGATATCGCCCTTTCGACCGATGTGATTGTCGGTTTTCCGGGAGAAACAGATGCCGACTTCGAACAAACTTTGAATGTTTTAAACACGGTTGGTTTTTCCGGGGCCTTTTTATTTAAATATTCTCCCCGTCCCGGGACCCGTGCCTTTGCCTTAGAAGAACAGGAAATTCCGGAAAAGATTAAAGAGGAACGACTGGCAAAGGTTCAAAAAGTAGCCATGGGGATGATCGAGGATGAAAATAGAAAAACGATTGGGCAGACGGTCGAAGTACTCGTAGAATCGTTGGACAAAAAGGGGAAATGCTATTCGGGACGCACCACCCATAGTAAAATGGCCCATCTGATGGATGCTGGCCCGGCCTGCATTGGGAAAATCGTTAAAATGAAAGTGGTCGAGGCCAATGCATCAAACTTAAAAGGAACGCTTCAGCCATGATAGAAAGCCCCGAAGTCAAATTTGGATTCGTTGATAAAATACCAGTCATCCCCAAATCGGTTTTTTGTGCCCGAGGGAGTATCATTCTCGGAGATGTCGAAATCGGAGAGGAATCGAGTGTTTGGTTTAATACCGTCTTAAGAGGAGATGTCCAATTCATCCGCATCGGAAAACAGACCAACATCCAGGATCTCACGATGGTCCATGTCAGCTGGGGAAGTTATCCAACGGTGATTGGCGATGGAGTGACGATTGGCCACTCTTGTGTGATTCATGCCTGCACCATCGGGAACTATAGCTTGGTGGGAATGGGAAGTACGATTCTAGATGGAGCAGAACTGGGAGAATTTGTATTGCTCGGAGCGGGAAGTTTAGTCACCCAACGGACAATTATCCCTCCTTATTCTAAAGCTTTTGGACGCCCAGCTAAAGTGGTTGGGAAACTCGCCGATGAAGAGATCGAACATCTGAAATTCAGCGCGGCTCACTATGCGCGTCTAGGAAAACGGTACCTCGCCGAGCCAGTACCCACGTTCCCGCCGCTATCACCAGGAAAATAAAAGTAATCGCCGTCAATGAACTGGCCCAGGGAACAGTTCCAATCGCAAGAGTCAACACCATCACCCCGAAAGGCAGCCAACCAATCTGGAATCGCACTCTCAATAACTCACTATAGGTGGTTTGGTTCAATAAAACAGGAACAAGATTGAGGAGACTCCAGGGAGAAAGCAAAATCCCCAAGCATAATCCTTCTACCCATGCCGCCTTTTCTATCGTTGAAAAGGTCGCCCATTCAATGGGTGTTTGATCCCACAATATTCCGCCCCCCATAAAGGAGACCAAAAAAGACTCTAAAATGGAACGAAACGGACCGGAGCTCACCGCTTTATCCAAGCCCATTCGAATGAGGTGGGTCAGCCCGCTCCCCTCAATCGAAGCGAGAAAAAAGAAAACATAGGTCAAAATCGCCAGCGGCCCCAAATAAGAACGCCATCTTTTCGCAAAGAGATCGGGAGCCATGCAGAAGGTAGGCACGCCCCAAACCAAGGCAGCCCGGAACTCTCCTGGCAAAGATCCCCATCCCGATTGCCAACTCCAGGCAGCCGCCTCACTTAAAACCAACAAGGTAAGCGGCAAAACCCAACGGCGAGACTTTCCACCCTGCCAACGCAGCTTGATGCTGTTCAACCCCACCATCGCCCAGGTAAAGAAACGGGGAAGCAATAAAAAGTTCCCATACAAAGTGGAGATCAACCAGCCTACTGAGTGACGTTTCAAGGCTTTTGAATTGCCCCCACCTTTTAAAAAATAAAGAGCCGGCACGGCAATGGGTAACCAATCCCCCGCAAGGCCATGACGTCGAAACAGAGGGTGCGCCATTAAAATGATCTGCAAACCGCAGATTCCCATCCAAGACAACAATAACTGAGGTGAAATGGAAACGGCATTCACAAAACCAGCTGTCCACCCAGCCGTATGGAATCCATACAAGAAAAAAAGATAGAGCAGAGAACTGATGAGCAACCCCACTCCCTCCACCCCGAAAATCACAATTAAAAAGACGACAAAAGTGGGAAAAAGAGCAAGAGGGAGAGGATAAGAACTGCCATCATAGGCAATGTGGCGAAGCCCAAACCGATCCCCTTCGGTCAGGACGGGTGTTAACTGTGACAAGATGGATAGAACCAAGAGCAAAGAGAAAAAAAAGGGGAGATACCTTCGCACCCCGATATCTTATACTAACTGCGGGTTTATCTCTTGCAGAGGTGTGCCATAACTGTTTACGATATTTATCTCATGGACGAAGAGGTCTTTATTCAGTGCCCTTATTGCGGTGAAGAGATTTCAATCTGTGTCGATGTGCTCTATGCCCATCAAAAATATGTGGAGGACTGTTCCGTCTGCTGCCGTCCCATTCAATTAGATGTGAATGCCAGTGAAGGAAAAATCGATTCGGTAAGCGTCAACACCACCACTTAGTTTAAATGGACTTAGTTGATATTAAAAGGGGTCACTCTCCATTTGGTAACAAAAGGTGCCGGAGGCCTGTGGATAAACCTCCGGCACCTTTTGTTACCAAATGGAGAGTGACCCCTTTTAATATCAACTAAGTCCAACACAACGTAGCATGCGCTTTTAATGAAGATTCTTATAATGGGGACGTGAAAACTCTTTTACTCTTCTCAACTCTTTTATCTTCCTTCGCTTTATCGACGCCAAATATACCAACAGATATCGATAGAAGGCTCGATGCCTTTTATCATTCTGCCATTGATGATCCCTCGGCAATGCAAATGGTTCCAGGCAAGTTTGACCCAGTGACCCAGCAAGAAAAGCTGGAGTTACCCAAAATCAAACCGAATCCTGAAGAACATCGGAAATACCTTTGTAATACCCTGTATCCAAAACATTTCCCTGAGTTATATGAATCGGAATGTCGTGGGCGGGCCACCGCCGAGAAATATGACCAGGTACAAACCTTTGCACCCTGGCTCCCTAATAATACCGCTGTGCTTACTTTAGATCAGATTCCGGTCGATGGAATGAGCGCCCTTCCTTTATGGTCCGATGACTACTGGCGAATCCGTTTTGGGGGGCTTTCCTATCGTTACGCATCTGGCGCAGAATTTCCAAACTACACCACCGCCATGAATGCCTATAGTCAGCCTTTGGCCTGGAATCCAATTTCTACCCAACCGATCGATGCCATTGCTGCAGCTGTGCGGCCCTGGTCACCGGCAGAAAAATATGATCTCACCCTCAATGATGAAAGTTTCTCGCTCACCCTTCAGCAGAAATACGAAGGGAAAGAGATGATGAATCCTCAAGGGGATGTGGAGGATTGGATGGGAATCTGCCATGGTTGGGCTGCGGCCGCATTAACAGTAAAGCCCCCTACCCAGCCCGTAAAAGTCGTGGGCGCAAAAGGAACCTCCATTGAATGGCTTCCTGCAGATATCAAATCTCTTGCTTCACTCGCCTGGGCGAAAGGGGACTACCAAACCCTTTTTATAGGACGTCGATGCACTGATAGTAATCCCCCACTCCTCCCCAACGGCCGGCTCTCTTCGCCGCGTTGCTTCGATTCCAATCCCGCCACTTTCCACTTGGCATTGGGAAACCTGATCGGGATCGCTAAAAAATCTTTGATTATGGATGTTCAATTTGATTACGAAGTCTGGAACCAGCCGATCCAATCCTATCATTTCATCTATTTCAATCCTATGGATCATTCCAAGAAAAGCCAGAAGTGGAGCGAGGTAGCTGTTGATTATAATGAAGGCTTTAAGAAAATCGACCGATTCCAAAATCCTCTCACCCGTGGAAAGAAAAATGGAACCGTCTATCAAGACAACGCTATCAAAAAGATCGTCGGTGTGAGTGCTGCGGTGGTTTATCTCAATGAAATCGAACCGGTCGCAAGCCCCAATCCACAAGGAAACGCCATGACTCAGTCCAATTATCTTTATGATTTGGAACTGGAAGAGGTGAATGGTCAGTGGGTTGCGACGGGGGGAGAGTGGCTCCACAACGCCCACCCCGATTTCTTGTGGTTGCCGCAAGCGGGAGATTTTGTGAAAAGTTCCTTTGATTCGGTTCAGATTAACTTTACCGGTAATGAAACACCTAATTCGACGGCAACACAAACCGCGGCCGCCGCTTCAAAGGCAGCCCTTCCTTTGTGCCAAGTGGTAAAGAAAATCTTTGAGAAAAGCACTGGAGATGTGAACAGCTATCCGTGTCGGTAATTGCAGGTATCCTTTACTTTACCTGCCTTTAATCGATACAGTGTACACATGGCTGTCACACAAACCATCTGGGTTCTGCAATGGGAACGTTACACCGACATGGCAAAAAACCAAGATGCCCCCGCAGAATTCTGGGCGGAGTATAAGAAAATTATTCTCCCATCCAATGGACAAATCACCGAAGTAGAAATCCAGAAGCTAAAGAATTTGATGACCGGTTTTGAAATTGATTTTTAAACCGGTTCCGTCCGACGATGAAGCTATTCCTCGACCACACCGTAATAGGTCAGTCCAAGGTGATTGATCAACTCCTCACCACCTAAGAAGCGCAACGTGTTGTGCAGCTTCAACTGCTGGACCATCAGATCATGCTCTGCTTTCAATCCAGGGGCAACGATTGGACTCTTGAAATAGAAGGACAACCACTCTTGAATCCCGCTGAATTTACTGCGGGCCGCGAGATCCATAAAGAGAGCGAGATCCAACACAATCGGAGCAGCCAAGATGCTGTCACGGCAGAGAAAGTTCACCTTAATCTGCATGGGATAACCGAGCCATCCAAAGATATCGATATTGTCCCAACCTTCTTTATTATCCCCGCGAGGAGGATAGTAATTGATCGAAACCAAGTGATGCACATCCTGATAGAGTTGAGGATAGGTCTCTGGTTCTAAGATCTGATCCAACACCGAAAGCTTCGAAACCTCTTTCGTTTTGAAAGAGCCCGGATCAGCGAGCACTTCTCCATCTCGGTTCCCTAAGATATTGGTCGAATACCAACCATTCAATCCCAAGAGACGGGCCTTTAATCCAGGGGCCAGGATCGTCTTCATCAGGGTTTGGCCGGTTTTGAAATCACTTCCCGCGATCGGAACCCCTAATTCCTTCGCGAGCTCCTGCAAAAAGGGAAGCTCGACACTCCGATTCGGAGAACCATTGGCAAATGGAACCTTTTCTAAAAGCGCGGCATAAGCATACATTTGACTAGGAGCAATATTAGGATCGCTTTCCAATAACCCTTTTTCAAAAGCGTCCACCGATTGATGGCAAGGGGCCGGTTCCATGTAGGTTTCTGTACTGGCACACCAAACCACCACAGCGCGGCTCAAATTATTCTTTTTAATAAAATCCCGAATATCGGCCCGAAGCTGATCGACTAAGTCCTTCTTATTCTTCCCCTTCTTCACGTGTGGGCCATTGATAAGGGTCACAAATTTGGAGTCAAAAACGGCGGTATAAGGGACTACCTTTTCCATCGGTTCCCGAACCTGTTCCAGAAGTTCCTTTTCCAACACCTTCGCCTTACTGGCCGCTTCATAAGCGTTATCGGGGAAGATATCCCATCCCCCAAAGACCATCTGATCGAGATTCGCCAAGGGAACCAGTTCCCGAATCATAGAGGAACGCTTTTCCGTGCGTTTTCCAAGCCTTAGACGCCCCATCTGAGTGAGCGAACCGACTGGTTCCGCCAGGCGGCGTTTTACCGCTTCGACCCCGGCAACAAAGGTGGTCGCAACCGCCCCCATTCCAGGCATTAAAACCCCAAGTTTTCCCTCTGGACTCTCGATCTTCACAGCTTTATTCATAAGGGCCGTAAACTACTTCTATTTAGCCACTTTCGCAACTCTTTGGAGGAATAACACCAGGCAACACAACACCCACTAAAATTCTTAAGAACCCATCAAATTAGGTCGATATTGAAACGAGGTGTTAATGCGTTTCCCGAAAAATCGATATGGTTTTGGCATTTTAGAGGTTTTAATTGCGGGAGTTCTATTAAGCTGCATTCTGCTCGCGATCCCCAAGATGCTCGATATCACGATGCGCGGAAGCAAAAGTGTCAGTCAGGGAGGAGAGTACGCCGACCTTCTCAATATTGTACGACTCGCGACCCAGAATGAAAACTTTTGTAAGTGCAATTTTGCGAAAGTAAACTCCGCGGCGATCACCTTTGCCAGCAGCCAAACCGCCACTTTCGAACAACCCTTAACCGAAATCAAAAGTTACAACGACACCTGCGCGGCCGGCCCCACATTATTGACCAAATCGGCCACTGGCCAGAATGGCCAGAACATCTGGGTGAATGATTTAAAACTCAAATCCTTTTCCCGGTTGAGTGACACTGAATACATGGCAAAGCTCCATGTAGAGGTTTCAAAAGCCCAAAAGACACTCGGTGGGCCCGGCTACACCAAAGATTTTGACATGCTCTACTCCACCACAACCGCGGCTGATGGAACGGTGACACTCAACGACTGTGCGTTAAATCGAAGCCTTGCGTCGGGTTCAAGCTCTGGCACCCCAGGGCTCTATATCGGAGATTTTTGGGGGATCCATTTCAACACAAATAACCAGACGGAGCTTTATACTGTTCCTTCCGGCAAAACCCTGATGATTACGAGGATTAGGGGAAGTAATATCAGGCTCAATGGTGCAGGACTGGATTTGGCATCGAATTGGAACTCAACGGTTCCGCTTGTTGATGAAACTCTATTTATGAAAGAGGGGGAAATATTAACATTCACCGGCAATGCCGATGAAGATGTGTCTGGACTATTAATCGATTCCTCTGTCCGGGCTGGGGGGACGTACTGGTCAGTACAGCTGACAAATATCATCCCAACGACCACTTATACTGTCCCTGCAAATAAAACCCTTATCATGACCCACATGCACTCTTGTTTTAATTGTTACTGTTCAATCAATGGCATCGGAGTGTGGGGAAATTCCCCTGGGCTCCAAGCGACGTCACATCCATTTACTTTCAAATCGGGACAGACATTGACACTGACAGCTCCCAATTGCCGATTTCATGGCTACATTCTAGATACACCTTAAAATCAAGATGACATGAAAAAATCGCTGCTCTTTCTTCTCCTATTTATCCACCTTGAAAGCTTCAGCTCCGATGAGGCCAGCACGATTTGCAACCGTGTTACGCAACGAAGCGGGCATACCAAACCAAAGCCAGTCGCTGCCAATCCCTTTCAGCAATATCCTCCTGAGGCGGTTCAGTTGCTTGAAAAAATTGGAGAAGGGAAAATTGGGGAAGTCTTTTCCGGAACATTGAAAACATCCGACGGACATCCCCATCATGTTGTTTTTAAAAAATTGAAGGACCCGAGCAACAAAGATCTCCAACCTTCCCTCTTCGCCGAGTATGAAGCCTTTGAGGCACTGGGAGAAAAGGTAGGGTTCGTAACCCTTAATGGCGAAACGTATGTCATCCTTCCTCTCATTGGAAAAGGGAAGGGAAACCCCACCCTATTCGATCACATCAACTCCCCCACTCGGGAAAAAGGAATTCCTGCGGCCAAAAAACTTTCCCAGCTCTTATTGGAATCTGTGATCGAACTGGAAAAAAAAGGCGTTATCCACTGCGACCTGAAGTTTGAAAATGCGCTCATGGTCGATAATCGAATTCGGTTGATCGATTATGGTTTCTCCAAGGTTACAGGCAAACCGAATCGATTTGCTGGCATGATTTTAGGCACTCCAAAATATATGGGTTTAGAGGCTTATGAGGCAAAAGATTTCACTCCCGAAAGAATGGCCGATGCCTTGGCGGTGATGATCCGGGGAATTTATCTCAATTCACTTAATCCTAAAAAAAATATTAAAGGCAAGACCACACCCACTAAACCGGGAGAATCCCGTGTGATCGACGAGAACGTGATCGAAAAAGGCACTGAAGGAAAATCCTACTACACCTTCCGGCGAGTCATCGATGACAAACCGGAACTCATTCCTCCCCAACTGGATCTCATTTTAGCGAGCCGCCTCGCTAAATCTCCCAGCGAACTTGCAAAACTAATGGAATTCGCAAAAAAAGAGCCCAAACAATTCTTGGAAGAATACCCCAAGCTTTGGGAAACCGCCTTTTGGAAAGAGGGCTTCCTGAAAAGGGAATTGCTGGCCGAAGCCTTGCTGTCGAGTTCCGTATTTTCAGGCGAGGTATTTGCTAAGTTAGGAAGAGAGACCCAAAAGGAACTCATTGCGAAGGCCAATCAATGGAAAGGATTGGCAACAGACTACCGCTCGCCCCCCACCTCTGATCTTCAAATCATGGACTTAGTCGGTCGATACCACCACCTGGGACCTCAATTAGATGCCTTCTTAAAGCACCCTGCCGTCGCTGATTGGAAGTAGCCCAAATTTGTCACTGACCACTTAGACAGCTCCCTAAATTGGCATTTTCTGCTTATCTCCCATAGCTAAACCCTTTGGTATCTCCCTTGCTGTATACAGCTCCGGAGGGTTGGTGATGCGGTCCAAATTCAAAGCGGTTTTAATTTTAGTCGCCTTCGGTTTAATTGGGTGTGGAAAAGGGGATAATGCCCAGCTCGGCGAGAGCATCCCCATTACTTTTGATTCAGTCCCCAAGGAACACCAGGAATATTTAACTCGGGATTTGAAGGTGCTCGGAGGCATGGCCTCAGGCAGCGGCGATAATGAACGCTTTGAAGTGGGGCAGTTCTCCGGGAGCGCTATCAACAGCTGGCTATCCCCTCGCCTTCGCTATCTCATCGGAAAAAACTTCGATTATATTTCAAACTTGCCGGAACCCAGTGGCTCTTCTTATCGATCGGGGTCGATTGGGAAAGAGCTCTCGCAAATGGAGCAGGACTTTTACGGATTCAACTTAGGAGCCCATCTTTATTCAACGGGAAAAGATACCTCCAAAGTCGTTTATGTGATCCGTGTCGGTAACCAGTCGGTCGATGTTCGCACTCCTCGAGTTGGAGTGGTTGTGGTCTCCGATGAACTTTTCGGAACGACCCGACGAATTTTAACCTCTCCGACCAATTCTGAGGCTAATAGTTACATTCGCCTCGCTACGATATTGCATGAAGCGCGGCACAGCGATGGCCGAGGCGCCAACGTCACCTTCCCGCATACCACCTGCGACAAAACCAGCCGTGGACTGCGATGTGATGGAAGTAGCAACGGCCCCAATGGCGTATCCTCCACTTTCTTAAAATATGCGATGAGCGTTTGCAAAAAATGTGATGATAAAGAACAATCAGGATTACAGGCCGTGCAATCGGAAGTTTTCAGCCGTATTAATGCAAACACACCGAAGAATGATGTGAGTCCAGAAAGCTTTTAATGGAAATCGGCGTTCGACAACTGAACTTTATCTTGAGTGCCATCACGATCGCACTGGTTATTTATTTCGCGTGGCCAAAAACAGAAGTGACCTCTAATGAACCGGTTGAATCCACTTTCGTTCAACCTAAAACCGAAGCACAGACTCCGCCAAATCCACAGAAACCCACTGAAACAACTCCCGATTCCGAAGTACGACGCGCTTTCCGGCAATTCACCAACGATCTCTACAGCAGCCTTCCCACCAACGAACAGGTCGCAGCTGAAGAGGAAGGAAACCATGAACTCGCTCCCAAGGCGATCTTCCCGATAGCCGATAAAATGGGGGAGATTCGACAGCAATTACGACAAAATCCAGAGATCGCTCCCGATGTTTTAGAGTTTTATGACTCCTGTGCCCGTAAAGAAGGGGCCCTCGATTCGACGCGCGCCACCTGTCTGCGCAATTACATCGACCTTCGTGCCCACCTGCAGCAACCTATCGATATCGATGGCACTTCCTATTCTGACGATATTAAAAGAATCGCTAAAGAGCTCTCCAGCATTCCCTTCTAAAATCCTATCTAAAAAATAGACCCATTTTCTCCGATAACGTGACTGAACAACTTGTGATCGTCAGCATAGTGAAAATCCCCACTTCACCGGACAATAATAACTATGCCCTACCTACTGCCCTTTTTTATTTATCTCACTCTCGCTCCACTCAATGAAAAAATACGTGAACAGCGGAGTGC
The DNA here is from genome assembly GCA_964604555.1 of uncultured Pseudobdellovibrionaceae bacterium. Lineage (GTDB taxonomy): Bacteria > Bdellovibrionota > FAC87 > UBA2466 > UBA2466 > CAZRZK01. The sequence continues at coordinate 51,960 of CAZRZK010000014.1, read as the reverse complement.
TTCCGCGCTTCTCAATGAACAGCCTCAAATAGAAGAGGTCTATGTGAATGGCCAATTGAAATGGCAACTGGGCCAAACCGAACCGCTCCCTCTCAAGCCCAAGGATAAAGTGATTCTCACCGGATCGGGCTTCGGAATGGGACCCGATATCGATTTTTCCAAGATCCTTTTAGGAAATATTCGTATCATGGAACGCACCCTTCCCATGTATGAAGGGAAAATCAATATCAGAGACCAACTTTTCTATGAGACTTCTCGTCTCGAAGCCAAATGGCCCAAGGAGATCTTAAGCTGGGATCCGAATCGCATCGAGTTTACCGTGCCCGATACAGGAATAGCCGGGCCACTTGTTATTTCAGTGCAAAAAAGAATCGGCGAACAACCTTCTTTACAAGATCCCGGTAAACCCCACATTGTTTCCGACCCCTTGACCGAGCGAATCACCAAAAATTTCACCCACCCCACCGATGTGATTTCTACTTTAAGCGAAGCCAGACTCAGCCCCCCTATTGCAATCACAATTCAAAATTCAGATTGGGAACGGCAACGCCAAATTGGGGAGATGATCTTCTGGGGCTACGACTTCAATATTGGACAGGTCCATGAACTAAAAGGGGCGCAGTGGGATAAAATTCTATCGGGGAAAGCGATAGATCCGGTGACAGGGCAAGTGGCCGATCCTGAAAAACTGATTGGAGCCCATCGAGCAAAACCGGGAGAAGCTCCCGTAATCGCTTTCAAAGCGATCTATTTTGATCCCTATCCTATTCCAACTCCGATTCCCGGAATCCTCCGTCCCCCGCTCTATTCGGGCCATACCTTCCCTACCGGATTTATTGGAAGGACAAAGGCGGAGAGTATTCATCCTATTTTCCAGACGAAACAAAAGTGGGCGGGGGAAAATTGCGCCTCCTGCCATACGCAAAAAATTACCTATGAAATTGGAGCAGGAAAATCGACCACGCGATTTTTCCCGGGCCTTCCCAACGCTCAGTGGTCGATCAAGTGGGCCACCCTGGGACCGATTGATGGAGTGAAGGCAGAAGAACGGGGACGCGATGGCAAATTGGCGACCGTCGATAAAACCCAATTACTCTACCACCTGCCTTCGGGAGCCACGGAAAATGCCTTAATTCGAGTGAAGGGAGAAGGAAGCCGTTATGACAATGATCAACTCTATGCTCCCGTAGCTATTCCATCGATCACCCGCCACACCCCTTTGCGAAGAGCCCTGGCCCGTACCGAAATGATTGCCGGATTTGAGGGCTCTTATATCCACTCTGAGGAACCCGATGGAGCCGTGGGGGCGATGAGTCCCTGGGCCCTGAAAGCCCTCACCGTTTATATGTCCACCCTGGACAATGACCGTGAACTTTTGAAACGGATCGGAATGTACCGTTGGCTCAAAGAGAATGGCATGTTGGCCCAAGTCGAAAATGTGAAGGAGTGGGAATTCATCAAAACCGGTTGGAAGTCTTATCCGAAACTGCAAGCACCGCTGGAGAGAGGAAAAATGATCTTTGCTCAGCGCTGCGAAAGTTGCCACGCCTCTAATTTTGAAACTTGGACCGATGAGAACATGATCCCGCTCACCGAAACGGGAACTTTTTTCAGCCCTTCTATTTTTCACCGGGAGACGCAATCGATCCGGACCTCCTATATTGAAGATCTCTACTGGATGCAACCCAGAGGTCTGCTGCATGACGGCCACGTCAAGTCGATCACAGATCTTATCGACCCCGCACGGTGTGATGAAAAAAGTTCGCTCTATCGAAATTATTACACCCTCCATTCAGGAAGCTTTAAGATCCCGAAAGGAACCAAAGCGCAGGAGACTGCGATTCGGCACCAGGCCTATTTTGTCGATGTACCCGGAGACAGCAACCATCTCTACTGGGATTACCAAAAAATGCGAAGAGAATTCGGCAAAATTGAATTTGGCTTAAAACAACCGGCGCCGCTTCCTGCGGCACCCCACCCTTGGTGTGCCGAGACTGCTGATGATGTCTTGCCACTCAGTCTATTTTTACTGACTTTGTAGGCGCTGAAGTAAATTTGTCAGCAGCTGATAATGGCTTTTTTGAATTCGAGCCAAGATCGCTTTGGCAATCTTCTCGTCATACGCATGAGTGATGAGGTTTCTATCCTCCAGCATCTGGATCCACCCAGGTTCTTCGGAGGGTTGAATAATCCCTGCCCTAAGCGCATATTCAAATGCTTTCTTAGGACTAGCCACAGGGACACCTTCTCGCGCAGATTTTTTCTGCAAAGCCTTCCAACTCAACTCAAAAGAATACTCGAAGGCTTGGATAATTCCGGACTCCGCCCTTTCATCTTCTGCAGGAGTTTGCATGAATTGTCCCAGTTTTTTAACAGCGCGTTCGAAATTAAAAAGCGAGTCATCCTGTTTTTTCATAGAGGAGCAGCCCTTCGTTCAAGATTTTGGACTTCATCGTCTCTGAAAGTTCATTAAATAAAAGCCAATCGACCGACAACAACATCTTTATTTGTTCCGGTTCATCCACTGCAAAACGGCTCCATTCTACGCGATAACGGGTTTCAATCTCGGTGGCTATGTCATAATCGGACAAAAGTTGATGATCCGTCCTACTGCGACTGCCGAAAATCCAGATGCGTAGAGGATGGACAGTGGCAGTCAATTTTTCAATCGACTGCTGAAGAGGTTGTGGAAGGTGCCGCTGGCGCTCTTTTAATGGCAGCGTTAGTAGAGCGTTGGCACTCCAAGTAAAATGGCTAGGTTCCATGGATGAGTCAGCATTGCTGAAAACGGGTGAAAGGTCAAAAACATCAATATTTAGACAGTTGCATGCCCTTTTTTGTCTACTCCCCTTGCTCTTCAAGCAAGAAATCCTTGGTATGCTATTTGCTCTTTTTGTTGAGTTGCCTGGGGATAAATTAAGGAATCTCGAATGTTTCGTTTAGCCTTAACCTTATCCTTTTGCCTCCCTTTGTTGGCATCTGAACCGGTTATAAAACCACAAAACTCTTCTCCCTCTCAAACAATTGCATCCAGCACAAGCCAACCCACTCGCACTGAATTCGACTCAAAAGAACTGGGGATTACTATCGGGACGCCTGGACAGATCAATCTCAATATCGGCTATTGGGGAACAACAGATTTTCCGTTTATCGCCCGAATTTCCGGCGCTTACTGGACAAAAACGGACAAAGGGGCTCAACTCGATCTCGGTTGGCGCTTTCATCAATCCTCCTCCGGAAAATTCCGTCAATTTTTGGCCGCCACTTTATCGGCATGGCGCATCCATAGCTCGCATGGTCTTGGATTTAATGGCTCAGATGACACTCGATGGATCGGTGTTGGACCTACTTACGGATTCAACCTCTATGGATTTTCGCTGCAGGTCGGATATTCGATCGGCTCTGGCGAAACAGAACATACGGGTGGAGTATTTGGCGGGAGTAACTATACTAACCACCGCAGCGGTACCGCCACTGGGCAACTAGGCTACACGTTTATTTGGTAGCTTCTTCACAATGGTTTTGTAAATGATAAAAACATTCACGAATAACAGAGCATAGACAAATAGAGTGGGAACTTGGGTTGGGATCTGTTCCCACAGCCAACGACGAACCAGGATTTCTCCCGAGAAGAAACTTAAAACTCCTATTAAGAAAAGATTAAACTTCATTAACGCATTACTCCAATATTCCACACATCTCCTTTCGGCGGAGTTATTGCAAGAGCAATGTTAACGCCAGGCGGAAAGGAAAATGGAATGAGCCTTTTTTTCTCTTCTTTACGCCTATTAGGGTAAGCAACCAATAAGGCATCAACGCCTTTGAAAGGGGATCATATGAAACGCATTGTTACACTTGGGTTAGGACTGTTTCTTTCCCTTAGCAGCTTTGCGGCAGAAACTTGGGTAAACAACTCAATCGGCTCAGCCCCGGTCTTTGCTGGCTATGAGTCGACTAAGGCAGTCTATGTTTGCCGCGCCTCGGGAATTGTCGGGAAATATATTGCTGCCGATCGGAAGTGTTACATCGGCTATTACGGAAAGGAGATGGCTTATACTAGTTTTCAAGTCCTCCAGGATCCGGCACGTCAGATGCGCTGGGTCTATATGAATAACGCCCAAGATTCCAGATTGGTTTTTGGAGGGTGGGAAAATGGTCTCGGACTCAGAATCTGCCGCGTTTCAACCGCAAATGGACATGAGGTGGGGAAATTAGTCCCTGGTGACGAGCCTTACTACATCATCCGGGGCGGAAAATGCTATTACGGTTATTATGGCAAAGAGTATATGTCGACTCACTTTGATGTACTCACTTATTAATATCTCGACTCGAATGGCCTCACTCAATGCCAGTGGGGCCATTCCCAACTTCATAGCCCACTACTTTTACTCTTACTGTGAATTCAGGTCGTAGGATCTCAAACTCTTCGGGAATTTCATGGGAATCGAGGCTTCCAAATCGAATGCCACTCCCCTCTTTGTTTTTTTGGTTCAAAACTTTGCTGAGATTTTGATAGAAGGACAGGATCCTCGCTCGATGCGGCTTGAGGGCTTCGTGGTAGATTTCGAGCTCGACCTTTTTAGTCAGAAAGCTTTCCTGAATCTTAAAGATAGTACTCGCAAAAGAAGAAAGCCCCACCACTGAGATCCCCTCTTTTGTTTTTTTCACCACTCCATCAAATCGATTCTCATTCCCATCCTTCAAAATTACGGTCACTTGGTGCTGATAAATTCCGGGCGGAAAAATCTCGGTCCGTACCCCTTTATAGCGGTAGATTTTTTGGAGATTAGAGCAACTCACTATCACGACCGCAATAACTGTCATGATGGTTTTGATAAACTTCATTGTATTTCCTCGGGCAATCCAGTCACAAAGACCGGTTCTTTCTGGGCAAAGCTCTTTTCCAAATCGAATCCGATAAAAGGGCCCGAAACGGCCGGCCCCTGGCTCACATATAAAATCTGGCGGGGATCGTCCCAGATAACCGAATGGCTCGCGATTTTAGCATCGATAGCACGGCGATCGCCTAGGGAATAGACGATGCCTCCCGGCCCCTTTTTTTCCCTTAAGATGCTCAGAAGGTGTGGTAGGGTCGTTACCTTCTCCCCAACCCGCTCAAGTCCCCGGTTGAGTCGCGTCGTTGAGGTCATCTTTTCACGTCGATAGCTATTGATTTTATCCCCTTCCCAAATTTTGGAAACCAGATGATTAGTGATCACCGTCGGTTGCTTCTCTTCGATCACCACCACCTTCTTGGGAGATTTCTCGACTCGATAGAGCTCGCCACTTTTATCGGCCACCACGAAAATATCGGTAATAAACAATTTCGATTCGGAAAGGATGGCAACCGCCTCTTTAGCGGTCTTCGATTCCATCAACGCCTTTGTCACGACCAAAGTTGAGGGGATTCCCATCCGGACATAATCAGAGCTTCCAGCGGCATTAATCGAAATATAGACTCCTTCCCGATTCACTCCCGTCACCGCACCCACCATTCCGGCCCAGATAACAGAAACATAAGGAATTCCATTTTCGGGAAAGACCCATTTCACGATCTTTTCTTCATCAAAAATCCGGCCCGCTTCAAAATCAAAATTCCGCCCGATGCGCCACTTCCCTTTTTCCTGCAACGCCACGACGGTGCAGGCAAACCCCTTCGGATCCATATCGACCATCGTCTGACCTACTTCATGGATGCCATGGTAGGCGAGTTGTCGGGTATAACGATCGGCGAGGTAATCAAATTCATGGGAAGTGCCTTGCGCGACTCCCCACATCTCCTCCAACATCCAAGCCTCAAGATAAGCATCGATTCCCCAAAACCACCGCATCGAAAAAAAGAAAAGGGCCTTTTGAAAAATCCACGGCATCGCCTTCTGCAACGATTGCTGGAGTTGTTGTTCCTGACGATAAAGGAGACTCGACGTTACCTGGCCCGAAAAAAGACCCCGCTCAAAGGCACTTCCTTCCAAAACCAATTGATGGATTCCGGCCTTTTCTTTGGGGATCCATTTGCCACGGAGTGAAGTGGGAGCGTCAAGATGAAGTGTTGGCAAAGTTCCCAGGTGAAAAACATTCACTCCCCAGGTCAAAAGAATCAAAACTAAAAGGGCCCACCTCATTTCAATCGCCTCAATAAAAGGGGAATCCCCCAGAAACCTCCCAAAAGAGATCCGATAGCCCCGCAAACCAACGCCATTCCCAGTTGCAATAGAACTCGATGCTCGCAGAAAAGAAGCGGAACAAAGCCTACAATCGTCGTGATGGCGGCATACCACAAACCCGACAGCGTGGCCGGTGTGCTATCGAGCCGACCTAATTCGAGATCCAGGATAAAGATCGAATAATCGAAGCTGAAGGCTAATACCATGATCAAACCGATGAGCGAAATAAAGCTCAATGGAATGCCGGTGATCCAACTGACGGCATAGGTAAATCCCATCCCTCCCAAAAAGGGGACTAGCCCGAGCAAAGCGATTCCAAATCGTCGATAATAGAACCAAAGCGCCAGGAAAATTCCCGTCAGGGCCAAGGGAAACATCCACCCCACCTCTTTCATCAACCTCGTAGGAAGCTGATCGAGAATTCCTTTTAAAGAAAGTGTTTTAAAATTCTTTTGAATGAGTTCACGCTCCTCATTCGTTTTCGGGAACCAAACACTGAGGCCCAATCCCCGGGCTTCTAAATGTTGAGAGTATGAGGGCACGCTCTTTTCCCGAGTTTGGCAGCTCAAGTTAGAAAGGAATGGGGCAAAGAGTTTCTTTTGATCGGAAGAAAGTCCCGGAAGAGTACATCCAACTTTTTGCCAAGTAGCGAGGTGACTCGCTTGAACCGCTTGGGTCGGAAGGTAGTTTGCAATCGATTCCAATTGAAGCTGGTGAGTATCGGCAAATTGCTTTTCCTGATGAGCACGTTCTATCCATCCATCTACCGAATCCCAAGACATCAAAGGAGGTTCCGAATAACTCTTTTGAAAAAGCTCGCGAGTCATCCGACTTGCGATAGGACTCAACGTTTCAAATTGCCGAATATCAAATTGAGGTTTCACAAACCAAGGGAAAATAAAGGCGGAAACCACGGAAAGAATCGCCAATATCGATAGCAAATGGGATTTGGGAATCGTAAGGGCCATGGGTTCAGTATAAAGTCGGGTGGCAATCCAATTCCGACACAAAAAAAGAAAAAGATAACCAAAAACAAAGCCAAAGATAGAAAAGATCAAAAGTTGGCGTAAGAGAGGAACCTGACTAAAGGCGATAATGACCAGACAGATGAGAGTCGTCAGAAATCCAAAAATGTTGGAACGCCATACTTGTTTGGTTTCTCGATAAAAAGCGGCATGGAGGCCATAGTCCATGATGAGCCCCACTATCCCGCCACCAAAGGCCAAGACCAATCCATGGATCTTTCCATAGATGGCGATCGTTAAAAGGGCCGCCACTCCCATCGAAAGTCCCACCGGAATCAGGATCAGCATCAACCGCCACTGCCCCATCCAGACAATAAACCCAACCTCCAACGCCAAGAGAGCGATTCCCAAGAAGGAAACCCAACTGAGGTCATTCATAATCATTCCTTTATTGGCCAATGTCGCACCATGAGGGCCAATCAGGGCGGCCCCTTCACAGTTGGGATCTTGCTTACAAAGGGTTTCTTGCTGCTGGACTAAGAATTCTATCGATTCACTCTGGTTAGCAGGTCGCTTAAATTGAACGGGGATGGCAATCATTCCACTTTCGGGAGAGATAAAGTAACCTTCCTTCCATTCCAAACCTAACTTGAAACGCTGTTGCCATTTTTTCTGAAGATCGGAAAAGGTAGATAAGGGATCGAGCCGAAAAAACTGGAACATCTCTGGAGAAAGAGGAAGAGAAAGCTTTGCCAAAGTCGATTGGATGGAGTTGCGAAAGCGGGAGGAATAGGGTTCCCGTATGACAATATCCCTCGACCATTCCTGAATGATAGGAAGGTAGACAAACGGATCGACTTTACATTCGAGATGAGCAATCTCTGAATTTGTTTTGATCTCGTCACAAAATTGGTCGGCCAATTCCCGGATGGGTTTTCCGGGCTTGGGTTGAAAAGCAAAAAAATTCCACCAAAAGATGGGAAACGATTTCACCGTCTCGAGCTGTTTTCCTTCTTCCGGGCTAAAGAAAACCGACTCGCTCTTGTCGATAATTCCCACCGCGCCCCAAAGCGTGGCGCACGCAATTGTCATTGCGAGGCCCACGAAAGTGGGTCGCGGCAATCGCGTCGTTTCGTGCTTGTTCGTCATTTCTTAAAAGTCACCTGAGGGGCCTGAAAACGAATCTCTATCCTATCTCCCGACTTCTCATTGAGGATCAGCTGTTCTAGATGGCCTTTGGAATGGACATAAAAATCGAGGCTGGCAAAGAGGGCCGCCTTTTTATCCTTGGGCTCACACCGGAAGCCCCCTCCTTCTATTGAACTCACTGTAAAGGAGTTTTGAATCATCGGAATGTCGAGTTTAAGCCAAGCCATCATTGAAAGGAGTCCTTGGGATATCTCTTTCTTCATGGGGCTATTCAGGGAAAAGCGGTCCACCTTATACTCTTTCCCTTCACCCGTTTCTAGAATGACGTCACTCCCCTGTAAGGTCAGCTGCACCCTGCCCGGCTTGGTGATCTGCCAAACCACCCTATCGGGACGATGCACCTTTAACTCCCCTTCCGATTCCAGCTTCATTCCCATTTCCTTAAGGTGCTTGGTCTGCTTAAAGGTGGCCTGGAGGGTCTCGATTGGGGTGTAAAATTGGAGTTTTTTGCTGAGTTCCTCAGTATTGAGAGGAACCTGAGCGAACAGGACGGAAAGAAAGAAGATAGAGCCCAAAAATTGCACTGTGTACCTTCAATAAAACTTAGAGGCTGGACAGTCAACTTTGAGACCTGCCATAACGATCAACCCTAGAGGAAATGGATAAGCTTGATAGCCTTTTAAGCGTTAATAGGCTAAAGTCCCAAGCCATGTCCGAAACCATGCAAAACGAAGTGGTCGACCTAATCCTAACCTCGGTTAACCTCCACCATAAGGACCGATCCCAGATCACCAGCACTACTCCCCTTGTAGGGGATGGGCTCGGATTAGATTCCCTGGATCTTCTTGAGGTTGCCATTGCCGTGGAAAAAAAATACGGCGTAAAGATCGATGGCGCCGCTCAAGGGGAAAAGATTTTTCGCAACATTGGAAGTCTCACCGAATTTATCCAAACCAATTGCCGTCCCGCAAACGCGTAATGTCGGTCTCTATTTCCGGAATTGGTGCAGTATCGTCGGCTGGAAATGGAGCAGAGGCACTTTGGCAAGCTGCCGTTACCAATGAATCTAAAATTGAAAATGGAATTGGGATCATTCCTGGAATGGATTTAAGTCAAAAGCCATTGCAGATCTCCATTTTAGCGATCCAAGAAGCGATGGACCAGGCCGGTTGGCACTCGCTTAATGCTGACGACGGCTTCATTCTAGCAACCACAACTGGTTATCTTCCTGTTTGGGAACAGGCCGTTTTTTCAATCGCCAAAAATCCAAGCGAACTCCAATCATTGAAAAAAGATTTAGCCCATGAACGGTTAGGAGTTCTTTTTGATCAGATCTGTACCTCTTTGAATTTTACCGGTAAACGGCTCTTGATTACGACGGCTTGCACCGCCTCTACCCAAGCCATCGGGCTTGCAAAAAAATGGGTCGAATCCGGAAATGTGAAGCGCTGTTTAGTGGGAGGGACCGAAGTCCTTTCTACGCTTACCCTGTCCGGATTTCGCTCTCTTCAGTTGCTTTCCACGGATACCTGCCGGCCTTTTGATCGAGATCGAAGGGGGATTAATCTTTCCGAAGGCGCTGCTTTTCTAACAATAGAAAAGAAACCAAAGATTTCTTTAGCTCATATTTCAGGGGCCGGATTTTCGATGGATGCCTATCATGCCACCTCCCCTCACCCCGAAGGAAAAGGCTCAATTGAAGCGATTGAAATGGCATTACGAGATGCTCAACTTTCCCCTCAGGATATCACCTGGGTCCACGCCCATGGAACCGGTTCCCAGAGTAATGACATTGCAGAAACAAAAGCCCTTACAACAGTGTTTAAGGGCCAATCCCCTCCCGTGAGTTCGACAAAGGGAATCCATGGACACGCACTTGCCGCTTCGGGGGCACTGGAGACCATCCTTTGTGTAAAGGCGCTCCAAAATCAGATTCTTTTGCCTACCTACGGACACGAAAATCGAAGTGGTGAAATCACAACACCCATCGCTGTAGAAGCAAGCTCAGGAAATTTGAATCATATTTTAAAAAACACGTTGGGTTTTGGCGGCGCCAATGCGAGTCTCATTTTCAGTCGAGTGGGGGAAACTCGATGAAAGAGATTAAAAGAGTCCTTTATCAAGGAGAGGATATTTCCTCTTTCGACAAGCAACCCGAATTCCGGCGGGCCACCCGTAACCAGAAACTGGCCTATTTTGTGTCGAAACAATGCCTCACCGATCAAAAACTTGATAACTGTGCTTTGATTGTGGCGACTCAGCACGGAGAACTAGAGACCACAACTCAATATTTGACCCAACTCGAATTAACGCAAACCCCAAGCCCCCTTCTCTTTCAAAACAGCCTCCATAATTCGACCTTAGGTTTCCTCTCCCGTTTGTTTGCGATTCGTGGCCCCGGATTTACGGTGAGTGATGGACTCCATTCCAAATCAGAAGCGAGGGAACTGGCAGCACTTCTCCTGCAATCAACTGTCGAATATTGCTTAGTCGTCTCGGTCGATACCTCTTCCCCAAAAGTGAAAGAGATCTATGATATCGATGGAGAAGAGATCGAAGCGATTCTCTTCCAACGATCATGAACCCCATTTACTTGACCTTCGATGATGGTCCCGATCCGGAGACAACTCCTCAGGTATTAGAAATTTTAAAAAACAAAAATGCTAAAGCCACTTTCTTTGTCGTTACCGATAAGGCGAAGCAACATCCAGGGATTATCTCTGAAATGTTGAGTCAAGGCCATGCCGTGGGTGATCACTCCCTGGATCATGGTTATCGGCATTTTTTTTCGAAACGATCCCGACTCAAAAAATGGATCGAAACCTCTCATCAGGAATTGGAAAAATTAACGGGAATAAAGCCAGTCGGATTTCGCCCTCCAGCTGGGGTTTGGACCCCGCCTCTGGCTTCTGTCGTAAAAGAGCTCCAAATCCCTCTTATCTATTGGGATGTTCGGTTTTATGACGCAATTTTCCAATGGACTCCAAAGAAGGTACTCAAAAGCCTGAAACGATTAAAGCCAGGATCAGTTGTGCTGCTTCACGACAAACAACCCCTAAAGCACCGGAAAGTATTTCTGGAAACTCTAGAAAGCTATTTAGAATCTCTGACTCCATTAGGATATGTTCCCCTTCCAATGTTACGATAGAAAGAATGCTTGGACCGCCCCGCTCAAGAAAGCCAAGGAAGGGATTCTCATTGGTGACGGCAAGGGACCTGACGATATTCCTTCAGAGAACGAATATTCAATTGTGAATTAGATACTTCAAAAAAATCCGATTATGAAGGTATGCAGTCGATAAAATCCCACGCTCTTTCCACTTCCGGACGGAGGAATAAGTAAGATGAGGAAGTTGAATAAACCTTCCCTCGCTTTTTAACTTCGCACACAGTGCAGCGAAAGAGATGAGACTGTCTTTTGGCATCCCACCTACTTTGAAGAAAGCTTCTCGAGAAACAAACAACCCCTGATCGGGCAATGAAAATTGGAAGGCCTTTCCTCTTTGATTCCCGCCCCATTCAATCATTCGATAAATCTTTGACGAATCATCAAGACGTAAAGTAAATCCCCCGAAAGTTGAAAGCGGCGTGGAATCTAAGACCTCTTTCCAACCCTTTTCAAGACGACTATCGGCGGCCAAGAATAAAAGCCGTTCGCCCTTAGCTTGTTCTGCCCCTCCATTGCATTGATAGGCGAGCCCTCTTGAACAACTGACCACCTTCACCGAAAATGATTTGGCTACGGCGACTGTTTTATCGACGCTTCCCCCATCGGCTACAATGATTTCACATTTTGTTTCGCTTAAAATCGAATCGAGGCATCGCGCAAGGTTCCCCTCCTCATTTAAGGTGGGAATAATGATCGATACACTCATTCCTGGGCCCGATGATGCAAGAAAACATGCTGCCCACTTTTAAGAGATAGATTGTTCCACTGGCGGACGCCTTTAATCGCGTGCCCGGAACGAGTCGTGAGATCTAATGACACTTGATGAGTGCCTGCGGGAACCACAGCTCTTAAGACATGGAGTTCCGCTGGGAGTGTGGTCCAGCTTCTGAGATCGGCATCATCGGTTAAGTGGAGTAAAAGGCTGGTGACGGCACCGGCAAGGGGGCTGTCGGTAGCCTGTTCGACCCCAATCGCCGCCGCCTGCTTCAATACCACTCCCCCAATTTTTTTAGCCATGATACCCGCTAAGCGATTGTCCAATTCCCGAACGGCGGTATCTTCGACGCTATAGACACTGCCGCTTTTTCCTTCTGAATTCCCATCCACTCTCAGGTTTCCATGATCGATGTTATAGTATTGGCGCTGGAAAACCGGTACTAATCTAAAGTTCGGGGAGGGGACCTTAATCGGGCTTCTTCCGATCTCTAACAGCAAAATAATCTCCGCTTCCCCTTTTTTGATCTGATAATTCTTCACATTGGGAAATTTTTTTCGATATTCCTGAAGTTCCTGCATCGCCTGAAGACGATCGGCTAAACGAAGTAGCGGAATGCCAAGATATTCGGTCTTCCCTTTCCATTTCAGCAGCTGCCGATAGTCGACAAAGGCATCGTTCAATTCCCCTTGGGCTTCAAAAAGCATCGCCGCTAAAAGCTTGGCAAAACTGTTCTGCTCGTAGGGCATGCCCCCTTTGGAGATCATGATATCCAACTTGTGATTAACCTTGCGACACTCCACCAGAGCGTCGTCATACTTTCCTAAAAGGGTGTAATCGATGGCAAGGTAGGCATTGATCAACACCTTCTCAAAATCTTCGCCTTTATATTTGGCGATGTTTTCATTGAGCAGGACACTCCCTGCCTCTTCCGAGACACTGGTGTAGTCCCTTAATTCGGCAATCTTTTCCGCCTTCAAGAAAGCCTGAATCGCCTTCTCATACTTTCCCGCTACATGGTAAACGGTCCCCAGATCCATGAGGTAGAGGAGTTGATCATTGTCTTCACTGCCAGAAAGGGTTTCGAGCTCGGTATAGGCAGGTTCATACCTTCCTGCTTCAAAGTCGGAACGAGGTCCCCGAATACGGGAGGCGTAGTTCGAGCAGGCAGAAAGAAGAAAAAGAAGGATAAAAGGGGTCAATCGACTTTTGGTACCAAAAAGTGCCATAGCCAGGAAATTGGGTCTGGCTATGGCACTTTTTGGTACCAAAAGTCGATTGACCCCTTTTAAGAAGAAAATCAAAGGCCGACGCTGCGTTTTTGGTAATACTTTCTTAGTTCCTTTTCGTCGGTCCATTCGATAATACCGGTCTGGATATTATGCAGGCTCAAAGTGCACTTATAATAGACATATTTCTTGCTTCCCACCTCTTGTACACGAGAAGTAATCTCTCCCGATAGGAAAAAGTTAGCCCCAATCTGTCTACCCTTAACCCGTGCAGTGGATGGATCCACATAACCAGAACTCCCCTGGTATTTAAGCTCCTCGGCCGTCTCTTCCCGCATCTCCTTTTCGGTGAATTGGAATTTACCGCTCTTGATGACCGCGGTCCGGATCTTGTCGGTCATGCTCTTCATGTCGATGTGTTCTTCGGTCCGGTTTTTGACCATCGTGACGAGCACTACGGGCGGCTTCTTCGCCTTCACGACGACGGCACTGCCCACCAGGCTTTCAATCATCGTATTGGCAATCTCCCGCATGTCGGTCTCATTGAATTTGTCATCCAAATGACGCTCTTCTGAGATATCGTCGTATTTTCCCTGGGTGAACTGTTTTTCACCACAGGAAGAAAGAGCCAATACTACGGCAATGCCAGTGAGAAAATACTTCATCTGCTATTCTCCTTTACCGATTTATTTTGCCCTAAGTAACGGATGTACTTAGCTAACACTTCCATCTGCTTTTGGGAATCCCCGCCTAAAATATTAGGCAGAGGAGAAGGGCCATCCGATGGCCAGAAGCCAGGCATGCGAGTCCCAGGGATCATCTTCTGGGGATCTTTTAAAAGATTGACGATCCAATCCTGATGCAAGCGGCGATTGGCATGGATAAAGTCCGGGGCCAATCCTTTACTGCCCCCTTCCATCTCCTCAACGGAGGGCTTTCTCCCTGCGGTATGGCAATTCAAACATTGTAGGCCATTGAGCATTGCTTGGCCATCTCGCGCTTCATCAGCAGTCAAGACCACTACATCATCTGAAGTGGTCGGAAATTCGGTTTTCCCATTAGCCGCCCAACCGGTAATAATTTTGTTCACCTCTTGGTTGGCGAATTGGAAAGTCGGCATCCGGATCGTGAGTTTATCTCTCATCTTATAATTTCCAGGGTTATGGAGGAAATTATGGAGCCAGAGCGATTTGGTCCGAGCTCCCTGCGATACTAAGGGAGGAGGTCCTAAAGTTTCATCCTCGGAGTAATGGGCTAGCACCCTTCCCTCTAGATCAAACCGGGTTTTATCATGAGCCTCTTTGTTTGGATCATCATCTGGCAATGCGGTCCATAGCTGCTCTACGACGTGACAGCCTTGGCAATTGTATTGGTGAACGACGCGCATCGTCCCTTCCATTTGCGCCTCGGCCACGGAAAGCTTTTTCGCCGCGGGAGGATCGATTTTCTGTGAGGTGAGCCCTAACATAGCAGTGGTGAGGAGATCCTTTTCCTTGTCGTTAAAATCAAACTTCGGCATCCGGAGAAGATCTAAGTATTCCTTCACTATCCCGATGTCATAAGCCCTCGAATCGGTCATTTTCTGCTTGAACCAAGCGACATTCGAGTGACCGATATCATGCATCAAACCAAAATCGAGTTTGTTGAGCGGCTTGGACCCCCAATCGGTGAGCTCTGTTCCAATTCCAGCAACCCCCTCAAATCCTTTGATATCGTGGCAGCCATAGCAACCATATCGCTGGATAGCGCGCTTACCGAGGTCATGGGTAATAAACTCCGGCTTCATCTCCGAAAGGACGCGATCGACCTTATCATTGGTGACCGGCGCCAACTTAGGATCTCTCATCAGATAAAGACGCAATACCTTTTTCTGAGATTCTAAATTAGCAGTCCCAGTCGCCTTTCCCTCAAATTCAGTATTTTTCTTACCGAGCAAGAAGGCGGCGAGGTCGCCAATCTCCCCATCTGAGAGTCTTAGACTGGGCATGGTGGTTTCCGCCCAATAATGGCGGGGGTTTCTCAACCAACTCGTAAGCCATTCTTTGGAAACTTTACTTCCGACGGTGCTGAGATCGGGTGCTTGGGTATACCGTCCCCGATCGCGACCGAAATCATCCACCTGGTGACAGCCTAAGCAGCCAACCGATTTAAAGAGCTCTTTTCCTCGCTCTGCGCTTCCTAGCCCCAAATTCACATTTGGAGTGTAATTTTCCGATTCGGTGAGCAGATAGTCGGTAATCGCGAAAAGCTCCGCCTCTTGGAACTCTTTATGCTCTTCGGTCCGGATATTAGACTGATGGAAGACCGAGGGCATGCGGGCAAATTCATTAAAGGATTTGGGATCCCGCACCCACTTTACAATCCAATCCCGCGTAAGCTTCCCTTTTACCTTCTTCAAGGAAGGAGCCGGCTTTCGCATGTGATCCCAGCCTTCGATGCGATGGCATCCGAAACATCCCGCGGATCTCATCGTCTGGTTGGCCGCGGTTAGCTTTTCCGCCTTGGGAACATATTCGGTTTCTTTATGGCAGGTCCGGCATTTTCCTTCGGTGTATTGCAACGGGATCATCTTCTCGATCACGTGGTGCATTTCATGCCAGCCATATTTCCGTTGCCATTCCTTTTTCTGCTCTTCATTACGCGGAGTGTGCGCGGAACGGATAAAATCGGTGGAGGATCCGCGCCCTTCATGGCAAACGGTGCAGCCGATCTGTTCCACGGGATGCGGAGATTTTCCGCTGAGCATGAGATCTAACTTCGGATGGGTTCGAAAGGGTTGCTTTTCCTTTTCAAAGCCGGGGATGTCGATAGCCATGTGACAGGTGGTGCAGCGATCCACCTTCTGGACTTTAGAAAAGAAAATATCATCTCGAATCGTTGGAATGACATATTGCTGGAGCCGAAAGACTGGGTTAGCCATGTCGAGCACAGGTGCGTTCCGGGCCAACTTCATCAACGTGAGTTCGGTGTTTTTCTTGGTCTCTACCAACTGATCCATTTCCGCTTGAGTGACTTTCAGCTCTTTAGTAATGGCGTTTCGATTTGCAAAAATCGCGTCGATCTCCTTCTGCTTCGCCTCTTTTTGTTGGGTAATCTGGTTCGCAGTGTTCTTTAAAGTTTCGACTTGCATCCAATGCTTTTGCAGATCGGCGAGCGCCTTATCTCCTTTTGGCCCTTTTCCTGCGGCGTGTCCGTGGCTCCCACCTT
This sequence comes from uncultured Pseudobdellovibrionaceae bacterium, assembly GCA_964604555.1. Lineage (GTDB taxonomy): Bacteria > Bdellovibrionota > FAC87 > UBA2466 > UBA2466 > CAZRZK01. Next base: position 35,362 of record CAZRZK010000014.1, on the reverse strand, counting down.
CTGCATGGCCACTAATCTCTCCAAGATCAAGATGGCCATAGCTGGCCTCATATTGATATTTTTCGACGTCCCAAACCCCTTTTTCCGCCTGGTAATTGACGGTAGCATTCTTTTCCTTGGTTTTTAGGACCACCAATTCGGCGCGGAGCCTTTCCAGGTCTTTCTCGTGATTTTTGATCTCTTGATTGCTGGCAAGGATCTTGTCATTCAACTCTTTAACTTTGTTTTCATCGACTTTTTGTTTTGCCTCGGCAATCCAGGCATCATATTTCTTCTGCCGGAGCGAAAAAAATTCCTGTTGATACCCTTTCCACTCACGACCGAAATCATCGAGCAACATCCACAGCGTAAAAACCAACATGCAGATCGAGGAGATGCCAAACCACTTCCACAGGGTTGCAGGTTTATAAAAACGATCATCTGAGGCGTTGTTAGCCATGGTTTATATTCCTAGATGTTAAAAAACCATTCCGGTATTGCTACGATATATTTCAAATTAATGGTCCATCGAAGCACCATTTTAATGGGCAAAGCGGCCATCAAAAGGAGTAAGGAGACCATAATGTAAAAACGTGGTGCACCCATTTGCTTAAGCATGTTGGGCATTACTTTCTTCGCCAATAGCCAAGTCCCCGCAATGAAATATCCCAGGACTAAAAAGATCCCCAAGAACTCCCGGATAAAAATATTATCGGGCATCTTACCGCCGTTCAGACCAAATACTCGGAAGACATATTCGGAGAGATCGACGTTACGAAGCACTTCCAATTTATGCACGTCCCAAACCTCATAAGGACCGAAGAAGTTCCAGTTAGGCCCCCGCAAGAAGGTACCGTACACAATCAGCACAACCCATAAGATCAAAAACCCGAATAAGAAGGTAGAGATCGCGAATTGCCGTTCTTTAAAAGTGTAGTAACCATTTCCCTTAGGATTGACGTCGATATAGGGCAATACAATCAACCCAACCACGATGAGACTGGGAAATACCACACCGGCGAGCCAGGGATCGTAGTAAACCAACATCTCTTGCAACCCCAAGAAATACCAAGGGGCTTTTGAAGGGTTGGGTGTCTCTACCGGGTTAGCGGGTTCTTCGAGCGGCGCTTTTAATACCACCGACCAGACCAACAGCACGCACCATAAGACGATGGTACAGATAAACTCACTGAAGACGAGATCGGGCCAAGTATAGACCAGCTCCTTCGCTTCCTTCTTGTTTTCAACATCCTTCCCTTCGTCGATCAACTTGTCGTTAATCACCATCTTATGGAATGCGAGCCAGGTGAAAAAGACCAACAGGAAGAGCATGCCGACAATGGGAATGTTATCGGGTTTTGTGACGATATCCCTAAAGGTTGGGTGGAGCATGCTGAGGCCGATAAAGGCCCCTAACCCCAACTCCATATAAAGGAGTGTTCGCTTCCGACCGAAGCGTTCGCGCCAGAAGAAAAGCACCCCAACAAACAGCCCGCTACAAATAAAAAAGAGCAGAGCCGGCCGACAAAGATAATTAATGGTATCGATTAGCCAATGCATCGGTTTATAGAGGGCCGGAAATGCCCCCATCCTTTCTTACGCGCCAGAAGTGAATTGCCATCAACACACTCGCCACCAGAGGAATAAAAACACAGTGCAACACATAAAAACGAAGCAGCGTTGCCTCACCCACAACCCGTCCCGCTAATAATGCAAATCGAGCGTCACTTCCTGCATGAACCACATCAAAACCCATCAACATATTAATGAGCGAAGCACCAGGACCTTCATGTCCTAAGAAGGGCGTAGCACGTGCCATGTTGGAACCGACGGTGATAGCCCAAATGGCCAGCTGATCCCAAGGGAGCAGGTATCCGGTGAAACTCAGCAAAAGAGTCAACACCAGCAGGATCACTCCGACACCCCAGTTAAATTCACGGGGTGGCTTATAAGACCCAGTCAAAAAGACCCGGAACATATGGAGCCATACGCTGATGACCATAGCATGGGCTCCCCAACGGTGGATTTCTCGAAGAATACCGATGGGTACATGTTCACGAAGGGCAATAATATCAGCATAGGCAAACTCTGCCGTGGGCCGATAATAGAACATCAAAAGCACACCGGTGATGGTTTCCACCAAGAAGAGGAAGAAGGTAATTCCCCCCATGCACCAAGTGAAACTCATCCGCACCCCGGACTTTTTCATCCGGATGGGATGGAGGTGCAAGAAGACGTTCATTAAAACGACCAAAACACGATTGCGGGTATTATCGGGCGGCCCATGCCGAAAGATCGATTTCCACGCTTGCGACTCTGTAATTGATCCTAAAAAACCACCTTTAGCCATCTTCTTTTTACCTTATGCTAATTCCAAGAACGACTTGGGATCGTCCCACTGCCCTTTTTCAAATTGAAATTTCTGGTTTTTATCCACCAGAATCTGTCCATCGGGAGCGAGTGCAATTAAAAAACGTTCCAGTGGACGCGGCGCTGGACCTTCGAAGTTGATTCCCGTTGAATAAAAACCACTTCCATGACACGGACACTTAAATTTTGCTTCGGCCTCTAACCAGTTGGGAGTGCACCCTAAATGGGTGCAGGTGGTGGAGAGCACGTAGATCCCGCGCTCATTGCGGACAATCCAAACCCCGAACCGTTTCTTAAAATTCTCATTCACCTTACCGGGCGCATATTCGGCCGGAAAACCGGCTTTAAACTGTTGAGGCGGCTCAAAAGTAATATTTGGGAAAAAAAGACGACCCATCGCCGTTACCCCAGCACCTAGTGCGGCGGTAAACCCCGCCCATCCCACGGTGAGCCAGGTCAGAAAATCACGGCGTGAAATACCTTCGGGTACCTCGGGAAATGTCGGATTGGGCATAGCTGAAAAAGTCTTCCCTTCTTAATTAAGACACAAAAACGCGTGCCACTTTTATCGTGGCGAATGGCGTAAGTGTCAATAATGGATTGATATTACCCACTCTTATTGGCTGTGTCACCCTTGGGATTTATGGGATTTTATAAGGTGGGGGCGCTTTTCTTATTTTGGCTTTTGGCTAGAAATTGGAGCGTTTGATCGAATTGATCCATCCGTTCATCCACTCTCTCTTGTTTTTCGATCATTGCCTTGATGCCATCGAGTACGATTCGGTTTTCAGACCGCTGCTCTTCCACAATAGCCTCAATCCGGTGTGTGCTTGCTATATTCTCTTCCATTTTTGCTTCTAGGCTATCCATTCTCCCGTCAAGTCCACTCATTCTGCTATCTAGCCCGCTCATCCTTTCGTCCATCTTGTGAAATTTTTCGTCAATTTTATGGAATTTTTCATCGATCTTATGGAGCTTTGAGTCAATTCGTTTCTCCATCGCCTTCAGATCATGGCGCAGCTCCGAACGAACCAGCTTTACCAATCCCACCGAAGCAGGAAGGTCCTCGTGTCGTGAACGTTTAATTAATTCGGTAACCTTCTTACCTTTTTTTTCCGTTGCCATGAATTATTTATTTCACACCCTATAAGAGGTTTCAATCGTCAGAAGGGAGCATTTTAAAAACTACAATTACTCCCCACACATAACTCTTCACAACAAAAAGCAACCTTAATTTACCTTAAAACGGCAGGCCATTATTGATAGGAATACTTAACAATATCCCCACCACCACTCCCGAATCTGTAGAGGAGTCCAAACTTCTTCCAACTTTAAAGGCACACACGAGGTCTTAAAGGGTTCATATTCCTGCCGAGCGGAATAGCGTCCAAAATGATGGACGTAACTTTCAGGATAGGCCTGCGGCAATGGAAAACTAGAATCCTTCTCATGCATTTGCGCGGCCAATAGATAGAGGTGCCAATCGGCCGCCTCCACCTGAGGATTCCAGGGTTGCGGAATCTTTTCCAACAACTCTTTTCGAAAAAAAAGACAGTCGCCCTTGATAGCCGGGAAAGAGGCTCCTTGAAGTCCTGGATGACGAAAGGAATCTAAGTTTCCATACATCCACTTTAAGGATTGCCACAACCGCCGCTCCTCTGGAATCGCGAAGAACCGCTTCCACACAAAGGAGAGCTGCGTATAAAACTTCCACTTCCGCTTCAATCGATCGGAGGCCTTTTGCACCGGCTGCACCTCCTGCCCCGTGGGGCTGGCAATTAAATAGGGGGAATATTCCAATGCCTTTAATAGCGGCAGCTCCCAACCCTTTGGCATCCAGACATCATTATTGAGAAAACAAAACGTGTTGTGCTTGGCCTCCCGCATTCCCTGAATCTGGGAGGTGGGGTAGTTCTGATTATAAGGATTGGGGAAATAGCGCACTCGCCTGTCTGTCTGAGAAAGTTGGTGGAAATAATCCTGGCTTCCATCGGTGGAATGGTTATCGATCAAAATGAGCTCAAAATCGGTAGTTGTATTTTGGGAAAGAGCTTTCCAAAATAGGCGGTTCATCGCCAACCCATTGTGGATGGCTGTAATAATGGAAAAGGGGCTCGCCATGCCTGGCATTAGAGATGAAATAAAAAAGCTTTGCAAGTGGTACGAAATCCATGCCCGCAAGCTCCCCTGGCGAGAGACCTCCGACCCCTATTCGATATGGATCTCAGAAGTCATGCTCCAGCAGACCCAAGTGGCCACGGTGATCCCCTATTACCACCGTTTCCTGGAAAGATTCCCGACCCTATCTGACCTCGCCACTGCCCCTGAAGATCAGGTGATGAAACTTTGGGCGGGGCTTGGCTACTACTCCCGGGCCCGTAACCTTATCAAGGGGGCGAAGCAGATCCTAGAAGAGCATCAAGGTCAATTCCCTAAAGATCGCGAGATGATCCTAGAGCTCTCTGGCATCGGCCCTTACACCGCCGGAGCGATTCTGAGCATCGCTTTTGATCTTCCCATTCCTATCGTTGATGGGAATGTGGAACGGGTCTTCGCGCGCTATTATGGTTATCGGGAGCTGAAAAAAGATTTTTATTGGGAGAAGTCGGAAGAATGGGTGAAGGGGAGCCAATCTCCCCGGATTCTGAATCAGGCTATCATGGAATTGGGCGCCACTGTTTGCACGAAACAATCGCCCAACTGTAAAAGATGCCCTCTTCAAAAAAATTGCTATGCTCTCCAGCATCAACTGACTTCGGAACTTCCGATCAAGAAAATGCGGGCCAAGACAGTGAAACTGGAATGGTTTCTTTTTATTTTGGAGCATGAACAAAAGATCTACCTCGAACAGGCCGATGAAAAGGAGTGGTGGGCCGGACTTTGGAACTACCCTCGCCTCCCAATCGAAAAAAAGGGGATGAAACGGGTTTTGCAGGACTATTTAAAAAAACTTCCCGATTCCAAATCACACCTCCCACTCGCCCCATTCAAACATATCGTGACCCACCATCAAATTAAGGTACGACCGGTTTGGGTCGTTCTTAAAAAGCGCCCCCCCCAGTTCAAAAGGGGAAAGTGGTTTTCTATTCAAGAACGAAGCCATCTCCCCCTCTCTTCCCTCTCCTCAAAATGCCAAGTGATGCCTTCCTAACAAAATCCTAACAAATCCGATTAAACCTTTCTGCGCATTCCATGCTAAACACCCTTGAATAAAAAAAGTGGTCCTGTTGGTCAGTTCCCTGTTGTCGACTCAAAGCTGGGCATTCCACTGTATGGATCTCATACAAGAAGCCTATGAAAAAAGCGTGCTGATGCAGGGAAATCACCTCGTCCTGCTTGAAAACGATCCCAAAATGCCCTTTGGTCCTGCGATGCAGAACTACGTCAAAACCCTATTTGATAAAGAAACCCAAGAGGATTATGCGAAGTGGGTTCGCGAGATCGCCTATCACGATGGAAAAGGGGATAAGGTGGTCATGACCAATGATGGAGCAATCGTTAAATACTCCAAAGAAAAGAACCTGATCATTATTTCGAGTCGGGGAGGCATTGTGGCCACCCTGGCTTCAGAAGCCAATGCTGAGACTACCCAGAAATACTCTGCCGATCCGCATTCTACCGAAGCCCTTTTTGATCGCCTATTCCAACTCTCAGGCCCCACTCAAGTCGGGAAACTCCAGATCCATACTAAACTATCGATGGGATCCCGAGTGGAAGGAATCGATGGTTTGATGATGAGTAATGAGAATATTGCCACCTATTCGGAACAATTCACGCCTCCTTTCCAAACCCCTGAAACCTACTTCAATGCGGCAAAAAATTTCTTCAGTAACTTCACTCCCTACCAACTCACTTTGGTAAAAGTCGTGCGAAATGAGCAAGGGGAGGAGATCTTCACTCAAATTTCCAAATTGGATCTTCACACTAACGAAGTCGCAATCGTGAGACGTTCAAAAAGGCTACCGGAAAAATTCGGTTTAGTCTCCTATCACATTCGAGAGAGAGGGATTGAAGGCTTTTTCAACCAATGTTTTTTATCGGATGCTGAGATTGCCCTTTACCCCCATTAGGATTTAGCATCACATCTAGGGTCCGACAAAACGATGAACTCCTTCCTCCTTTTTTTCTTTTTTCTATTTGCCAATCCTAGGACACCGAACACACCTTCTTACATCATTTGCCGACAGCTCCTTTATGAGGCTATTCCGGGCATAGAGAGCAGCCACACAGATATTCCCATTGAAAAGCACACCCTAATTGTCGTGCATGCCAGCAATCAGTTCGATAAAGAGGAAGGGACAAAAGCTGCGATCAATAAAACAATTCATGATTTCAACTCACAAGGGCTCCCTGTCATTGCCTTGATCCATGACAAAGGTGAAACTTGGTATACCCAACTGAGAAAATTCACGCGCACTCTCTATTCCAGATTTGGGGCTCATCAGATCGGAAAAGGGGCCAAAGAAGTTACCTTAATCGGGGGCTACTATGATATTTGCTATTACAACGCAATGGTCGACCTCATCAAGCAAGCCTCCGATTCGCCCCAGTTAAAAATCAATATTCCGATGGCAGCTGTATATGATATTAATAAAGTTACAAATGGCGTGGTGGAAAGCCAGCCTCTGATAAACAGGTTTAACAATCCCCTAAAAACTTCCAAAGAAAAGGCCGCCACGGCTCGGCTACTCAAACACGAGGGAATGCTGATGGATGTGATGCGAAACTTCCCTAACTGTACTTTTGAAATCTATATGGATGGAAAAAAGATTGCCCTCTATCCCGCCAAATCGAAGTCAGCGCCCATTCGCGAAATCCACCTTCAGCAAAATTAGGGGTTGTTGTGAATACCGTTGAAAGAATTGAAAGATCGGAAGATTATTTTGCACCTTCGCTCAATTTTTCGATCAGCCTCCCGCAATTCCTGCTACCAAGCAGACTTCCATATTCTTTCGTATTGCCAAAAGGGAGCAGCTTTTCATTGGGTTGAGGAAGCGTGATGAGCACACCACCTGCCGGGTTCGATTCACTCGCCTTCAGTGCCCGAGTGGGATTAAATGCATTTACCAATTCCATTACTTGCTCCGGAGAAATGCCGGTATTATAGGCGAGTAATTTTCCGGATTGATACCAATTGAGCAGCTCAATTGCGGTCACCGGTTTGTTCTCAAACTTGCCAATCACCGTCTCTGGTGCAATCTGCCCCTTCTTTAAAAGAATAATCACCGCAGTGGCACGATGGTGACCATTTCTAACTACGACCGTGAGATTCTTGTTATCTGCTCGGGTGGGAGTAAATGATAAAAGCAGAATAAAACCCAACACTCTCATCCCAAAAGAATATCATATTTATGTGTCGCTATTTCGTTTTCGACCAGTTGATTGGCTCTTTGGCAAGCTTCCGTAAAATTGCGTTCGCCTTTGAGAAAGGCTTACTCCCAAAAAAACCCTGATAAGCAGAAAGCGGTGAGGGGTGGGCCGATTCGATAATATAATGCTGAGAATTTGTAATCAGCACCTTTTTTTTACGTGCAGGCCCTCCCCATAAAATAAAAATCACTGGATCCCTCCGATCATTGAGGAGACGAATCACCCGATCGGTAAACAGCTCCCATCCTTGCTCTCGATGGGAAAAGGCCTCTGATTGACGCACCGTAAGAACTGTGTTGAGCAACAACACCCCTTGCTCGGCCCATGAGCTTAACTCCGAGGCATTGGGATCAATCTTTACCCCTAAATCACTTTCAATCTCTTTGAAAATATTCACCAGGCTCGGCGGTTTTCTTTTGAGATCGTTAGGAACAGCAAAGCTCAAGCCTATCGCTTGACCAGGACCATGATAAGGATCCTGCCCCAAGATCACCACCTTCACCTTATCGTAATCTACTTCCTGTAAAGCCCGTAAAACACTCTCACGCTTTGGAAAAATAGTTTTCTTTTGAGTATATTCCGTTTTCAAAAATTGTGTGAGTTTGCGAAAATAGTCTTGTTCAGCTTCCGGAGCTAAATATTCTCGCCATAGGTTAGGCAGGTTTTCAGGAAAGCTGGGCTCCATGTTCCGAACGCTCACACATTTTCAAATTACTGTCAAAATGCCACCGCAAAAAAGTCAACTAGCGGAGGAAGCGGGAGCTCTTTTAGATCGCTGATACCAGAGTACAAACCCCAAAAATGCGAGTAATATTGGAATCCGCATGATTGTAGGTATTTCCGGAGCAGGTCCTCCAGCACATTCAGCTTCTGCCATACATAAACCTAGCCAGTCACAACTATCCGCATGAATATTGCAATCAACCTCCGTCATCAAACTCGAACAAGACACACACGTACCAGCTTCACAAGCCTCTGGTAATGACATGTTACAACAATCGTCATCCACATCACATGCAACTGCAAAGACAGGGGAAGATACGAAAAACGTAAGCAAAACAATTGCAGCTAAAAAAACAGAAGTAGGCATCATCATCAGTCTCATCGTGTTTATTGGTTACATTCAACGTAAATCCTACCACGATCCAACGCAAAAAACCGACTTTGGCATCCTCACAAAGCTCTACTTCACTTGATTGACGAGAGGCTTCTCATCGACAAAATCCTGGATATTCTGGAATGTAGTCGTTGCTATATTGCGCAATGCCTCATGGGTCAAAAATCCTTGGTGTGAAGTCATTAAAACATTGGGGAAGGTCAAAAGACGTGCCAATAGATCATCTTTTAATCCCTGTTCAGAAAGATCCTTGAAAAAAACCCCTTCCTCCTCTTCATAGACATCCAGCGCAGCTCCTCCAACCTTTTGACTCTTTAAGGCCGATACTAACGCCTTTGAATCGATCAAAGCCCCCCGGCCCGTATTGATCAAAATCGCTTCTTTTTTCATCTTCTGAAATGCGCTCTCATCAATCAGATGGCGCGTTTTGGGATTTAATGGCACATGTAAGGTAATGATATCGGATTGAGACAATAATGCATCCAATGAAACATATTGAATTGAATCCTTTGGAATATCCGGATTGGTTGCAATATCATAACCCAGGACACGGCAGCCAAATCCATTGAGAATTTTTACAACGACCGAGCCAATTTTTCCCGTTCCAATCACCCCCACCGTTTTTCCATTCAGATCAAAACCCACTAAACCATCCAAAGAAAAATTCAGTTCTCTCACACGCACATAGGCCCGATGAATTTTACGGTTTAAGGTGAGCAATAAGGCAATCGCATGTTCCGCCACTGCATAGGGCGAATATTTCGGGACTCTGACAACGGGAATTCCCAGTTCCTCGGCAGCCTTTAGATCGACATGATTGAATCCAGCGGAACGCAAAGCAATGAGCTTAACCCCCAACTTGAATAAGCTGGTAAGAGTCGCGCGATTCAACCGGTCATTGGCAAATGAACAGACCACCGATGCTCCCTGCGCCAGGATTGCAGTTTCCTCAGTCAGTCGAGGCTCAATAAAATTTAAATCGAATAGATGCTTCTCATTTGCCTCCATCAAATGAGGGCGTTCAAAGGGATGGGCATCGAAGACTGCAATTTGTGTCATGCGGTCAACATAACATGGGACAATTTCAAATTAAAACGGGACAGTTCGTCCCGTTTTAATTTCGAATGACTTCACATCACATTGGTCTCATCCTTGCAATGCAGTTCTTGTATTTACAACCCAAAAAGGAACACTCATGAAAATAAATCACCCTGCATTATTCATCGTTACACTGATCACATTGGGAACGTTTTGCAACCTTTACGGACAAGACACCCTCATCCACACTGAAGTCGCGTTGGATAAAGTTTATATTCCTTCCCAAGGATATGATGATAACGATGCAGTTGAATTGGTCGTGCAAGGTCGATTGCCCAATCCCTGCTTCACTCTTGGGAAAACGGTGGTAGAAAATGTCCCGGGCACTAACACCTTAAGAGTGCGACAACAGGCTTGGATGTCCCTCATTCAACCCTGTGGAGCGGAACTGCTCCAGGACCCAATTCCATTTACCAATGTTGCATCACTTGGACGCATGGCAGCTTCCAATTATCAGATAGAATTTGAGGGGAAACAGGGACTCATTCAAAAACAGGCTTTTCGCGTCGATTCGGCCAGCACTGAGAACATTGATAATTTCCGCTACGCAGCCATTCAATCCATCGATGTCAAAGAAATCGTATTTGAGGAGGATGAGATCACTATCACATTGAATGGAGAATACTCTTCAACGGCTCAAACCCTGGTTCGCCCAATCAAATGGGAAGTGCAGAATGATGTGATTGTCATCTTCCCTGTTCTTCAGATTTCAGGAGAAGCCTCCCCAGAAATGAAGGCGATTCCATTTAGTGAAAAACTGAATCTTGGGAAATTGAAACGGGGCAGTTACCTCCTCCACAGTCGCGCCCGTGGAGGTCGAGCTATCTATCGAGCCTTCAACGTCTGGCCCAAATTGTAATGCATCGCTTCATAATAAGAGGGGGTCCATACCCCCTCTTATTATGGTAAAATAGATTTACCCCTCCCCTTAACCATCGCACTGCATTAAACTAATCCCATGCAAAAGAAAAAAGACATCGGCGCAGAGTCATTGGAATACCATCGTTCAGGACGACCCGGAAAGATTGAGGTCATCTCCTCTAAGTCCTGCAAGACACAGAGAGATCTTTCTCTCGCCTACTCTCCAGGCGTTGCTCAACCCTGTATCGAGATCTCCAAAAATCCTGAAGACGTCTACCAATACACCATTAAAGGGAACCTGGTTGCGGTCATTAGCAACGGTACGGCGGTATTAGGACTCGGAAATCTCGGCGCACTCGCCAGCAAACCGGTAATGGAAGGAAAGGGCATCCTCTTCAAACGCTTCGCAGATATCGATGTCTTCGATATCGAGGTGGGGACGGAGGATCCCGATGCCTTTATCCAGGCGGTCAGTTTGCTAGAACCCACTTTCGGCGGAATTAACCTCGAAGATATCAAGGCACCGGAATGTTTTTATATTGAGGAAAAGTTAAAAGAGAAGATGAATATTCCGGTCTTTCATGACGACCAACATGGAACCGCGATCATCTCTGCCGCAGCCCTTTTAAATGCCGCTGAATTGGTGAACAAGAAGATTTCCGAAATGAAGATCGTTTTCAGCGGAGGCGGTGCCGCAGCCATTTCCTGCGCTAAGCTCTACATGAGCCTGGGAGCTAGACTTGAAAACATCCTCATGTGCGATAGTCATGGAGTCATCTACAAGGGACGCGAGCAAGGAATGAATGTTTATAAAGCTCCCTTTGCAGTAGAGACTAAACTGCGTACCCTCACCGATGCCATGAAAGGGGCCGATGTTTTTGTGGGATTGAGTGTGAAAGGAGCAGTGACTCCCGAGATGATCCAATCGATGGGAAGGAGTCCGATCGTTTTTGCGATGGCCAATCCCGATCCCGAAATCGACTATAACGAAGCCAAAGCGGTGAGAAGCGATGTCATCGCCGCCACCGGACGTTCCGATTTCCCGAACCAAGTGAATAATGTGCTCGGTTTCCCTTTTATTTTCAGAGGAGCACTCGATGTACGAGCGAAAGCGATCAATGAAGAGATGAAAATCGCTGCTGTCCATGCTCTGGCAAAATTGGCGAAGGAAGATGTACCGGACGAAGTGGTGAAAGCCTACGGTGGCAAACATTTTCGCTTCGGACCTGACTATATCATTCCAAAGCCGTTCGACTCCCGAGTGCTCTTGTGGGTCTGTCCTGCTGTCGCAAAAGCGGCTATGGAGAGTGGAGTTGCACGTATTAAATTGGACCTCGAACAATATAAGGTTCAACTCGAAAAACGTCTTGGAATTCGGCAAAGCTTTGTCCGGTCCATTAAAGACAAAATCAATCCGGCAGAAGGATCCATTACCCGGACTTTGCCCAAAATCGTTTTCCCAGAAGGATCCTATCCTAAAATCTTGCGGGCCTGCGAAGTTATCTTACAGGAGGAGATCGCAATTCCCATTTTGTTAGGCAATGAGAAACGGATTCAGCAGTCGATTGAAAAATTGGGGCTCGACGATTTAAAAGAGGTCCAGATCATCACTCCCTCTCAAAGCGACAATCGCCAAGCTTATGCCGACGAATTCTGGAAAGTCCGGCAGCGCAAAGGGCTGACCCATGAGCAATGCTATTCGCTCATGAAGAATGAAAACTATTTCGGCTCGATGATGGTCCGCATGGGTCATGCTGATGGTTTATTAAGTGGCGCCACCCAAAGTTACCCCGATACCATTCGTCCCTTCCTGCAAGTGGTTGGCGCGCAGCCGGGAATGAAGATCGCCGGTGTTTACATGATGCTCTTCAAAGAACGGATCTTTTTCTTCGGCGATACCACCGTTAACATTGATCCGACCGCCGCCGATCTCGCCGATATCGCCATCTCCTGTGCTGACGAGGCCCGCTTCTTCGATATCGAACCGAGAGTGGCCATGCTATCCTTCTCCAACTTTGGCAGTAATCACCATCCGCTATCAATCAAGGTAAGCCAGGCGGTGAAAATCGTCCAGCAGCGCCGTCCCGACATCATCATCGACGGAGAGATGCAGGCCGACACCGCGGTGGTTCCCGAGATCATCACCGAAACCTTCCCTTTTTGTAATCTCAAAGGCGGAGCCAATGTTCTTATTTTCCCGGATCTGGGATCTGCCAATATTGCCTATAAACTGATGCAAAGAGTGGGCGGTGCCGAAGCGATTGGCCCCATTCTGGTGGGCATGAATAAACCGATCAACGTCCTTCAACGTTCTTGCGATGTGGATGAGATCGTCAATATGGCGATGATTACCGTCTTAGAGATCCAGAAGAGCCAACAATCGACTTGAATCCTGATAGCTCTTTTTAAATTGGGCCGAACGGGAAGACCATACCTTCGACGTAATCGCCCCGGGCTCCATGAGAGCCTCACACAACTTCAACATTCCTTTGAGATCTTCCATATGGACAAATTCGGGTGCGGGTCCGCCTTTTACCTTAGCTCCCGGTCCCCCTTCGAAGTTCTGGTTGTGGTAATTTCCTAATGGCAATGAGATCCCGGTCGCCTTAAATCCATAAGCGATCATCGCGGTCGCTTCACAGGTTCCCCCATCCATGATCCGACGCTGGTATTTTTTGGGCAGAACCTTCTCCGCAATCTGGGTTACATTCTCGACGTAACCCGATTCAAAAACTGTCTTTCTATCGCCGAGCCTCACAATCGGCCCTTTTCCGATGAGAGCTCCTGGCAATGTTCGAGAGGTTTCCAAACTTAATAGAAAGAGTTCTCGTTGCGCTTTGTGCAGATAACCCAACTCAATATGGCCGATGGCACCGATAAATCCCACCTCTTCAGCACGGGTGAGAAGGCCTATCATCCTTTTTTCTTTAAAATACTCTGGATGGGAAATTGCCAACGAGCCAATGGCAAATGTTCCAACGAGATCATCGGCCGCTTTCGTATAAATTTTATTCTGTCGTTCCCACGCTGGCGCTTGGAATGCAAATCCACCGAAATGGTTCTCTCCTTCGATTTTTCCTATGGGAGAGATCACCAAAGATTCCATACTCCACTTCGAAGGATGGATCTTCACACTCTTAATCTTGCCAAAACCGCGGTACCCTTCCCGATCGGCCAACCATACTTTCGTCCCTGTGAGCCCTTTAACCGGAGAGCCTCCGTGCCAGGTGGCGAGCAGATCTCCTTTCGCTCCTTTTCCAGTCATGGGTCCGTTCACATGGAAACCGGGGTGATCCATGTGGGCCACCAATATTCGTAAAGGTTCCGAAGTTTTTTCCGCCAACAACGCTTGGTATTCCGCAAGGGAAGCAGCTCCCACCACTAAGTTCCCAACCTCATCGATAAAATTAGGAATTTGATGTTTTTGGAAAAGGATTCGGTACCAACGAATGACCGCCTCCTCGCGAAAAGGGGCAGTCGGTTGAAAGAGAAGATCGAGAAGGAGTTTTTTATTCATTTGTGTTTATTAATTTCTAATTTGGCTCCAGGTTGAATTTGATACTGCTTAGAAAAATTCCCCTGGTTCACAGCCAGGCAAAGCCTATCATGCCAATCAAAATAGAAAAGGCTTTTTCCCAAACCCACATCGCCAAAGATACGGGCCAAAGGAAGTTTTAGGCTTTTATTTCCTACTTTCACTGGGATGGTATCGCCCACTTTAAAACCTAACGCCTCCACATCCTTCACCATCACATTGGTGATCAAATTGCCATAAGGGCCATCGGTCGCAATCACTTGTCCTTCAACCTTGTTTTGCTGCACACTCACTTGCTTAACCTTGAGCCTCACTAAAGGCGAGTTGTAAACAGGTCCAACCCCTTCAAAAGGATCTCCCTTCGCTAGATGCGCCCCCACAGGAGAATAGACATCTTTGCCATGGAAGGTGTTGGAAAGCTTTCCCAGTCGCATCCATGCGGTGTTTTTAATCTCCCGGACCTCTTCAATCCCATATTGATCCTGGACATAGGTTAAAAGGCCGTTGTCTGGCCCGACGTAATAATGCCCTTTTTTCGATTTCGCCACCACCGATCGGCGTTCACTTCCAACCCCTGGATCGACCACCGTCACAAAGGCGGTTCCGGGTGGAAAGTAAGGGGCCATATTAGCCAAATAAATAGCGCCATCATTAATGGAAAATGGAATTACCTGATGGGTGGAATCGATAATCCGAATAGCGGGATCCACATCTACCATTACCCCTTTACAGATGGGAACCGCATCATCTAAGAGCCCAAAATCACTCATAAAGACCACAAGATGGGAACCTTCGGGTTTAGAGGCCACTTCCCGGATCTGCTGGTTTGCGCAACCGACAACTCCAAGAATTAAAAAGAAAACTAAAAACAACCCCTTCAACTTCATCATTATATTGCTCCGCATAAGGAGCTGTCATACCATCGAAAAGTGGCCAAAACGATAAAAATTTCTATCGCGATTCTCGCCTTTTTCTACCTCCTCCTCTTTGGAGTATTAGGATTTTTAGTCGGCGGGAACGATTTCGATCACCTAGCCAGCTATTACGAAATCGCACTGCGTTTTTGGAAGACCCAAAGCGGCTTACCCCATTTCAACCCCTATCTTTGCGGGGGACGGACCCTGGGGGGAGACCCCCAAATCCCTATTTTTCACCCTTTTCTTTTTTTTGCGTTTTTGGTGGGTTCGGCCTGGTGGGTGAAACTGGAAATGCTTTTGCAACTGGCTTTAGGAACCTACGGCCTCACCAAACTCATTAAGCGCTTAGGAGGAAATGAGACCTCTGCGCTTTGGGGAATCTTTTTATTTCTATCCTGTGGCGCTGTCGTCAATCGCTTCATGGTGGGCCACGTCACTCTGGGATTCTTTTTCCTCTTTCCATTGATCTGGGAGTTTTCATTTGCACTCACAGAAAAATGGGAACTACGACTATTTACCCTTTGGGCATTGCTGCTGGCCTATTGTGGCCTCTATAAACCGAATTTTTTTATTATTGGGGTTCCCATTCTTTTGATCGAAGGATTCTTTCGCACTCTGCTGACTAAAAACATTCGTCCTCTTCTTCACCTTGCGTTAGCCATCGGATTGGCAGGAGCTATCGATGCTGTGAGCATCCTACCTGCATGGAAATATTTCCATGATTTCCCTCGATTGAGTCAGGCCGGCCCCCACGGAACATCCTTCCTCACTGCCCTTCTTAATTTTCTAGTGCCTGCACACACACTCCCCGCCATTGCCTATGATGGCCCCTCCCGAGCAAGGCATGAGTACAACTATTTTTTGGGAATCATTCCTATTCTCATTGCCTTTCGAAAAAAAACGATTCCAGCTCTTTATAGCTTCTGCGCCATGGGTGTTTTCTGCTTAATGTTGGGGCTAGGAAGCAGCCATTTCGACAGTCTCTCTCCGTATAACCATTTTAGAAGAATCTGGCCGGGAGCCGAAAGCATCCGCATCGTTTTCCGTTTTTGGACCGGCACTGCATTTTCGCTAATTTTACTCTCTGCCTTGGCAATCCAATGGCCGCAGAAAAGATGGAAACAGGCCATTTTATTTGGACTGGGAATCTTGCCCCTGCTCCTACAAGCGGGAGTCAACTTATCGAAACCTATCTTTTTGACCCAAGGGCCGCAGTTTCGTTTTCCTTCCCACTATCCTCCCGAGATCGAGATGATTGAATCTTCCCATCCCGACATCCAATTCCCTCACATTCGAAACGGAAGTGGCATCATCAACTGTGTGCCCAATTTGGAATGCAATGTCGCCCCCGATCTAAAAACAGGAAAAATGCTTCCGACCGGCGCCCGATGGCTCGATTGGAGCCTCATTGAGATTGCAAACCCATCTCCAAAGATCACTCTCAATCTCAACCATTCCGATTATTGGAAAAGCACTGTCCCTGGAATCGAGATTTTATCGACGAAGGGGGAAAGGCTCACGTTGAAAGCAACTACTCCGGGGAGTATTGAGTTCCATCAACCTCTTGTGAAAGAAGCTCTGATGATAAGCCTGTTCAGTCTATTCGTTCTTTTCGCAGCCTACATTTTCTTCCGCAGATAAGAACGATTGTATAAAAGGGTATCGGGATATTTTGCCCGAATTTCCTGGACTGTTAATCCATTTTCACTGGAATCAACCCGACCCTTTAACTTTTCTGGACATTGCTTCTGAAGCTCCTCTAAGGTCTCATACCACCGAGCCTTACGAACATAAGTCGCCCCTTTTGGTGACCAGGCCGCCTCGAATAACATCTTCTCATCCGATTCACTCTTTTGAATCCCCAGATCATCGGAAATATCGATCAGGGTCCCCTCTTGGGTATGATGCTGACCATTGCCGCAATAATCGGCTCGCGCCATATGGGCGCAGGCCTGGTGATAATCTCGAAGTGATTTTCCATTTACTATTTTCCAGGGTTTGTACCCCCAACGCACGCACTTCGCGAGCACTCCGCTGGTACAGGCAAAGGTAATCAACTTTTTTGAATCTTTAAAATTTCCTGTTTCATCCCAAGTGCCTGAAAGAGGAATCGCTTTAGTTGAACCTTTTTTGTCAGGAAGACAGTAAGAAGCCCAGCTTTTTTTTTCGGTATCTAAAATGGAGAGGGAATAGAGGAAGAGCTCTTTTTCGTTGTCCTCCGGATCGGGCTCGATCGCATCGATCCGGAGCGTCACTATTTCACCAATCTCATTGGCCGCCTTTAATACCGTGCCCGTAGGAATCTGCTTATTGGCTGCCTGCGCCCATCCGCTCAAAACAACACTCATCAACCACGGCATTAAGCCCATAGAATCTCCTTCAATCACTCATCGGATTGAACGAGCTGACCATTAACTGCTTCGACACCTTGAATCTCTAAAGAGCTGACAATATTCTCTTTTTGGGAGTCTTGCGAGGAGGCTCCTTGGTTTACTTGGCCCTGACGAATGATTCCTTGCCTAATCACCCCTTGTCTAATAATGCCTTGGCTACGAGGGCCATTCATGGGAGCAGCCTGACTTTGCAATGCTGCCAAGCTAAAAAGAAGAGATAAACCGAGAATCTTTTTCATGCAACGTACCTCCAGTTCAATTAGTTTGAATTAGATTGAGAATACCAACCAATTGTGGCCGAATGATGGTGAAAACAACATATTTCAGAGGGAAAATATGCACCCCAAAGCTATCGTATCGTGGAGCAGTGGCAAAGACAGTGCCTATGCTCTCTATGAGCTTAAAAAACTTAAGCAGTTTGAGATAGTAGGGCTTGTCACCACCCTCACCGAAGAATACGAACGTGTTTCAATGCATGGCACACGCGAAGCACTTCTTGATTTACAAGCGCAACGACTCGGACTCCAAATTTTCAAAATTAAAATCCCAAGCCCCTGCTCGAATGAAATTTACGAAACGAAAATGCAAGCCCTCATCACCCAACTTGAATCTCTAAGGGTAACCCATTTTATATTTGGCGACCTGTTCCTGACCGACATTCGTGCTTACCGCGAAAAACAACTGGCAAAAACCAAGATTCAACCTATCTTTCCACTGTGGGAGAGAAATACTGAGCAGCTTTCGAAGCAGATGATAAGCGATGAGTTCAAGCCCATCATCAGCTGCGTGGATCGATCAAAATTGGATGCCAGCTTCTCTGGACGTTATTACGATGAGGCTTTTCTTCAGTCCCTTCCAAAAGGGGTCGATCCTTGTGGAGAGAACGGTGAATTCCATACCGTCGTAGTGAACTGCCCTTTGTTTGATAAACCTATCGATTGTAAAGTTGGAGAAATCGTCGATCGGGAGGGCTTCGTCTTCGCCGACATCATCCCAACGTAAAACGCTGTCATTGCGAGGAGGCCGACAGGCCGACGCGGCAATCTCATCGAAATCAACTATTCCAGAAATAGTCGAAGAGCTGTTTGAGATCAGGCAGATTCCCAATCCGTCTACTGGTGTCCCCCTTCTGAGGGGTGCCGGTCTTGCGCAGGGCCTCGCGAATCTCGGCGGGGGTTAAAACGATTAAATAGTTTTTTGCCACGCCTTGAAGGCATGCCACCGCCCCAGCCACAATCGGCGTAGCGCTTGAGGTTCCACTGAATGTTGCGGTGTAGTGGGTATTGAAAGATCCATTATAAAGATTTCCATAACCGGTTGTAGTCACATTATTGCCATAGCCAAAGGCATCCACTCGACTACCATAATTGGAAAAACCCAGCTTCTCAAGATGTGAACTTCCCGGAGAGCCGGCGGCTCCCACCAAAATTGCACCTGAATCCCTCACCTTTAGATCGAAGGCGCCTTGATAAACGGAGCTATCTAAATTGGAATAGCCATTCCCGGCAGCTTCCAAAATTAAAATTCCTTTCGCAGAGATCATCTTGAAGGCATCAAAGTTGGCCCGCCAATATTCCATGGCGGTAAAATTTCCATCAGGTCCATATTGGTGTTGTTCGATAATGATGATATCGCCGGCGGATAACTTAGAGGCGGCTTGATCATAACTATCGGCGCTGCTAAATCGCAAATTTCCAAAATCCACTCCATAGGCAATGCCGGTAGTTCCGACCTCATCCCGCTTGGCCGCAACCTCTCCCCAAACCGCAGTCCCATGGTTCACATCATTGCTTCCGGCCAACGTAAAAAAGGGAGTTTTGAAATCTTGGTGACTATTATTCCAACCATTTTCAATATCGATCACCTTCACTCCTGCGCCATTCCCCCCGCTCCGCTTCCACATCTCTCTCGCTCCCACTCCTTGCGGAGCCGCCTCTAAATAATTTTGGCGGGATTCATAATTCGGAACGGCTTCACCGGGAGAAGCCAAGGTTTTAGGTTCCTCCCAAACCGCATTCTCGGTAATCGGTTCAAAGTAAGCAAATTCCACGGAGGACTGTTGATAAACCTCACTGAGCGTTTCCATCGCCTCTTCTACAGTGAGTGTCCGCCTAAAAGTTGCTACTGAGTACTTTTCAAGATGGGGCAGCTGCTGTCGCAACTTCCGTTCCATCTCATTTCGTTCCGCTACATAGACCTGACGTCCTCGCTTAAAAAGGGGACGGAGGTCATAAAAGACCGGCAGATCCCGATGCAGCCGCTCCTCCGACCGCGAACTTTCATCTTTAAATTTGATAATGAGGGTATGGGTCTGCACACCCTGGGCTTGGATGCTCTTGAGCCCCTCCTCTAAGGAGTGGGCCTCGAGCCTAATGAAGGCTAGGAGGAAAAATAAGAATGTCATGGGATTAATTCATCTTATCAGCCCTCAAAACCGACCTCCGTCCCCACTCTCAATTGGGATTTACGGCTGTTAACGGCTATACTAATGCCGTATGTCGAAACGCCTTTACCAAGTGGGACTGACCGGGAGCATCGGAGCGGGAAAAAGCCTGGCCGCAGAACACTTTATCGCTCAGTCCATCCCAGTCTTTAATCTGGATGAAATCGGCCGTGAATTGATGCAGCAGGATGCTTCTTTGGTACAACAGGTCCACCAAATCTGCGGGATTGAAGATCAAACCTTCCGGCCTGACTTGGTCAAAGAACGGATCTTTGCCAATTTTCAACTCCGACACTCGATCGAATCCCTGTTGCATCCCGCTATCTTTGCCGTCTATGAGGCGAAAGCAAAAGCGGCCAATCAACTGGTGATTTGTGAAGCCGCTCTCCTTTATGAATCGGGTTATTATAAAAACCTCGATGAAGTGGTGCTGATCGTCGCTCCCTTCCAGAAACGGAAGGAACGGGTCATGAAGCGAAGTGGAATGACCGAAACGCTATTTGACAAGATTGATCACAGTCAGTGGAGCGATGATAAGCGCACCCTTTTAGCCACCACCGTCATCCACAATGATCAATCTTTTGATGCGCTGAAGGATCAATTGGATCGACTGATCGAAGATTGGAAAGAAAGAGATTTACTGTAACTGCAGCTTCGCGGCGGTAACCACATTTCTCATGAGCATCGCGATGGTCATCGGACCGACGCCACCCGGAACGGGCGTTAGATGGCCCGCCACTTTATCAACACTCGCAAAATTCACATCGCCTTGAATCACTCCATTCACTCGGTGAATCCCCACATCGATCACCGTCGCTCCCGACTTCACCCATTTTTCATCCACGATATGATGCTTCCCGATGGCAACCACGAGAATATCGGCGGTCCGGGCAATATCGGAAATCCCCACACTCTTAGAATGGCAAGTGGTTACCGTCGCATCTTGCATCAGCAGGAGCTGTGCCATCGGCTTCCCCACGATCTCACTCCGTCCCAACACTACCGCATGTTTTCCGGACATCGGAATCTGATAATGGCTCAAGATCTCAATCACACCTGCAGGAGTGCACGGAACAAACCGCGGCTTTCCCAGTGTCAACAGACCGATGTTTTCTACATGGAGACCATCAACATCTTTTAGGGGGTTTAAAGCGGTCAGCACTTTGTACTTATTAATGTGTGCTGGCAGCGGCAATTGGATCAAAATGCCATGGACCGATTTATCCTTATTCAGGCGATCGATATGACCTAAAAGTTCTGCTTCTGTGGTGGTAGCCGGAAGCAAGATAGTCTCGCTCAGAATCCCGAGCTCCTGCGACCTTTTCCCTTTGCTTTTTACATAGGTCTGAGAAGCAGGATCCTCCCCCACTAAAATCAGCGCCAGTTTTGGAACCACTGGAAGCAAAGAGATATCTAAAACCAACTTTGAAAAAACCGCTTCGGCAACTTTTTTTCCATCAAGAGGTTGGGCGAAGAGTTGAGCCATGCCGTATGCTCGCAATGGACTCCTCAGTAGTCAAGATGTGCAGTTCTTCATCACGAGCTCCCCGAATCAATGCCTCACCCCTTCGAAATCCACAGGTAGTCTGTAAATTTGAATTTCAAGGTTACATTTGATACAGCCTTGCTATGACGACCCCAATCCAATACGCTGAAAAAAACTTCCAATCCTTTGTCGAAAAACTAAAGGTCCTGGCCCGAATCCCTTCCATTAGCTTTGCCGGATTTCCCACCGAGGAGCTGGATAAATCGGCCGCAGCTGTGGCCAAACTCCTCAAAGAAGAGGGGCTGGAAAACGTCGAAATTTTAAAGATTGAGGGGACCCATCCCTATGTCTATGCCGACTGGCTCCACGCCCCAGGCAAACCGACCCTCCTTCTTTACGCCCATCACGATGTGCAACCGGCGGGACGGGAAGAGTTTTGGAAAACAAAGCCCTTTGAACCGGTAGAAAAAAATGGCCGCCTCTATGGCCGAGGAACGGCCGATGATAAAGCCGGCATTGTGGTCCACTCCAGCGCAATCGCTTCCTTTCTCAAGACGGCCGGGAAACTCCCCGTTAACGTAAAACTCCTGATTGAAGGCGAAGAGGAGATCGGGAGCGGATCCTTAGAAAAGTTTTTGGAAAAATACCGCAATAAGATGCAGGCCGATGCCATCGTCCTGACCGACACCGGAAATTTTGATACCGGAATCCCCACCATCACCACTTCCCTGCGAGGAATTGTGGCGATTGAAGTTGAAGTGAAAGTAATGGACCATCCACTTCACTCTGGAATGTGGGGTGGCCCGGTTCCAGATCCGGTAATTGCCCTTTCCAAAATGCTAGCCACTTTAGTCGATGAAAAGGGGATCATGCAGATTCCAGGGATCTATGATGATGTCCGTCCGCTCACTCCCATCGAAGAGAAAAGCCTCGCTTCCCTCGATTACAACGATTCGATCTACCGCAAACAGGCCGAGATGTTTGATGGCGTAGATATTATTGGTGGCAAGGCATTGCCTTTGGCGAAGATGACCCGCATTCCAGCGATTGCAGTGAATGCAATCCAAGCAAGCTCACGAAAAAATTGTTCTAATATCATCAATGATTCGGCCTGGTGTAAAATCGGAATCCGGACCGTGCCTGATATGAACGCCCAAAAGGTAGAAGATCAGCTTGTTGCCCATCTGAAAAAGCATGCCCCTTGGGGAGTCAAAGTAGAAGTGAAAGTGGAGCAACACGCCCCGTGGTGGGTCACCACTCCGAGCGGCAAAGCTTTTGAGAAGGCATCGCAAGCCCTTACTAAAGCCTATGGAAAAGATTGCGTCTATGTTGGCGCAGGAGGATCCATTCCATTTGTGGAGCCTTTTGCCAATGTTTTGGGTGGAGTCCCCGCTCTTTTGATTGGCGTTGAAGACCCTTACACCAACGCACACTCCGAAAATGAGAGCATGCATCTCGGAGATTTTAAAAAGGCGATCGATGGGGCCATTTATTTCTACGAATTGATGGGCGAATAGTTAGATTTTGTCGCGATTCGAAGTATTGCGGCAGAATTTATCCTGAACGAAGTGAAGAATCTCATCGAATAGGCACAAAGCTAGATATTCCGATTTACTCTTTTCCATCTCCTCGGCATATTACCCTTCCTGTGTCCATTCTCATCAGTGCAAATCAAATCAAAAAAGGATTTGGCGCCCGTGCCCTTTTTGATTCCATTACCTTTGTGATTGAATCGGAAGATCGAGTGGGTCTCATTGGCCCGAATGGCGCTGGAAAATCGACCCTGCTTAAAATTTTAGCCGGTGAAGAGACTCCCGATGCGGGGGAACTCTCTATCCAACGAGGATTACGCATCGGCTACCTGGAGCAAACCCCGGTTCTCAATCCTGAAGCGACAGTCGTAGAAGGCATTCATAGTACCGATGATTCACTGGGAGAGATTCTCTCCAAACTGGAACTCACCCCCCTCGAACATGTAAAAATTGGCACCCTTTCAGGTGGATGGAAAAAACGGGTGGCCCTTGCTAAAGAACTCACGAAAAGACCCGATTTACTGCTCCTGGATGAACCGACCAACCACCTCGATATCGAAAGCATCCTGTGGTTGGAACAGTTCCTGAAAAAATCGCCCATCGCTACGCTCACAATTACCCATGATCGCCTTTTCCTTCAACGCACCTGCAGCCGTATCTTGGAACTGGACCGGAAAAATCCAGGAGGGCTTTTAAATATCCGTGGCGATTATTCCACCTATCTCGATCAAAAGGCGGCCCTTTTAGAAAATCAACAACTCCGGGAAACGAAACTCCGGAACACTTTACGGCGAGAAACGGAATGGCTTCGGCAAGGGGCCAAGGCCCGCACCACGAAACAGCAGGCCCGCATCCACGCAGCAGCAACCCTTAAGAGTGAAGTCGAGGAATTACAATACCGCAACCAAAACCAAAGTGCCCGGATCGAATTCCAAGCGAGTGACAGGAAACCGAAACGACTCCTTGAAGCAAAAAAGATCACCAAAAAAGTAGGTGATAAAACCCTTTTTCGCGATCTCGATCTCTTCTTGGGCCCAGGCACCCGAATGGGACTCTTAGGCAGGAATGGTTGTGGAAAATCGACTCTGATTCGGATCTTGCTCGGAGAAGAACTGCCCGATTCCGGGCAGATTTTAAAAGCCGATCCCTTAAAAGTAGCTTACTTTGAGCAGAATCGCGATCGACTCCATCCTGAAGTGACTTTGCGCAAAACTCTTTGCCCCGATGGCGATCATGTCAATTATCGAGGCAAGTTGGAACACATCAATGGCTATCTCGATCGCTTTCTTTTCCGAAAAGAACAGATCGACATGAAAGTCGGAGCCCTCTCCGGAGGCGAACAGAGCCGTGTCCTCATCGGTCAATTAATGCTGAAAGAGGCCAGTCTCTTGATACTCGATGAACCGACTAATGATCTGGATGTAGAGACGTTGAATGTGCTCGAAGAATGTCTCACTGAGTTTGATGGAGCGGTGCTGCTGGTCACCCATGATCGTTATTTCCTCGATCAAGTCACCGATGAGATCATCGCCTTCCCTTCCGATGGTGCCGAACTGATCCATTTTGCTGGACTCGCTCAGTGGGAAAATTGGAAAAAGGAAAACCGCCCTTCTAAATCCACCCCGACTGCAGAGTCTAAAAACCAATCTGAGACCAAAAAGAAAAAAATGGGATATCTCGAGACCCGTGAACTTTCTCAGATTGGAGGAAAGATCGAAGCGGCGGAAACACGGCTTAAAACCCTGGAACAGGAAATCGCCCTTCCCCAAAACCAGTCGAATGCAAGCCACCTCGCCGAACTCTGCCAATCCCTGGAAAACACCCAGAAAGAGATTGAAAAGCTCTATGCCCGGTGGGCAGAACTTGAGGAATCGAAGTGAAGGCGAAAAGGGAGTGCTACCACTGCCCCCCCTCACCGACTGGCTGAAACAGGCCTACGAATTCTCCAAACCCTGACCTGTCATTACTCAAAAAACAGGGGATTGCTTCGCCCTTCGGGCTCGCAACGAAAAAGGGCTGTCATTGCGAGGAACGAGCGCAGCGAGTGACGCGGCAATCGCGTGGTAATTACAACGGAATTTTAGACCAGCATCATTCCTCCACATTATTAATGAATAATATTCCAATCATTCAGATGCACGTTAGAGGAGAAACGATGACCATCCGCACTCTCATTTTTAAGACAATCCTGACCTTATCGATTTTCGCATCCTCAATCTTTGCCGGCGCACTCATGGTGGAACCTCAACCCATCATGCAGGCTCCCATGTCGATTCAAGTTTCTCCTTACACTGAAGTGATACCAAGCCCGCAGGTGCTAGAGCCTCAGCCGCACTTGCTGTACCACACCCTCACGCCCGATGAGCAGGCACAGAACTATATTGATGGGATCAATAAAGATCCGATTGCTCCGGGCTGTGCTGTCGTCATCAACACCGATGGTAGATTACGATTTTCGGCGGAGTGGGGTGTCGCTCGATTTGGTACTGACGAAAGTATCTCGATGCCAGCCGTTGGATTCCAGGGCGCCCAGGGTTTTGTCTTTCCCAATCTCCATTCTGGCGATGTTCCGATGACCATTCACACCAACATTCGGATTGCTTCCATCACAAAGTCTTTTGTCGCTCTGAGCGCATTGAGGTTGAATGAAGAAAAAGATGGGTTTCTGCACAACAATCTTGGAAACATCTTTGACGAGCTCAAGGACTCCTCCTCCGACGAGGTGACACCGCGGAACCTGGCCGATCACACCTCAGGGCTTGTTCGCGAACCATATGAGGACGAACTGAAAGCAGACAACCTAACGAGCGCCCACCTTGCTACCTATCCGGCTCTGCAGGCCGATACACACAATACGAAATTCGCGTATTCAAACTTGGGTTATTTTCTCCTCGCCAATGCGATTGAAAAAGAAAACCCAGATGGATTAACGTGGAAGCGTTATATCAGTAATAAAGTCTTTTCCCCGCTCAATATGACCCGATCCAGTATCCAGGATGCACAGCCCCTTTGGCCTACCAATGAAGTGGCCACTGAGTATACCGGAAAGGAAGCGCCTTTTCAGATCGCGGATCTTGGCAACCGTGGCTATCTCCTCGGAAGTGGCGGCGTAATCACTTCCATGTGGGCCCTTGTGATGCAATACGGGAACGCTCTCGCCACAAAATCGGATAAGCTCCTCAAGGAAGAGAGTAGCTGGGAGGAATTTGTTCGCTCCACGACGCTAGGAACATACCCTTATGCTATGGGAGTCGAGCCTGACAATCGAGATCCTCACAAAGTGAAGGATTTTAGCCATTCCGGCTATGGTTATGGCATTCAGTCCTTTTTAAGGGTCCGAATCATCGACAAAACTTTCCTGGAGGGCGGAGGGAAGTACGTCGTCGGCGGCGCCATCTGCAATGGCACCGAACACGCGGAAGCCAAAGGCATCGACACGGAAAAGATCGTGAATGAACTCATCAAGATTTATAGCGTGCCTTCACCTGATTTAAGTTTGTAATGCAGAAGAATCCATAACCAAGGGACAATGCTCGGAGAGAGACTCGCCTACTTCGCAAAATTCTCTTGGGGAGAATTTTGCTGCGCAGGCCCCCCTCCGCCTACCAGAAGCCAAATTCAATTGGCTTCTGGTTAACGAATGCTCCCTATGGGTCGCATTCGTTACCGGCTCCGCTTCTCGTCTCTCCATCATAAAGCATTAAAGGGGATGCACCCGTTGGGTGCATCCCCTTTAATGCTCGGAGAGAGACTCGAACTCTCACAGGTTTCCCTACAGGCTTCTGAGACCTGCGTGTCTACCAATTCCACCATCCGAGCATTCATTTTGAAAAAGAACTACATCTTCTTTTAGCCAAACCGCGAAAGTTTGTCTACGATAGCAAAGCTATGAAACGAAAAGGTTTCCTCATCGTCTTTGAAGGGGGGGAGGGGTGCGGTAAAAGCACTCAATTGAAGCTCCTCGCCCAGTGGCTGGAAGGGCAAAAGCGCTCCGTCCTCACCACTTTTGAGCCGGGCGACACCCCCTTGGGAGTCAAAATCCGCGAATGGTTGCTCCACAACCCCGATCCGATCTCCCCAGCCTGCGAATTGCTCCTTTATATGGCCGATCGGGCTCAACATGCCGCCTATCTCATCCGACCCGCCCTCGAAAAAGGGCAGATTATTCTCTCCGATCGCCTCTCCGATTCCTCCCTGGTCTATCAAGGGATTTGCCGGAAGATGGGGGCGAAATGGGTCGGGGAACTCAATCATTTTGCGCTCTCTGGAATCAAGCCCGATCTGGTCTTTATTCTGGATATTCCGGTGAAAACGGGTCTGGAACGAGCAAAAAAGCGGGGAAAATTGGACCGAATGGAGCGGGAGCCCCTCCATTTCCATGAAAAGGTCCGTTCCGCCTATCGGCAGCTCGCAAAAAAGGATCCAAGACACTATATTCTCATCAACGCCGATAACTCGATTGAAGCTATCGCAACGCAAATCCAGACTGTGATACGGAAACGGTTTTTAAAATGAAGGATTGGGAACGACTTAAAACCTATTTAGAAAGCGGAAGGGTTCACACCTCTCTCATTTTGCAAGGCAATGATGGGGAACACCTCTCTGCCCTAGCGCTGAAAATGGCCCAATTTCTTTTATGTAAAGAAAAAGACCGCCCCTGTTTAAAATGTAATGTCTGTTTAAGGATCACAAAACGGATCCATCCCGATATCTGTATTTTGGATCTCCCTGATGAAGAGACCCTAAAAATCGAACCGATTCGTCAATTGTGTGAACAGATGCAGATTCCTCCTCCTGAGTCGAAGTATCGAATTTCGATTCTTCCTGATGCCCATCGATTGAATTCAGCCGCTTCCAATGCTCTTTTGAAAACGTTGGAGGAGCCTGGTGAAGGCCGTTCCTTCTGGCTGCTAACCCCAAATCCCGGGCAACTCTTGGCCACGATCCGTTCCCGTTCGATCCAATTTACCCTTCCCTCCCCGATGCAGCTGAACGTTTCTGCGGAGTTGGAGGAGCAATACACAGAACTACTGCAACTCACTCTGGAAAACCGACTCCTTTCCAAGGCGATCCAGGCGATTGAAGACAAGACCGATTTCGCCTCCTGGCTCCAATGGCAACTCCGGCAGGCCACACTTAAGAAGGGGCTTCCTCTTTTGACTTCCTGGAATGAATATCGTCTATTAACCCTTTACGAAGAGAGCTTAAACTTGATGACGAAACTCAATTCCAATGCCAATGCTTCCCTTTTGCTGGAAGACTTTTTGAACACGGCCGCCGCATGAAAAAGCCCTATTACATTACCACTCCCATTTACTATGTGACCGATGCCCCCCATATCGGCCACCTTTATACAACGGTCGCGGCCGACATCATGGCCCGCTACCATCGACTCTTGGGAGAGGATGTCCATTTTCTGACCGGCACCGATGAGCATGGGCAAAAGATCCAGAAAAAGGCGAAGGAGACCCAGGAAACGCCACAGGCCTTAGCCGATCGAGTGGTCGAACGTTACCGCACCGCTTGGAAAAAATATGGCATCACCTATGACGATTTTATCCGCACCACTGAAGAACGACACAAAAAGGTAGTACAAAATTATTTCCACCAATTGATGAAGACCGGAGATATCTACCTCGGCGACTATGAAGGCTGGTACTGCGTTCCGGATGAAACCTACTGGACCGAGACTCAATTGGTCGATGGAAAATGTCCCGACTGCGGAAGAGTGGTCGAGAAGTTGAGAGAGGAAAGCTACTTCTTTAAAATGTCGGCCTATCAAGATGCCCTTTTAAAGCACATCGAGGCCAATCCCAATTTTATCATTCCCAAAACTCGACGGAATGAGGTGGTCAGTTTCATCGAGCAGGGATTAAAAGATATCAGTGTCAGCCGCACTACCATCGATTGGGGGATCCCCATCCAGCCAGATGGAAAAGCAACGAAACAGCACAAGGTCTATGTCTGGTTTGATGCCCTTACCAATTATATTTCCGCTCTCGGACCCCTTGATAAAAATCCTCTTTATGAAAAATTCTGGAAAGAGGCGATCCATCTCGTTGGTAAAGATATTTTGAGATTCCATGCGATCTACTGGCCGACCTTTCTGCTTGCCCTGAAGCTCCCCCTTCCGAAACAAATCGTGGCCCATGGATGGCTGACCGATGCCAACCGCAAAATCAGTAAATCGACCGGCAACGTGATTGATCCGATGCAACTGGCGGACGAAGTGGGCATCGATGGAATGCGTTTCTTTCTCTTTCGGGAATTTATATTTGGAACTGATGGAGAGTACACCAAAGAAAGCCTTTATCAACGGATCAACTCCGATCTCGCCAATGATTACGGGAACAGTGTTAGCCGGGTCTGCTCGATGATTTTGAAATATTTCCCCGAAGGATTGACCGGTTCAAAAAACTATTTAGATACCGATTCTTTAATCCGATCGGCCACTCTTGATGCGATTCCTAAATTCCACTCTGAGCTGCCCGGCTTTGGATTTAACAAAGCTCTTGAAGCGATCTGGCAGATTGTGAATCAACTCAGCCAAATGATCGAGCAACAAGCACCGTGGAAATTGGCAAAATCGACGGCACCGGAAGACAAAGAGAAACTGAAGACATTATTAATCCATTGCCATGAAGGATTGCGGAACCTCTCTTTGTGTTTGCAACCCTTTATTCCGACTACGGCCGAAAAGGCGTTGCAGACTCTAGGGATTAAAAATAATTCTTTCGATCCACTGGGATGGGGACTGGGAGAAGCCGCTATTCAGGTACAGAAACCGGAAGTGCTCTTCGCACGCCTCGAAATGCCAAAACAATGCTAATCGACACCCATTGCCACCTCTTCATGTTGCAACACGACCCGCTTGAAAAGATCCTCGAGCGTGCAAAAGTAGCCGGCATCACAAAAATGATATCGGTAGCAACCGATCCGAGCAATTGGGAAACTAACCAAAAAATCGTGGAAGAAATTCCCGAAGCTTTTTACACTTTAGGAATCCATCCCCACGAAGCGGAAAAACACCCGGATGGCCCTGCCGCCATGGAAAAAGCGTTAGCCACCGCCTCCAAAAAATGTGTAGGAATCGGCGAAACCGGCCTTGATTACTATTATGAACATTCTCCGCCAGCATCCCAACAGGCCTGTTTTCGTCGTCATCTTGAAATCGCCAAATCGGCTAATCTGCCAGTGGTAATCCACTGCCGTGATGCTTTTGATGAGCTTTATCAAATTATTGATGACGTCAAACTAGGGGCTGCGGGCGGAGTGATGCATTGCTTTACGGGCAATAGAGAACAGGCAAAGGGAGCGCTAGCTCGAGGCCTGAAGATCTCTTTTTCGGGAATCATTTCCTTTAAAAACGCGGAAAGTCTTCGCGAAGCGGCAAAACAGATTCCTCTCTCTGAAATGCTCCTAGAAACCGACTGTCCCTTTCTGGCCCCCATTCCCTATCGAGGGAAACCCAACGAACCCTCCTATTTACCCATGACGGCGTTGGCACTTGCCAGTACACTTAATTTAGAGGTGGAAAAAGTAAATGAAGCCACCTCAAAAAACGCTAGTCAGCTTTTTAAAATATGAAACGAATCCTAATTCTGGGGGCCTCTGGCTTTTTAGGGACCCACCTTGCTTTAGCAATGAGAGATCGCTACCGAGTGATTGGAACTTACGATCACCACCCGATTCGTATCGATGGGATTCTTCCCTTCCGGCTCCAGCTTCACAATCCTGAGGAGGTAAAAAACTTCATTGAAAGATTTACTCCCGATACCCTTTTGTATTGCGTCGCGGAAAGACGTGAAGAAAAATGTCGGCAATTCCAATCGGAAAGTTTCTATTTAAACGCCGAATTGGCCTCCATCTGTGCTTCCACTGTCAACAGATGGAAGGGCAAATTCATCTTCTTCTCCTCAACCAAAATATTCTCCGGAGAAAAGGGGTTTTACAATGAGGAGGACAGGCCCCATCCTATTTCAGTTTATGGAAATACGAAGTTCCGAGCGGAACAGCTGTTAGAAAACCTAGATAATGTCTTCATATTACGCATGGGGACCCTCTTTGGGTGGGGGAATCGGCACCATGAATCACTCTTCAATAAAATCCTGCAAAAATTATGGCGTGGGGAGAGCAGCCCCTATATTCAAGATGAGCTCCGCAGTTTTATTTCGGTAGCAGACGCCGTTTCAGCCGTCCAAAAGGTGATGGAAGCCCCTTTTGAGCAAGCCGGAATGTATCACCTTTCCGTCCCTGAAAGGGAAAGTTATTATCAATTCGCGAAATGCGTCGCCGAAAACTTTCTTCTTTCCTCTGATCTCGTTCGCCCCGTGGATGGAAAACTGATTGGAAACGATGGGTTCACCCAAGAAACACGCGGGATCGATGTTTCTTTAGATGGATCGCTCTTTAACTCAACTTTCAATTGGAGCTCCACCCCAATGGCTGAGGCGATCCGAAACGTCCGTCGACAACTTTACACCGGCCAATTCTAAAACCTGGCGGTAGGCAGCGAGCACCTGCTCAACATGGCGGGATGGCGAAAAGCGTTCTTTCATGTCTTTCCATCCTTTTACACCCCGTGCATCCCCTCGTTTTGGATCTAAAAGAACCTCACGCAAAACCCTCTGCAGATCGTCCACAGATCCGGGTTTGACCAACCAACCGGTTTCTCCATCCCGCACCACTTCCGAAATCCCATCTACTTTCGAAGCAATCACGGCAAGCCCTGCCCCTAAGGCCTCTGCCACCGATAAACCAAAGGTTTCAGGACCAATATTAGGCTGGAGGTAAATACGGGCTTTTCTTCTCCACGCTGTCATCTCTCCAGCGGAGCAATGCCCGTAAAAATGAATCCTATCCTCTAACCCCAGACTCTCAACACACTTCTTTAATTCTTCCTCTAAACTTCCGGAACCCACCACTGCCACTTCCCATGGGATCGATTCGATTTGTTTCAGTGCCAAGAAGGCATTCTTATGCCCTTTCAGTGGCGTTAACCTACTTGCCATCAGAATCAAGTCGCCACTTCTTGGTGTCAGCTTAATCTCACTCTCGATGGGATGGGATATCTGATGAAGGTATTTTAAATCCCATTTTTCTCCCATTAAATATCTTTGCATCGTCTGACTGACTGCGAAAATTGAAATTCGGTTTCTGCTCACCTTCGTTCTCAATTGGTGACTTAAAATTGCCATGAACTTTCCATGGAATGCATTAAAATTCGACAGGCAACCTTGTGTGTAATAGTGGAGAAAGCAGGCAAGCCCAGAGCGATACCCGCAAATTCCGCCGTCAGCACGTTTACGATCACTGGCAGGGCATGTCGTCGCAAATGTATGTGAAGTCAGAACGATCGGCTTCAACCGGCACAAAAGATTCATCAAACGATAATCCAACTGTTCATTGAGGTGTAAAATATCGGGCTTCCAATTTTCTACTATCGCCTGAATCCGCTCATAAATTTGAACCACTCGAAAATGGGGATCAAAAAATGGGAGAGCAAAAACATCCGGAATTGAGTAAACCGGACATTCGACTGCAGCCGGTTCGTTTTTCCGGCAAACGACAGCAAATTCAATACAGTCCACCCCTTTCAAGAGCTTGAGTGAAGTCTCAAGGGCTCTTTCTTGACCGTATCCCCCGCCCCATTGCTCGCTAAAATATAGAATCCGCATAAGACTAAAATAACGCAACTCCTCTTTAGACCTAAGACTGATTGCGTTATTCTAAATGTACCGTGCGTAAAACCAGAGCGTTGGCCACTACTATCATCCAACCCAAAAGCTGGTCTAACCCATATACTCGAATTCGATACAAGCAACG
The DNA here is from genome assembly GCA_964604555.1 of uncultured Pseudobdellovibrionaceae bacterium. Lineage (GTDB taxonomy): Bacteria > Bdellovibrionota > FAC87 > UBA2466 > UBA2466 > CAZRZK01. The sequence goes on along the minus strand of CAZRZK010000014.1, from coordinate 2,436 downwards.
GATACGCACGATTCGCGTTTTTTTCAAACGGGAACTCTTACTCCGATACCGAAACACCTGGCTTGGGCCCTTATGGCATTTTTTCCAGCCTATTATCTCCTCTCTCACCTTTTTCGCTATTTTTCAGAAAATAGTCGGAATTAATACCGGTCAAATCCCCGCCCCTCTCTTTTATTTGACAGGAGTTATTCTCTGGCAATTTTTTTCTCAATCCGTTGAATCGACCTCGGGATCGTTGCAAGGAAACCGGCATCTCTACACGAAAATATTTATCTGGAAATTGGCCATCCCGATTGCTGGAATTTCCTATCGGTTATTTAATTTCGCGATGCAATTGATCTCCGTGGGTTGCATGGTTTTAATTCTAAAAGGATTAGGCCATCCTCTTTACGATTTCAATTGGGGAAGGTACCTGCTGAGTCTACTCCCGGTCGTTGCTTTCACGGCTGCCTTTGCCTTGGGAATTGGACTCCTCATCTCCACCATCTCGGTTTACTTTAGAGATATCCTCCAAGTGCAAGGTTTTCTTCTTCAGCTGGGAATGTATGTGACCCCAGTATTGTACCCAAGCCAGACAATTCCTGAAAAATACCGAAGCCTTATTTTCCTCAACCCACTTGCAACCATATTGGAATCACAAAGAAACTTCGTTTTTAAATTGGGCCCCATACCTTGGCATGCTCTTACCAATTGCAGTGCTGGCATCATTACTCTATTAATTATTTCCAATTTTATTTACCGATACACTTCACAGGACTTTATCGATCGTGTATGAGCTCTAACCCTCAACCCATATTAACCGCCGAAAGAATCGGCAAACGGTATCTCCTACAGGGGGAAAAATTTTGGCAAAAAACCCCTTTCTGGGCGCTCAAAGACATTTCATTCAACCTGTATGCAGGCGAAATTTTAGGCCTCGTCGGAAAAAACGGCTCTGGAAAATCGACTCTCATTCGAATTCTGTCTAAAATAACCCCTCCTACGGAAGGAAGGATTAAGTACAAAGGAACCTTAACTTCTATTTTGGAAGTCGGAGTCGGATTCAACGAACAGTTGACGGGCCAGGAAAACATCTACCTATACGGAGGATTGTTAGGGCTCTCCCGTCGCAAAATCGCCAAGCACTTCGATGAAATCGTAACTTTCGCAGAAATAGAGTCTTTTGTTTACACCCCACTTCAATTTTACTCCTCTGGCATGTGGGCCCGACTGAGTTTTGCGATAGCCCTTTTCTCCCATGCCAACATTTTTGTCATCGATGAAGTATTGGCGGTCAGCGATCGCCGATTTCGCAGCCAATGTGTCGAAAAACTGAAAGTGATGGCTGAAAGCGGGAGTGCCATCATTTTTGTCAATCATGACGAAAGCCTGATCCATCAACTTTGCACAAGATTCATCAGACTGGAAAAAGGGCAATTGACCGATCTACAACTCGTCCAGGAGAACCTGCCATGAACCTGGATGAGATCACACCGGTCATCCTCACCCACAATGAGGAAAGGAACATCTTTGACTGCCTTGCTTCCCTCTCCTGGGCCCCTTCTATTCTCATCGTTGACAGTGGTAGCACCGATAAAACCCTTGAAATCGCCCAGCAGTTTCCGAATGTAAATTGGATCAACCACCCCTTCCAAACCCATTCTCAACAGATGAACTTCGCCCTTGAAAGCGATCGGATAAATACTCCGTGGGTTTTGGCGATGGATGCCGATTATCGAGTCACCCTTGAATTGAAACGCGAAATTGAATCGCTTGTCGTCGATCCCTCGACCACAGCCTATGAAATCCCCTTTCGATATGCGATCCAAGGGAAGCCTTTAAAAAGCTCCCTCTACCCCCCTGTGACTGCATTGATTAAACTGAAAACGGGGAATTATATTCAGGATGGCCATGCCCATCGGTGGCGCATCCATACAGGCACCTCCCGATCCCTCCAAAAGATCATGTTACATGACGATAGAAAGCCGCCTTCGCGATTCTATCAAAGCCAATGGAAATACATGAAAATTGAGTCGCTAAAATTGCGCAAGACTCCCTTCCGTCTACTCTCCTTTCCAGATCAGCTCAGGAAGCTGGTGATCATCGCCCCGTTTGCCGCCGTTTTTTACATTTTGATTGTCAAAAAGGGAATTTTGGACGGACTCGCTGGTTGGATTTATGCCTTCCAACGCTTTTCAGCCGAATCGATTTTAAGTTATTACTTATTGGGGGGACGCCGAAAATGATCTTACTATTTCTCTTTCATACTTTGGCCTGGAGTACGAGCGATCTCTCCAAACAAATCATGAAGGAATCCTTGGCTAAAGGAACCCTGACCTTCATCCATGACAAAAAAACCGAAACCATCCCCTTCGGACCCAAAAGTGGCCACTATGCCTATGGAGTTTATCTCCCGAAATCCCTGCTTCCCACGCAGCTCCAAAAAGAAATTCCCGA
>CAZRZK010000013.1:0-74606 GCA_964604555.1 uncultured Pseudobdellovibrionaceae bacterium | reverse complement strand
TGCACCAATCACCTATATTTCTTATGTTTCCTAATCAACACTGCCTCCGTCCCCCATTCGTTAGTCGATGGTGGGGAGTCCGGTGCCTTTGCCGGGTTTGGTGTTCTGAATGAATTGACGGAAGTTGATGTCGTTACCAAGGTTTTGATCCTTAACGTATTCCGATGTGAGTTGACGGGCCATTTCCGGTTCTTTGTCGATATCGGTCAGAACATAAGCGAGTGAAAGCCGTCCATAGGGATCGTTTCGGTATCTCTTTACCAAGTCGATTAATCCCGATTTACCAGCGCTAATCTCCCGATTTTGCAAGAGGGCGACCTGTAATCCCACTCGGTTTGAAATGTCATCCGACGATATTTCTAACGCCTTCTCAAAATGTTTTTTCGCTTCAAAACCATTGCGATACTTCAAGCAGATGAAACCATGGTTACTCAAAGCTTCCTTTGGATTTTCTTGCAGAGTTGCTTCTGAGAAATAATCAATGGCTGCGCTATCCTTGCCTTGTAGATAACTCACGACTCCTAAATTATTCAAGACCGCAGCGCTTTTCACTCCGCGTGAGAGCATCGATAGCCAAGTCACCTTAGCCGCCACGATATTGTTTGCTTCTAGGTATGCCAGTCCTAACAAGTTATGAAGGCTTAGGTTTTGAGGATCTCTTTGGATCGACTCCTGAATGGCAGGAATGGCTTTGTCGGGTTGGTGAATCCTTAATAGATTGAGATAGGCAAAGCTGGTTGATTTGAGATCTTTGGGTCGCTCCGATTCGAGTTGGGATTTAAGCACCTTTAATCTTTCATCGGCAAGGTTACGATAGGTCACCACATTCGGAACGAGTGGCAAACTCTCCGCTTCATCCGGAAAGGTCGGAGCAACTCCTATCGCAGCTAAAGTAGTGATCACTCTTTCATTCGGTTGGAAAAGCCCACCCGAATAGAAAGGATAGGAGTAGTTTTTGAGTCCTTTGACAGATAATTTAGTTTCAACAGGGCTAGGCACCACTAATGAAACTTGTACCGGCGGCAAATAAGCGGTGCGAACAGGAGCGTACCGTTCTGGGGCAAGTTGGCTCGCTAGTGTGTAACATTTTGCCGTCCACTGAGAGAGGAGATTAAACTCTTGGGCCTTCTCCAAGCATTGCACCGACAATGAAAGTGCTTTCTCATTAAAAGGCTTAATCATCTGCTTCTGGATCTCAGCACGATAATGTTCCAATTGCTGACCGGAGAGCTCGGCTGGAACAGGCGCAGTTTGGATTTCGATGGCAAATTGTCGATAACTGACGGCCGTACGGAAAATCGAGGCGAGTCCCCATTCTCCGCTCCCTAATGAGACTACCTTAGCATATTCTCTTTCAAGTTCTTTTAAGAGAGCCAATTTCTTCTGGAGATTGGCTTCCATTTGGGATTGGGAGACATTTAATTTAATCCGATTGAATTGCTCATTTCTTGAATAGACCATCCAAAAAGAGAGCTTGGAAAGTGCCTCTACTCCTTTAGGGGATTGGAGGATCTCCTTCCGGAATTTATTAGCCACCTTCATTCCTTCGTCGAGCCACTTATCCGGGATCCGTTTGCCGTTGCGAACCGATTGCAATTCTCCGATTTTCATCGTGTAAGCAAGATAATCGCTGTAGGGAATTCCTTTTTGAGCCCGTGCTTCGAGGTAGTGGCTGACTAGTTTATCTGTACTTTGGTTTGTCTCATAGAGGTCAATCAGATCTCTTTCGATTAATTTTGCTTCGTTCCCAGAGGATTGTTGAAGGAGTGAGAGGAGGAGGCTCTGTGCTTTTGAACTGTTCCCACTTCCCCAATAATAGAGGGCCGCAATTCGCCAAGCATTTTTCGCCTGGGGATGTTGGGGGTAGAGTTGGCTGAAACTCTCAAAGTAGGTCGCCGATTTTTCAAACTGAGCAAGCGATTCATAGGCCTTCGCCACATTTAAGAGCATGTTCTCACGCAAGGGACTTTTCGGGAACCTTCTCAAGAATTGTTCTTGGACTTCCAACGCAGAGAGAAACATCTCCGCGCGGGTGTAGTTAATGCCGGCGTTATAAAGGGCCTTTTCATAAAGCGTTTCATCTTGCATTCCATAAATTCGGGTATAGTCGACGTAGGCAGTGGCGGCTTTTTCAAATTCCTGTTTTTCTTCCAGGAGTTGAATTCGCTTGAGTTCAGACTTCCTCAATACGTCGGCCACTTCGGTTCGGAATTCTGTTTTGGAGAGCTCCTTCATCTGGAGAAATTTTTGGCAAGCGGAAATCAGCTTCGGGAAGTCTTTTTTACGGTTTAAGAGGTCGAGAATGAGGCTGGCGGCGGCGTAGCTACTGCTATGCGCAGGGTAGGTTTGCACCAGTTTCCAGAAACCTTTATAAGCTTCCCCAAATTCTCGATGGGTATAGCGGAGATAAGATTGTGAATAGAGAATATCGGGAGATTCCTTTGCTGTCGGGAATTTGTTTAAATATTCAGTGGAAACCTCCATGAATTTATTTTCAACTTCCGTGTAAGGCAAAACCTCTTGAGAAGTATCGGTTAAGTTCAAGAGCGATTTGTTCTTGGAGTTAATCTCCGAAAGCCCCTGCTTTTTTCGTTCTCTATTCAGTTCTTTATCTAATGCAATGAGTGCGTATTGGATGCTGTCTTGCTTTAAATTTCCAGCCCTCGGGTCTTGATACACATGGTAGTAATGTTGAGAGGCTGGCCAATATTGTTCTTTCTTAAAAAGAATTTCGGCAAGGTAGAAGCGGATTTGGGTGGCCTCACTGTTTTTAGGAAAGTGTTCTAGATATTTAGTGTAAAGTTGCTTGGCGAGATCATAGTGAGAGTCATTTTTGAGCTTCTGCGCCGAGGCATGGATTTCTAGTGCGAACTTGCGAAATGCCTCTTCAATTTGAGCTTGAGCCTCAGAAACGACCTTTGGATTGGAAGCATTTAATTCATACCAACCAGAATTACCTAAATAGAGAGGCATTCGTGTAAACAGCCGTTCAGCTGCTTTGTTGACCTCGTTACGCGATCGATAGCACTCAAAAATGGCGACTTCATACTGTGGGTTCTTAGCTCCATTCGGATTTTCTTTCAAAAGGAGCTCATAGAGGCTTTGTGCTTGAATAAAACCCCCTTTTTCTTGGTATTGCTGAGCCATGGCTTCAATCCCATTGCGATAATGGGGATCGCCGAAACGTTTAAAGAAAGAAACTGCGCTATCCACCTCTTTGAGATCAACGAAGGGAAGGGCAATGTCTCTCAGTGCTTCATTGCGAACTTTTACCTGCGAAACACTTTCTCGACCATCCAATTCAATTGCTGTTTTAAAAAACTCTAAAGCTTGCTGAGGGCGGTGTTCATTATAGGCACACCAGGCTTTTTTATAATAGGAATAGGCAAGAAGGGGTTGGTATTTCCGTTTAATCAACCCGTCAAAATGAACTTCCGCTTCACGGAATCGATTATTATCAAATTCAAAGTCTCCGAGTTGAATGAGCGTGTCATTCGCATACTTTGAGTTTGGAAGCTCTGAAAGCAGTTGTTGGAAATAAGACATGGCAGGAGAGGTTTTCCCTTCGTCTAAATAGGCTGAGGCTAAGAAGAAATACATCTCATCTCGACGGGTATGTTTTGGGTATCGAGCTAAGAGTTCTTGATAAAGGGTAATGGCCTTTTTAAGAACGGCGAGGGCCTCACTATTGTCAAATTTGGGAGCTACTTTCAACTTCTTCTTTTTAAATTCCTCCTGTTGCTTGTCAAAATTGATTTGAGATTTTGCTAAGGTGGCTGTGTAGTCTTCCATATAGAGAGAGCCTAACCTTAAATGGAGCTCGGCCCGTTGGGTTTCGTTTCGTGATTCTCGAATGAAACGTTTAATGTCTTCGATGAGGGCGGTCCGCTTTGCATTTAAGAGATGCATCTTCTCCAAGTTTTGTTCTTCGGAGTATTCAACATGATTTCTAATGAGATGAGATCGCTTTTCAATTCGGAACTTAGAGCGATCGTTCATTCCGGCAAACAAAAACGTAGAGACCAAGGCCAGTCCAAGTGCGATTTTCAAGATTTGTCCCCCCATAAACCCTCCTTAAGCAATTCTCAAGCAATGATCCTGGTCTTGGTGTTGCTTTATACATTCTTCAACTCTCATTTTGTCCAAGGCAGAAATGAAGTGAAACTTAATTGCCGTTCCTTTTAGTAGGTTACGTTCAACGCGAACAATATAACCCCGTGCCTGGACCGGAGGAGAAAAATCCCCTGTCCGGATAACTACCGATACCGCTTTTCCCATCGGCATTGATATCAATTTTCCAATAAATGCGCCCCCAGCGCTGAGGTTTTCTAAAGGGGCAATATAAAGATTCTCGTCGTCATGGATAAGAACCTCTCCCTTTAACGTGGCTCGAGGATCCACCTGAACGTTTTTCCATGTTGTTTGGGGTGAAACTTGTTTCATAGGTAACATCTCCTTGTTCCCCCCCATCATACGAAGAATTAGTGGGGCAGGTCAAAAACAGTATATCGACGTTAAATTAAAAAAAATGAAGGATATCAATGATTAAAATTGTGAAGATTGAGGTGAAGAAAATATGATAATGGTCGATAAATCTGTGATTTTAAGGGGTTCTACGGCTATTTTTACCTGAGAATTCAACTCCCCTTGGAAAATATATGTCATCTTCCGATAGGATTAAGCCATGAGGAAGAAATTTTTAAATTTAGTGAACTGGGGAATGATCGGGGTAACTCTGTTGGTAGGAGCTTCAGCTTGTAAAGAGAATGAGAAGTTCTACGCCAATGTTCAAAAGAGTGATGTCTTTGTCCAGAAGTACGATACGGACAAGTATGACTTTCTTTGGGTGATGGATAACTCACCTACGATGGGTCCGAAGCGAGCCTATGTTCGAGATAACATCGCTGGCTTCTTGGAAATTTTAAACAGTAGAAAGGCGATCGATTTCAATATGGCCTTTACCGATACCGATATGTTTAATACGGAAGGGCATTTGATCGAAAGCCCTACGGGTCAAAGAGTGGTGTCGAGCACGACTTCTTCCAACATACCTGGAGAGATAGCGGCCATTATTAACAGCTACAATCAAAGTTCTGTTACTTCGTTTTGGGAGCAGGGCTTGGAAAGCGCTTTCCAGGCAGTGGCTCAACATGGCACGGAGTTTTCGCGGAAAAAAGTTCCTTTAGCCGTTATCTTTTTAACCGATGGACCTGACTATTCTTGTAAAGATAATTGCTTAGGAGTAGAGCCAGAAAACAATCCTGATTGGATTCCTTACGAGTTTTCCAGGTATACAGAGTTTTTCTCCCATCTCAAGGCGGTAGAGAACAGCGATATCTATATTTTCCCATTGGTTGGATTAAATGTGAATGATTGTTCAATGGAGGGCACAGGAGATCAATATATCAACCTGGCTCAATTCATTGGAGGCCTTTCAGTTAGCGGCAGTCTCTGTAGCCAGCATCTCAGTGAAAGTTTTAATACGATTGCACAATTAATTGCCGATAGAGGGAATAAATTCCCTCTATCCTACAAGGCTTCAGGAGTGGGAATCCAACTTTATATCGATCAACAACCGGTTGAATTTAGTCCAGAGAATTACATTTACGATGAAGAGAGTAACTCCATCATTTTTAAAGGAGTCGCTCCTAAAAACGGACAGATTATTGAAGTAAGCTACCAGCAAGCAACAAACTGATAGCGTACAAAATCGGGGGAAGGGGCATGGAGGCAACTATGAAAACCCTAACCTTAAAATCTATCATTATTACAACTTCTATCCTTCTCTCTTCCTGTGGGAAGAAAGAATCGATTGTCACCCAAGCCCAAGAAGAGAATCTAGTTCTTGCCGGGAGCGCCTTTTATCCGGGCGAAGCGGCCGCTCCTGTCCAAACTGCGGAAGCCGCGCGGACTGCGGCCAGTGTGGAGCCAGGCGTAATTCCTGGTTCTTCGAATGGAAGCGGAACCACCGACTCAGGAGTGATTGGCACTCCTTCAAGCCCAAGCCCGGCTCCGTCCCCTACGCCTGTTGTAACTTCTCCATCACCAGCAACACCTCCGTCCCCTACACCTGCAAGCACAGAAACAACGACAGCAGAAAGTGGAACGAATGGCTCTGCTCCGGTCAGTCCAGTCCCCTCTTCTACACCTAATCCAGGTGAAGTGGCTCCTCCGTCCCCGCCTGTTGTAGTGGCTCAAAATACGGTAGGAGATTCGGGAGTGATTCCTTCGGGGTCTCAAACTGGTGGAAGTGATTCAGGAGTGTTACCGGCGCCTAATCCGAGTCCCATTCCAGCTCCATTGCCTGCGCCAGTGACACCTCCGTCCCCAGTTGTGAGTGTGCCTGATTCATCGGTGCCTACGGTAGTGGAAGTGCCGGCATCCAGCCCTGCTCCTGTTTTTGTGCCTGTGCCGGCCCCTGCAGAACTGCCTCCGTCCCCCAGTTCGCCGCCTGTTGTGGTGGTAGATAGTGGTGATTCCGGCATAATTCCTTCCGGAAATCCAAGTGGGGTAGGGGATAGTGGAAGCTCTCCGTCCCCAGTAAATCCACCTCCGTCCCCCATTCCGGTGGTTCCGGATATTACGCAGCAGCCTTTGCCGGTGATTCAGCCCATACCAGAGCCGGTGCTGCCCCCGGTGGTAGTGGTGGATAATCCTGTTCCTGTGGTTCCTCCTGTAACGACAACTCCAGATACAACACAGAATAATAATTATACGCCATCAATACCAACACCCAATCACAATCCTACCAGCTGTAAAAAACACCATCATAAAAACCTAAAAATAACACTTTCAAGAACTTGCTCCGTAAGAAGAAGTCAGTCTAATGCTCTGTTTTTTGAAGAATCGATGCATCCGGTGCTTGCGATTGAAGCAATTGTTATCCGTGATTCCTGTGTTGATAACCGACAACTGGCAAGCATGGGTTGGGATTCTTACCTGATGGCGAGATCCAATGAAAATCGGGCTGCCATCCTCCTCCTCAAGAAGGTTGAGCTTTCTGAGGTTGATCTCTTTGAAGGGAAGTATACGGCTACAATTGGTTTTGAGAAAAAGACGATGAAATCGACGCTCGGCCGGTATTGGAAAGAGGCTCTCATTTCTGCGAAGGTTTGCGATGACAGAAATGGGAACGGACTTTGCGCCGATGAGAAGCCCGATCATCAACTTTCAATCAAAGGTTCTTCCTTCAGTCTCGATCGCATTCCCAATTCTTTAACCCTCGATGTGTGGAATGGTCGTTACCTGACCCGAAAAGAGGATCCGGACTATTGTGATAAGCAATACAGTCCGTTAGTTCTGGATCTGAAAGGGAATGGTTTCTCCATCTCCTCCGCTGAGAATGGGGTCGATTTCGACCTAAATGCGACGGGAGAGAAGATTCGCACCGCCTGGACCTTAGGTTCAGATGATGCGTTATTAGTTCGCGATATCAACCGTAATGGCCAGATCGATTCCGGAGCGGAACTCTTCGGATCGGCGACCTTAATGGCTGATGGTAGCCGGGCCCCAAATGGATTTGAGGCCCTGCGACAATTCGATCTCAATCAAGATAATACCATCACTTCGAAAGACGCCGTCTTCAATGAACTCCGTCTTTGGATTGATGGTAACCATGATGGGATCGCTCAAGCCTCTGAGCTCCAATCGCTCAGTCGATGGGGAGTGCAGTCCATCAACCTCAAATACATTGAGATGATGGAGGTCGATCCTTACGGGAACGAGACCCGGCAACGATCGACATACCAGATGGTTAGCGGACGCCAACGCTTCACTCGACAGATCATCGATATCTGGTTCAGCACTATTCAGAGGTATTAATAAAAAAAGAAGCAGGGGCTAGGCCAATTTCTGATTCGCGCTTAGCTCCTTCTTTCCATTTTGAAGAGAGCCTTCCCCTGAAGTAAAGTATTCTCCACGAGAATGGGTAGGGAAAGTATTAAAGGGTATACATTAATTGAGTTGGTATTGACCCTTATTCTATTGGGAATCTTGTTGGCAGTCGCCTTGCCCAGTTTTATGGATATGAAAAAGGATGCAAAAAATGCCGCAACTCTGGGATCGATCGGAGGCATCCGCGCCGCTGTGGGAATTGCTCGCGCCACCATTGCTTTAAGGGAGGATATTGGCGTTCCCGTTTATCCTAAATCGGGCGAAATGCAGGCCAATCAATATCATGGCGCCTATCATCCCGTTCTTTCAGGCCAGTACATCATGGATCCTTCCACTGGATTTCCCAAAAACCCTTGGACGCTGGCGACACTTCCAGAATCTCATTTTCGCAGTGTGGTGGATTGTACTTCTCTCAGTAAAGGGATCCTAAACTCCGTATCAGGATCCGATCTGAGGGGCTGGTGTTACAATGAAACATCGGGAGAGGCTTGGGCCAACTCCGCCTTCAATGGCGATAGTGAAACGGAGAATCGCTATTAATCACTCAATAAATCCAGTGGAGAGCTTAGCGCACTCCTTTATTTTGCTTTTTCCAGCGATACGCACCTCTAGATAGCTATTGTCTTCGAAGTTCACAGTGAAGGCCAATGAAAGATCCGGAGCCTGTTGAGTGGGAACTTGGAAAAATTGAATGTCGACATTCTGGACCTGAGGGATCTCTACCCCATCTGTGCAGGTGGTTCCGCCTGTAGAACTGTTCGATTGCACAGGATTATAGCCGGTAGTATGGCAGCTTGATCCATCTTTCACGTGAAACTCCATCTCAGTGCCGTATAATACTTCGAAAAAGGCAAATGGGTTTGTATCCCCAGGAACATATTTTTGCCTGCTGGTAGAAACGTCGTATTCCAACACCCCGGGCTCCTGAAGATGGCTATCGAGCGTGTATTGCATCGTTGCGGGAAGTTGCTCATCTACTTCCAACGAAACCCCCAATCCATCTAACTCTTGTAAGGAAAAATAGAATCTTCCTGTTCCCGACTCACACTCTCCTCCCATTTCGATCGATGTCTGGAGATAGCGGGGTTGGAATGAAATATCGGAAGAGGTGATCTCCACGTTAAATCCATTTAATAAATACTTTTGGGAATCCTGGATCGCATCTGTGCTTTTGGAACAAGCACTTAAAATGCCCAATAATAGAAGGAAGTATAAAATATTGAGTTTCACAGTTGTATCTCCCTTTTAGATCTCAGTTTAATCGACTGAACAGAAAACTGTTTGCCTTAAGGTAACGCTTTGTAACAAATCCAAATCGAAGCAGCCTTGCCTTGACACCCTCTCCACTTCACGAGATCCTTTCACGTTATAACCCACTGATATCATTAAGGTAGGATTCAGTTTTGCCAGTTTCACTCAAGAGTGTTCCGGTCGTTGCCCAAAAGGCAGGATTTACCCTTATCGAGTTGATCCTCACCTTAATTCTGATTTCCATTTTAGGGGCCATCTCAATCACTGCCTTTATGGATCTCTCAACCGATGCACGGAATGCCGCGACCAAAGGAGCTCTCGGAGGAATTCGCGCGGCGATCGGTATCGCTCGCGCGACCATTGCTCTTCGAGAAGACACTGGAGTTGCCCCTTATCCTAGAGTGGGCGAGATGCAGGCTAATCGCTACCATGTGAGCTATCATCCCGTTCTTTCGGGACTCTACATCATGGATAGCGCCACTCAGTTTCCTAATAATCCCTGGACTTTAAGTACCCTGCCTAACATTCATTTTCGCAGTGTGGTCGATTGCGCAGCGCTTTCGATCGGCATGCTCCGATCGACCTCTGGTGCCGACTTCCGAGGTTGGTGTTACAACGAAAATACCGGTGAAGCATGGGCCAATTCTGATCGCAATGGCGGAGGTCCGGCACGAACCGAGAACTATTACTAAAAGGCTCTAGGCAGGAACGGGGGCCCAGCGCTGTGGGAGCGTGATCTGTATTTTCTGTTCACGGATATAGGCCATTGCCCATCCCCCAATCGCCCCTAAAAACGAAAGGTAAAAGAGAATCGTTGCTAAGATAAATGGCCACGGACGGTAATATAAATGAAGGTGGTGCTCCCCCTTGTCGACGTAAATCGCCTTAAAATTACCATTCACTTTAAGGATCTGGGCCGCTACTCCATCCACTTCCGCTTTCCAATAAGGGTCATACCCGTCAATCATAGTTACGTAACCGGGCTGAGTAAGGTGAACCCGCCAGGTCATGTCATCGTGAGTATAAGAGATCGGGTTAAACTCCAGTCTTCCTGTTTCACCCAACGAAGGAAGCTCAAAGCGTCGCTGAGCCAGAGGAGGCGAGTCTCCGGTTTCAATAAAAAGATGGGTTTCAAGTCGACTCTCAACTTGCGCTGATCCCTCCCCCTGCAAGAAAGAAACAAAATCGGGAACCTCGGCAATCTGCTCCCGAAACTGTAAAAGGGGACTCCCGATGGCAAAGATCTTCTCAATCACTTTAGGATTGATTCCCGAATAGATCAGCTCTTGATAGCCTCGGAGTTGATACATGGTATCCCAGCGAGCCGTGCGCAATGCATGGGACATTGAAATCGATTCCGGAATATTCCAATTGCGAATCGGTGAAAGGGCGTAGCCTTTTCGATTCATCAGCTCAGGATAACGCACCTCCTGCCCGCCTATCATATGGCTCGAAAACTGAAAGATCGGTACCACTTCTCGCGAGAGAAGAGGGGAGGGCTTTACCGACGTAGGAGGACTCTGTAAAAGTTCAAAGGCGCTTCCTACATCCTGGAAGAAAAACTGCTGCTGCTGAACATGCCTTACCAGATCAAATGCCAAGGCCACAAAAACAATTCCGCCACACAACCATTCCACAAGTTGAGTTTTTTTTACCCACCGTTTTACTTTCAAAATCAGCAATAAAGGGAAAGCGACGAGTAAAGCATAGGCCAATGCAAAATGGCTGGGATAGGGATCGCACCACAAGATCACAAACATTTGCGATAAGATCATCACCATGAAAGCCAGTTCACGAGCAATCCAGCGACTCAACATAAATCCGCTGAAAATAAGAATAGGGAGAGAGTACTTTAATACGGGTAACCCCTGATCGGTCCAGACCGCAACGCGTTCAATCCCAAAACTAGTGAGCCCTGTTAACACCAAACAGAGGGCAATAATCCGATGGCCCGCATTGTAAGTAAAAATTTGAGAGCTTTTAACCAGTCGATTCATACCCAATACGAAAAAGAACATCATGCTAAAAGTGATAAAGAGTACCGCATGTGCTCCATGACGAGAGAACCGCAACAAGGGGAAGAGATAATAGAGAATGGTATGGATCCCGCCCGAAGGGCCGAAAGAGAGAGAAACAAAAAGAAGCAAGAGCAACAACCAAAGCCGTTTAAAAGGATGGCGTCCCATACAAAGCCCGATGAGCGCCGCAATCCATCCGATCATTCCCAGATAAAGATAAGCCTCCGAAGGATTTCCCCAGGCCTCGCTGAATCGATAAGAAGGGTTGACCCATGCATTGCCATTGGGCCAAAGCAACTGGATAAAATTCCAGACAGTGTTGAAAGTTCCGGAGTAGGTAATGGCTGCATAGGAAAGCCCAAGCCCCGGGTTTGCGGTTACCTCCTTCGTTTCGATGGTGAGCGGCCCACCATTTGGCCTCGCAGTCGCATAATTTTTAGGAAGGGATCGGACCGGATAAACATAACGACCCGATTCAGTCATCAAAACAATTCCAGGAGTTAACATCGCCAGAAGAAGAAAAGCGGTAAAAGCGATTTTAGCTTTCAATTGGGGAGCGGCTAGCAGTGCATGCCATCGATCCGGCTTGATCAGGCAAACCCCAATAAAATAGAGCAAGAGAAAGAGCGTCGGCAGGACAAAGAAATAGGATTGGAAATTGATTCCATAGACCGCGGCTAAGGCCATCCAATTCCGCCAGCGGGTATCTTTAAGTAGGACAATCCGGCTGAAAAAATAGATCAAATAAGGAGTCCAGATGAAATGATTGAGGATTCCGTCTCCTCGTAGATTCCCCAACATATGGGAAGAGAAAAAGAGCAACAGGATCAGGCAAAGGCGAATGGTCACGTGTTGAGCGACTCGACGCAAAACCAAATAGACACCCGCGGCGGAAAAAAGAATCTGGGCAGCTCTCTGCCAATTAAACAGGAGCGTAATATTTTGCGTGAAATAGGAACCGACCTTTATTACGAGCAAAGTAACCGGTTCAAAAAAACGCATCTGCCCCAAGATAGGGTAAAAGGGTTCTCCCCCGTGGGAATAGGGATTCCATAAAGGCAATCTTCCATTTAAAATCGTATCGACCAAAAAAGAAAAGGTGGGGTAGTTCCAATAATAGTTATCGTGGGTGAAGGTGGTGGTTCCTTGGATTAAAGGAATGCGCAACAACCATAAAAAGAGGGCAAAACAAAGTGCGACACACCCTAATTCCAGTCCTATTTCGAACCCATATTTCTTAGAAATTTTACGCAAAAGATTTTATTAAAGTACCATTTTCGGACGCAATTGCCAAAACAGTAGACCCAATCCAAAAGTTAAACAGAGCATCCATAAAAAGTGGAGTTGGAAGGCAAGTTCAGGGAGGTAACGCCCATAGGATGTCCCCCAAAAATTGGGGATATGGAACTGTTCTATTTTATCAATGGCGGAACTTTGTTGCTGTGAGCCAAATAAAATTGTTTCGATCCGTTTTGGGAGTTGGCCCGATTTGAAATCGGTGATGAGCGCTTCCTGATAATCCCCGCGCTCCTGCATCTCTTGGAGATACTCTAAAGATTCCGGTGCCATCATCGCAGCCCCTTGGATCAGTACCCCCAAAGAAAATAACGCGATAGACCATTGGCGAAATCTTTTTTGTTTTGCGACGGCCCAAACGGGATAGCTAAAAAACCCTATGAGATCGATCTGAAAACGCCCTCCCCAACTATGTCCTCCACAGCTAAAACCATTCAATTTGGAATGAAAAAGACAGGAAAGTAAAAGCACTCCACTGGCAATCCAAAAGAGGGAGCGTTGGGGCCCTTTATAAAAGGGGGAAAGGAGTAAAGGTGGGGAGAGGATAAAAAAACCTTTTCCCAATCCAACTAATAAACCCAGCACAATCGGGATTTGAATGGCTCGCCAGATCGGATAGCCAGAGCGGAGGAGCTGTTCATAGAGAATGTCGTAGCCGGTATGGAAAATACTCCCAAAACGAACCGCATTGAAATAGGCGATAATGCCAAGAGGAAGGGAGAGGCCGAGGAGAATTTGGCATAAAGATTTAAAAAGATTGCTTCGGTCGCTTCGCTCCCTCGCAACGACGGCGATCCAGGGGATAGATACGGCGAAGACTGCGTTCCAGCGAAATACGAGGGCTAATCCCGTCAATAATCCCGCATTAAACCCATTTCCTTTTTGAAGCTGACAAAAAAGAAAGAGGGCCAAGATCGAGACGATCCCTTCTTCCTGAAAGCTTTGAGCCATGTAGGGAAGGATTGCAGTAGATGCCGAGAGCAATAAAGCCCCCCATTTCGCTGACAAGGGGGGCTCTCCCAAGGACTTTAAAAAAGAATAGAGTGCGTAGAGCCAAAGCAGCGCTATCGTCGGCAGATAGAAGAGCAATAGCACCCAGACTTCTATTTGAGAGGAGAATCTCCATTGATCGCCGACGATCTTTTTGACTCCATATCCCAACATATCGAAAGGAATAAAAAGAAGAGACTGGCCAATTCCCGAGTAGGTGGTGAGTCCTTTCGGAGTGGGAAGCATTGGCTCGGGCCGCGGAGGTGATACAAATGGAGTGCCATGCATCCACAACTCCCGCGCCACCAAAAGACGAGCCCCCGCATCATGGGAGGTGAACCACCCCGGTGAAAGGCTAACCAAGAGCAGCCAAATCGCAAGAATCTCGGATAGCGTCCATGCTTTCTTTGGGGTCACCCGCAAAATCTTTGCAGATCGCGCCTTCTGAAGCAACTTCGTAATCCTTTGGCTTTTGAAGTGAATAAGGGTAAAAAATCCTCATGAATAAACTCGTAAAAGACGCAACGGAAGCGGTTGCGGATGTTTTCGATGGTGCTGTGCTTGCCATTGGAGGATTTGGTCTTTGTGGAATCCCCGAAAACTGCATCGCCGCATTGGTAAAAAAAGGGGTGAAGAATCTCACCTGCATCTCAAATAACGCGGGAGTCGATGATTTTGGCATTGGCCTGATGCTCCAAAAGAGGCAAGTGAAAAAGATGATTTCAAGTTACGTGGGGGAAAATCGCTTATTCGAGCAGTTGGTCCTCTCCGGTGAAATGGAGCTTGAGCTCACCCCTCAAGGCACACTCGCCGAAAAGCTTCGGGCGGGAGGAGCGGGTATCCCTGCTTTTTTCACCGCCACGGGTTATGGAACTCAAATTGCGGAAGGAAAAGAGACCCGAGAATTTAATGGGCGCCATTACGTGCTGGAACGCTCCTATTTTGCCGACTTCTCTCTCGTGAAAGCTTGGAAGGGGGATAAGATGGGCAATCTCATTTTTCGAGGTACCGCCCAAAATTTCAATCCCATGATCGCGACCGCCAGTTATAAAACGATCGCAGAGGTGGAAGAGCTCGTAGAGGTGGGAGAACTCGACCCGAATCACATTCATGTCCCCGGAATTTACGTAAAACGCATTTTCCAAGGGGTTAATTATGAAAAACGGATTGAAAAACGAACCACGAGACAGGGGTAACCGATGGCACTCACACGGGAACAAATTGCTCAGCGAATCGCACGGGAATTAAAAGATGGGGATTACGTCAACCTGGGGATTGGAATTCCGACGCTCGTCGCGAATTATATTCCCGCCGGCATTCAGGTCATCTTACAGAGTGAAAATGGACTGCTGGGGGTGGGGCCTTATCCTTTGGAATCTGAAGTGGATCCCGATCTGATTAATGCGGGAAAAGAGACGGTCACGACTTTACCCGGCTCTTCATTTTTTTCCAGTGCCGATTCTTTCGCGATGATTCGGGGAGGACACGTCGATTTAACGGTCATGGGAGCGATGGAGGTTGACGAAAGCGGAAGCATCGCGAACTGGATCATTCCCGGCAAGATGGTAAAGGGGATGGGAGGAGCGATGGATCTCGTGGCCTCCGGCAGTCGATTGATCGTGGCCATGCAACATGTATCCAAGAATGGTGAGAGCAAGATTTTACCGAAATGCCAACTTCCACTCACGGGAGTTAAAGTGGTCAAAAAAATTGTGACTGAGCTTGCGGTCATTGATGTCACTGATCAAGGTTTGGTTCTTCGGGAACATGCTCCAGGCGTCACCCCCGAGGAGATTCGAAAGGCGACCGCCGCTAAACTGACGATCCCGAAGGATGTGATCGAAATTCAGCTATGAATGACCCCATGAAAGACCAGGGACGATTTCTTTGGGCCCCTGTATTAGTGGGCGCACTTGGTTATTTCGTCGATATTTATGATCTCGTTCTTTTCAGCATTCTGCGTACCAGTTCCCTCAAAGATCTGGGGGTTGCAGACTCCGATTTACTTGAAGTAGGAGTGCGACTTCTCAACTGGCAGATGTCGGGACTCTTAATCGGGGGCATTCTTTGGGGAATTTTGGGAGATAAGCGAGGAAGGCTCAGTGTCCTTTTCGGCTCGATCCTGCTTTATTCTTTGGCGAACATTGCCAATGCATTCGTGCAAAATGTCGAACAGTATACTTTATTGCGGTTTATCGCGGGGGTTGGATTGGCGGGAGAACTGGGAGCCGCCATTACCCTTGTTTCCGAAGTTCTCCCCAAAGAGATTCGGGGCTATGGAACGGCGATTGTCGCCTGTGTTGGGCTTTCCGGGGCAGTGTTTGCGGGGCTTATCGCCGATATTTTGAATTGGCAAGCAGCCTATTTCACCGGCGGAGCGTTGGGGCTCGTGCTACTCGTGGCGCGAGTGCGTTTGTCGGAATCGGGTATGTTTAGTCACATTCGAACGACCTCGATCCGAAGGGGAGATCTCACGCTGCTCTTTGCCAATATGGGACGGACATGGCGCTTTATTTCCTGCATCTTGATCGGAATCCCCATCTGGTATGTCGTCGGCATCCTCGTGACCTTTTCTCCTGAAATCACCAAAGCGTTAGGGGCGATAGAACCGGTTTCTGCCGGCAGGGGAATTTTATTTTGCTATGCCGGAATCGCAATTGGCGACCTGGCTACAGGAGTTATTAGCCAGTGGATCGGAAGTCGTAAAAAGGTTGTCGCGATCGCTTTAGGAGTCGAAGCCGCCTTGGTGTTAACTCTCCTGTTTTCACGCGAATTTTCAGCCTCCTATTTTTATGGCCTCTGCTTTTTGATGGGACTCGCAACCGGTTACTGGGCTGTGTTTGTCACGATGGCGAGCGAACAATTTGGAACTAACTTAAGATCCACTGTAACAACTACTGTTCCAAACTTTGTAAGGGGTTCAGTCGTGCTGTTAACCCTCGCTTTTAAAAACCTCCAAGAGTCTATGGGGCTTCCTGGCAGTGCCCTTGCCGTCTTTTGCGTGACGGTGGGCTTTGCATTTTTGGGGTTGTTCTCGCTGGATGAAACCCACGCCCGCGACCTTAATTATTTGGAAGAGTAAGACGGGCTTAAATGCGGCAAGTCATGCAGTGCCATTTCCCTCTGGTATGCTCATTTAAAATCATTAAAACAAAAGGGGAACAGATGTATCGATACTGGGGATCTGCAATTTTCTTCATCGTAAGTATCTGTAGTGCCATCGAATCGGAAATTTTCTACGAACTCTATCACCCCAACAATGCAAATGCCGATCAGACCGCAGGTGCACCCGGTTCCCATTCCAATTTGGTCGGTTACACCGGACACATCACCGACACCGCCTTTGCCGAAAAAGTGGCAAAACCTGCATTATCGGCAGGAGCGAAGATCTATATGGTGTTGAATCAATGTTTTGGTGGAGGATTCACAGATGAGCTCGCAAAACTAGGCGGAACCCAATCGATCTTAACGGCCGCCCGTCACAATGAAACTGCCAGCTATGGTTATCCCGCTCCGGATGGCGTCGATATCGACTCTACCGATGCTTTCAACATCGCTCTCGGAAATGGGAAGATCCCTGCAAAGACGGTCGCAACCGAAGCGGTCGCCTTAAATCCTTTTGGCCCCAATCCCAACGCAAAACGGGTCAACGAAACCGAAGGCAGTGAACATGCACAATACTTTTTCACGGGTGGCGGCGACCAATTGAAGCCTGCCGATTATACCGATAAAGGCATTGCCGTTCTATGGGCGGGACAGCCTGCGGAACGAGATGGCATCCAGATGAATTTGATGATCGATCGTTTGATCGAAATGGGATTCAGTCCCGACAAAATCTGGTTGCTTTATGGCGGTGGAAAAGTGGACGCCGCTCACCCCATCGCTCGCTCCCACATTTCAGGAAAGAGTCATCCCATCCACCTACAGGCCGCAACCGAGAAGAACTTGTTTGCGCTATTTACTAAAAACTTTAAAAAAAGGGATGCCTCCACTCCCGATTTCGTTTTCTTATATGTCGGAGATCACGGCGGGGTGGATGAGAAATCCATGGCGAAAACAGGTTACACTCCCGATCTTCTCGTGACGCCAAACCTTCAAATCACTCCAGGAATGAACATTGTCGGTGAAGGGCCCTAATCGATGAATAAACCCATGAAATGGGGTGCCGGGGATCTTGAAGTCACTCATATTAAAGGGAGTGGCCCCGGCGGACAGAATAAAAATAAACGGATGAGTGGAATCCGGGTTTGCCATCTCCCCACTGGCATCGTGGCCGAAGCTACCGAGCGGCGTTCCCAATTCCAGAATTTAGAGATGGCCCTCGAACGGCTAGAAATCAAAATAGAACGTTTCTATTATCGCCCCCCATCTCGGGTTAAGACCAAAGTTTCGAACACTCAAAAAAAGAGGCGGATTGAGTCGAAAAAACATCGTAGCCTCACCAAGTCGCACCGCAACATAAAACACCGCCACGATTCGGAGTGATGGTCTCACCGGCCATGATATAATTATTTTGTGAATATCTTCCTACGAGTGATGCAAGGGGCTTATGTCTATCTCCTGGTCTTTCAACTCTTAGTAGTCACGGGGTTGTTAGGGACCCTTCTCTTTCTCGTCTTTAAACGCATGAGAGAGGCTCCCATACCAGAAACGGCCACTGCTCCCCCCATGGAACCGACCGTGCCCGCTACCACTACTGCCGCTGTGGAATCAGGCCCCAATCCAGCGCTCCAAGAAGCGACCGATAAGATTAAATACCTCGAAGGGAAACTCCTGGAGTATCAAATCCTTCAAGAGGAGTTAACCACGCTCCAAAATATCAAAGGGGAAAATGAAACACTGAAACAGGAACTTTCCAGTTTAAAGAGTGGCGCTTCAGCACCTACCCCTACTCCTGAGCCAGCTCCCGTTGCGGAAGCGATGCCAACCCCTCCAGAAACGCCCCCCCAAGGTCCCACCGCCGAGATTATTCCCTTTCCGGGACCTACAGCAGCGGAATCGACCGTTGCGGCAGCACCTCCTCCTCCCGCTGAAACCAATAATCTCGATAGCCTTCTTCAACAAATCGATGAGATTGCCGGCCAAGGGCCAAAATAATGGAATGCTCCCGTTTCTTCTCCTATTTACTTCGATTGCGCTCGCCGATGTCTCTCAATTAAATCCCAAAGATTTTGTCCAGGCGATGAGAGCGGTGATCCTTTCCGAGCGAATGACGGTCACTCCTTGTCGAAGCCTTTATACTTCCCCCCCTTGTTCCACTATCAGTCGGTTTCTCAACAAAAGAGAAGCCCTCAATCATTGCAATGCCGCCGCCGATAACATCACCCTGGCTTTGCGGGGCCAAGGAGTTCCCCCCTCCAGCTTTCGTGTCGTCAGCTTCTCGGAAATCAAATCACCGGAGGCCCTCTTTGTTGGGGGACGGACCCCGGGGCATGTTTTCATTTTGTTGAAGGCACAGAAACAAAATGGGGAGCCAGTTTTCTTGGCGCTCGATCCCTCCAATCATCAATTCACAGGGGAAACCTTTCATAATTTCCTGGATAGACAGGTGGAAGGCAGAGCAATGTTAGCGGAACTGCGAAACTATGGATTTTGGGTCATCACCAAAGAGCGCTATGCTCTACTGGGAAAGGCTTTTCAGGAAGGAGAGAAGAATCCCACACAGATCAAATGGGAAGATCTCCCCCATTTTTTTGAACAACTGTCTACCCCAAATATTTCCGATGCCGCAACAAGCCCCTTTAAACCCGAAACCTTTACCCAGACTCTTTCCGGGATCACTGCTGAGACAATTCGGCAACGATTGGAGGGAAGGCAACCCAAAAAACCAAATATCCCCCAACTTCCAGAGTCTCTTATTACTGAATTGAACCGATCTATCCAATGGCCGGGCCAATGGCCAGTGCCAACCGATCCCAATTAATCTAAATCCTCTTCTTCATCTGCACGATCATCCTTGGGTTTATTGGCTTCGGAGGCAAGCTCGGTGAGTTTTTGCTCCATTTTGAGAAGGTGTTCTAGACGATAAAGGAGCAATCGTTCTTCGACTCCATCAGCAGGATAGTCGACCCAACCGGTATAGAAATCGACGAATCGCTGAAGATCTTTGATGACTCGAACACGGATGGTGGGCCCTTGCTCTTCATCTTCATCCACCTTGGCAATGTTAAATCTCATCGAGAAACGAAACCGCTCAGGAAGATCGATCCCTTCGGGATGGCTAAAGAGGAGATCATTGTAGGGGCCGTTGATAACCTCGGTCTGGATCTTACCGGTGTCTTTGTTGTTGAGTTTGAGAGGATAGTCGCTCAACGCTTTAAGCGCTGAACTCCAAACATCCTCGTAAGCTCCATCATAGATCCTGGTTTTAAAAGGCTCTAGTGCAGGCTTTGAAGCACAACTACATAATACCAATGAAAGAACACTGAAAATGTAAGAGGCACGCATTGCCCCCTATTCTATCAAAAGATTCACACCGAGATAAGGGCGATCATGAAACTCGACACTCCGCTCCAAAGCTCGGAAGGTACGTACAATGACTTTCCCTTCGAAGACTCCATTGACCGCTACTACCTCTGCCTTGGGAGCGATCAAATGGCCTTCAAAATCGAATCCAATGCGGACAATGCGCAGCTTACGGCCAATCTGATAGTCGGGGTCTGTTGATTGGAGAAGTTTGTTAAACTCCTCCTTCGTGATGGAGACCCATTTATCCTCGATCCGCTTCTGGTAATCGATTTTGCCGAGAGAGATCTTCTCCGCGGCACTGAAATTAACCACCACCTGCTCGGGACTAATCCCTTTTTCTAGCTGTAGGGTGAAATTGGGGAGATTGACTTCCGCTCCAGAGATATTGACTAAAACCTTATGGCCTCGATTAGCCCGAATAATCAGTTTCTCAATCCCCGCCAGATCTTTATCGGCGGCAAGCCGAACAGTCGTATGCTCAGCCTCCGCAGCGGTTGCATCGATAATGAGAAACCGGTCTTCGGCACGCGCAAATTTCCCGGTAACACGTGCGTCATAAAACCTTTGAGAGATCTTTCCCAAATCGGCAATCACCTGCTGCCAGCCTTCAACTTGAGCTGCATTATAGAGACTATATTTATCCCAGAAGAGCTGCTCTTTCCCTAAACAGATAAGGCCAGAATAGGTGACTGAAGGATAGTGTAAACTCAACTTACCAAGGACAGAGATTGCACACTGCTTTGCATCGGCTAGGCCATGGCCAACTCGGTAATTATCGAGCTTCAAATCGGTGCCCGCAAAGATGGCTCCCGAAACCTCACCGCTCGAAGATTCTACCGATTCCCGCGCAAAGAGATTGTAGTAGAGTGCCTTCTGAAAAGAGTCTTTCAGTTCAGCGGCTGACAAGGTTGAAGAGATGTAAATTAAAGCTAAAAGTAGTTTTTTCATAGTTCCTCCTACTATTTGGGAGCTGGATAAAAATAACAGCCCGTAAATGGATGCAAGTGAAGCTCCGATCCTGATGGGCTACGATAGCTATTTACGATTACTGAGCCATCAAAAACCCCTTTCACCGCATACAGATTCGCTAGCGGAGCTAAAACAGTGCCCCGAATATGAAACCCTGTGATCCTTTCGGCTTTCAAGTCCACGTCGAGTTCATACAACCTTCCATCGGCCTTCTTTGTCTTGAGAAGGGTGATGAAAGTAGCCTCGGTAATCGGCTCCCAGCTTTGATCTTGAGCCCGTTTATAGAACTTCACCTGACCGAGCGAGATTTCGGTCGCTTCATAGAAGTTAAAGAGCACATCTTCATCCATTAATTCGCTTTGCAGCCGCACCCCTAAGTCCGGAAGGATCAACTTTTCCCCCTTCACATTAACGAGAACAGTCGAGTCCTGAGGGGCAGAGACCTCTATTACAAGCGCTTTGACGAGCTTTTCCGCTTCGATCGTAAAGACGTTGAGAAGCTTCTCCGTACCTGTCAGGGTAATCCGCTTGCTATCCGCACTCACAACCACCTTGCCGGTGGCCTGGAGCTTAGAAAGCTCGAGTGAGCTCTTCTTAATGTTGATACGTACGGTATCGAGGTATTCCGACAATCCTTTTAAGGCGTAAATGTTCTCCCAGTACTTAAAAAGATCAAGTTCATCCCGATGCTGTCCGATTCCAACACCTTCCCATTTCTCCCAGCCTAAAAAGTTAACATCGTGATAAAGCGAGCCGGTTCGAGCTTTGCTACTATTAATAGGCCCGATGCCAAGGTGGGCTAAGGAGATTTTACCCTTTACCACCGTTAAATCGGCGCGGTCTGCCTTAGATTTTAAAAGGTTGGCATCTTCGGCAATCGAGAAACGGGAGAATTCTGCCCGTCCTCCCACAAAAGCAATCCCTCGGATATCGGAAGAATGCGCATTCGCCTCTTCAAAAGTGAAAAGGTTATAAAGGGAAGTTTCATTGGTCAGATTCCACTTCCAAGCCTCCGGGCAATCCTTCCGGCCGTTAGTAGGTTTGCTTTTCGCATTCTCTCGCGCAAAAGCCGAAACCGACAATAATAAAGCTAAAATGACAAACCCTAATGAGAGCCAATTTTTCATGAATTTAACCTCCTCCAAACCCCGTGCAGTGGTGTTCAAGGAATTACCCCCGAATAGCTTGTGGGTCAACCGAAGAAAATGGACATTTTTGAAAGCTCCAAGTTTCGATTGGTCTAATTTTGCCTGATTTTGGCGGGTCTCGGGCTGGCTCACCGCCTTTGCCACTTTCTATGCCTTTTCAGCCCGAAAGTTAATAAACCTCAAAAAGGCATGGGACAAAAACTTCTCGAAGTTCGAGCACGACTGGCCTCGCAGTTCATTTGAATTTCTACGAAATTAGTCAGGCGAGTCCAAACCCGCCAAAATCAGACAAAATTAGATGTGCGGATTTTTGTTTAAACAACTTCGATGACTAATCTGGTCAAGAATTAAAATCAAATTTAACCTCATTCCCGGGGGTACCTAAGGTATGCCTAAAAAACTACTTTTATTCGTTATAATTTTAGTTATCATTAATAAATAAGAGGCAATAACGAGGAGACACCGTGGCAAGACTTCTTAGGTTTTTAATCAAATTCCTATCGGTATTTTTAGAAAAAATAGAAGGGAAAAGGTTGCCTCCGTCCCCACTTTTGAAACCGGAGCCATTTAAAACAACTCACCCGGAAAGCCTTGCTAGAATTGGTTCTTCAGCTGAGCTTTTACCGGTTCCGGATTGGATGGCAGAAGTTCAGCCTTTTTTAATGAATCAATTAAGCGACCACACGCGTCGGGCATATGAGACCGATTTGAAGCAATTTTTTAGGTTTCTTCACCAAGAAGAAAGATTGATGGACCTTCGTTTTTTAAGGCCGCAGCAGATCATCGTTTATCGAAAATTTTTGGAGGAGGGGAGGATGCACGAAAAACCTCTTCAAAAGGCTTCCGTAAACCGTAAATTGGCCGTTGTTAAGAGCTTCCTCAATTGGTTAAAACTCAATCAACATATCAGTGACAATCCCGCCCAGCTGGTAAAAGGGTTTCCGCAGGACCAGGAATCGTCGTTAAAGGGGCTTTCCGATGATGAAGCCCGGAGGATTCTCGCCACCCCCAATCGGAATCGCCAGTCAGGAGCCCTTCACCAGGCCATTCTTCACGTCCTCCTTTATATGGGACTTCGAAAGGGGGAGCTCATTCAACTCAAGATGGGGGATATTGCCGAGGAGCGGGGAGTTCGAGTCTTAAAGGTAAGAGGGAAGGGACATAAGGTCCGTATCCTTCCGTTGACTGAGGCGGTAAAATTGAGCCTGGAATGGTATTTTCAGGCCTGTCGGAGAGATTCCACGCTCACCGAAGAGCCTTTATTTATCCCAACCAAAAACCCCAAGACTAAAACACTCATCAAACCCCTCAATCCCCACGCTATCACCTATATCGTCGGTCGGTATGCGAAAAAGGCTGGAGTTTTTAAGAAAATATCTCCCCACTCTTGCCGGGCCACCTGTATTTCCAATGCGCTTGATAAGAAGGCGAGTCAGCGTTCAGTTCAGCACCTCGCTGGATGGTCTACACCGCTCATGATCCAGCGCTACGATAAACGTCGCGAAGATCTCCATAATTCCGCGGCCTATTTAGTCGATTACGGAACAGAGGCGGCGGCGGCCTAATTTCCCTCTAAGGTATTGAACCAGATATCGGCGATTAATCGGTTTCCATAAACCGTCCTTGCAATGGAACGTTGCCGGGTCTCATTCCCATGGGAATCGCTTTCCAATCGGAATTGATAAGCAAGATCGATACTCAACACACCGCTTTCGCTTAGCAGATCTACCTCTGCAGCTTGAGCGATGCCGTCGTGGTTGCGATCGAACCAAAGTCGCAACTGCTTCCAAATTCCATCAGCTAGAGAGATTTGACCATCTCCGTTACTATCGTATTGTGCCAGTGCCAAAAATCCATTCAAAGCGCGGTCGCCTTCATTTAATGTGGTGGCATTTCCAAAGAGCTCTCCACCGTCATCAATTTTTCCATTACGATTGATATCGAGCGCTAAAAACGCCGCCTCACTCCCATTTTGAACCCAGCCGGTGCGGATCAACTCTCCTTCCGCCCTTAAATCGAACCAGACACCATCCTGAGGTGATGAAAGCTTGATTCCCTTACCAGCCATATCAATCACGAGAGGGCTCGCCTGGCTATCACAGGCTTTCGGATCCACTTTAAATCGATTGTCATTTTTATCTTTTAAAGTGCTGAAGCGGTTCGCCAAAACTGAGATTAGAATCCCTTTTTCAATCTCCTCTATCGATCGAACTGTGACCGGTTCGACTTTATTCGCACACTCTAATGAATCATTAGCCGAGGGCACCGCCTTCACTCGACAAACCTGCCCAACCAAGGTCCCTGGGCTTTGTGCGGATAACTCTGGAATATTCTTTTTCTTAATACGAATTTTAAGGGATCCGGACTGCTGACGGAGATCCACGCCATCTAAAGGCTGATTCGCTAAAATCAATACCGCCTTGCTTCTAGGGGTTAGAGTTAGCTTGAGTACCCATTTCGCCTCTTCAAAAAAACTTCCCATGGGGGCGCTCAAAGAATTAGATATCGAGCAAACCCGTTTCAATTCAATGGGAATGGCTATCTCCGGCTCCTGCTCAACAGGCGGGATCACCACTTGTGATCCGGATTTTTTTTCTAAGATGGGGGTTTCAATTGCCACATCAGTGACTTTTTCCGAGTTGGCGATAGTTTCGGCATCTTTTGCACAGCTGATGAGGAATAAAAGAAATAGGAATAAACTCAATCGATGATAAATCATGATGCCCCCCAGGCTTCTTAAATGCTGTATACAAAGAGGGTGCAATTAATAAACCAATTTCCCCCAGCTGAATAAAGAGGAAACGGCTGGTTAAAAGATTGGCAATTTTCATAATTCACCTAAAATCCGTATGATTTCGATTGAGATTCCAACGAGTTGCTTTACCGACTGAGAACTGAACAATGCTGTTTCCACCTTTTGACAGTCCACTCCCCTTAAAAAGTATCGTATTCCGTCAGCATGCCTGTGCCTAACTCCCTGGGACTGGCCTTGCATTCTCTTATTGATGGATGATTCTGATTGTTTACATGATGCTCCTATTAAACGCTGAGGCTACGGGACCTGCAGCACTTGAAAAGTCTAAGCTCTGCACTCAAGTCGTTTTAAAAAGAAGGATAATGTTCGACAGTGAATACTTATTTGATTCTTACGTTTTAGCTCACACCACCATGGCAGATCCTATCATCTTTATGGAACCGGGCTCCGCAATTAATAAGCTTTGGAATGCCCTCTATCAACAAGTCACTCAACATCATGAAAGCCGCAAAAAATACTCCCCCCTTCCTTTATCCACCGATTTTAAAAATGAAGAAAGCGAAGGCGTGAAGCGCCTTTCCAAAGTAGAGCGTGAAAAATTCAAGGTCACAGTTAAAAATGGGAAGTTAGTTGATTCGAATGGAGCTCGTGTTGACACCCGAAACATGAAGGGAAGAGAGGGTGGAATCAGCCACAGAGCAATCCTGGTGATGGACACCGAAGGAAATCTTTTCCTCTCGAGTGAGTTTCAAGAGGGGAAGTTCCACCATTCAAGTTTGGGCAATGAAGAGGGTGTTGCCTTTGCGGGTGAAATTTCGGTAGTCAATGGAGAGGTGAACGGAATTTCACTCGGAAGTGGCCACTACCTTCCCATGAGCTTCGAAATGGCTCAATTAGTTCATCGTTTAGAAAAGGCGGGGGTTCGGTTAGGGGCCGTGAATCTCGAATTTACCAATTTAATGAGAATGTATGGAAGCAAGTTCTATAGCCCTGATCTCCTGTATGACTCTCCTTAAATAGTCGCTGTCGGGCAATGTAAAAAAACAGCCCCGAAGGGGCTCACTTTAATGTTTTCCCGAAAGCGGCGTATCCCGAGCGCATGCGAGGGATCTCGTCATAAATACTTGAATTTACGAGATCCTTCGGGCTTTCGCCCTCAGGACACGTCCCCGTCGGGAAAATTGAAATGTTGGCCCAAAGGGCCCTCATTTTTAATTTCCCGACAGGGACTAAATAGAACTAACGGTCCTTCAACTCTCGAAATAGCCAGGCCTTTGCGGTCAACCAATCCCGTTTAACTGTTACGGGTGACACTTTCAAAATCTCAGCCGTCTCTTCAATCGTGAGTCCCACCAAATACCGCAATTCAACCACCTGACAAAGTCTGGCATCTTGTTTTTCTAGTTTATTGAGTGCTTCGTCTAATAACCCGATCTCAATGCTTCCTGAACCGGACAATTCATTGTCTTCAAATTGGATGGGATGAAAATCCTTTCCCCCCCGTTTATCTCTTGTCTTGGTGCGTACATAATCGCGCAGAAACCAACGCATCGTTTTTGAAGCGATGGCAAAAAAATGGGCTCGATCCTGGATCTCCAATCCTTCCGTCTCATTCAACTTGAGAAAGGTTTCATGGACCAGAACCGTGGCTGAGAGTGTGTGCAGTCTATCTTGCGAACGCATCTGATTGACCGCGATTTTTTTGAGCTGATCATAGACCATAGGCATTAGGGTGCCTAATGCCTCGGGATCCCCTTCTTGATACCGCTGGATCAATTGAGTGAGGTTCGACTCCTGTTTTTTGAGTGGATGTCCCATGCTTACGCCCCTTTAATACCTATCGGTTCAAGCCCCTGGGCACTTAAACGCTCCGCGTAAATCACTCCTAATGACTTTGCCCAGACTAGACGAAAAGAGAGTTGGAGGTCTAGTCATTGTGAAGAGGAAGGCAGAGAGGATTCTACCCAATAAGGACTGGGACAGGGTTCGAGAGCTATTTGATCGATGCGTGGAACTCCCTCCAGAGGACCGAGATCGCTTTCTTGCCCAGCAGACTCAAGAGTCAGCCGAATTGCGGGAAGAGGTAATATCTCTGCTCCAGCAATTAGAAGAATCGGATAGTTTTTTCAAATCCCCTTTCCCGAGTCTCCTGCCACCACCAACGAAGACTCCTTTAGTTGAAGCATCAAGCCATTTAGCCGCATCGGAACCCCCGGCACAGCAATTGGGGAAATACCTTCTCTTCCATCGACTGGGGCAGGGGGGAATGGCAGAGGTTTATTTGGCGAAGATCACAGGGCAATTGAGTCTGGGACGTTTGGTCGCGGTTAAGAAAATCCTTCCCCACCTTGCCAATAATACCCAGTTTTTAAAACAATTTGAATATGAAGCAAAATTGAGCAGTCAGTTATCGCATGCCAACATTGTACATACCTATGACTTTGGCTCTTTCGATGGAGCCTACCTGCTCATCATGGAATTTGTGAATGGGGAGAATCTGGCCTCTATCCTCGCCACTATTATCGATAGAAAGGATAAAAACAAATTAGCCATTCCATTGGACTGTATTCTTTACATCGTAGCAAAAATTGCTGACGGGCTCGACTATGCCCATCAACGCAAAGATGACATGACTGGAGCCCCTCTCAACATCATTCACCGGGACATCTCCCCCAAAAATATTATTCTTTCATTTAATGGCGATATTAAGATAGCCGATTTTGGAATTGCAAAGGCAAAAGATAGGGCAAAATACACCGATACTGGATTGATGCGAGGGACTCTCGGTTATCTTTCCCCAGAAATGGTACGGGGTAAGGTCATCGATTCCAGAAGCGATATCTTTTCTACTTGTTCAATTTTATATGAACTGATCGCAGGGGAACCCCTACTTGAGGGAGATGACCTTATTTCGCTGATTCAACAAACACAAGATGCAAGTAAGATTGGAAACAAGATCGATGCTCTGCCGATCCATTCCTCGCTCAAGGGAATTCTTCATCAAGGACTGGCCCAATCGCCAGATGAACGTTATCGCACCGCGGGACAACTCCGAGATGATATCGATGCGTATCTCAAAGATCACTCTCCTATCGGGTTAAAATCACACCTGCAGGAATTTCTTAAACAACTCTATCCAGATAAGATCCGAAGCCGTCAGCAGATCATTCAAAACTCAGAGCAGTTTTTGCTGCCGAATCAGGCAAAAAAAAGGGCCTCGAAACCTCTCAACCAATTGAAGCGATGGAAATACTCGATGATACTGATTGCAGCTGCACTCTTGATTTCTCCAACCTTGTATTTCATTCAAAAGCCGGAAACGCAAAGAAATGATGCGACTCTCAATTCTAGGCCAAAAAATTCGCCTCCACAGAGCGAGCAATGTGAGACCGATGCTCAAAGATTGTGCCCCCAAATGAAGTGGGGAGCGGGGCTTGCGGTATGCCTTCAACAGAAACTTTCTCAACTCTCAGAAAACTGCCTAAAGGTGATTCAACCCATACAACTCCCCAAGAACAGGTGACCTATCGTGTCTAATCTTTGGACACTTCGTCTCTCAATTGTGCTTTCTAGAAAAAAATGAGCCAAAAAGCGGAGCTTTGTCGTTTTACTCAGTGAGACGAGCATTCCTTGCTCTTCCTAATTAACAACAACAGGAGAACATACACATGAAACGCAACATTCAATGCACCCTTGGC
Organism: uncultured Pseudobdellovibrionaceae bacterium; assembly: GCA_964604555.1. Classification (GTDB taxonomy): domain Bacteria; phylum Bdellovibrionota; class FAC87; order UBA2466; family UBA2466; genus CAZRZK01. The sequence continues at coordinate 46,120 of CAZRZK010000013.1, read as the reverse complement.
ATGATCGCCCTTTTAATCGGCTTAAGCTTCAGCAAACCTGCTCAGGCAGGTGGATGCGCCGACGCTATCGGCTGGCTGAATTACCACCTCACAATGGCTCAAGCCTATGCCACGCAGGCTCAGGTAAATAGTCCAACATCGGCCGGTTACTTAGCTGTCGGACGGGCTCGTCAATTCATCTATGCATCCCAGAAATATTATTCATCGCGCCTCGCAAGCAGCCTCATCAAGAGCAATGCGATAGCAGGCGCTTACCTCATCTATGCGGGACGGCAATATAATACAGGAGTGTCATCCCAGCAGTTGACAAATGCTTACCAATCGCTGGTTGATGCCAATACCAATGCAAGTAACATCCTCACCTACTGCGAAGTAGGACTCTGGAAATAAGTTGCGAAAAAAAGGGGCGGGAGAAATCCCGCCCTTTCCTTTCTGGGGAACATCATGAACATCGACATTATTTTACGACTCAACCTGGTTATATCCATCGTTTGTATGATCATTTCTACAATCCCCATGCTGAATCGCCGGGAAAACAGAGAACTCATCAAGGCGCCACCGCTCACAGAATCGATAGAAACTGCTATCGCTTTAAAATCGCCCCCGCGTCAAATGAAATTGCAGACTTTGAATGAACCGAAAATTGCTCATCCCGTGGCTACTCCAAAAAAAGAGGAGAAGCCCAGTCCCCCTTCTCCCAAACAATTGTGGCTAGGGTATGATCAACTTAAATTCACTCAAGACCCCGATGCCAAAATAAAACTCAGAGAAGATCTGGAACGACAGGTGGAGAGTCTTGAAAAATCGGAAGCAAATGCCGATGGGATCACCGAAATTTCCCTATTGCTGGCAAAGGAGGCCACCGACACTCGGAGAATGCGGGAGCTAGCAGAAGAATTGAAGGAAAAAACGCCCACCAAAGCAGAGTATTACCTGGCTTGGGCAGAGTACCTCGAAAACCGTGATGAGGAAGCCCAGGACCGACTGTTCTCCATCCAGAATCAATTCCCACTCGCAGCAGCCGCTTTGCAGCTGATGAAGTCGTCGGAGGCTCAAGAGATACCCCCTTTTAGTGACATGGGATTGTCGGCTTCTCTTTACAAAGAATCCAGCGACAGGTAATTTTGGACCCTTCAATAGCGATGCCTGGGTAGCTCAGTTGGTAGAGCAGCGGGGTCATAATCCGTAGGTCGGGGGTTCGATTCCCTCCCCAGGCAGAAAATTTTGCTTCGCAAAATTTTCCACTTTCGTCTCATTCTCGATCTCATTCTCATTCTACAAAGTTAAGGGAACGCCCAATAAGGTACGTTCCCTATCACTAGAAACTACTTCTTATCCAAAAAAGGCAATGCACCTAAGTAATCGCCTTTGCCGACATCGACGCCATTTTGGCGCAAAATCGAATAGACCGTCACCAAATGGAAGTAAAAATTAGGAATGCCCAATTGAGTGAGGTATTCAAACCCTTTAAGGTACTTTCCTTCCGCAAAGAAGATATCAGCAGGACGCTCTTCCCAACCGGCAAAATCCTCTTTTTTGAAGCTCTTCAAATAACTGACCGACTGATCAATCCGAGCCTTTAACTCACTCACCGATTTCTCCTGCCCTTCAAATTTCGGATTGGGTTTTCCAACCAATCGCGAAATGCACTCCTCGGCCAAAAAGCAGGTCACATTGACCTGTTTTGCCAAGGAGTATTGATCCGGGGCGAGCCGCGCCGTCAGCAAATTATTGATGTCATATTTCTTGGTGTCGGCATGTTGGGCCGCTTTGGTGAAATAGCCTTTCATGCTTTCAAGTAGTTTCACAAATTCGGGAACAACGATGTCATACATTTCATAGGTCATAAGAATGTGCCTCCTAAATTAATTGAGGCCACTCTAATGATTGGATTGTTTATTGTCGAGTCACGGTTAAACCGTCGCTGACTTGAGCCGGAAGCCGTTCGATAGGTCGAACCGACATCGCCTTTTGGAAGAATTCCGGTGCCGTTCCCTTCATTGTGAAGGTGGGGCCGCTGATCTCAGCTGCCGACCGAGTGCCCGGCTGAATGGCATATTGAGTAGCCTTCACGGCGCGAACACGTCCGCCGGTGAGAACTTCCATTCTCTTCATCGATTGATCCACCTCAGCCAAACCATTATTATAGGCCTGAAGTTGTTGGGCATTGGTGAAGTTATTCACTCCAATTTCATTTCCGCTCTCATCATATTTTTTTAATTGGTTCACTAACCGATTGGGATCAATTTGAGATCCCTCTTGTCGAGGAAGCTGATTGAGATCAATGCCGGTATAATCAACGGCAGCAAGGCTTAGCCGATAGGCAGTTTCAACATAGGGTTCGGTGTTCACCCCACCGGTCGTAATGCCTCTTCCCCCGGCCGTGATGGGGTTGATTTCATAAGCATCCACCTGTTTCATCTGACCCCCTAAGGCAACCCGATCTTCCAATCGCAACCCGCGATTCTGGGCGCTTAACTTCCCTTGCTCTTCTAAGCGCCGTTCTGCGACTGCGCGGGGGTCCCGTCCCCGTTGTACTCCCCGAGTATATTCGTCTCCGTTAAACCGTTCTAAATCTAAATCGACCTCTGGTCCCTCAGCCTTCGCCAATCGATACTCCCCTAAACGAGCCAATAAATTGTTGCGATAGGCTCGATGGAGTTGATAGGCCGAATAGCGAAGCCCAACATCATAGCCGAGCCTTTTTCCCTCGGCCGTCGTCTCTCGAGTGCGGTTAATGCGGTTTACCACCGCATTGCCGGCTTTGGTTCCCACTTCCCTTAAAGCGTTTTGTGTCTGTTCATTCAGACGGAAATTAACCAATTCCTTCATGTTCAGCCGCCCTTGGTTGTCTAAAGGCTGCCCACCATCTTTCATGGTGATCTCCCAATTGTGGTATTGGTTGTTTGAAATCTGTCCACCGGCCGCTTCATATTGTTGATCCATTACTTGTTCAACGGGGGAACTGTCTTTCCCACGGTGCGCGGTCATTAAAGGAGCAAGCCAATTGCCGCAACGGTTTCCAAACCACCTTAAACAGCGACTCCACATCGCTGCGTGGTAGGCAGTGGCCGCCTCATAGCTATTCCCATCGGTTTTACTCACACTGTTTGGATTCACGTTGGGAGAGTCGGCAGTAACTAAATCGGAAATGCGCGCAATTTCAAAGAGACGTTTAGAGGCATTCTTTTCGGCCTGTTTCTTATAATCGGTGCCACCCCAGCTCATTAGTGGCCAGCCTATTAAAATGGCTAGAATGCAAAGTCGGATGTGGTTTCTCGTCCCCATAATTTCCCCTACCCGTATACAAAAGCAATCTGCGAGCCAACTTTTGTATACGTAACTGCTTGATTTTCTAGAGAGCATTTCCGGAGCAGCTGTTAGGGTCCAGCCCCCTTTTTACGGAGCTTTACAGCTGCCTAAGTTTCAGACAGTGGTAGAGATTGAATTTCTGCCCCTTTGGACCTAAAGTTGCCTCCTTATGGCACGTACCCCCTCTACTATGCTGGCACTAGGCACTAAAGCCCCTAGTTTTTCGTTACCGAATACCGAACACGAGAAGGTCTCTCTCAATGATTTTATTGGGAAAAAAGGTCTCTTGGTGATGTTTATCTGTAACCATTGCCCCTATGTCCTCCATGTGCGAAAAGCTCTAGCCGAGTTGACCACCGAATGGATGAATCAGGGAATCGGAGTGGTGGGAATCAATGCCAATGATCCAGACAACTATCCCGATGACAGCCCTGAAAAGATGGTGACCGAAAAGAAACAGGCCGGTTACCACTTCCCCTATCTCTTTGACGCCACCCAATCGGTGGCTAAAGCCTACCACGCGGCCTGCACACCCGATTTCTTCCTCTTTGATGGGGAAATGCGACTGATTTATCGAGGTCAGATGGATGGATCGCGCCCAGGTAACGCAGTTCCCAATGACGGGGTCGATTTAAACAATGCAATCACCGCTCTTTTAACCGGGAAAAGCCCAACTCCCGATCAACACCCGAGCTTAGGTTGCAACATCAAATGGAAGCCAGGCAATGAACCTACTTATTAATTTTTTTTCCATCCCTATTCTTTGGCCCATCCTTTCAGCCGCCCTGATCCAAGATTCCCAATTTGGAATCTCACTCAGTTATCCCGATCCGGAATGGGTAAAAGTAGAGATCCCAACCGCTAGCGCCTCCGTGGATCAAAAGATGAAGGAACAAACCTTACTCACCATTCAAAAAGCAAAAGCGGATGACGGATACCACGCCCGTTTTTCGGTGGTGACCGACTCCGCGACTCCTTTCAAGAAAAAGGATAAGTCATTAGCGGAAAGCTACGAAGCCCATGCCATTGATTTTTTAAAATCGCAGCGATTCACCATTCTTTCCCAGGAACGAAAAAAACTACCCAATGCCCCGACTACAGGGCTTGAAGTCGTGGCCCATCAACGGGATTTTGGACTGACTTTCCGCCAACACATCCTACTCCAAGGAGAACGGGCCTACCTTTTAACCGCCGCCTCCCGGTCGCAGCAATCAAAAGAATACCAACCGCAGTGGGATCAATTTTTTAATGGTGTGAAATGGAAGTAGCGATAGCATCAAAGCAATACAGCTCCAGCATCGCCAAAGACATCATCCTGACCTTAATTACTTTTGGAATTTACTATTTCTTCATCCAATACCGTCAGATCAACGCCCTCAATTACATGCTCAAAACCGAACGCTATTCCTTTCTGTGGTGGTTGATTCTGACTACGGTCACCTTTGGCCTCTATCACCTCTACCATGAATACCGGATGAGTCAGGATCTGGTCACCTTGATCCCTGGCCTTCCCGAATATGAAGGGCTGATTAGCCTTTTGCTATTGGTTTTTGGATTGGTTCCAGTGGTCGATGCTATTCAACAGTCGCACATTAACCGTTATTTTGGTTCCCACTCTTTGTGACCGATACCGATTTTTTAAGATTAGCTTTAGCTGAGGCTGAGAAGGGAAGGGGAAAGACCGCCCCAAACCCGGCGGTGGGGGCGCTCGTCGTTAAAGAGGGAAAGATCTTGGCGAAGGGATACCATCAAGGGCCCGGCACTCCCCATGCAGAAGTCATCGCTCTCCAGAATCTTAAAGACACGGCTCATGGCGCTACTCTCTACGTCACCTTAGAACCCTGTTGCCATTGGGGACGGACCCCGCCCTGCACCGATCTGATCCTGCAACATAAAATCGGGAGAGTGGTTTACGGTTATCAAGATCCCAATCCAAAAGTGGCAGGGAAGGGGATTGAGCAGCTTGCTAGCAATGGAGTACAAGTCGAGCATGGTGCCTTGCCTGAAACTCAAGAGTTTTATCGAAGCTATCATCATTGGCACCAAACAGGACTGCCTTACGTCACTGCCAAGCTTGCCCTCTCTTTGGATGGAAAGTATGCCTTAACCTCCAATCAGCCTTTTAAATTCACCTCAGAGGTTGCCGATACGCTTACCCACCAGATGCGCCTTCGCAGTGATGCAATCCTAACGACCGCTAAAACGATTGCGTGTGATGACCCTCAACTGAACGCTCGAATCAATGGAGAAATCATCAAGAAACCAGTCTATGTTTTAGAAAAAACCACAAAAGTCCCTAGGAGTGCCCGCATTTTTAATACCGCTCAGAAAGTCATTCCCTGTGCCGATATTGCACAGATTGGGAAGGACGGGGTTCAGGACCTTTGGGTGGAGGCGGGAGCTACTTTGATTCGCTTCCTGCTGAAAAACCATCTTATCCACGAGCTCTGGCTCTATTACACGCCCCATTGGTTAGGGGATAAAGGCAGAGCTGCCTTTGAAAATGAAGATCAGCTTTACCTTGAAAAAAGTGTGAAAAAAGAATGGATCTCACTCTCTCCCGATTCCCTTTTAAGAATTAAATACCAAAGATAATTTTACGAGCGCTGGACTTAAAAAGAATAGGAAGCGGTGAGGTTAGCAATCGGCCCTACCTTGACCGGATAGGAGGTGGCAGTATCCTGCTGGCGATCCACCCATATTTTCACCATCAAATCGAGATGGAGTTGGAGATTCGATAGGGCATAATCGACGACAGGTCCCGCTCCGAAAGTCATGTGCTCTTCCACCCCTTTGCCCTGGTTATAGCCGGTTCTTTTCGTCCATTGCAGCTTGCCTCCGCCGGCGAAGGACTTCCACCCTAAAAGTTCGGTTCGCAGAAGGCTTTGTTCCACAGATACGTAGTTCCGTTCCTTATCCATTGAAAAATAAAAATAAATAGCGAGACAAGAGCTCCACTGAGAGGCTGAAGTGGGATAATTACCAGCCTGTAGGGAAACCCTGATAAATCGTTTTTTAGGTTCCATCAGATAATAACCGGCCCCTAAACGTCCGAAGATCCCGTTATTGGCGATAAAATACCGAGCGACTTCTCCTCCATATACAGCCCCAGAATAGCTATCGATCAAAGTGAGAGTAGGTTTCACGTATTTGAATTCAACCTCTAAGATTCTCAAATCAATCCCAGCATGGACTCCTGCGCTGAGATTCCTTTCAAATTGGGAAGCTGATAAAGAAAGGTGGTGCCGAGTATGGTGCTGTTGCGTAATCCAATAAAGGCTGTTGAGAGAGTCAAAAAGATAGGCCTGGCGAGCCTCCAACGAAGGAGCAATGGAAAGTAAAAAAAGAAGGAGGGCCATGCCCATTCAATATTAGGCTGGCGTAGCCGTTTCCGGAGTCTCTTTATGAGTACCTGGCGTCCAGCGTCTCACCAAGGGCTTCGCGGCGAAACCACTGCGAAGGCACCGGGTACAGGCGTATACATTACATGTGATGCCATCTAAAAAGACGCGCACTTTCTGCAAGTTAGGAAAATGCCTAATCTTGGTTTTGATATTGGAATGACTGATTTTATTTCCCGTTACCGGTTTCTTATCACAATATGCGCAGACTCTTGCCATGGTTACCTCAAGTGATTCTTGTTACTAATAGATAACCTATTCTATTTCAAGGAGAAAAATTACACCCCCAATTTAATGCGCTGCATGTCTACTTTTATAAATACGGTTTACAGGCAGGAAGGGAGCCGGTACCTTTTTGGACTATCGCAATGATGCGGGGTGCTTTGCCAGATGCATTGTTTCCAGGAACACTCATCTTAAAAGGTGCCACTCTACATTACGATGGATTACCATACATTATGTTTTACAAAAAACGAGGCACATCACAAAGGTTCAGCAGAGCTGAACTTGATTTCAACAGGAGGAGATCATGACTAATAACTATAAATGGCTTGCGCTAAGCATTTTCTGCTTAGTACTCGCTTCGGTCGGAAACGCCGCAGAGAGTAAGACGGGAGGAAAGGGAGCTTCTTTCTCTGGCTTCGCGGAAGGCGGCTGGAATTGGCAGTTCCAAACTGGCCAAAAGCAAACACAGTTCCTTTTAGATGAAGCCAACATGACGATGAACTTCGACGTGTCTGAAAAGACAAAAGTCGCGGTTTCAAACTCGATGGCGATGACTAACGGGAAAACGGTAGACTTTACCGGCAATCACGCTTCCAACTACTTCAGCAACTTCCGGCTGACCGGCACGAACGGTTTGGTCTTTGCTAACCAAGCGGCCTATATCGAACACAAATGTGGTGAAAACTGGTGGACCACTTTGGGACACTTCCGCACCCCATTCGGCATGGAAAATATGTGGGCAAAGTATGAAATGCCTACCTATTTCTATAGCTCCATGTACGGTGTCGCAAACACCTATAGCTGGAACTACGATCTTGGGTTGAAGGTCGCGATTGGCGATCCTATTCCAGGAAAGTTAGAAGTCGCCATTTTAGATGGTCGCAGAAACACCCGTGGAGATGGCGATCACACTCCAGCATGGGCACTTCGTTGGTGGTATGAATGGAAAAACGGGGATATGAGCTTAACCCCCGTGATCTCTTCCTACCTCGGACGTTGGAGAGGCGGGCCATCGGATCTTGGTTTCACGGGCGGTTTGATGTGGAAAATGGGAACCGTGTGGGCCAATGCTGAATTCCTTTGGAACAGCATGAAGCCAGTTGGTGCGGTTGATACCAAAACCAAAATGATGGGCTTCTATTTGGAACCAGGCGTGGATCTCGGAATGTTCGAGGTCAGCACCAAGTTCGACTGGAGAAAAGTCGATGGTGGCAACAGCGACATCAACCTCGGCTTCAGCGTGGGTCACACCTATGCTGATAAGCTCCGGGTTCGCGCGGTCTACCAAGCGGCTAACCTCAGCAAAAAGTTGGGAACCAATGTGGTTAACGACTTCCGCTTACTCTTTGGAACTTCTTGGTAATCTAGTGGTGTGCTAAAGGGGGAGAGACTTTTGTCTCTCCCCCTTTTTTTATCTTCTGAACGACTTTCTCTACTTCAATCCCATCCAAATTAACGGTATAAGACCGCCATTCCCCATCCCTTTGTCGTCGAATAAAATCTCTCAATCCGGTTGCATCCTGACAAACTGAAAGCGCCCGAGAGTGATTTAAGAGCTCAAGATTGGGGGAGTTCTTAATAAATGGCCCCGTCACCAAAGGAAGACCGTAGACGTAGGGCTCTATTAAATTATGGACCCGTTTACGAAAGCTTCCTCCCACAAACGCAAACTGCCCAACTCCATAGAGCTCCACCAAAATTCCCACCTGATTCACCAACACACACACGCCAGCTCGGGGATTTTGTTTCCAATTTTCCCAATATTCCACCTGAAACCCTTTGGCCAAAAGACCATTATGGAGTTTTCTGATGAAGGCAGAATTGAGTTCATGAGGGACAAAAAAATAGCTCCACTCCTTTGGGAAACTCCCCATCTCACTCAATGCCACGAGAACCGCCTCAAAATCCTCTTCCCAAAGACTCGCAAAGATCCCGACTTTAATATTCGATACCGAAAAGGTTCTCGGTGCCAGCTGCTTTCTCGACATCGCCCGCAACAAACGAGTGTCCCCCATCAACATCACTTCGGGACGCTTCAGTTTTGCGGTTAAGCTCTGTTGGCTAGTGCTATCGATGCAAGCGATGCATTCAAATTTTTCCAATAACGGCCGCAAGAACCAGAGAGCGTTTTTTTTCGCGGAAGAGATAAAGAAACATAAAAGATACAATCGAATTTTTTGCTTTTTAGCAGCTAAAATAATGCCGGGCCACAACTCCCGATGAAAGGTGACAAAGGCTTCAAAATTGAAATGCTCGATAAACCGATTGACCGTCTTCCCAAAATCAAAAGGGGAGCAGTCGGCAAAATCCCAAGGAGGGGATAGGCCATACTGCTGTCTCCGGGCCACCTCCAACTCAATCCCCTTTTTAGCTGTCGGAGAAAAATAGGTAAGACAGATGCGGTATCCTTCCACTTTCAATCGTTCCATCACCGGAATCGACTGCTCCAACTCTCCACTGGAAGCGACATGGACCCAAATCCACCGCTTGCCTGTAACATTGGGAAGCCTTGAAAAAAGCCCTTCTCTGGCGTGATACCAATCCCCAATCTTGGGCATGACGTAGCGCAAGGGCCACACCGCGCCCCAGGCCATTCCGTAGAATAGGGAATAGAGATTTAGAAACATGCCTTCACAGTCCTCAACACTTCATCCACCGAAATCTCACTCAAGCAGATCCGCTTTCCTCGGATGCAAGGGGCCTGCCCATTTTTTGAACAAGGACGACACCATAAGTTTTTTTCTAACACCTGGCTTTTCGGATGAAAAGGAAGGCAACCCAACGCCCCGGAAGTGGGGCCTAAAAAAAGAATACTTGGAACATTCACCGCATCGGCCATGTGCATGAGCCCCGTATCATTGGCGATCACAAAACGACACCGACTTAAGGCAAAGGCCGCTTGCCCTATAGTCAACTTTCCTTGCGCTTGTAAGACACGCCTGGGATCCAACCCTGCAATCAACTCTTCGCAGAAGGTGTCCTCTTTCCCTCCAAAAACAATGAACTGATAGGCAGTTTCCCGCACCAGACGGTGGAGGAGTGGTTTAAAATAGGGCCACCTTTTTCCGGGCCACTGGGCCGATGGAATAATCCCCACCCAATTCCCCGTCTCAAGCAGCTCAAAATGTTTCCACTCTGGAGAGGTTCCCATCTCTGGTCCAAGGCCATCATAAGAAACCCCAAAAGATTGTAAGGGCTCCACCATGCGCTCCAACATCCGGCGATTATCTTTCAGTTTAGGGTATTTAAAAGTCAGCGCTAAAGAACGACGCAGATAACGTTTATCAAAAGTGCGTTTCTCCCCACAACGGATCAAAGGCATGAGGAGTCGGCTGCGCAAGCTGCGATGGGCATCATAGACCAGGTGGTAACTCTCACGGTTGATCTGTTTTAAAAGTTCTCTTAATCCCCTCCATCCGGAATTGCGTTTTAGCGTAATGAGGTTGTCGATATGGGGATTATGAACCAGGAGATCTCGGTAGTCTTCACGAGTGACAAAGTCGATCTGCGCAAGCGGGAAGGCCTTTCTCACCGACCGCACCATCGCGGTGGTCATGATGATATCCCCTAGGCTACTGAAACGGATAATTAATATCCTGCTTACATGCCCATTTACATTTCTGGCGGACATTCCATTCCCAAGAGTTCGAAACCATTGCGAAGGACTTGGAGCGTGGCCCAGACCATGCTGAGCCGGATCTGTTGTTGCTTTTGATCGGCAGCCTGGAGCACAGGGAATCGATAATAAAAACGGTTATAGGCCTTGGCCACATCGATTAGATAGTGAGTGAGATAATAGGGTTCATTCTCCCGGATACAATCATGGAGAACCGCGCGGAAGCGCGCCAACTCAAGCAAGAGTAACTCCTCCTCCTCATGGAAAACATAATCTCCAGCATCCATACAGGGAGGCTTTTGAATGCCGGCCTTCTCTAATAAAGACTGACACCGAACCGCTGCATACTGAACATAAGGGCCGGTCTCTCCATCAAAGGCCAACATCTTTGTCCAATCAAATTCGATATCCCTCAACCGATGGGCAGAAAGCTCCCCAAAAATAATCGCCCCAACACCGACCTGCTCCGCGACTCTATCCATCTCTTTGAGATCGGGATTCTTAACGGAACAGACCTCTTTTGCTTTTTCATGGGCCTCTTTTAAAACATCATTTAAAAGAATCGCTCGCCCTTCACGGGTCGACATCTTTTCCGAACCAAACAGCACCGTCCCAAAAGAGACATGCTCACACCTTTCCGCCCAATCGTGTCCCATTTTTTTGAGCACTCCGAAGAGCAGCTGGAAGTGGAGCTTTTGCTGCTCCGACACGACATACAACATGCGATCGCATTGGAAACGATCCTGCCGATCTTGAGCGGCCGCAATATCCCTTGTCAGATAGAGGGTGGTACCATCGGTCTTTTGGATCAACGCAGGAGTGGTAAATCCCTCCACGTCCACAATCCAGGCCCCTTCACTTAAACGGGCGCCTGCTTTTTGTTTAATTTCTTTGAGTGCCGTCTCCAGCCCTTCGACATAGCGACTTTCTCCCTCCACCACATCGAATGAGGTGTGAATCCGTTTTAGAGTGTTCTCCATTGCGATGATGCTGATCTCGCGGATACTGGCCCACACTTGAGTGATCTCGGGATCCCGTTCCTCTAATTTTTTAAGGTAAAAACCGGCCTTTTCCAACCAATCGGGGTGAGACTCTAAATCCTTATGAAAGCGGACATATAACTCTCCTAAATGAACCATCGCTCCGGGAACATCTTCCTTTGTCAGCTTCTCTTTGGAGCCCCACATCTGAAACGCAGCCAAAAGACGGGCAAACTGAGTCCCCCAGTCCCCCACGAAATTTATCCGGACCACCTCATACCCTAACCGTCGGTAGAGATTGGAAAGAGATCCCCCGATCAGAGTGCTGCGAATATGGTGAATGGCTAATAATTTAGCGATGTTAGGGGAGCAGTATTCAATTAATATTTTTTTACCCTGGCCTACCGTATCTTTTCCGTAACTCGCCCCTTCGGAATGGAGTTTGTTCAGTGTTTCTTTAAAAAGAAGCCCCCCCTTCATTTTGAAATTAACGTAGGGGCCAGCAATCGTTGCCACGATATGGGGCCGCTGAAGCGCTGTGGCGATCTGGGTTGCGATGTGGTTCGGGTTGCTCTTTAACTCCTTTGCTAAACGGAAACAGGGGAAGGCCACATGTCCCATCGATAAATTGGGGGGGGGACCAAGCTCTTGAAAGATCCCTTCTGGGGTTGCCCCCGACTGAGAAAGATGAAAGGCCACTTCGCTCGCAAGATCCTGTTTCCACTTTAAAAAAGGCATAGAGGAGGTAGTTTTAATCGGCAGTCTAGAGGGGGTCAAGCTATAGTCCTTACCCCTCTTGTTGTATCAATTTGATTCAACTATAGTTTTTGCATGGGTCCCACACTCATTTTCCTTCACTTATTTCTTCCTCTCCTCCCTGCAGCCACCGACATCCCCATCACTCAGGAAAGTTTCCATTGCCAAATTGATTGGAGCTGTCAGGAGAATGCAGAAATAAAAGGAGTGCTCGAAATCAATGAAGTAATCAAAACTCAACAAGGGGTTTTCACCTCTGAAAAATGCCGACAAGCACTTAACACCAAGTTTCACAGTCTCCAAAATACACTTCAAAAACAGAAGCTGTGCCAGACGGCAACTGAAACAAATTACAGTGAGCAGCCATTCAAGGAAGGAAGCCTACTTTTAGATTGCGATCCCCTAACAGCGAAACAAGTAGGAGCCGGGAGCCAACTGTGTCAGAACATCGATCAGCTAGAGAATAGAACTAATGTCGCAGTGTTTGATAAACAGACCTTCATCATGCATTTAGGTTTTATCACTGAGGCCTACAACAAAATTGCAACCCCTTTTCTTTTTGAATATAGCACTCGCCGCTACCTTTTATCCGAACATATTGCGGAGCAAGCTTACAAGACCCAAGAAAACATTTGTCAGCGGCAACCTATCAAAATAAAGAATATCGAATCGATTCTGCCGGGCAACCAGTCTCTCTATCGCGAGCGACTCTCTCAAGTTTTGGAGCTACTGCGATCGCTCGTGAGTTACAGTAAAAATAGATTTCAGTGGAAGGGGGAAATTTCCCCCGTAAACTGTAAAGCTTTTATTCAGCAAAATCTATTTAACGCCTTATTTTTTGATTACTCGAATCTCTAGATCCTTGAACGGAGGCAGGCTGCCATTTTCCACACAGGGGCTTGGGGCTTGCTCGGCAAAAACTTGATGGTAGCCATAGCTGCTCCCCCCATTTTCGTAGTACGGGGCTTGATTGGGGATTTCGATCTTAAAGACAAAATTCAAGTCGGTTAAAAACTGATTGCTCGAACGAGAATGGAGCGTTTCTCTCTGTTCGATATACCAAGTGTAAGGAGCCACATCTTTCATCTGCCAGGTACGAACCCGATCCCATTCGAAAGCCTCTCTCGCTCCGCCTCCTAAAGCACGGTAACCAGAAAATCCAAGCACGACACTGACTTTGGTTCCCCAGGGCAAATTCCGATCGCGGAAATAGATTTCGTAATCCCCCGAAGTATTGCTGTAGTAGGAACAGGAATAAAGATAACTCCGCCCTTTCACCCAAGTATTTTTAGGAACCTCTGAGGCTTCAATTGTCAGTGAAAATAAAGAAATGAATAATAAAAAAGATTTCATGCGTTCTCCCAACCTGGGAGAGGAATTCTCATAATTCCCTATGGCTGTCAAACTGCATCCTTTGATGAGTGAGCGGATGCGTAAAGGCAATGCTTTTTGCATGCAGCTTCATTTTATCGTCGTCAATATCGTGTGTTTGCCGATCGCCCAATTGAAACCCAGGAAGATAGAGGGGATCCCCCACAATCGGATAACCCAACTTCCATAAGTGAATTCGAATTTGATTGGTTCGTCCGGTGATCGGTTTTACCTCTAGGAGAGTCGTGCCATCTCGATCTCTTTTCAATACTTTAAATTCGGTCTTTGCTGCAAGACCTCCTTCGTCGACTGCGCGAGAACCGACCACTTTAGGTTCCCCCCCGATAGGAAGCTCACAGATAAACTCCTCTTCAGATGGGTGGCCATAAACGCGTGCGTGGTATTTTTTTTCGATTTCCCCCTTCATAAATTGCGGTTGCAGAATTCCTGCTACATGATGAGTCCGTGCAACCAATAGAATGCCCGTCGTATTGGCATCGAGACGATGGGCAATCCGAGGACGTTCAGGTGCATAAGCCAAATTCAAGAAATGTTGGAGCGTGTTTCGGTTAAATCGACCACTCGGATGCACTGGAAGGGGAGAGGGTTTTTCCACCACAATGACAGCGGCATCTTCATAACAAATCCGGATCTCATTGCTGACATCCGGTTCGCTCTCCATCGGAAGTTGATGAAAATAGCGCTCACCGGCTCTTACAATCTGTTGCATTCCCACCGCCACTTGGTGTCGATTCAGTAGGTTTCCTTTTTCAATTTCCGATGCCCACACCTCTGAAGAAACATGCTTTAACACCATCGACAAACTTTCTAATAAGGTCTTCCCATCAAACGTGGCAGGAATGCGAAACGGGCGATAATTTTGATAGGGCTCACTTCCAGGAAGAGGGGAGGTGAGTCGCCTCAATTTTTCCTCCCGTTCGACAATCTGCTCCTTCATTCTCACTTCAGAAGCACGGAAGCAATAGGGGCAGGAAACTCCCTGTACATAACGAGAATCCTTCTGTTCCTCGACACTGACTGGTGCTAAGCAGGCGTAACAGAGGGCAAAGGAGCTCTCTTGCAAACTCGGATCCACTCCAACTCTTCGATCGAAAACGAAACAATCTCCTTGATAGTGTTCCGATCCGACCTCCTCAAAATATTTTAAAATCCCTCCGTCCAGCTGAAAGACCTGTTGGAACCCCTGAGACTCCATATAGGGGCCTGCCTTCTCACAGCGGATTCCCCCGGTACAGAACATCACAACCGGTTGTTCTTTTAAATTTTCCGGAAGCCCCTTCACCGCTTTTGGGAAATCTCGAAAGTGATGGATATCGAGAGTTGTTGCCCCAGTAAAACTCCCTAACTTCACTTCGTAATCGTTGCGAGTATCTAAGAGTGTGATGGGACGCCCCTCATCGAGCCATTGCTTTAACTCTTTCGCCGGAAGCTTGGGGGAGGTTCGCAAGGCCGGATTGATCCCTTCTACGCCAAAGGGGATGATCTCCTGTTTGATCCGCACCAACATTCGGGTAAAGGGCTGGTAGCCACTCACACTCCGTTTGGCCTCTAACCCCTCAAGCCCAGGAACTTTTCGCAGCCGGGTTAAAAACTTCTCAATGGAAGACTCTAACCCGGCAACAAAGAGATTGATCCCTTCCGAACTGAGCAGAATGGTTCCTTTCAACCCCCACCCCCGGCAGGAAAAAAGCAGCTCCTGTCTCAAGTTCTTGAGATTGGAAAGAGGGGCAAATCGATAGGTAGAGAGGTTTATATATTCCATTTCAACGCACCTAGACTATGACCCAAACTTGGGCTCCTGTAAAATTGATGGGTCGTTATTTATCACTCAGGAGAAAACATGAATCAACTTAGAAATGCACTGTTAGTGTTGTGTTCGATTGTGATGCTCATTGGCTTCTCCACGACCTCTTTTGGAAGCAAAAAAGGCCATGGACACGCTAGTAAGGATACCCTCTTCAAGCGTTTAGGCGGGAAAAAGGCGATTACCGCGGTAGTCGATGATTTCGTTGGCAATTGCGCGACAGATACCCGCATCAACAGCTTTTTTGCAGCAACCGCTTCGGACCCAGCACGGTTGAAAAAGTTCAAAACAAACTTAGTCAACCAAATCTGCGAAGCCTCTGGCGGACCTTGTAAATATACCGGCAAGAGCATGAAGGAAGCCCACGCTGGAATGGGAGTTCAACCTGCGCATTTCGACGCTTTGGTAGAAGATCTCACGAAGAGCTTGGATAAATTCCACGTCGCCGAAGCCGATAAAACCACGCTCCTCGGCGTCCTTGGACCGATGAAGAGCGATATCGTCGAAGAACACGCGGCTGCTCACTAATTCATTCAATCCTAACGAGGGTTTGTGCCCCAAACCCTCGTTACATTTAACTTTACATTAAATTTTTAAGGCCAATCGGATAGGGCAGATGTGCATTGAGTATGGGCAACCGATCCCAACAGCTCCCTAGGCCTTTCAACCGACCGGGAGAGATCATCACGCTCCGGTAGCGTTCAATCCTTCTTTCTTCAAACCTTCTTAAAGCTTGAGATCGCAGTTCATCATCACCACAACTTTCCATCTCCAGGGATTCAGAGATCGAAACAAGCCCTTTGCTCGACCAAGGGAAGAGTTGAAAACATTTCCCCACCGCCTGACGGGATAAACTCAGCAAAATATCTAAGTCGGCTTGGTAGGGAGCGGAGAAGAAAATTTCCACCTCTGTCGTCGTGGAGGATGGAGTAAAGACATATAAAAACCCTTCCGTGTCGGGATCAATCAACGTTTCATCTTCCAGCACCAAAAGAGTATCGGGAAGAGAAGGGGGCAGGTTCTCTTTGGCGATCTTAATGGTAATGGAATAAAGGGCGGTTCGACTGTAATAAACCTCTCTCTCGATAAAAGAAGCGAAGGGCGTTAAGTACCGAAGGGGACAATTCAAAATGAGTCCCGTCGCTTGAGTGGGAGCCATTTCGCCTTTCCAATGAAAGCGAACTCCATCCGCCCCCACTTCGACCTTATCTAACACCTCAAACTTTCTTATTTCACAATTTGGCAGCCGAGGTTTTACCCAGCAATGTCCCCGCAAATTGACGAGACTTTCCTTTAAGCGCATCCGATGGCTTAATTCCGATCGCCCCATAAACTTCCAGACCCCTTGGGCGATTCCCCAAAGCTCGTTCGATTCAGGTTGGGAAGCAAGCCAATCTGAAATTTGTGAAATTTCGAGCAAAACCTTCCGCCGAGGGGTCACAATTCCAAAAGAAAGGGAGTCTCCGATATGAGCCTCAGAAATCGGCTGCAAGTAGGGGAGTGTGTGCAAAAGGCCCGTTTGAATGCAGAGCAGGTTACCCTGAGGATCTGCTTTAGATACCTTAGGATGGGAAAAGCCACCCGGTTCATGACCAAAAATAATAAATCGTTCTTCACACTTCACTGCGGCTATAATAACCTTAAGAGATCATTATGCTAAAACTATTTTCTATTGCCCTGCTTTTTTCCTCTCTCATATCAGCAGCCATCAAAGATACCATTGGGAACCCCTCCATGCCGATGGGTTGCAATGAACTGTTGCAAGACACCACCCCTTTTATCCAGTTTTATGAAACGGTGGCCAAGGGGCTCATGAACAGCGATAAGCCGACTGCAAAACGGCTTCTCAAGCTCCTCTTTTTGCGTCAAAAACTGGGGGACAACACCTCTCTCCACAAGGAGTCGAATCCCGTCGATGCGATGCTGAGAACCAGTATCTGTTTTTATCGGGAGCAGAAGGAGCCTCTCAAACAGGTGCTCTTTGACGATGCCGAATTCGTTAAATTCCTAAAGAGCTCCTTACCAGAACTTGAAAAAAGAGTGGAAACGGCGATCTATGATTGGGAATTGGAAAAGGCCCAAAAAGCAGAATATGAACGGCGCATCAGGCTGGGCCAGAGTTCGATGGAGGCATTCCACAACCAAATTGAACGGGATGCCGACAACACCTATGAAAAACTTTCTAAAAATGCCAAGCAAAAGGCAAAAACATTAAAATAACAATGAAATACCCCAATGAACGCTATTTGACTCAGGTAGCCAAGGGAGCAGGGAAGATCCTGCTCAAATACCTCAACAAAAAACATTCTGTTTCCATCAAAGCCGACACCAGCATTGTGACCGAGGCCGATAAAGCGGCCGAAAAATATATCCTGAAAAAGATCTCAACAGATTTCCCTAATTGCTCGATAATAAGTGAAGAGAGCGGTGAGTTTGTGGGACGTGAAGAGCTCGTTTGGCTCATCGATCCATTAGATGGCACCTCCAATTATGCCCATAATTTCCCTTGGTTTTCGGTTTCGATTGGGCTGTGGAGCCATGGAAAGCCCTTAATGGGAGTGGTTTATCATCCTGTTTTGGATGAGCTTTTCTATGCTGAAAAGGGAAAGGGGGCCTATCTCAATGGCAAACGGATCCGGGTTTCGGAAACAAAAAAGCTTTCCGAGGCGCTGCTCACCACTGGGTTTTATTACTCCCGCGGAGCGACACTCGCGCAAGAGATGAAACTCTTTTGGAAGATGAATGAGTTGGCCTTGGGAGTGAGAAGACCGGGTTCGGCGGCACTGGATTTGGCCTATGTCGCCTGCGGAAGGTTTGATGCTTTTTGGGAACGGGGACTTTCGGTGTGGGATGTGGCGGCCGGTTACCTCTTAGTGGAGGAAGCGGGCGGCAAACTCACCGATTATAAAGGAAAGCCGGCCACCTTGGCGGGAGCTGAGGTTGTGGCGACCAATAAAAGTCTCAACGGCCAAATCGTTTCCATTACAAAAGGAATTTCTCGGATTCGATGACAGAAAATGTTCACAAAAAGTGGATTGTCCTCATTCAGAAACGTCCACGTGGTCCTTTGTCTGAACAAGAGGTGAACACACTCTTAAACCAGGGAATTATCCGCACTACCGATACCGCGATTGAAGTGACCGAACAGGATAACGAAAAAAATTCTTCTGCCTGGAAACTCCTTTGGCAATTCCCCGAATTTGATCGCCGAAAAAAACGGGCCGAACAAGCAGCGAAAGATGCAGCCAAACTCGAAGCGGAGCGCCGCCAACAACTCACCGCCACCCAACTTGAAAACCAAGTTCGAGAAGCGATCCCCGAAGAGCTTTTAAAAATAGCTCCTGAAGAATTGGTCTTGGGATCGAAGCAGTCCGGAGAATTTGACGAAAGCGTGCAACCCCCGCCCCTCCCACTTCCTACGGGCATGATGCCCAGTCGAACTTCCAGCTGGATATATATCTCTACCGGTGGAATCGTCATCTTACTGGCAGCGTATTTGATGAAAGAGTCAGGCACTATCACCAAAGAAAAAATAGCCTCTCAGCTCCCTTCATTGGAGATCCCCAAAATCGATCCCGATGTCCCCATGCGGGCCCCAACTGCGCGGCCGCATTCGGAACACCGTACTCCATCCAGTAAAAACTATGTGAGCCCCGCTCCGAAGGTAGAGGAGATCCCAAGGCCGAATCCCGATCGCGGAGAGGTCCAAGCCCGCGACCGCAATGAACGTGACTATGGGGAACCACCTGATGAAGTAACAGAGGAGGAATTGGAACCCCTTCCACCCGATGAGCAGATCAGTGTTCGTCCCCGCACCCGCGGTAAACTAAAGCGGATCGCCCCCATCGAAGTGGATGAAAACGGCGATGCCGACCGCAACCCCTCCATTAGTGACGACGAAGATATTGAATAGTGGCACCCCTGCTCCATTGAAAAGATCCCCGTTTATTTAATTTTGGCGGGTCTCGGGCTGGCTTGAAGTCTTTGCTACTTTTCTGACCTATCCAGCACGAAAGTTAAATAACCCTCAAGGAGCATGTGACAAAGGCTTCTCGAAGCCTGAAGCCGATTGGCCTCGCAGTATATCTGTATTTCTACGAAATTAGACAGGCGAGTCCAAACCCGCCAAAAATTAAATAAATGGGGATCTTTTGAACAGAACACGGCAACCCCATCAACTGTCAACGAACCGTCTTCAAGTAATCAACTGCCAAGCGCACGCGCCTGCGGACCATCTCTTTTCCGAGCACATGCATCGACTCAAAAAGTGGCGGTGTCACCGTTGAGCCGGTCGACGCAATTCGCAAAGCCATGTATAGTTCACCGGTTTTGAGTTGATTGGCCTGGGCATAACTCTCGGCAACCGCCTTTAATGTAGCAACTTCCCAATCCTGGGCCTCTTCCATTTTTTCCATGAGGTCGCCGAGCCATGTCTGCACCTCTTTAGCGGTGCGATCCTTTGGCACTAATGGCTGGTTTTGGAAAGTGACATCTCCCGCAAAGAAGGTATCGGTCGCGGGAAAAAACTCCTCTAGCGACTGAACCCTTTCCTTCACCAAAGGAATAATCTTGAGCAGGTATTCGTCGGTCAGGAGGTTTTTCTTCAAATAGTCCAACCATTCGGAATCGGTCTTCTGTTTCAAGTAGACACTGTTCATCCACAACAATTTTTTAAGATCAAAGACCGGGCCGCCCAAATTAAAGCGATCCCAACTGAACTTCTCAATCATCGTCGGCGTAGAAAAAATCTCCTGATCCCCACCCAGGCTCCATCCCATCAGGGCCAAGAAGTTACGGAGCACTTCGGGAAGAATCCCCTTGCGTTGATAATAAAGAATGCTGGTCGGGTTTTTTCGTTTCGATATTTTCGATTTATCAGGATTGCGCAAAAGATTGATATGGGTAAAGGTGGGCTTATTCCATCCAAAGGATTCATAGAGCAACCAATGCTTGGGAGTGGAGGAGATCCATTCCTCTCCTCGAATGACATCGGTGATCTGCATGTGGTGATCATCCACCACATTGGCTAAATGATAGGTCGGAAAGCCATCGGCCTTGAGCAACACATAGTCATCCAGTTTAGAATTCTCAAACTCTACATTCCCGCGCACCTCATCCTTAAAGATGGTTTTCCCTTCGGCAGGGACTTTGTATCGAACCGTGTGCCGTTCCCCGGCAGCGGCCCGTTTTGCCGTTTCTTCCTTATCTAGATTGCGGCAATGCTTGTCATACCCAGGCGGCTGTTTATTGGCTATTTGCGCCTGTCGAACTTTTTCCAAACGCTCGACACTGCAAAAGCAACGATAGACATGCCCTTTCTCGATCAGCCCCGCGATCTCTTTTTGATAAAGGGCGAGGCGCTGGCTCTGCTTATAGGGGGCAAAGGGGCCGCCTTTATCTGGCCCTTCATCCCATTCAATCCCAAACCATTTTAGCGCATCGAGGATCATCTCCTCGCTCTGCTTGCGATAACGGTTCTGATCGGTATCCTCGATTCGGACAATGAATTTGCCCCCTTTTTGCTTGGCAAAAACATAATTAAAAAGGGCCACGTAGGCCGTTCCGATATGGGGATCTCCCGTCGGGCTCGGGGCAATTCGTACACGTACAGACATAGCGGACTAATATATCAGAACTTTTCAGGCTGTACACTGATGCCACGGGATGGCCACGCCAGTCCATCAATAGCCTTAAACAGGTTGATAGCGGCTGGCCATGACAGCTCTCTAGAAATGCTCCCCTCATTCAATTGAACAAGAACCAAATTTTAGGGAAGCTACTTACATGGAAAAGATCGGATACGTTTATATTCTAACAAATCCACATAATAGGGTTCTCTATACCGGCGTCACGAGTAATCTTTCAAAGAGAGTTTGGGAGCATAAAGGAAAACGGATCAAAGGATTCACGAAAAAATATAATTGCGACAAATTGGTCTATTATGAAGACTGTAGGGGCATCTGGAAGGCGATTGAAAGAGAAAAACAAATCAAGAAATGGGCTCGAAAATACAAAGTTGCCCTAATTTTAAAAATGAATCCATTATGGCAGGATCTTAGCCATCAAATTATTAATTGATTTAGCAAAGAGCTGTCATGGCCAGCCGCTACCAACCTGTTTAAGACTATTGATGGACTGGCGTGGGCCATCCCGTTGCACCCAATACCCCTTTCGAGATAGTATTCCGAGTTATGGCTTTTCCTGTCACTTGCACCACCCTCGGGAAAAAAGTGGAATACCTTTCTAAGGATTTAATTCCCGCGCAACGGTACGAAGAATACCTCACCTTAATGGAAACGCTCCTTGGATCGAACATCGACTACATCGATCCCGTCCACACCTTGAAAGGAAAAGAGGCGGTGATCGCCATGCTCCGGAAGGTGGTTCCCCGAACCAGCAACAGCGGCTTTCAGTTTGAACTTCTGGTGGATAGTGAAAAAGAGCTTATTTGGCGCTGGACGATAGCTTTAAAGATCCGGTGGACCTGGTTCCGTTTTACGATTCATGGTTTAGTTCATGCGCAGGTAAGGGAAGGGAAGATTGTCTATCAGCGAGAATATTTCGACCCGATGGAATCGATTGGCATAATTCCCATCTTCGGTCCACTTTATAAACTGATTCTCCGAATGGGTTGACCTTGATGCATTTCCTCAGAAAATTAATCTTTAAAGGAATGGAGTTTGGGTTAGGACTTAAAACTTATTTTTGTCTTAAAACACTGAATCCCATTTTTATCAATTTCAAGCTCACTCCCGAAGAGCGGGAGCTTTTGCAAAAAAAACTGCCTCCCGGAGTCAAGCTCCAACCGATCCAGTTTTGGGCCAGCGACACTCAAGCCGAATATTATTTAAGCTACAACCTCTACGCGATTGAATACCCGAAGAAAGAGCTCCAACACATCCAAAAAGTGAGATGCGAGATCAACACTTTCGTGACCGATCCTCATGGCAGGCAAGGGATCTATGTCTTTTGTGGTTCCCCCTTTGTGTCGAAAGAAATGAAACTAAGTTTTATTCAATGGATCGTCGATATCGCAGAAAGGGTGGTCATGTGGATCTATCGAGTGGGAGAGCTCATTCCCTTCCAGTATGAGTTGACCAAAAACCATATCACCATCGATCTCCAAACCCGGGAACATGAGTTAGTTATCAATAGCAATCTATCCTCCCTTTCCCAAGAAGCTCTGTCCGAAGACTACCAACGATTCAACGACTATTCCTTTTTTAACGGTGCCAAAACATTCGATCGGGTGAACACCACCAGCGATTTTACCCTGGCCCGCTTCTACCAACTCGATCCCAAAACACTTCAAGATGTTCGAGTACGAAATCCATTCTTCAACCGAGCTCCCGACAGTCTCCATTTTTATCATGGGAGCATCCCCTACTTGGTCGATGCCCTCAACCCAAACACATGACCAAACGGATCCTCATTGCCCATCTCACTTTCATGGCTTCGCTGATTATTTTCGCCATCGGCTGGCCTGATAAATTTCTTTCCCTCATCAACCATCCCGAAGTTTATCTCCATGCCAAACTCATTCATGTCCTCACGGTCACATTATTTTATTCAAATGTGATTATTGGCACCATCTGGGAGACAAAAGCATTGCGCTCAAAAAATCTTGTACTGATTCGTTATACATACGAAAACGTCACTTCTCTCGACGCGATTTTCACCTCTCCGCTCATTATTCTGGCGGTTCTCTCGGGTATTACCCTCGCTACCATCTTAGGTGGAGTATGGGCTATCGGCTGGGTTTCCATTGCCTTCTGTCTCTTTTTAGCCTCGGGACTGCTTTGGCTCGTCGCGGATATCCCCACCCAACATAAAATCCAGAAGATATTTGCGACCCTTTCCACCTCTGAGACCGAAATTCCCGCTCCCCTGACCCGACTCCTCAAGATTCGCCTCTTCATCAATCTTCTCAGCATTCTTCCTCTTTCGGTTATTTTCTATCTGATGGTCCATAAACCAGACTTGCCCAAGATTCCCAATTTTCTGGTATGGTAGGAGCATCTTATGGAAGCCCGCTTTCAACAAAAAATGAGCGCCTTATTGGGGGAGCAATGGCCCCAAAAGCCTCTCCTGTTAGCGGTCTCCGGTGGGATCGATTCAATGTCACTGCTTCATCTTTTAAGATTTCATCCCCATTTAACGGTCGCCCATTTCAATCACAGCACACGGGGTGAAGAATCGAATCAGGATGAAAAATTGATTAGAGACTATTGTCAGGCCCATTCATTCCATTTCATTTCCGCGTACCGACAGGGAAACAACCTCTCTGAGGAATCTCTTCGGAGAGAACGGCATTCCTTTTTAAATCGAGTAAGAATTGAAACCCAAAGTGAATGGATCCTCACTGCTCACCACCTAGAAGATCAATTTGAAACTTTTCAGATGCGCTTGATTCGAGGCAGCGGACTGACTGGACTTCAAGGGATGAAAGGGCTGTCCTATCCCTATGCAAGGCCTTTACTCCAGTTCACCCGAGAGGAGATTGAACAATACACTAGGATTCACAACATCCCCTATCGAGAAGACTCCTCCAACCGATCGCTCCACTACTTTCGAAACCGCATCCGTCAACAACTCACGCCGCTTTGGATGGAGGTGGGAAGAGACTTCGGGAATAAAGCCGATCATTTAAAGCGATTTCAACATCTCCAGGAAGAGCTCTCCGAATATGAATCGCTCAAACAGGAAAAGGTTCAACAACTTAAAATTGCCCTCGTGATTGAAACCCCCTTCTGGTGGAAAATCGATGAAAAAGGGTTTCGATCGCTTAACCCTTTTGAACGTTCACTTTTGATTCGCTCTTATTATGCTGAGAATGGGATCTACCCCTTTCCCTTAAGAGAGCAGCTGACCACCCTGGAACAAAGGCTTATTCTTTCTAAAGGGGAGATCCCCTGTCCAAGCGGGGTTCACTTGGGTTTAAGCTGCGGGCAATTCTTTCTCTCCCATCAAAAACTGGAAGAACCACAACTGAATGAAGGAATCTGGAATCTCAATGGAATTCCTTTGCTTAAATTGCAAAGCGATCAAAAATTGAAATTACGTAATTTCCGACATGGAGATCAATTTAAAAACAAGAAATTGAAGGAATGGTTTCTAGATTTCCGAATTCCCAAATGGGAACGCCCTTTGATTCCCATTCACATGAATGAAAAAGATCAACCCCATTGGTTTTTTCCTCTCCCCAGCGATTCGATCCAGATCCAAGAGATCTACTATCCCTTTAACTTGCCGATGGTAGAGGAATTGAGACCTTCCGAATAGCGCCATCGCGGCCGCGCACCGTCAACACCAGGGTACGCGCCGTTTTATCGGCAATAATCTGTTTAATCAGTGAAACCGCTTGTTGTGCCGTTTTTGCCGTGGAACCATTCACCTCGGTGATAATATCGCCTGCCTTCAGACCATATTTTGAGCCATTACTTCCTGTAAAGACCGAATCGATCGCTGCCCCTTCGGGCACATCACTGGGTTGAATCCCAAAGATAAAATTCTTCCTTCGCTCGGAATCAGATGGCAGGGTAGTTTCCACCGTATCAACCGATCCATTGGCTCGCGCCACTTGAAACCGGGCTTTCGTGTCACTTCCACCCAAAAATCGACGGATGGCATCTCTTAAAGGGCGATTTCCTCCCACTGTGTTTCCATTAAAGCCAATGATCCGATCTCCCGGCTTCAATTTGAGATCCCGATCGGCCACACTCTGAGGAACCACCGATTCGACACCTGCCGAGGCTGGAGAATCTTTGAGCTGAATACCAACTTTAAAATTTTCACGATCCGGGGAGGTGGGGGGAGTGGGATTGGGGTTCGGGTTGTTGGGGGGAGTCGGCTCAGGAGTGCCGCCAAGTTCAGAGAGATTGGTATTCACACCGCAGATCTTCACCCCCTCTTCACGGGCCCATTGCTTTAAAAATTTTTGGGAGAGCTCACTCATCAAATCGGCATAACTGCCATTGGCATCGCGATTGAGGGAATAACCATTGCTTCGATTCTCCGCACTCGATGCGGAGTTGACAGCCGAAATCCATAATTGACCACTCCGGTCCTGACGTCCCGAAAATCCGCCGGAATCGCCTGCGCCTAACGCCGAATCGCCATTCTGATGCAGCCCTCGGCTATAAGTTGTCACAATGCCTCCCGAACGGGAGACTACCGGAGCCTCGCCAGTCCGTTGTTGCCCATCCGAAAAGGTACTTGTTCCAGAGTTACTCATGCCAAAACCGATTAACTTTGCCTTCTCCCCCACTGAGAGAGGTTTTCCTACGCAAGCAGGCGGGGTTGTTTTAGGATTTCCTTCAATCACACAGGCCGCGAGATCATTCCTCACCGCCGCATTACTCATTCCGCCACTCGAGCTGGGAGGATTTTGGATAGCACCTTCACTTTTTGTGCAACGGATTCGAATCGGACGTTCACCAACGAATCGAGCCGATAGGGTTTCGGTTCTACCCCGGACACAATGGGCCGCAGTGACCAATACATTTTTGGAAACTAAAGTGGCAGAACAACTCCCGCCAGACCCTGAAATGCGAGCCACCTGTTCAACCTGAGAGAGGCTCCCATTATAAACGGTAGGATAGGTCTCAACCACGCTACGCTCAACGACTGAGCTTCTACTAATCTGACTAATCTGATGATTCGATTCCCCGTAAGTTAAAGGAAGGAGTAACATCCACCACATACAGCATCTCCACACCCCCTACCAATTGCATCACGTATTCCAATCTAGTCTACGCATACGAACGTATTCTTCTGCCTAAAAATGGCAAGGCACATGGCTATTTTTAAACGAGATGTTCTGTATTCTAACAGCCCACCCAAATGAAGTGACAATTTAAGCAGCTATTTAAGTTTTGAGTCCATTTCACCGACAAGATAGAGGGCCCTCCACAGGACCCAAAGTGAAATCAGGAGGCTTATGAAATCGACTCAAAAGACGCTTTTAGCCTGGATTATTCTGGGCGTCATGTTCCTGATGCTTCTCCAAACCGCCAAGATGAATCGAAACGACAAGCAGATCACTTTTAATGCCTTTATCGATCACGTCAAACAGAACCATGTCCAATCGGTCACCTTCAAAGCCCATGGCCAAATCGAAGGGAAGTTTAATGCGGGGATTGAGGACGGAGCTCCCTTTACTACGGTGGGAGACACCAATTCCGAATTCTATATCAAGCTTTTAAGCGAACACAACCTCACCCCCAATTATGAACTGGATCAAGGAAGCTCCCTCTGGATGCAATTCCTACTAGGTTGGGGACCGATGCTCTTTTTCGTCGTTTTAATTTTCTTCTTCATTAAACAGATTCAGGTGAGTGGGGGGAAGGCGATGCAGTTTGGTCGTTCACGCGCTAAACTGCTCACCGAAGGGAATACCAAGGTCACCTTCCAAGATGTGGCCGGCTGCGACGAAGCCAAAGAGGAATTAAAAGAGATCGTCGATTTCTTAAAAGATCCCCGTAAATTTACCCGACTCGGAGGACGTATTCCAAAAGGAGTGCTCTTAGTTGGAAGTCCGGGAACCGGAAAAACCCTCTTGGCAAAAGCAGTCGCTGGCGAAGCGGGCGTGCCTTTCTTCAGTATCAGCGGCTCCGATTTCGTGGAGATGTTTGTCGGTGTCGGCGCTTCTCGCGTGCGCGATCTTTTTGAACAGGGGAGAAAACACGCCCCTTGCATCATTTTTATCGATGAAATCGACGCTGTGGGTCGCCAACGGGGCGCAGGATTAGGTGGCGGGCATGACGAACGAGAGCAAACTTTAAACCAACTCCTCGTGGAGATGGACGGTTTTGATTCCAAAGAGGGAGTGATCCTCGTCGCCGCTACGAACCGTCCCGATGTACTCGACCCCGCACTTTTGAGACCCGGCCGATTCGATCGGAACGTCGTCGTCGGAAAACCGGATGTTCGCGGACGGGAAGGAATCTTAAAGGTCCACACCCGCAAAACCCCACTCGATCCAAAAGTGGATCTCGCGATCATTGCCCGTGGAACCCCAGGCTTCTCCGGGGCCGATCTCCAGAATTTAGTAAATGAAGCGGCCCTCCTTGCGGCCCGCAGCAACCGAGCCGTTCTTTCGATGAAGGAATTTGAATCGGCTAAAGATAAGGTGCTCATGGGCACTGAACGCAAAAGCATGTACATCGGACCTGAAGAAAAGAAAGCGATCGCCTATCATGAATCGGGACATGCGATTGTCGGACGCTTTTTACCCGGATTGGATCCGATCCATAAAGTGACCATCATCCCTCGCGGAATGGCTTTAGGGATCACCCAAACACTCCCTCAAGAGGATCAATTGACCCTTTCGAAACAGAAGGCGGAAAATATGATCTCCTTCTTGATGGGAGGCTGTATCGCCGAATCGCTGGTGCTGGGACAACAAACGACCGGTGCTGGCAATGACATTGAAAGAGCGACCGATCTCGCTCGACGCATGGTCTGCGAATGGGGCATGAGTGAAGCCATTGGACCCATGGCGGTTGGGAAAAAAGAGGAGAATGTTTTCTTGGGACGTGAAATCAATCAATCGAGCCATGTGAGCCAGAAAACAGCGGAAATCGTCGATAGTGAAGTCCGTCGCTTCATTACGAAGAATTATGAACGGGGAGTGGAGATCTTAAAGACTCATATGGATCTTCTGCACCGGATGTCCCAGGCCCTTTTAGATAGGGAATCCCTGGATAAAGAGGATATTGAACTCCTTATCCAAGGACAACCGTTGCCCGCCCTACCCACAACCAATGA
Organism: uncultured Pseudobdellovibrionaceae bacterium; assembly: GCA_964604555.1. GTDB lineage: Bacteria > Bdellovibrionota > FAC87 > UBA2466 > UBA2466 > CAZRZK01. Next base: position 17,866 of record CAZRZK010000013.1, on the reverse strand, counting down.
TCAACAAACTCCACCCATCTCAAAAGCTGGATTTGGAATCCCAACACCTGAGGTCGCTTAATTCTTTAATCGTCCTTGGGTTTAAATTTTGAGGCTTTCAAGGATAGTCCAATATAGCTTCCATCTTTATCGAACTTCAAATCAACGATAACAAGCCCTAGCGGTTTATCATCTTGGATGACGGCAAATTGCAGACTGTCCTCCTTGATTCGAGTCACTACTTGATAATCCCCATCTTTGAGGCCCATGAGCTCATAAAGGGGTCCGAAATCGTCGGCAATCGCCTGGACACACTTGCCTATCTTTTCATCTTCTTTTTTCTTAGCCTCGTCCGTAGCCTTTTCATCGGTCAGAGTCGGCACACTCTCTTCGACCTGCTTGAGAAACTTCACGACATTAGGCTGGATCTTTTTAGCCGTTGCTTGAAGAACCTCCTGCGGAGCTGGTTTGCTCTTTTGGAGAAGGGACTGCAGATCGGCCCGACTGAATTTACTTTCCTGCCTGGAAAGAGTCCCGGCCCGTAACCCAATATGATTTTGATCCTGAACCGGTTCTTGCTTCCCACAACCCACTAACAACAATATCCCTAATACCTGGCACCCGAAAACGACTTTTGAACTCATTCCTTCACCTCCATGACTATAAGCGTTATCAATTTTGAAGGGAGGGAATCAATGGCTTTATTTTCAAAAACGGAAATAAACACCTATTTGCATTCTAATTTTTTATGCTATATTCCGCGCTGTTCGGAAAAGACCAAGAAAAAGACTCGCAGCATTATACCCTTCAATGCTGAATGTGAATTCTTACAAAACCTGTTAAAACTATTTAATATTTTTGACGATATAGATATTAGGGGGAGAGTACTATCTTTTAACAAGAATGGTTGATTACTTACACAGCGTAGAGGAGTTTTTGCTGAACCTGCGCAGCATCATGCGCTGGCAAGATCTCATCGATATCTTGATCGTCACGCTGATCGTCTATCGCGTGCTGCTCCTAATTAGAGGCACTCGCGCGGTTCAGATGATTACCGGTTTTGGCGTGGTGCTCATTTTTTACTACCTCTCTGAACGCTGGATGTTCCACACCCTACACACCGTACTCGTGGAATTTTTCAATAACTTGGTTTTGATTTTGATCATCGTTTTTCAAGACGAGATCCGAAAAGCGCTCACTCAAGTCGGACGCAATCCCTTTTTCTCAAGCACCAACAGCATTGAAGAGGTCGGGATCATTGAAGAGGTCTGTCAGGCGGCCCAGACTCTTGCCAATCAAAGAGTAGGGGCCTTGATTGTGATGGAGCGGGAAACGGGACTTAAAAATTATATCGAAGCAGGAACCGTTCTCGATTCTAAGGTCACCTCCGATCTGGTGGTGAGTATTTTTCATCCGACTTCCCCCATTCATGATGGCGCCGTTATCGTCCGAAATTCCCGTATTTCGTCGGCCGGCTGTTTGCTTCCCATTTCACGCGATCCCGGAGTGAATAAGGAGCTCGGAACGCGTCACCGCGCGGCTTTGGGACTCACCCATGAAACCGATGCCATTGTGATCGTCGTTTCCGAAGAGCGGGGAGAAATGTCCTTAGTGCACCATGGAACGATGGAACGGGATCTTTCCTTAGCAAAACTGAGACAGAAACTGCTTGATCTCATGGGGCTTCGCAAATATGACCGGCAGGGGGATGCATGATCCGTCGCCACTTTCAACTGAGTGAAACCCTCGCCCTGAAACTCGTGAGCCTTCTTTTGGCACTCATCTTATGGATCACCATCTTAGGATTTAAGCGGGAAGAGATTCGCCTCAATGTAAAACTGGAGCCGTTGTTGCCTCCCGGCACAGTTATCATCAATAAAATTCCAAGCCACATTCAATTCACCTTTTCAGGCCCACGGATCATGCTGAAGAACATTGAAAAGAAAATCCAGCCCATTCGCCCCGATCTGAGACGCACGCGAGAGACCACCGTAGGATTTTCGATCAGTGAAGATCTGCTGGGGGATATAGGGAATGGCGTGAAGGTGGTCAATTTCTACCCTCCCAATGTCCTCATTCGACTCGAAGAGAATGTGGAGAGGTATGTTCCGGTAAAACCGACCCTGATCGGACAATTGCCTGAAGGTCGGCAGATCAAAGAGATCATTGTCAGTCCGAAACAGGTTTCGGTCTCAGGCCCCAAGGGGCTTGTCCAACTCCTGGAATCGATTGGAACCGAAAACATCAACCTGGCTGAGGTAGGGGACACCTATGAAAGCGTCTTGCCGGTGGAGGTGGATGCTGGCCAGGGGTTTCAACTCTCTCGCGATAAAATCGTTAAAATCCGCATCCTTACCCGCAAGACCAAGTAATCTTCTGGCCTCCCCCGTGACATTTTGATAAAAGCTCCCGATGCGGCGGTTATTGTGTTTGTGGGGGCTTCTTATCTTTCTGCTTCTGCCGGCCCATGCCCATGGAATGCTCGGTCTCGTATTCCTAGCCGATTTGTGCCACAGAATCCTCCAAAAACAAGCCATCGGGACGGTCGGTTCCGACAACTACCCCTATGAGAATGGATATCTTTCTCTTCACTGGGAACTGCTTCTCAAGCACCACATCGATGAACCGGAAAAGGTCAGCCGAGCCATTCAACAATTGGTTGCGACAAAAAAACTCACGCCCAAGGAGTTTGTCGAGCTTGTGGTCATGACCCGTAAAAAAATAAAGCCCGATCCAGAACTCAACAATACCCTTACTTTAGGCTGCCGTTCTTTCGATTTAAGTCCCAATCAACTCATTCTACTAAAAGAAACTGAAGGATCCTCCGTCCCCCTTTCTGAGGGAAGGTTTGGGATACATACCGCCTCCGTCCCCTATTTGAGACGGCCAAGCTACCATTATGACTACTTCTCGTTTTCATGGACGGCTGATAACAAGCTCCTCATTAAGGACCCTCATGGCAGAGCGCAGTGGGAAGGCCCCCGATTCACCGCTTCGAATCGTCAAGAGATGCTTTCGGGTTGGTTATGGTTAGAATCAACACTCGATCAAAGGACTCCAGATAGGATCCGTCGTTGGATGGTGCTCGATACGCAAGAGGGTGGAAAAAGCCTGCTTAACTTTTATAGCGTAATGCATACTTCGGCAGAAAATTGGGAAGCGGGATTTTCAAGCAAATCTCGCCCCGATATCGCCAAAAAAGCTTTCCACCTTTCTCAATACCAAATCGAAACATTCGGACCAGGACAGTACTTTATGAAAGAGGTGGGAAAAGAGATCTCCGAGCCCTTTGCGGCCATGAATGCGGTTCAAGAAGGGCGAACCCTCAAAATCAGCCTATTAATAGGTCGCAGAACAGTGCTTGAAGGACACCTCGTGTTGCCAGAACATGAAGTGCCGATCCATTCATTATTGGCCCTGACGATGGCTCAGATTCGTTACCAGTTTTTACAATAATCACTAATTTGCGACGAGTTTACCGTGCACTGTTGAAATCATCGCTTTTTATCCAATTTTGTCGGGTTTGGACTCGCCTGCCGGCTGACGTAGAAATTCAGATAATCTGCGAGGCCAATGATTCTGAAGCTTCGAGAGGTCTTTGTTCCTTGCGCTTTGGAGCTCTTTAACTTTCGTGCTGGAGAAGTTTAGTAAAGTGGCGAAGACGTCAAGCCAGCCCGATACCCGACAAAATCGGATAAAAAGCGATGATTTCAACAGTGCAAGTTTACCGCGTCGCCCCTCGGGCTCCTCGCAATGACCACCGGAACGGGACCCTTTACATCGTAAACTGCCGGACATACTTAGGCAGTTTCACCTTTTTCTCATCCGATAATTTCCCCTGATAGATGGGATCGATTGAAAAAACAAAGTTTCCCTCTTTTGGAATCTTGGGGTTGAATCTGAAAATAAAGGTCTCTGAAAGCGATTCCCCCGGATCTAAATTCACATCAAACTTATCCTGTCTAAGAACTCCTTCTTTCCCATTAAACGTTGCGCGGATGGCACCTCTGGAAAAATGGATCGGATGGGAATACCCATTATGGAAAGTGAGGTTCATATCAACCGAATCCCCTTTGTTTTTAACCCACTCCACTGCAGTTGAAAGGGACTTGCTGTTCTGATCGATAGCTTCATTTAACTTCACCTTTCTCCCACCGCAGGCAACAAATATGAGCAGGAGTGAAAGGCTTCCAAACAGGAGTGTTTTTTTCATTGCATACCTCTTTTTAGTTTGAGTTTGTAACGTTACCAAAAATAATGGCAATGTTCAAAAAATCGATTAGACTCCTGTTACTGTGAAACAAAGACTTTTTGGCACCGATGGAGTCCGTGGAATCGCAAACCAGCACCCGATGACTGGCGAAATGGCGATGGCGATCGGCCGTGCCACGGCCCACCTATTCTGCAACCGAAATGGAAGGACCCATAACTCACCACCCAAAGTGGTGATCGGAAAAGACACGCGCCTTTCAGGCTACATGTTAGAAAATGCATTGGCGGCCGGTTTTTGTTCGATGGGAGCACGGGTATTTCTCGTAGGGCCGCTCCCAACTCCTGGCATCGCTTTCATTACCAAAAGCATGCGGGCCGATGCGGGCGTCATTATTTCGGCAAGCCACAATCTTTATCAATATAATGGCATCAAAATTTTTGATCGCAATGGCCATAAACTTCCTGATGAAAAAGAACTTGAAATCGAACGGGCTATCGAATGCCCCGATCTCAACGCCATCCGGCCGATTAATGAAGAGATCGGAAAGATCACCCGCATTGACGATGCGATCGGACGGTACATCGTTTTTTTAAAGGACACGTTCCCCGATGAACTCTCCCTGGATAATGTCCGGATCGTTTTAGATTGCGCCAATGGAGCCGCCTATAAGCTGGCCCCCATTGTCTTTGAAGAATTAGGGGCGGAAGTTTTTCCCATTCACTGCAGCCCGAATGGCCGCAACATCAATGAAGGTTGCGGGGCGGTGGCCCCCCAATCGATGTGCAAAGCGGTCCATGAACACCGCGCGGAGATTGGAATTGCTTTGGATGGCGATGCCGACCGATTAATCCTTTCCGACGAAAAAGGGGATGTGGTCGATGGCGATGAGATCTTAGCCATCTGTGCGCTCCACATGCTCCAAGAAGGAACGCTCAATAAAAACACGATCGTAGTCACTCCCATGAGTAACCTGGGCCTTGAAATGGCGATTAAAAAAGCGGGCGGTACAGTCGTCAAAGCGGCCGTCGGGGATCGCTACGTCGTTGAACAGATGCGCCGCCATGATTACCGATTAGGCGGGGAAAAATCGGGGCATATCGTCTTTCTTGAACACAGCACCACAGGAGATGGGATTATTGCCGCTTTAAAGGTGCTTTCGATCATGAAAAAAACGGGCAAACCGCTTTCAGAATTGCGTAAACAGATGCACCAATATCCGCAAGTGTTGCAAAATGTCTATGTTCGCAACAAAGAGGATTTTAAAAAGCACCCCTCCATTATGGACACGATTAAAAAAGTGGAAGGGGCCCTTGGGGAGTCGGGACGGGTTTTGGTGCGCTATTCTGGAACGGAGCCACTTGCCCGGGTCATGGTAGAAGGGGAAGACTATCAAGTAATCCGAGGCTTCGTCGATGAAATCGCCTTCTCCATCCGTAACCACTTGGGATAACACCGCTCAAGTCGACTGGCTCTTCCTCGATCTCAACAGCTATTTTGCCTCGTGTGAACAACAACTCAATCCGGCTCTGCGCGGAAGACCCGTCGCGGTAGTTCCCATGCTGGCCGACACTACCTGTTGCATCGCCGCGAGCTATGAAGCCAAAACCTTTGGAATCAAAACTGGAACCCTTGTCCGAGAAGCGAAGCAGCGCTGTCCCGAAATCACCCTTATTCCAGCCCAACACCAAAAATATATTCGGTTTCATCACCAAGTCGTTGAAGTGGTAGAAAGCTGCCATCCGGTCCACTCGGTCCTTTCGATCGACGAGATGGCCTGTCACTTGGGGGGATCCGATCGGCAACTCAAAAAGGCCCGGCAACTGGCACTCGAAATTAAACAGCGGATCTATCGCCAAGTGGGGACGGAGCTCAGGTGTTCTATTGGATTGGCCCCCAATCGGTTCTTGGCAAAAGTGGCCTCCGACATGCAAAAACCGGATGGCCTCACGGCACTTTTAAAAGAAGAACTTCCACAATCCCTTTTTTCTTTAAAGCCGATCGATTTTCCTGGCATAGGACCGCGGATGGAAAGACGACTCCATGAAAAGGGAATCTTCACCACCTCCCAGCTCTGCCAACTCTCGCTCCATGAAATGCGGGCTATCTGGAATGGCGTGACGGGAGAACAGTTTTACCGCCAACTCCGGGGAGAGGATTGGGAACCGAGCCTCCACGACCGAAAAAGCATCTCCCACCAACATGTCCTCCCCCCGAGTCTTCGCACCGGGGAAAAGGCCAAGGTGGTGTTAAAAAAATTGCTCTTAAAAGGAGCGACCCGACTCAGGAAAGAAGGTTTTTTTACCGGAAAACTCACCGTCCAGGTTAAATTCCTTCCGCGCCAATACTTCGAAACGGAACTCGTTTTCAGGGAAACTCAAAACAGCTTTTTTCTAATCCAGAGCCTCAATCAATGTCTGACCCATCTTCCCAAAGGAGCTCCTTTAAAGGTGGGAATAACTTTCTCGCGACTCGTATCGGCGGAAAAGCACCAGTTCAGTTTTTTTGAGGAGGAGGAAAAAATCGCCCTCAATGAAGCGATGGATCAGATCAACGAGAAATACGGCAAGCACGCCCTTTCTTTCGGGCCCATCCATGAACTCGATCACTCTCTGGGAACACCCATCGCCTTCAACCACATTCCCGAAATGGAATAACACCAAAAGGGGTCACCAAAAGGGGTCACTCTCCATTTGGTAACAAAAGGTGCCGGAGGGCTGTGGATAAACCCCCGGCACCTTTTGTTACCAAATGGAGAGTGACCCCTTTTGGTAGATGTTATATAATTGATGTGAGTGGTGCCGCTTTCTACAATTGAGCAGACCCGACAACTCGAATCCTACGCCATCGAAAACCTCCGCATTCCTGAGCTCCTGCTCATGGAACATGCTGCAATTGGGGTGGCAAAAGCGATCCAAAAAAGATTCGGAAAAGTTAAAAAAGGGAACGGTTCGGCAGGCGTCCTCTTAGCGGGAGCCGGAAATAATGGAGCCGATGCCATCGCCGCTGCCCGCATTCTCAAAAACAATGGTTTTCAATCCCTCACTCTGTTCTTGATTAATGGGTCTCCTACAACACCCCTTCAACAGCAACAGCTTGAGATGGCGGAGAAGACTGGAGTCATCATCGAAAAAAGAATGCCGACTCCGCAAGAGCTCCAGGCCGCCTGTTGGATTGTCGACGGTATTTTTGGGATTGGACTCAATCGGGCCATTGAAAATGGACCCCGTAAATTGATCCAGATCCTCCACACTCTCCATCCCAAAAAATGGATTGTGGCGGTGGATATTCCTAGTGGTCTTTCGGCCAATACCGGAATCCCTCAAGGCATTGCGGTCCGCGCCTCTCAAACGGTTACTTTTGGAGTGCCCAAACAGGGGCTCTTTACCGGAGATGCGGCCGACTACACGGGGCAGATCCGACAGGTGCCAATCCAAATTCCAAAATCGGCGGCCATTTTTAAACCCCAAAGTTTTTTATACACCGCTGAAGATGCGCATGAAACGCTTCCACCCCGAAAGGCCTCGGGGAACAAAGGGGATTATGGACATCTTTTTATCTGGGCCGCAGAGCCTGGAAAACAGGGGGCTTCGGCTCTGGTTGCCAAGGGGGCCCTAAGGGCCGGTTGCGGATTGGTCACCATTGTTGGGCGGAGTGGTGAGATCGAAGGGATCCGAAGCCGACTGGGGGCTGAGATCATGACCCGAGTTTGGGAAGAGAACTTTGAAATCCAGAAACCGCATCATGCCGTCGGTGTCATTGGCCCCGGTTTTGGCACCACCAGCGAAGACTGGAAGATATTGGAAGGGGCACTCAAAAGCCCCATCCCCTTGGTGCTCGATGCCGATGCTCTCAATCTTTTTTCCCAGAATAAAGAGAGGGCCATCACCCTTCTCGCAAAAAGAAAAGAACGGTTTACGGTGCTCACGCCTCATCCTAAAGAGGCGGCACGCCTTCTGAACTGTGAAACGGGCGAAATCCAAGCCGATCGATTCAAAGCGATCCAACGGCTCACCAGTGAATTTAAAGTCCCCGTCATTTTAAAAGGGCGGGGCACTCTCATCCAGGCTCCCGAATCTCCAATTGTCATTGTAAATGCAGGAGATAGTGGTCTCTCCAAAGGAGGAACCGGCGATCTCCTCTGTGGCATCATTGGATCGTTGCTGGCTCAATCTCCCCGCCATTTAGAGATGTTGCCGCTCGGTGTTTATCTCCATGGCAAGGCGAGTGAATGGGTGACGCAGGCCTATGGACACGAGCGCTCCACCATCGCCTCCGATATCGCCGATACATTGCCCAAGGTGTTACGTGAATTGGACTGCGGCCGATAAAACCATCAACCAATTGCTCACCACCTTTCCCAAAGGGGCCATTCTGGCTTTAGAGGGCGCGATGGGGGTGGGGAAAACCACCTTTGTTCGGCAATGGATTCACCGCCTTTCACCCCAAGAAAGAGTGATGAGCCCGAGTTTTACCTATCAGATCGAATACCCACACCTCACCCCTCCAATATTCCATTGGGATCTCTATCGCCTGGAAAAGGCCGATGGTAAGATTTTAACGGAACTGGGATTTTTTGACGCTATCGCAAAATCCCGGAGCTCAAATGGCTTTCTCCTCATCGAGTGGGCTAGCCGAGCGGAACCCAAACTGATTCCATTGAATGGAGTGCTCCAGTTTGAGTTCCTCAAAGAGGGTAGGGGGATCCAATTCAAAAAATTGCCTTAATCTTATCTGTTTTGGTTTGGGGTGGTATCGCCTTCATCAACCGGGACACCCCCTTTCGGGCGGAACATTGGGGATTGCTCGATGGCTTTAACCAAACCCAAGGGATCTGGAATCCCTTTCATTATCTCTTCCATTTTGTCTGTTTCGGGGTGAATCGATTCCAACCCTTGGCGTTTTTGATCGAAATTATTCCCTATCAAATCTTTGGACTCCATTTTTGGGCCCACACGCTTTTCTCTTTTGGGCTTCATTTCATAGTCTGCTTCCTATCGACAAAAATTTTGTCGATTGTTAGAGGAGGGACTCATTCTTACCGATTGTTCTTTTGTGTAATGTTGATGAGTTTGCTTGCCTGTGATCTTATCCTTTTCGCCTTTTACCAGTATTTAATGATTGCGCTGATCCTAGCGCTCCTATGTGTTCTCTATCACTTCAAAAAAGAACCTGTTTATTCTTCATTCTTTGCTCTGATCGCCACTTTGATTTATGAACCTTTCATCGCACTTTTCGTTCTCTGCCTCGTCACGCACAAAAAAACGAGGGCGCAAGCGGCAATCCCCTTCTTTTTAATCGGTTCGGTTTTAGGTTTTAAACTCTACGAACAATGGAGCTGGATCGGTTACAAAAGCCAGACCAGCCCTTTCTTTGAACGAGTTCTCCAGGCAGGACAGGCGACTCTCTTCATGATCGGACAAAGCATCACAACTCTCTGGAATCCGATCGTCCTCACTCAGAAAAATCTGTATGAACTCCCACAATTCACTCCCTATTTCAGTTTGATTGCGATCTTATTTATTTTTGAGAGAAGATTGCTATTGCCGATGCTGGCCCCTTTTTTCCTTCTGGTTTTTGCCCGTGGAGCAGAGGAGTCGGTCTGGTTTGCTCCCACCCAATTGCGCTATCTCTATATTGTCTTTCCTTTTCTGATGATAAGTCTGGCGCTTATTTTTTACCGCCATCTCCCGCCCTGGGGAACTCAAGTACTATTCACTCTTTTTTTGATAGTGAATGTGATCAGCAGCTCCCTTCATGGAGTGAGAGTGGCTACCGATTTTAGGGACTTAGCGAAATGGGTGAAGCAAAACCATTCGATCCATGACACCACCTCTGCCATTATTGATCTTAAGATCCCAGTCCAACGAAAGGAGCTTACTCCGCTGCTCTATAACGCTCGAAGCTGCCTAATCGAACAGAGGGAGAAAGTGTCACTCCTTGAAGCAGGAGTGAGGTAAGTGTTCCTAGTGTAGCAAAAACGGCCAACCAGAAAGCCAATCGCACGCCAGGCGGCTGAAAAACCCATTTTATCGTCGATTTCCCGGCCGGAACAGCAATCTGCTTGAAATGGCCCTCCTTTTTGACAACTTCCACTTCCTTGCCATTGATAAAGGCTTTCCAATAGGGGGAATAGCCATCTCGCAATATCAATTGCGTAGAAGTGGCGCTTTCCGTCTCAAACTCCCAGCGGTTATAACTACGGGAGACCGGTTGCACCGTTCCAGAAGAAGTCAGCGAAAACTTTTCTTGAGGTGTTTTGAAATATCCGCCTAACAAGAGATCGATGTAAGACTGGCTGCCCACAAAGGTGTTGTAATGGTGGTAAATATCCTGGCTCATCGCCATCCCCACCTGGTCGGAATTTTCCCTTTCATCCACGATCGTCTGCCCATTGAGTGTTTTTCCAAACGGCTCAATTCCTCCCCAGAACTTTCTGCTAAAGAGGTGGGCATGGGTCCCCACATCGACGAGCGCAAAAAGGAGCAAAGCTGAAAGACTCACTTTGAATCGCAGCACAATGAAGTAGCACAACCCTAATAACAGCAACCAACTGGTGTATGGATTCCCAACGATTCGCTCCCCATAAACGACAAATTGAATAAAAAAAGAAAAAAAGAGCGAGAGGGTTAAAATGAAAGAAAGCTGCTTTCGAGCGGCTCCACTTTGCTCAATCCTCCTTAAACCATAGAGGGCCAAGAGAAGGATCAGGACAAAAGTGCCTGCTTTAAACGTGACATCCCCAAAATGGTTGCAGGTGGAAAGCTTCGGAATCAACTTGAGCAAGAAAAGCATGAAAGGACTAGAAGAGCTCAAACAGATCACAAACCCAAAGGTAAGGAGCGCGATCGCGAGCGCCATTTTTCGTCGGTGAAGAGCCTGCATCATTCCTAAAATTGACAGCGGGAAAGTAAGCAGCCCCAAATAGGAATAGGCGGTATAGTTTCCCTTTGAAAAGGGGAGGAGCTTCCATTCTCCCAAGCCCCCCCAATCAAATCCCACTCCCGGGATCTGAGTAGTGAGCAGTTCAAGGGGATTGCCCCCCTTCATCTGGACCAAATCGTAACCCGGTTTCCCTCCGAGTGCCAATCGGACCAGATCCTGTCCTTGGCTTAAAACCAGCAGAGCAGGGAAGAGGCTCAAGGCAATCGCCCCCCCTTCAATCCAAGTGATATGCAAGCGACGGATGGGAAAGAAAAAGGCTATGAGCCCAATTCCAAGGGGCAATGCGATCACATTCCAATAGAGAAAACTATTGTTTAAAGAAACTCCAAGCAAACAGCTCGCAAAGACAAGCCCGCGTCGAGCCCCTTCGGAGCCTTCTTTATTCCATTCGATCCAATAGGCAAACCATAATAGGCCGTAACTCAAGGGTTCGAGGAATCCGACATCACTGTAACTAAACAAAACCCCCGGGGAAAAGGCGGCCAATACCGCCAAATACCGTCGATAAGGCAGAGAAAAGGAAAGGGCCTTCGCAAACCGATCGAGCGAGAAAATAAAAATCAGCGGGATCACCAAGCCGATTTGAAAAAGGTAGAAGGGTTGGAAACGGGCAATTGAAATCCCAAGTTGCCCCAATCCCCAACTTAAGAAGAGAAAGGGCCAAAGGCTCGGGCAGGTGATGGAGTGAATATTTAAGAAAGAGAGGTAATAACCGGCGAAGCCCGATTGGTATTGGGGCATCCAGAGTGGAAGTTCACCGAAATGGTTGAGGCTATGGAGAGTATCGCGCACCTGAGAAAAGAAGCGGCCCGTGTCCCAGTACAGGGTTCCTTGATCGAGAAAGGGAACTCCGGCCACCCAAAAAGAAAAGACTGACAGAATCAAAAGCCAAAGATAGTGTGGCACGCAATCATAATAACATGCTTACCGATAGCCCAAAGAGATTAAAAACTGGAAACTGCGAACAGTGCTGGCAACCCGGGCCACTCTGTTTTTGTAACTCCGTTCCAAAAATCAAAAATCAACACCCGTTGCTGATTCTCCAACACCCGAGTGAAGCGATCAAACCCCAGAGCACCGCACGCCTTCTTTCCTCTAGTTTGGAAGTAGGCACGCACCGGATCGGCCTTTCCTGGAACTCCTTGCGCGGAGCCCTGAAACAGCCCTTTCCCTTGGAAAACTGGGCGGTGCTGAAAGTGGAACCAACATCTAAGAAATCGAAGCCGCCTCCAAAACAGATTCAAGGCATTGTCCTTTTAGATGGCACCTGGAAACAGGCCAAAACCCTATTATGGAGAAACCCCTGGCTCAAGCGCCTCATCCCCTGGCAACTTTCGGTGGATGAAAAAAGTGCCTATCACCTTCTAAGGCAAGGGCCTAAGAAGGAAAGTCTCTCGACAATAGAGGCCGGCCTTCAAGCCTTAGTGGAGTTGGGGGAGCCGGTCGATCGGTTCACTTCTTTGCATGAAACTTTCAAAACATTCCTGATGCAGCATTAACGACGCGATTGCCGCGGCCTGCATCCGCAGGCCTCGCAATGACAGCTTAATTACCAACGGTCCGGATCTCTTCCAACAAGCCTTTGAAATGGTCGATTTCGTAAAAGGGATTTTGCAGCGTCACCCGCAGGTAAAAACCGGTCGGAAGTTGGGTTTGGGTCGTGTAGAAAATCCCTCGCCGATAGATTGCGTCACGTATTTTCTTCTGGAAGCCATCCAGATCGGTCACCCCTTTTTTGAGATAACGAAAACAGACAATATTGCTCTGCGGTTCAGCGGCTAATTCAAAGTCGGGTTGATCTTTGATAAGGGTCGCAAAGTTTCGGGCATGATCAAAGACACGTGTAACGTAATCACCAAAGATCTGCTCCCCATAAAGTTTCATAGCGACAAACACCCGCATTCCCATATCCCGACGGGTGGTTTCAAAGGTATGACTGACGGGGTTGAACCAATCTTTCAAAGGATCGCCCGCCCCAATATAGGAGGCCTCCTGCGAGAAGGTGCGAATACCATCGATCTCCCGTCGCCAAATAACGGCCGTAGAGAGGCCCGGCATCAACATCAGTTTATGCATGTCCCAACTGACCGAATCGGCCCGGTCGATTCCTTTGACGAGGTGGCGGTATGTATCGCTCAATACCGCTGCCGCGCCATGGGCACCATCGGCATGGAGCCAGATCTTTTTCTCGGCACAGAAATCGGCGATAGCTTCCAGAGGATCGAAACTGCCCGACGGGGTGTTGGAGATGCTCCCGACAACTCCCACCACCCGAACTCCCTTTTTCTCGGCCTCTTGATAGAGTTTGGGCAGTTGGTTCACGTCCAGTCGAAACTCGGCATCGACCGGAACGGAAATGCACCCCACCTCCCCCATTCCTGTGATTTGAACAGCACGTTTAATCGAATAGTGGGCCAACGACGAAACCATCACCGCCAAAGGGGCTCGTCCTGAAAGACCCGACTTCCAAACCGATTCGCCTTGCGATCGTAATTCCCGCATCGAAAGGAGACCGGTTAAATTTCCTAAACTCCCACCGGAGGTAAAGATCCCGCCGGCGGTGGGTGGAAAACCGATCTTCGAAATCAGCCAGTCCAAAACAATCTTTTCGACGACGACACTTGCCGATCCCATTTCGAAGACCGAGGAGCTGTTATTGAAGAAGGCCGACATCAACTCAGTCACAGCCGCGATGGGAATCGCAAACCCTTGCTGATGGCCCATGAAGTGGGGATGGTGAAGGTGCATCGATTCGGCGATATAACTTTTGAAAATATCCTCTAATGAGGTTTTCTTTTTCCAATTTTCCTTCCGAAGGGCCGGTTCTTCGTAACGAAACACGGGATGTTGCGGGATGGTTTTTAAGTAATCGGCCAACTGGTCTACCAGTTGGTGGCATTGTTTTTTAAAGGCTTCGGGATCAAGCGTGGAACGGAGGAGCGAATCAGAAGGTGTCATCCTATTTTCATAACCGGAAGGGAGGGGCTATTCCAACAACTTTTTGCCACAATCGCTCATGGAGGCTTCGCCCAGCAGCAGTTTAGTACCAGTGGAAGGAATATTCCGAAAGGGGTGCCAGGAGAGGATCCCGCCATTTTTATTATCATTGATATCGGTAGAGCCACGGAGGTGGCCATACCAATCCCGTTTGACTCCTGGAAGGCTTCTTCCGTCGATCATGGGAACAGGCCTTTCGGGATCGACCTGGTTCACATGTCGTCCCGCATCCTCATGGCACTTCGTGCAACTCGCACTCGTCGTGGGAACAAAGGCGGCGGAATATCTCTGCGGAACAATCGAAAAGGCCGAATCGGTAGAAGGGGCCCAGCCAGCAGGCCTGCCACCCTCTTCAGGGATCCAAGGACGGCCGTAAACCGATTTAAAAGGAGTATTGGTCAAGAGATGCCGTACAATCTCGGGTGGAAGATCGGATATCTTATCGACACTCGCCCGCGACTCTGTCGCCTTCTTCGCGGAACCATTTAAACTCATCGGATCTAATTTATCTCGCGGAATAAACTCAGAGATCGACTTAACCTCTATCCGGGGGCCCGATGAAAAAAAACTGGAAACCCGGGGATCGCTTTTCCATTGGGGGTTCTGTTCAACGAAGGACTGAACCGCCTGAACGAGTTCATTCCTGTTTTCAAAGGGACGTAACACATCAAACTTCCAACCCCCATTTGGATTTTTAGTCCGCAATCGGATTTCGGTCGTGTATTTAATATTGGAATTTTGGGGGTCAGGAACCTGGATCACCTCACCAAAAGTAACTCCGGGATTGAAGGTCCAATTATTGAGCGGAGCATTGAGTCGATAGGCATTACCAAAATAGAACTTCCCCTGTTCATTCTGGCCAGTGTCGATGGTGTTAGGAATAGTCCGAAATTTTCCCACCTTGCCATTGTTATCGGGAATCACAAATTTATAGGTGCTCATGTTGGCGCTCACATCGGTACCGGCCGGCCGATTCCAGGGAAACTCGTTGTTCCCGTGATTGAAATAGCCAAGATCCTTCTTAGTGAGCCCATCCTTGATGAGATCCCCAAGAAACATCTTGCCGTTATTATCCTCTTGGTAAGCTTTGTAGAGAGTCTTGTCGTCATAGATCTGGGCCTGATTGTTACGAACGGCCGCCAACACCTGCTGGGCATGCCCCGGACTGCCGGCCTGGAGTTGAGGCAACTGCGCCACTTTTGCCGACGATTCGGCGTCGTTCATATAGCAGGCCACTTGCGTGGGAACTCGACTGAAATCGAAGAGAGAAGAGGGTTCCGATGCCGGTCCCCGTTTCTCGCCTTCCGGCGGGCCTCCATTATGACTCAAAGGCTTTCCGGTTTTAAAATTTTCGATCAGCTTTGCTTCCTCGGGAGTGAGCCCCTTGCGTTTAGTAGCTCTATCAAGCATATCGGTGAGGGTATCTCTATCTATACTAATATCTTTTAATTTTTGAAGATCCATCCTTGGGGCATTCTTATCTCCTCCTCCATGACAGGCGACACATTTTCCCATGGCCGCATTCAACTTTGTATGATCGGGCGCCTTTGGGGGTTCCGGCGTATCCTTCGTTTTATCCGGTGTCGGCGTAGGAGTTGGGATCGGCGGATTCGGCAAAGGTGGATTCGGCAAAGGAGGTTTGGGTAACGCATCTCCAGCACCAGGAGCCGGTCTAGGAGAAGAATGCATGGGCAGTTTCGAAATCGCTGTCTTTAATTTATCACCGACTTTTCCACCCACAGAATTGGCCCATGTCTCAAGCCCAGCAGGTCCAAACTTCTGGATCTGGTCATTCATCCATTGCCAACCAGTAATCTCCCGTCCTTCGTAGGTGAATTTTTTGCTGAAATCGACTGTCTTATCATCATTGACAATCTGATGGAGCGCTTCATTCCATTCTTTCGCCCATTTTTTACGGGCATTCAGATAGGAATCCATCGGCGCTTTTCCTTCGAGGCCGGCCTTCAATAAACCCGCTACCTTTTTGTCGGAATCATTCAACTCCTCGGTTTTGAGTTTCGTGTTGAGATTAGCCAACAACAACTCCCGTTGTTTCGGGGTGTGGGTATAGATGAATTTAGCGAGCGCAGTGGAAAGTTCCGTCTCTTTCCCATCCTTCGCCAGTTTATACCACTCCGTCCACAACCGGGCGGAATGCTCCTTGCTTCGGGCCGATATTTCCGCCGTCATCACATCACTCGCCCAGGATTTCGGGGCGGCGCGCTCAGGCATCGGCATCGGGATGTTTGGATTGGGCAAAGGTGGCTTATTCGGATTGGGAAGCGGATTAGGAATTGGATTCGGAACCGGTGGAATATTTCCACCTAATTGCGCGATCTGGGTTCTCACAAATTCGGTGTGGCTCGGCGGAAGATTGAGGTTCTTCATTAAATTTTCAATCTCCTGCGGACTTGGCTTCGGAGGCTGATGATTGAATCGTCCTCCCGTAAGGAAATTGAGAAGGGGGCGTCGCTCCAGAATTCTTCTTAAGAGCCCTTTTGTCTTCTCTGCATCGCCACTCATAATGGCACTTCGGGTATCGGACACCAATTTTATGTTTTCACGTGTCTGAGGCATTAATGGAGTGGGGTTTGCACCACCGCCCCCACCACCAGCTCCTGGCGGAGTGGCCAACCGCCTAATTTCATCCACCAGTTGGGACCGGAATTCCACCTGACTTCCATTTGGAGTCACTTTATAAACACTCGGAAAGCCACGCCCCACCAACTCGGGGCGAGTTTCATTATACACAACGACAAAATTCACCTTTTGATCGGGATGAACCTTTCCAATTTGGCTTTTGACCTGGGCCATTAAATTATCACAGTGTACGCAATCTTTGCGCATGCTATAGATCACATAGGTAGTGATCCCTTTTTGTTTATTTTTCGCAATGTGAGCATCGATCGCGGCTTTAGGCCCCACTTCATGAACTTGGTTGGGAGCTTGATCGGGTCGCGTGCCCCCACCACTGCCTTCTCCCACTTGTGTTCGGAGATAGGCAAAGTGTTTATCATCCATTCCGGAATGGGTCCGAATGTATTGTTTCGAATCTTCGTCTAATTGAATGGAGGAGGAGGCTCCGATCGCCGCTCTCACATAAGGATCATTTTTGTGAGCCTGCAGTTTTTGAGGATCGGTGTAGATCTCTCTTAAAAGACTTGGAAGTTTGAGAATAGTTCCCATTTCTGAAAGGAATGGCTGAGGCGCATCTTGATTCGGATTCGGCGTTGGAGTGGGATTAGGATTTGGATTGGGCGTGGGATTAGGAACGGCGCCGCCATCTTCCGGGAAATAGTTCACTCCGCAAACCGTTGGTTGGGTATAGCCCTTATCGGCGAAATGCTTCACCGCCCGTTGATAGAAGTTCATGTTAGCATCGGTAAATGGGGTAATTCCGGAAAATTTCGAAGAAGGGCTTTGGTAAACCGAGTTGATCCCTATCGAGTCGAAATAACCCTTGCTGAAATTGGGATCCCGTTGCACATCCTCCACACTCATGGAGGGACCACCAGAATCTCCTGGAGTCACTCCCGATTCCCCATTGGCATGAATGTAACCCGAAGTCGAAGTCACACTCGCATATCCAGTCTGGAGATCTTTGACGGGTTGCCCCTGTCCAGGTTGATCGCTTGGAACTGGGTTTCCATAACCCATTAATTGAACTCGCGACACAACCTTAATCTGGTATTTTCCATTTTTCCGACGACGCGCTTGCGAATCGATACAAACATA
>CAZRZK010000012.1:0-74649 GCA_964604555.1 uncultured Pseudobdellovibrionaceae bacterium | reverse complement strand
TCAAAGGAAAGGGGAACATATAAAAGCTCTTTGGTGGCACGGAAAAGGGAGTAGTCGAACATCTTAAAGACGAACAGTCCAGCTGCCACCGTAAAGAAGGAAGGATGAACCAGACCAATCACCGCAAAAATTAAATTGATAAAGGGTAATGCCATTAGAATCCAAACGGTGGAAACCTTCTTAATCAAAAAGGGAGCAACGACAAACTGCAAAAGAAGACAAGCTCCATTCAAGCTGGAGTAAAACTTTCCTGAAAAGGCAGTCCGCTCATCGGTCAGGGGAAATTCCACCTTTAAGAGAGTTTGAAAGTGCAATCCAAGGAGCGTGGATAAAACTTGGGTGGCTAAAACAATGAAAAAGATGTTTTTCAGAAGTGGATTTTCCTTCAGGGTTGCGACACCGAGAGAGAAGCTGGTGTTCTTATTCTGTTTGTATTCTTCGACCGGTGAGAAGAAGTGGGCTAATTCACCGAAAAGGAGCGCTGGAAATAAAAGAATTACGGTAATCGCAGGTAACCAGATGGAACCGATTTTCGCCGTGATGGCACTGGTGAAGAGCCCCCCTAAAATCGCTCCGATTGTTCCAATTCCCACAAAGGGGCCGCTGAATCTTTTCATGAAATCGGCACTAAAGACGCTGACGGCAAAGGACCAATACTGCTCGATGATGATCATCACATAGACTTCGCTGACAATATAAAGCAGCCATCGCATCCAGTTGTGGCCCAATCGCACGCCAAAAATACAACCTAAGATCACCACCATGCAAAGAGCGGAGGAGTAACAAAGGGTGCGCCGCGGCCCGGAGGAAGAGAGAAGGGCGTTGTATCCGGCTAAGGCCAAAATCAAAATCAACGGCACTCCGCTCAATACCCATGAAAGGTAATCGGTGGAATAGGCTTCTAGGAAAATGGAAGGGGTGCTCGAACGCATCAGTTCATAACCGGCCATGAGGAAAAAACCGGCAGTTGCAATAGCGCCGGCGGTCTTGAGTTCTGTTTTCATCAATGGATCTCCAACTGGATCGGTTCGGTTCCTTCCACGGCAATCGCTGCAAAATAGCTGGGCCAGTGGGAGAGTGAGTGGCTCTGGCAGGGGAGATTGAAGATGGAAAAGCTTTTCAGTTCCCGATCGATGCCGCCACCCAACATTTTGAGATAACTCTCCTTGAGGGTCCAGATTTCAAGAAACTTTTCGATCGACGTGGCCTCTTTTTTTTCGTCTTCGGCAAAAAAACGGTTCGCCAATTGTCGCCACTGAGAGCGTGCTTTATTGAATTCAATATCAACCCCGATTTCGCGATCGAAGCAACAGGCGAAAAGAAGTTTTTCTCCAGAATGAGAGAGACTAAAGCAAAGATCGTGATTAGGAAGGTAAGGTTTTCCTTTCGAAGTGCGTTCAATCTTGAAGTCTTCAGCAGGTTTTCCAGTGAAGCGGGACAGGAAATGGGGGATGGGATCTTTTAAGGAAGTCTCGCCGCTATAGAGGTGAACAGCCGTCATGCAATCAATTCTTTCAATTCCGCCTCCGATATCGTCTTAATTCCGAGCTCTTGAGCCTTGGCCAGCTTCGATCCCGGAGATTCTCCTACTACCACATAACTGGTGTTTTTGCTCACGCTTCCCGTGACCTTTCCCCCATGGGAACGGATCCAATCCTCCGCTTCATCTCTAGAGAGGGTAGGAAGGGTGCCGGTGACGACGAAGGTCTTCCCTTTTAAAGCGCCCGAACCGGTGTTTTGCCGCAGGGGAACAGGATTGACCCCCTTTTTGAGCAACCGTTCAATTTCACGGATGTTTTTCGATTCACTCAGAAACTCTGAAATACTGATAGCAATTTTTTCTCCCACTTCCTCTACCATGGGAAGCTCTTCGGGGGTGGCGGCCATGAATTTTTCCAAAGTTCCAAAATGAATAGCGAGAAGCTCGGCCGTTCTCTCTCCAACAAATCGAATGCCCAAAGCAAACAATAACCTATCTAACGAGGTTTGCTTGCTCCGCTGGATGCTCTCGATCAATTTTTGGGCGGAGCGCTCCCCTTGCCGTTCCAATTCAAGAAGATCCTTTTCTTTTAAATCATAAAGATCGGAAAATCGGGAGATGAGCTGCTTCTCCAGGAATTGGTCGATCCATTTATCCCCGAGTCCTTCGATATTCATCGCCCGTTTTGAGGCGAAGTGCTTGATCGATTCGGCCAGTTGAGCGGGGCAACTTCGGTTTGCACAGCGATAGGCCGATTCCTCGGGGTGACGAAAGATTTTTTCATCGCAGGAGGGACATTTGGCGGGGAAGGTGATCTTCTTTTCATTGCCGGTTCTTTTGGCTGCAACCACCGACACCACCTCGGGGATGACATCTCCGGCACGGCGGATGACGACGGTATCCCCAATACGCAAATCCAGCATTTGGATCTGGTCTTCATTGTGAAGGCTCGCACGGGAGACCTCGACTCCACCGACCCAGACCGGTTTTAAGATCGCCACCGGGGTGATGGCCCCTGTTCGCCCCACCTGGAAGAGGACATCGGAGAGTTCGGTGTTGCTCTCAATGGCGGGGAATTTATAGGCGATTGCCCAACGGGGGGAACGGGCGACAAAGCCGAGTTCTTTTTGATCGCGATGACTGTCTATTTTGAGGACAATTCCATCGATTTCATAGGGAAGGGCATTTCGCCGATCCAGCATGTCGGTGAAAAACTTTTCGGTCGCTGCAAGATTGGGCAATTTTTTGCCCAACGGGTTGATTCGAAGGCCCCATTCTGAAAATTGTTTCAACATCTCTGAGTGGCTTTCTATTTCAACTCCTTGGATAGTTCCCACTCCATGGCAGAAGAGATCCAACCGCCGTTGGGCCGCAATTTTAGGATCCAGTTGTCGAATCGAACCGGCCGCGGCATTTCGGGGATTGGCAAAGAGGGGCTCTCCCGCTTTGCTCCGCTCCTCATTCAGTTTTTCAAAATCCTTTTTTTGGAGCAGGATCTCCCCACGCACTTCTAATAAGGATGGGAACTTTCCACGCAGATTCAGAGGGACACTCCGGATGGTCTTTACATTTTCAGTTACCTCTTCACCCGTTTCCCCATCTCCTCGAGTAGCCGCGGTGACCAGCTTTCCTTTTTCATAGACCAGCTCAATGGCAAGGCCATCAAATTTGGGCTCTCCAAAGAGGGCAAAGCTTTCCCCAAGACCTTTTTTCCAGCGATCAAAGAGGTGGATCAGTTCACTTGCTTCATAAATATTCTGGAGGCTCAACATCGCTTGGCGATGTTTGTATTTCTTGAATTTGTCGAGCGGCTTGCCCCCTACTTTCTGGGTGGGGGAGTGGGGATCGGCAAATTCCGGGTGTTTGTTTTCGAGTTGTTCTAAATCTTTGAGCTTCTGATCATATTCGAAATCGGAAAGGGTCGGTTGATCGAGAACATAATAACGATAGTTGTGCTCTTCTATCTCCCGACGAAGGGCTAAGATTCTTTTTTGGGCGTCCATTAGAGTTGTGATTGGGAGATCTGCGAATGGGGTTGGGGAGTGAATTTTCTCATCTGAACGACGCGAATCGCTGCCTCCCATACGATCGAGCCGGTCAT
Organism: uncultured Pseudobdellovibrionaceae bacterium; assembly: GCA_964604555.1. Taxonomy (GTDB): domain Bacteria; phylum Bdellovibrionota; class FAC87; order UBA2466; family UBA2466; genus CAZRZK01. The sequence continues at coordinate 71,068 of CAZRZK010000012.1, read as the reverse complement.
CTTTGAGACACCGTATCGACGATTTTCAAACAAGATTGGCTGCTCCACCAGTTGAAAGCCATGTCGGCAGGCACGGTATTTTAATTCCACCTGAAAGGCGTAGCCCCGGGCGGTGATCGAGGGGAGGTCGATCGTTTTGAGCACCTCTGCTCGCCATCCATTAAAACCGCCGGTCAGATCGGAAAAGGGAAGTCCTAAAATCAACTTGGCGTAGACATTTCCCCCTCTGCTAATCAGTTGACGAATCCAGGACCAACCCTGTGTGCCGCCACCCTCGATATAGCGAGAGCCCACCACGACATCATATTTCTCAAGACGTTCTAAAAATTTGGGCAGCGATTTGGGTTGATGAGAAAAATCGGCATCCATCTGGATGATAAAGCCATATCCTTTTTCCAATGCCCAATGAAATCCTGCGATATAGGCCAGGGCAAGGCCATCCTTTTTAACGCGATTTAAGAGGTGAAGATTCGGAAATTTAGCTTGAGCTTCTTTTACTAACTTCGCCGTGCCATCAGGGGAGTTATCATCCACTACCAAAACATGGAGATTCGGAGCTTCCTTCCGGATCTCCTGCAATAGAAGCAGAATATTTTCCGCCTCATTATAGGTGGGGACGATGACGAGCGAATCCATTTAAAACTTCAAGCTTTCATGGGAGAGATTGTGAGCAATGGCCACTGCCGGATGGACCACTTTACCGGCATAGGTATTAAACCCTTTCATTAAGGCATTGCTCTTACGGGCTCCCATCTCCGGCCCTTTTTCCGCGATCATCAATCCATATTTTAAAGTGGAATTGGTGAGAGCATAGGTGGAGGTATGGGAAACAGCCCCTGGCATATTGGTGACACAATAGTGAACCACATCGTCCACTAAATAGGTGGGGGATTCATGTGAGGTGGGACGGCAGGTCTCGACACAACCCCCCTGGTCGACTGCAATATCGACGACGACCGCTCCCGGTTTCATCTGTGAAATCATTTTTTTGGTGACGAGCTTTGGCGCCCGGGCACCGGGGACTAACACCGAGCCGATGACTAAATCGGCCGAAGCGACACTCTCTTCAATATTATCAATATTGGACATCAATGAAAGAATGCGACCTTTATAAACATGTTCGAGGTATTCCAAACGACGGACATCTAAGTCCAAGATTGTGACCATCGCACCCATCCCTAAGGCCACCATCGCCGCGTTGCTTCCGGCGACTCCGCCGCCGATAATCGTGACTCGGCCTGGCATGACACCAGGGACACCGCCCAGGAGTACCCCTTTTCCGGCCCGTTCCGAATTCCAGCTACTTTGAAGGTAATAGGCCCCGACTTGGATCGACATCCGGCCCGCCACCTCGCTCATTGGACGGAGTAAGGGAAGGGAACCGTCCTCTTCCTGGATCGTTTCATAAGCGATTGAGGTGACCTGTTTTTCAATCAATTCTTCAGTAAGGCGTTTTTCAGCTGCCAGGTGAAGGTAGGTAAAAAGGATCTGCCCTTTGCGCATGTATTTGAATTCATCGCTTAAGGGTTCCTTTACCTTAATGACGAGATCGGCTCCCCATGCGGAATCGACATTCACCATCTCGGCCCCGGCTTGACTGTATTGGGCATCGGCGATTCCACTTCCTTGACCGGCCCCTTTTTCGACGAGCACCTTATGGCCCGCAGTCACGAAGGCACGAACCCCTGAAGGGACGATTCCCACTCGGTTTTCACGGTTCTTAATCTCTTTCGGTACGCCGATAATCATTTTTTTCCTTCGATCAATAGATCTAAAATATCGTTGGCATCCACTTCGATCTCCCCTTTTTCTTCGGAACGAAATTGGAGCTTACCCCGCATTTTCCCACCGGAGAGTCTTATCCAAGAATCCAATACTTGGCCATGGAAATACTTCCCCATCTTGTCGATAAGGGTGCATTCCGCTTTTGTTTCCAAGGCCTTATCGATTTTGTCGATGAGCATGAACACGCCAGAGTTTATATCTCAAGAATGGGGAGATGGGAAGATATCCGGCTACCTAGGATTTAACTGATTGAACCAATCCTATTCTTTTTGTCCCTAAGGCTCAAAGCCGACCAGATATTGAAGGGGAGTACCGTTTACCAATAGTGATTGGCGGGCACAGTCCCAGGAATGAACACTTTGGGTGAGATGGCAGAGGGAGCAAGGCAAGGAACTGGAATCTGGATTCCCTGTTTTTGATTGAGCAAAGTGACCGATTTTTTATTCACAGAAAAATTTTCAAAAGTAGCCAAAAGTTCCCACCAATGGGTTTTTAAATGGAAGGGTTCCAATCGCTCGCCACACTTCCCATGATGGATCAACCGGCTTTCGGTGACTTCAAGTTCGATCTGTTCTGGATCGAGAGCAATAATGGCCAGTTTGTCGATAGCAATGCCGAATGGGAGTTGGGATAATGGTTCTTCTATTTTCGCTGTTCCATCAATTTCAGGATACCAACAAGAAAGAATGGGGCGTTGATTGGAGTAGTTTTGTCGAAGGTGGCCTGTTTCGGGGGAAAGGAGAAATTGGATCTTCTTTCCGTCAAAAAGTGTTCCCTGTTGAATTCCATCGAAAGGGGCATGTTCAAAAATTTGAAATGGAAGGTCCCAGCGGTTTTCAAGTGAAAGGCCAGTTTTATTAAATCGATCCGATTCCATGAGTTGCAAAAAGGGAAAAATCAGGTGCGCGAGGGCTACAGGACTCCAATAAATGGGAAGTTCACCTTCAGGAACGGGCCATTTTGGAGTTCGATCTCCCTGGCGTAGTAACTCCTCCTGCCAAAGATTGTCTTGGAGGATTTGCTCGAAAAATGAATTGGGATGGTAACCAAAAAACTCCATGCCAAGTTGAGGGTCTTTGGCGAGGGAGAGTTTTAAATGGCAGAAGCGGTGGGTGAGTTCCACCGGTTCTCCGAAATAACGGACCTTTTTGCGGTAGCTTTGGAGAGTGGGAACTGCATAGCTGCGATAGCTGCGTCCTAATGCTGTTAACTCATTTTCCGATGCTTCGCATAATTGACGTAGCAGTTGTTCCTTTTCAATTGAGGGGAGCTGAGCTGCTTCCGACTCCATATTGATAAGGCGCGTATAAGTCTGCTGTGGGGTCCAGTCGACTGCCAGTTCATAGGAGACTTCTGAGTTGGGAGTTTGCATTTGGGAAGTGGTACAATAATACCATGAACTTTAGAGTGTGGCTGTCACTTCTTTTGGGCCTTTTTTTAGTTCTGACAGGGTGTGCCTCGACTCATCGCATCGCAAAACCTGAATTAGAAATCAAAGAGGATAGGCTCTTCGGTGTCGTTGAACGACTCAATCAACATGAGCGGGAAATTCGGCAGCTCCAGGCGGAGATCGACGCTCTCAATCACTTGAAGGAAGTGGCGGAGGAAAAGGTACAAAAAATGGAGGCGGCCGTTGCGGCTGCAAAACTCTCTCCTCTTGATTTAGCCACTCAAAAATTGGAGCAGGGGAACTATCGAGAAGCGATTCGGCTTGCGAGGGAGTTCTTGAACGAAAAGCCGAAGGATCCCGCAGCCGATCGGGCCCAATGGATTTTAATGGAGAGCCACTTTCAGAACCAGGAATATAATTTAGTCATTGTCGATACGAATCTCCTGGAAACACGATATCCTCAAAGCACGCGTCTTCCTGAGGCTCTTTATCGGCGAGGCGTCGCCCTGGCAGAGTTGGGACAAAAAGAGCGATCTCAAGAGGCAATGCAAAGTCTAGTAAAACGATTTCCGAAATCGGCTCTATCGCAATTGGCGATGGAGTCGATGCTGAATGAGCAATCGAAAAATTCACCTCCTTTAATGGTGCCAAAACCATGAAAATCATACTCCTCCTTGTTTTAGTGCTTTGTTGGGATCCCGCTTTTGGAAAACGTAACAAGCGATATCGCCTCAACCCGGAAAAGGCGGAGGAACAGATTTCCCGCATTCCTATTCGATCGCCACTCTATAATGAGCAATGGGGAACGATTATTGGAGGAGGAGCCAGTGATTCAAGTCGCGCTCCTGCTTCCACGAGCGCCGGAGTGGGGAATTATCGAGTGAAAAAAAGGGATACTCTGTGGAGCATCTCACGAGCTCTCGCCCAGGATCCGAAATATTGGCCTAAAATCTGGGAGGCCAATCCAACTATTACTAATCCCCATGAGATCGATTCGGGGACACTGGTGAATCTCTACCAAAACAGGGTGGAAAATGTGATCCGGATTCCGCTCGTTAAACTTTCCAAGGAGAAAGTGACCGATCTTGAGAAGGCAACCGTGAATAATGTCACCGTAAAAAATAAATTGGTTCCACGGTGGCTGTTAATCGATGAAGAGGAGTATGTGGGTGAGATTATCGGTGGATATACGGAGAAAGAAGGGTTCCGCTTACCCGATCAGATCTATATCGATTTTTATGAAGATGTGCGTGCCGATATCTCCAAGAATTATACTATCGTTCGAGAGGAAGAGGATGTGAAGTCGGCATCGGATGATGAGATGCCAAGTCAGGGAACCATCGCCAAAGTGATCGGGGAACTGAAAATCATTGCCATGGGAGAACGACTCTATCGCGCCGAGATTGTCCGTCAGTATGATGCGATTAAGCGGGGAGATAAACTCATTCAACAGGTGAAACCGATCGAAACTCAGGCCTATGTGCGCCCTCCCATCGATTTTGAAGCCAAGGTAATCATGGGGGATGAAACGGAACGGAAAACCTTTGGGCAAGGGGATTTAATTCTCCTGAATAAGGGTTCGCAAGAGGGAATGCGCTTGGGCTATCTCTTTCGGGTCTACCAGGATGAAGATCCTTTTACGAAATCGACCGACACCGTCGAACCTTTTTTTAAAGGAGAGGTTCAGGTCAATTATGTCGGAAAATACTCAAGCCTCGCGATGATTAATAGAAATACCGAGCCCATTGCTATTGGGGATCGGTTAGTGGCAGCGCAGAAGTTTAATGTGCCGTTGCCTTCCAAACCCCAGCGCCGTGATCCCATCGAAATCCCCTAAAAGGTAGTTTTCACAAAGGTACGGCCTACCTTTGTGAAAACTACCTTTTAGAAATGCTCCCCTCTGATCCTTGAAATTTATTTTAATCTCGCTTCAATGTGGGGATGTTAGCGTTAAAACTTTCAGACCTTGGTTCCACTCCTTTAGAAGCGACTCGAGGGGCCCCCGAGCTCCTCTATTTAATGGGGAATCGGGAGCTTCCCAAGCTCCACTGCGTTGCTATTGTTGGAACTCGACGGCCTTCTCCGTTTGGCCTGGCGGCCAGTTATCGGTTTGGGGCACAGCTCGCAAAGCAAGGGTTTTGTGTGGTGAGTGGTCTAGCTCGCGGGATTGATGGAGCGGCCCACCGTGGGGCGTTGAGTGTCGGTGGCCATACTATCGCGGTGTTAGGGCATGGTTTAGATCGGATCTATCCCGCTATTCATCGAGGGCTTGCTCAGGAGATTTTGCAAAAGCGGGGATGTCTGATTTCTGAATATCCGGTGGGGACGCCCCCTTTGCCGCACCATTTTCCGGCCCGAAATCGAATTGTTTCCGGTCTATCGGTTGGGGTGATTGTCATTGAGGCGAGCGAAAAGAGTGGTTCACTCATCACCGCGCGATGTGCTGCCGATCAAGGGCGAGAGGTTTATGTGATTCCAGGCCGTTTCGATGATTCTCTTTACAGGGGGAGCCATTCCCTAATTCAGCAGGGGGCTCGTTTGATCTTAGAACCTCAGGAGGTGTTGGCCGATTTGGCCCCGATGATGGGATTGAGTTCAGTGCAAATTCGGGAATGGAACGAATCCGATCAGCAGTGGGCCGATTTTTTTCGGCGGCAAGATTTTGTCGCCACAGTGGAAAAGATCCAGAGCCATTTTGGGTGGGATTTCTCCCGCATCTATCAAGAGATAGAGCAGGCAAGAGCCCGCGGGCTTTTGATCGAAAGTCAACCTCAACAATATGTTTGGGTGGGAAATTAATTTTCATGAAATAACAACCTGCTTCTTGCCAAATGAAAATTTTTTCCTGAACATAAAATTATCACCCACATAAAATCAATTGCACGGTAAAATACTAAATATTCTGAGTCACCTTTCTCAGTCGATCGAAGAGAATAAAGATCTGTTCTACGATGCCCAGGAGATTTGGGAAGAACTGGCGCAACGGGGTTACGACGAAGATGATATTGAAATGGCGCTGGGACACCTAGAAAAAATGCTGTTGGAGCTTCCGGGACAGTTCTGGAGCGATGCCATTCCAGTCTATCGGTCCTATACCCACGAAGAGATGGGAAAACTGCCTTCGAGGGTCCGAGGCTACTTATGGCGATTAAAATGTAAAGGGGTGATAGACCATGCTTTGGAGGATGAAATCGTCCATAAAGCGATGAATTTGGAAGGGGATGCCGGCATTCGTGAAATAAAAACGGTTGCGGCCCTGACCGTTTTCGGCTATGAGCACAGGTTTCAAGTAGAGAGGCCGACCCCAATCTACTCGCGTTTAAACTAACGTTTTTCTGGAATGATACAAGAATGGTTGAAAAAACACGTACAAAGCGCACGACTGCCAAAAAGAAAAAAGAGCCTACCGCTGTTATTGGCTCTGATGGCGGTGACGTAGCTACGCCAGATTCAGTAGAAGAAGAAACCTCCGGAAGGAATGTAAAGGGGCTGGTTGTTGTTGAGTCCCCCGCTAAGGCTAAAACACTGAAAAAATACCTCGGGCGTCAATTCGACGTGAAGGCCAGTGTGGGCCACATTAAAGATCTCCCCAAAAGCAAAATCGGGGTGGATGTCGATAACGATTTTGAACCGACCTATGAATTGATTAAAGGGAAGCAGAAGGTCATCGATGACCTCACCAAAGCGGCAAAAAGAGCTGATATGGTTTACCTCGCGGCGGATCCGGATCGCGAAGGAGAGGCGATTGCGTGGCATGTGGCGGAACTATTGGATCTGCCAAAGCATAAGGTGCAACGGGTCCTTTTTCATGAAATCACCAAACCGGCCGTTCTCAAAGCGATTGAACACCCGATAGAGCTCAATCGAGATCGCTATGAATCCCAGCAAGCCCGCCGTATTTTAGATCGCCTGGTAGGATATAAAATTTCTCCCATCCTTTGGACGAAGGTTCGCCGAGGGCTTTCAGCCGGCCGAGTGCAATCGGTCGCGGTGCGGATGCTCACCGAACGTGAGCGAGAGATTCGGGCTTTTAAGCCGAAGGCCTATTGGTCAATCGAAGCGAAGCTCGAAAGCATCGGAAAGAGCTTTATCTCCCGTATCTATAAGGTAGGGGAGAAGCGGATCGAGCGGACCGATATCGACAACGAAGAGTGGGCGAATAGTATCGTTGCCGGTGCCGAGAAGGGGCAATGGCGCGTTCTTTCGGTGCAGAAAAAGGCCCGGAAACGGAACCCCGATCCTCCTTTTATCACCTCCACCATGCAGCAGGAGGCAAGCAAGCGGCTCTATTTTTCGGCGAAAAAAACGATGACCTTAGCTCAGCAACTCTATGAAGGGGTGGAGCTTGGCGAACACGGGGCGCAAGGTTTGATCACCTATATGCGTACCGATTCCACGCGCCTTTCTAATGATGCGTTGGCCGATGCCCGTGCGATGATTGAAAAGGATTACGGTAAGAAGTTTCTACCCGATAACCCGATTGAATACCGCAACAAGAAAAATGCCCAGGATGCGCACGAAGCGGTCCGTCCCACTTCAACCCAATTTCCACCTGAGTTGGTGAAACCCTTTTTGGATTACGATCAGTTCCGTCTCTATGAATTGATCTGGAAGCGTTATCTGGCTTCGCAGATGGAATCGGCCGTCTTTGATCAAACCACCATCGATTTCGATGTGGTGAGCCCGCAGAATGATAAGTATATCTTCCGGTCAACGGGATCTATTTTGAAGTTCGAAGGGTTTTTGATCCTCTGGCAAGAAGCCCAGGAAGATGGCAAAGAAGATGAAGTGATTGGAACTCAGCTTCCAGAGCTAGACGAAAAGAGTCTGGTGAAGTGCCTCAAGGTACTTTCCGAAAAACACTTTACGCAGCCGCCTCCCCGCTATTCAGAAAGTTCCCTCATTAAAGAACTGGAAGAGAAGGGAATTGGACGTCCCTCCACTTACGCTACGATCTTGTCGACCATTCAGGATCGAAAATATGCGGAGAAGAAGGAAAACCGATTCTATCCCACTGAATTGGGAGAGTTGGTAACTGATCTTCTTATTGAAAACTTCGCTAATATCGTCGATCTCCAATTCACCGCCAACATGGAGAACCAGCTGGATCAGATCGAAGAGGGGCAAGCGAGCTGGGTGAAGACCCTGAAGGATTTTTATGTTCCCTTCGAAGAGACTCTAACCACCGCTAAAGAAAAGATGCGGGATGTGAAGCGGGAAGAGACAGTCACTAATCTCACCTGCCAAAAATGCGCTAAGCCGGTCATTATTAAATGGGGGAAGAACGGGAAGTTTGCCGCCTGCCAAGGCTATCCCGATTGCCGATTTACGAGTGAGTTTGAGACGGCAGAAGATGGTTCAATCAAGTTGGTCGCTCAGCAGACCACCGATGAAAAGTGTGAGAAATGCAGCAGCCCGATGGCGGTGAAAACGGGACGATTCGGGAAATTCCTGGCCTGTTCGACCTATCCTGATTGCAAAAATACGAAACCAATCACGACTGGCATTAAGTGTCCGGAGTGCAGTCAGGGTGAGTTGACCCAAAAGCGGACCCGGTTCGGGAAAAATTTCTATAGCTGTACTAAATACCCCAATTGCAAATATGCGATTTGGGACAAACCGATCAAGCAACCCTGTCCGCGTTGCCAAAGCCCTTTCATCCTCGAGAAATATACGAAGAAGGAAGGCGCTTCGTTGCGATGCCCCAATAAAGATTGCGGCTATGTTGAAGCGAAGCCGGAATCGACCGCTACAGCATCTGTTTAACATCTCTAAGAAGAGAAGGGTGGCTCACCACCACAAAGTTGGGATTCCCATTTTCATTCCATTCGGTTGAGAGAGCTGGGGTAATCGCTCCTCCCGCTTCGGTCACCAATATCTCGCCCGCTGCGGTATCCCAGATATAAGAAGGCTGATCTCTGAAATAGATTTGAGCCCTGCCTTCAGCGATCATCGAAAATTTTTGCGCTCCGGAAATTCCTTCAATCATGCATTCGGGAAAAGCCTTTTTGATTTTGGAATGGGCTTTGGATCGACGACTGAGCAAAACGGTCGGGATGCTTTTTTGCTGGGTCTTGAGAAGGGCAGGAGAAGAATCCATCCATTCATAGGCCCCTTTGGTCCTTTCTGCGTAGTAGATCTTGTCACTGGTAGGAAGATAAAGAATTCCCCATTCAATCTTTTGTTGATGGATCAGCGCAATATTGATCGAATAGTCGGGAAGTTTTTTGAGGTAAGCTTCCGTGCCATCTAACGGATCTAGGGCAATGAAGGTCTCCGCCCCTGAAAATGGGGGCTCTTCTTCAGATAAAACCGGAACACCGGGGGCAAAGCGGCTCAAGAACTCACAAAGCACCAGATTCGCGTGGAGATCGGCTTCACTGACGGCGCTACCATCTCCCTTCAGTCGGGTTTTGAGGGGGGAGTGCTGCATCCTGCGTAATTCCTCCCCTAAAGGGAGAAGTGTTTCGACCGCTTGCCGGATTCTCTCAATCAACGTTAATATCCTCCCATGCGTAAACTCATTGTTTTCTTAAGCGTATTTCATTTTACCCAAATCTGCTGGGCCGTCGACGGCTTTTATCTGGGAGGTCAGCTGGGCCACATCGGCCTTTCAGGGGATGTCTCCCGCACCTATAGCAACTCCATCGGTTTTGGCGCCGATCTCGGGGTGAAGGTGAATTCCAACCTGGATCTCATGCTCAACACCCACTGGAGCAGCCATTCTGGCAGAGGGAATGGAAATAAGATCTTTGCCACCTATCTTTCGGCCGAGGCTCATCTCATGGACGTGAATGATGTGCTGCTCTCGGTAGCAGCCGGCCCCGGGCTTTATTTTTTTAACACCGATACCGGGAAAGAAAGTAATTTCGGATTGCACATTGGCGGTATCGTCGATGTGATGGCCGATGAAAATTTAAAGGTGGGTGTGGGGATTTTGTATCACGGTGTTTTTTCGGGCAATAGCGTAACGAGTGGCAAGCTCTGGACCGCTTTAGTTCGTTTATCCTATTTCTTTGAGAGCAACCCATGAAGGCAATCAAAAGTGAAATGGCCGGAACGGTCGTGGAGTTTAAAGTCGGGGTAGGGGATAGTGTGGGTGCAGGGCAAGAGGTGGTGGTATTGGAATCGATGAAGATGGAAGTCCCGGTAGTGAGTAGCCATGCGGGAAAGGTGACCGCCGTTAAAAAGGCGGCCGGGGATTTTGTGAATGATGGTGAAACGCTATTAGAGCTGGACGGGTGACCGCAAAAAATGGATCAACAAGTAAGGCTCACAGATGTTACGCTTCGAGATGGCCTCCAGATGGAGAGCACCCTCTATTCTGCCGAACAGAAGCTTTCTCTTTTTAGGGCCCTCGTCAAATGCGGTTTTGAACGACTTGAGGTAACAAGCTTTGTGCATCCCAAATGGGTGCCTCAATTCCAAGATTCCGAAGCTTTCTTGAATAAACTGTCCAGTGAAAAACATCCGGGTGTTGAACTCATGGCCTTTGTGCCCAATCGAAAAGGGCTGGAACGGCTGCTCTGTTTTTCCATCCCCTGGGCCTCGGCCTTTGTGGCGGCAACTGAGAGCTTCAATCAAAAAAATGTGAACAGTTCTATCGATGAGACATTAATTCAGCTCAAAGAAGTCGTAACGTTAGCGAAAACTCAAGGAAGAAAGTGCCGGATCTATCTCTCGACCGCTTTTGGATGTCCCTATGAAGGGGCAGTAAAGCCGAATCAAACGCTTGAAGTCGTAAAAAAAATCGCAGCTCTTCAGCCGGATGAGTTGGCTTTGAGTGATACCATTGGAGTGGCCACACCAGAATTGATCCAGGAAGTGGTCGAGGGGGCGAAATCAAACATAGAAGCAAATAAGTTAGTGCTTCACCTCCATGATACCTATGGAATGGCCCTCGCCAATGCCGAGGCCGGTTACCAGGCTGGGGTGCGATCCTTTGATGGTTCTCTAGGCGGGATCGGAGGGTGTCCCTACGCCAAGGGAGCCACCGGGAATGTGGCGTCGGAATCGCTCATGTATCTATTTTACCGTCAGCAAAGACGGAATTTCTTTCCGTTAGCAGAGATTGAAAACACTTTGAGTGTACTGAAAAAAGATTTTGGGCTTCAACCACAGAGCGCGATTCATAATATTTTAGTCAAAGGTGGCCAAGTAAAATTAGAAATGTATTTTGGGGGAGAGAATGGCAAAAACAAGTGATTGTCTCATTACAAAAAGGGATGGCGGGATTTTTTATCTCACGCTTAACCGTCCCGAGAAATTAAATGCGCTCAATAAAGAGCTATTTGAAGATCTGAAGCGCTTTGTCGATCTCGTTGAAACCGACAAGACGGTGAGGGTGCTCATCATTACCGGTACCGGGGATAAAGCCTTCTGTGTGGGTGCGGATTTAAAGGAACGGCAGGGGATGAACGAAAAGGATATTTTGGTCCGGATGGATTTTGTCCATCGCCTCTATCAACGGATCGAAAACCTCTCCTTTCCGGTGATTACGGCAATCAATGGATTGGCCCTGGGTGGAGGAATGGAGTTGGCCCTGGTCTCCGATTTTCGGCTCGCTGAAGAACATGTCACCGTCGGTTTCCCGGAAGTGGACCTAGCGATTATCCCCGGAAATGGGGGGACTCAACGCATCCAAAAGTTAGTTGGCACGGCGAAAGCGCTGGAACTGGTATTGTTTGCCCGTCGAATCACCGCGGCCGAAGCGCTTCAACTGGGCATATTGCATAAGGTGGTAAAGACGGGGCAAGTGATGGCTGAGGCCACTCAATGGGCGAAGGAACTGTTGGAGGCGGGACCGATTGCATTGAAGCAGGCGAAACGGGCGGTGCGGGGGGCGGCAGAACGGACGATGCCGGAAGGGCTCAACTACGAATTGGAATGTTATAAACAATGCCTCTACTCCAAAGATCGGCTTGAAGGATTGAAGGCCTTCGCCGAGAAACGCAAACCCAACTACCTGGGAGAGTAAAACGATGTCAGCAACGGGCGAAACAATTACGGCAATGAGGAAACGCCTCTCTCAAGGAGGGGGCGAAAAAAATCGGGCGAAATTGGTTGAGAGTAAAAAACTCTTTGCCCGGGATCGGATTGAGTTGCTGTGTGACAAGGGCAGTTTTATAGAAGACGGCCTTTTTGCCAACTGCCTAGCTGAAGGCTTGGCTGCGGATGGAGTGGTCACCGGACTCGGTAAAATCGACGGTAAAACGGTAGCGATTGCCGCTAATGATTCCACCGTAAAGGCGGGATCATGGGGCGCGCGAACCGTTGAAAAGATCTTAAGGCTCCAAGAGACAGCGGAAAGGTTGCAAGTTCCAGTTTTCTATCTCGTCGATAGCGCTGGAGCACGCATCACCGATCAGGTAGAGATGTTTCCGGGCAGAAGAGGGGCCGGGAGGATCTTTTTTAATCAGGCCAACTTCTCGGGCCGCTTCCCTCAGATCTGCATTCTGTTTGGCCCGTCAGCTGCAGGAGGCGCCTATATTCCCGCTTTTTGCGATATCGTCATCATGGTCGAAGGAAACGCCAGTATGTACCTAGGATCCCCTCGTATGGCCGAGGCGGTGATTGGGGAGAAGGTGACTCTCGAAGAGATGGGCGGCGCCCGCATGCATTGCACGACTAGTGGGTGTGGCGATTATTTAGCCCCTGATGAAAAAAGTGCCATCGCTTTAGCCAAAAAATATTTATCTTACATGCCGAAAGATTTTGTATCGGGAGTGTCTGCAATTGCGCCAACTGCTCCTGAAATTTCTGCCGATAAACTGGCGGGGTTGATACCTGAAGCCCAGAATCGAGCCTATGACATGCGGCAAGTGTTAAAAGGAGTCGTCGATAAGGATTCCCTTTTTGAAGTGAAGGAGCTTTACGCGAAAGAGGTGGTCACCGCCTTTGCTCGCATTGAAGGGCGTGCCGTGGGAATTGTCGCGAACCAACCGATGGTAAAAGGAGGCGTCCTTTTTGTGGAGTCTTCAAATAAGGCGGCGCGCTTTATGCAGATCTGCCAGAGCTATCAACTCCCTATTTTATTTTTCGCCGATGTTCCGGGCTACATGATCGGATCGAAAGTAGAAAAAGAGGGAATGATCCGGGCGGGAGCCAAGATGATCCACAGCATGTCGACCGCCACGGTTCCTAAGATCTGTGTGGTAGTCCGCAAAGCTTTTGGCGCGGGACTCTATGCGATGTCGGGACCTGCGTTTGGGTCCGACTGCGTGATTGCACTCCCCACCGCCAAAATTGCGGTGATGGGGGCGGAGCCTGCCGTGAACGCAGTCTATTACAATAAGATGGAGGCGATGTCCCCCGAAGAGAAGAAGAGTTTCTTTGCCAAAAAGGTGGAGGAGTATGAAAAGGATGTCGATATTCACCGGCTGGCGAATGAGCTGGTTATCGACGATATGATCGAGGCTTCCGATCTGAGGCAGAGTCTGGTGCAGCGCTTAGGTTATTACGGGCTTAAGAATTCTCCGCGGACTCGCCATTATCCCATTATGCCGATGTAATTATTACTAAGTTATTGATATTAAATGCATAATAATTGTATATATCAGAATATCAGTTGTGATATTATGTATTTATGCTAAAGGAAGTTTGCAAAGAACTCGATAAATGGTTAACCGAAGAAAACCAGGAGAGGGCGGAAATGGGAACCCTCGTGCAACACTGTGAGCTCTATATCATTGGACAAACCGCTCTTTTAGAAGCACGTATGGGTATTCGATTAGCGGCCACAATGGATGTGGATTTGCATAAACAGTTGCATGGCGCCATTCGGGAGAAATTAGATGCTTTGCTCGCAATCCATGGAAAGAAAATTGATCCTGTGGGTCATGAAGCATGGATGCCGAAGGAGACACAGTTCAATCCAATTTATGCAGGCAAATTTGTGAAGTGCTTTGTAGCGCAGCCGGAATATGTCCTTGTTTCAAAGGCTAAAATGGCAAGAAAGAAGAACGAAAACCTCATTATTGAGTATCTCGGAACCCAACCGAGCCCATTGTTCTTACAGCTTGCTAAGAAATATGAAATTGATCTTGAGGAATTTCTAAAGTGATGAACGATAAAATCCTGAAAAAGTTTCAAGCTAAAGCGAGGATGCTCGCAGCTGCGAAGAGAACCGATAGATTTGTACATGTGGTAGGTAAGCTGAAACGAGCAAAACTATTAGATGCACCTGATATTCCAGAATACGGCGGGCCGGTAGAAATTGAAGATGCCTTATGGGCCGGAACCATAGAGCCTCGCATTTTAGAGGTCCTTCCTGCTCTTATCGCGACCCGTCCCAAATATCTCCGGATGTATAAAACCCCGCAGGATCTCAAAATTATAGTGAGTGAAATTCTCTCTGGAAATGCACACCAAGAGTTCCGGGGAATTCCTTCATCAGAATATTGCAAATGGTTGCCTAAAAAAAGTCGAGGCGCTTCACGACTCAAAACGTTTCGAATGTATCAAGATGAGATTGAGCTCCTTAAGAATCTTCGCACAGCTTTAGGTGTTCGATCCGATACTGAGGTGATACGACAAGCACTTCACTTGTTGAAGCGGTCGACTCATTAATAGAAGTTACATACCAAAAAGGCGGTCATTGCGAGGAACCGAAGGCGACGAAGCAATGCCGGCGAGATTGCTTCGTCGCCTTTGGCTCCTCGCAATGACAATTAATTTCGAATGACAGTGAGGCAAAAAAAAGCGCCGTTCTCCTTATTGAAGAACGGCGCTTTGAGACAGTTTATTATTCGCAGAGGACTGCGTTTGCTTTGATGAGGTTGAGCGCACTCAATGACTTGGTGACGCTCTTTTTCAGCTCGGCAATGTTCTCCTCGGTCGCTTTCTTGGCCGCTTCATCCTCCTTGATTTCAACTTCATGGAGGAGGGAGGCATCGCAAACCTGCTTGCGGATCTTGGTAAGGGTATATTCCTTCACCTCCGCCGCGGTTTTAGGACGATCCTCAGCTCCTTTAAAGAAGTGGGTCCACTTCTCCGCCGTTTTCTCAGCATGGGAAGCGTAGTAGCCAAGTCCATTGATGGCAGTGGCGAGTTTAGCCTCGACATCGGCAATCTTGGATTCAGGTGCTACTTTCTCATTCCTGAGTACTAACAGGTCGATCGCCCGTGTTACTCGTCCTTCAAAGAAGCTGAAGGGGTCACTGGTCGCATCATCCCGTGAGCATTCTGGAGAAGAGGCAGTATCCTTTAGAACCGCTACATGTTCATCGGTGCAGAAGAGATCCCGTTTGGTGGGTTCAACACCGGTGTAACCGTATTTGATTGCCAATACATCGTATTCGGCAATTCGATTCAGGTGGCGGAATCCTCTCCCCAAGTATTCCATGATGGAGCTAGAGACTTTGCCCTCTTCTAATCCAGCCGAGTTCAGGTTTCCTCGGAAGTTATGCCGTAACCCCACGTTGTGGCCTAACTCATGTGCGACCATCTCTTGGAAGTAACCGGACATGTAGCTTTTGTAATCCACTCCGGTTGGGATTTCGTCGAAATCCTCTTTTGAAAAGAGGGGATCTTCGAAGGCCGGCATTTGCGACCGTACTTTAAATCCGAGCTTGGTTCCTAAAGTGAGTCGGAAAGATCTGTCTTTTGCCTTGCTATCGAATTTTTTTCGGAGCTCGCGCATCGTTTTCATCATGACATTCCGATCATTGGAACGGGCCGCTTCGAACCACTTGGTATAGATCTCAATGACCGCCGGCCCTTGGATGAGCACATTGGCCGATAAGATCTCACCGGTAAATTGGTTCGCAATCGACGGTCCCAAACCACCGTAAGGGGCCGCATTCACGAGGTCCCATTCAAGGATGTTAAACCGCACATCCCCTGGAACAAGGAGCTTTGATTGCGGATCCGATTCATTTACGAAATCATAGCTGAAGATGGGATTCCCTGTGACTTCAAGAAAGTGTTTATTCCATTGATCAAAGGCTGCCTTGAAGGCGGCTTTATGCTCTTCTGGAACATTCTTGATGAAGTAATGGATCGGCCCAATCTTCTCTGTGGTGCCTTCGACCGCAAACTGAGCAAAACGTTGCACTTTTGGAACCAAGGACCGTTCGGTCATGAAGAACCCAACCCCTTCGGTCGCCTTCCGGACTTCAAAAGCCGGGTTGAAGGCTGAACCTAGGCGTAGGTACCACCGAATCGTAAACTTGGTTTCAGGTGCTTCGGCATCATTCGGTTCAGTGCCGATGGGAACCATCGTGACCTCGACATCAAACACTAAAGTGGAAGCCGAGAAATCAAAACGGACCACTTCCGATTTTTTGGTCTGAAGTTGAGTATAAGCACCCACAGGATCCAGCATCTGAATCAGATTCAGCTCCGATCCTAAGACCGAAAGATCGAGCAGGGCGGTCTGCTTATCGAGATCAATTCCAAGGACTGGAATGGCGATGAGAGGCTCCTGCTTCGAAGCTTCGGTGCATTGCTCGACACATCCAAAGAGCACAAACCCAAACTTGTCTTTGTCGATCTTCAAGATCTTTGAACGAGCATGGAGCGGTGGAAGATCGGTGAGCTTTAACATTCCCAGATCATCATTCTCCTTATCGCTGACGGTAGTAATCACGCCGCCAAACACCTGGTTTTCTCCCAAAAGGGAGAGAGGGTATCCGAGTGTCAGGGAAGGCGGATCATTCCTTTCATGATTTGAAGGAACGACATCGGGTTGGAGAGGTGCTGCCTCAGGTACCCGAAGCACGTTCATCGCAATCGCCTCATTTACAGAGACGATTCGGCCGGATTTTTTCTTTTCATCAACGGTGTTGTTGCCTAAAACCTGGAACTTCCCATTGTCGTCTCCGATGGTTTTATTGGCATTTGGATTATCCGATTCCACTACATTGTCTGCAGTGGGCGCTAGGTTTTCGGCCTTTTTCTGACAGCCCGTTGTGACTGTCAGGCTCAAGACCAAACCCATTGCTGCCGTTATCATTGCTGGTGTTTTGGATTGTCGATTCATGTGTCCCCCTTGCAAATCCATGTCAACCCTGAATCTACATTTGTTAACATTGCGACAAAATGCAAGGAGCACAAGGGTTTAGATGCGGTGAATCGTTAACAAATGATCTCCGCGGCTTTGTCGACCCCTTTTAGTGAGCTTGCTACTGCTTGCTCAGGGTGGGGGGAATGTGTCACCATGGGATTATGCTGCAAAGTCTGACGGTACAGGGGTTGGCGCTGATCGACTCCCTCCAAGTGGAATTTGAATCCGGGTTTAATGTGCTCACCGGAGAGACCGGTTCTGGAAAGTCCATTCTCATCCGGGCCCTCCAATTTATCGCCGGGGGGAAGGTGAGTACCGATATGTTGCGCGAGGGGGTGGCAAGGGCGAATGCTACGGGGCGCTTCCTAGTGAAGGGCGAGCATCCAGCCCTATTATTAGTTTCCAATCATGGCATTCCCTGGGAAGAAGTCGATGGCCATGCCCAGCTCCTTTTGCGGCGCAGCCTTTCGAATAAAGGAAAAGCGGAGGCCTGGGTGAATGACACTCCGGTCACTTTGGCCACTCTAAAAGCAATCGGCAGCACTTTGATAGACCTTTTTGGCCAACACGAAAACCAAAGGCTTATGAAGGAGAGTGAACACCTGCGATACGTCGATAGTTTTCTTGCCGATAAAAGGGTGTTGGAGAACTACCGGGCCCAATATGTGATTTGCCGTCAGGTCAAAGGGGAAATTACTCAGCTTGAAAAAGAAATTGAGGAATTGGAGAAGCATCGCGAGTTGGCCTGTTTCAGATTGGAAGAGTTGGAGAAGTTTGCTCCCACTGAAAAAGATTTTGCTTCGTTGAAAGAGTTTACCGAACAGGCCCAGAAGGGATCCAAGTCGGTAGAGGCCAGTCGTGCAGTGCTCGAGGCACTCGGTGACGCCGATGGGGTTTCCGATCGCTTGAAAGATGCCATTCGTCATTCCCATTCTTTGAACTCCGCGATTCGAGAGGAATTGATTCAGGCAAAATCGTTGATCGAAGAGGCGCAATACCAACTCTCCCGTCAATTGGAGCAATCGGAGTTTAGCGAAGAGAAGATCGATGCGGCTCAGGAGCGCCTTTATCATTATCAGCAACTTTTCCGCAAATGCGGAGTGGCAACAGTTACGGAGTTGGTGCGGGCCCAAGAGGAACTGAGTGAAAAACTGAATTCGTTTGAAAAATTACAGACCCGATTAGCGGCGTTGAAATCGGAGTTTGAAGCGGGGGTCGATGCCTTGGTTGCGCAAGGGGAGGCTTTGAGTCGGGCCCGTCGGAAAGCATCCGATAAAATGAAGTCGGCGATTGAAAAAGAATTAAAAGAGTTGGCAATGCCCCAGGCCCACTTTGCTTCTCGTTTCCAGTCCATTGGATCGATAGGCGAAACTCCCGCTGAAAAGTTTGCTTCGTTGTCAGAAGCAGGGGCTGAGCAATGCCAGTTTCTGCTTTCGGCAAACCCGGGAGAATCAGCAAAACCTCTGGTGCAGGTCGCCTCTGGAGGCGAGCTCTCCCGGATTATGTTGGCGATGAAACGAGTCCTCACTGCCGATGCCGATACCTGCGTTTTGATCTTCGACGAGATTGACACTGGGATTTCCGGAAAGGTGGCCGATGTTGTAGGACGCAAGATGCAGGGGCTTTCAAAACAGTTTCAGGTGCTTTGTGTTTCTCACTTAGCTCAGGTGGCTGCTTATGCCGACGCCCATTTTAGGGTAGAGAAGGTTGGGAAATCGCAACGGACTCAAACGGTGGTGCGTCGCCTGTCGGAAAGCGACAGCGCCGAGGAGATTGCCCGAATCCTATCGGGTGAAGAGGTGATGAAGCCGGGAATTGAGCAGGCGAAACTACTGAAGAACCGCGCCCAGAAAACAAAAAACCTTCAACCATGATGGTAAGGGGAACCCTTCAGGAAACTTCCGATTCGATAGAGCTGTTCACAGAGAAGAAGGCTCGTGAGATCACTCGTAAATGTGAGGGGTGAAAAGCTCCACTGGTGATGGGTCTTGCTCTTCATTTCTTTTGAGAAGCCATAGCTATCCCCAATCAAAAAGATCGCCTTTTTGTATTGCGCAGAGCTTAAAATCTTCTCGAGCCATTCGGCCGCCTGTTCGGTGGAGTAACGCTTCCCTTCGATCTCTAAGAGACAGAGGAAGGTGGGCGTCGTTTCTAATTGCTTCAGGATCGTTTTTTCATCTTGATAGACGGTCCATTCAAATGGCACGTAACGTTTGGAACGTTTTTCAAAATCGCGGAGAATCGATTCCAGCTCTTTCGATTTCACTCTTCCAATTCGTCCGGCGATGATCTTCATTAGATGCGATCGTATTTCTCACAGAAATCATCTAAACAAAAGAGCAATTGATTGCCGCTCAGTGAAATCGGATTGCATACTTGATCCCCATCATCGAGTGCAAAGCAGAGGCTATTGCCCGAGATGTAGGCGCTGACAGAATCGGAGGGGGCATCGGAATAGGAAACTCGTACGGCAGTCGTATTTGTAATATCGAGAGTCCGAAGCGAGTTATCCAATTCATCATAAAAACATTCGCCGACGCAGCCTGCCTGTTTCCAGATCCCTCGGATGTCGGTCGAGGTAATGGTGGGTGGGGACGGAGGAGAAGGAAGAAAAGGGGAGGGGGAGCTGGGAGGATTGCCTGTTAAAGTAGTTTTGCCCCCAGGCTTTCCAGTGCAACCGATTATTCCACCTAAAATGAGTGCAAAAAGCAAAATGCGCATGGTTCCCCCTTCGCCTCTCACTCTATGGAAAAAGGGTGGCTTAAAGATGGTGGAAATATGTTATAAAGCCATCCTTTAAGAAGTGAGAGCGGATGCGGATTCGAATCTTTTGTCTTGCTGTTTTTATCTGTGTTTCCAATGGTTTAAACGCCGTTCCATTGGATATTGGGCGCTATCTAGAACAGTTCTCTTTTAATCTGATTCGAAACAAGGAAAAGAAGGGGGTTTTTAAGTGAGAGCGCAATTGGGATCAGTTTGCTGTTATCGACCCGATCGGGAATCGGCATTTGGTCCGTATCCCCAGGAACCCTTATGAATTTCTCTCCCACCTCACCTTTATCCAAATGGCCCAGCTCCTACTACAGGATCAGGTGACCTCCTCCCCTATTATTTTTAACCCTCAGGAGTGGAATATCGCTCCTAATGAGCTTACTTCGCTGGGGGAGATGAACCTGGGAAATGGATTTCATCTCGGGTTTATCGAATCCTATACCGACGCCGGAAAACACCGCCGCCCCCAACAGGCCGATCTCCTTCAGTCCCCAGAGCTGCTCGCTCAATATTTAGAGATCTTTGCGTTCCATTATATGTTTGGTCTGGATCAGTTTATTGAACCCGATATTTTAGAAAAGACCCTCATCGCCAAACAAAATAACCACGAATTGCTTTTTTATTACCTTCGTGCCCAAAACAAAGAGCCAAGCCCCTTTGGTAGTTTTGAGGGATACATCAAAAAATTCCGACAAGCGGGATTGAATCGTTGTGCCTCGGATCCAGTGCCGGTCCTGCTGGCGTTGAGAGAGGCAAACGATGTCAATTCAAAGGCGAAGATAGAATCGCTCCGTTGGGCACTGGCTAATTTTTTCGCGCGGGTCGATGCGCTCTTTGAAACTTCCGCGCATTCTGGACTCTCTCCCTTCGCCGATCTCATTCCCCCTTTGATTGAAGAGTCGAAATTTCCGCAGCGGAGTGCTGCTGCTGCTAGAATTGAAAAGGTGTTAAAAGGGGCTCGAGCCGACATGCAGGCTTTTATTCGTGGGTTTGGTGGAGCCTTTGCGCAGTTTGAAATTCCCGTTCAGGTGCTTTCACTCCAGGCACGATACCTTTCGTATGAGAAGTATCGTACCGGCTATAAGGCTCCGATTCGTTCCTTGAACAGTCGATCGGTCTATCGAGCCAAGGATTTTATTTGGGAATTGCTCTTATCCAATACCTATCGCCGAACCGAGTTGATGAAGGCATGGCAGTCGGAGTATGAGAAATCGGCGACTGAAGGGAACGTGCTTTCTCACCTTTATGCGATGGCCACTCGATATGATAATCGTTACCATTTAGTCGGAGTTCCGAAAGTTGATATTGTTTTGCAGACGAAAAAATCTTTTGAGGTGATTCAACCCTTTCTTAATTTGGCGATTCAGCCAAGCCTTATCGTGGTGCCAAAGAATGACGTGGAATCGGATCGGATATTCGCTATTGCACAGCGATTGGAAAAGGAACTTCGACATCCCAACTCTCCCAATGAACAAAGGGGTTGGTTGTATCCTGACTATCCTAAACTCAGAAGAGGTGAGGCGATTTCACTGGCTGAATATCAAAAAATCGAGGCCTTTGCCAAAGACCGTGGAATTACAAATTTGGTATTGTGCGAAGTGGTTGGAGTGAAGAAAGAATGGATTGATAGATCTGAGAAAAGTGGGTTGGGAATCGTGGTTCTCGATCATCACGGCACCCACGGGATTCGAAAACACTCGACTCTCGAGCAGTTCATGGAGGTGTTCCACTATCGCCCCTCCCTGAATGATCTCATCATTGGTGTGTTGGATCGCTCGGGATTAAAAGGGCTTTTGGATCTTGGGTTGACGATCCCTGAAATTCGGGAGGTTCTCACGAAGTTGGGGGAGTGGCGAAAAATTGAGTTTGAGATGAACTTCTATGAAGGGCAACTCCATACGGGGCATGATGGACAAAGATTTAATGGAGTCCTTCGATTGGAAGTTCCTAGAGTGGGATTGAAATGGGCGACCCGTTCTCTGGAGATGCTTTACCTTCCACAAGTTCCCCACATTGTGATCGAAGGGGAGCGCAGCGTGAAATATAAAGGGCTGTTTGATACCGCCCATGATCTCGAAGAGATGATCCGGAAAGAAGGCTGGACCGTTGACACCACTCTTGGGGGCGATCGGGAGGTAGGATTCCTGAGTGTTGCCCCGAAGGATCCTTCCCAAGTATCGAGAGTCGCCGATCAGGTGCAGGTCATTGTCCAGAATTATCACAAGTTGGATTGCAGGCAATTAGCGACAGCAATGCATTAAAACGGATAGCTCATCGACATACAATGAACCGAGCCAAAGCCGGAGGCGGTGAGATCGGTCGAGGGGATTGGCACGACGGTGAAGCCCAATTGTTCATAAATTTTCAACGCAATACCGTCGTTAGCTGAATTAAAGGTGGGCATGAAGATCGTCCCATTCACTAGGAGCACATTGACATAGCTTTGAAAAGGGCGGGGCGCTTGGGGAAGCAGGGTCACCTCAAATCCTTCATGAGTTAGAATAGTTGCATATTCCTCGAGATCGGTAACTGCTTGGGTGTCGGAAATGAATTTCGCGCTCTCATCGATGTGGCCGATCCCTTTGCGGTAGGGGAAACGGATCATTTTTTTGCAGCCATAATATTGTTGGAAGAGGGAATCGGGAATGAGGGCAATGCGCAGATTCACCGACATGCAGATGCCATTCCGAGTGGCGGCAAAATTGCCTCCTTCTAAAAGTCGGTTGTGTTGCCAAATCGGCATTTTGAAATAGTTAGCGATCTTGAAGTCCGGTTCCAGACCATAATAATAGACCGCATCGACCAATCCCCATTTTTGTGGATGGTTTTTGATTTGGATGGGGAGAGGGAGTGAGTCGCGTACCCAGAAACCGGAAAAGCTATTGAGGTTCATCACCTCTACGTTTTGAGGTGAAAAGGTAGCTTGAGTCTGCTGCGCATCCGATGGGGATTCCGCCAGGAATAGAAGCTTCACATTCGGAGGCAGATGGCTTGCTAAAATCTGTTTGGGTTCAAGAGAGTGGTAGCGGAGGCTGCTCGAAAGGATCACTGTTCGGGCGTGCTCATATTCGGCGTAAGGACGCACCTCAGCAAACAATAAGGTGCTCCACATCAGAAGGAAAAATTGGATTTTCATGGGATGATTTAATTATATCCCATTATGGAAGGGTTTCGGTATTGGATAGAGGCATGGGCCGGCAGCCTCTCGCATCGGCGTGGATTCCGCAAATCCGTTGATTATTTTTACTTGCCCAATCGTTAATAAATTTTTGAGCGGTATCACTCGACAGGCTCGAGAGGTAACTGGTTGTGCTGATATTGCCTCGGCTATTGACCGCCACCACCCACCTGGCATGGGTGTCGGGATCGATATAAAATGCAGGACCACCCGAATCGCCGTAACAGAGGGCCGCTCCACTTTTGGTGATAATGTCATTGTCGGAACCTTGGGGTAGACGTGTGATTCTGGAGGTCCCGATGCGATAGGTCCCATCATTTCCTCCCCCTCCTCCCGGGTTCACGCAACCATATCCGGTTAAGAGCAGTTCATCATTCATTTGAAGGCGATTGGGATTGGAATTGATATGTTCAAAATCACTCCCAATCACGGGCCTATCGATGAGACAGAGAACCCAATCGGCCGTGGTATTGCCGTTATATTGAGGAGCGCGGGTGCAGGTGCTAGTGTAACTATTTGGACCGACGGTGAAAGAGGCTTTCCCTCCCGATTTGACACAATGGGCGGCGAGCAAAAGGGTCTGTTTGCCAACGACCGTCGCTGAACATCGCGATCCCGACATCGAAGCGTAGACCGAACTGGGCCATTTTTTCGGATCGGCCGCCTTGCCGTTAATCAATCTGGGTTCAAACTCCTCCCCATAACAGATCGACACCAGGAACAATGAGACTGCCCATTTACAAAAGTGCATAGACGCGTCCTTTTCTCTAAAGGCGTCATGGCGAGGAGCGCAAGTGCCCGCCACGCTGCGCTCGCGGCAGGCTCCGCCATCTCTTGATCGAAGCTAAGGCAAGGGGATTGCTTCGCCCCTTCGAGGCTCGCAATGACAAAGTTGTGGTCTTTGCGGTAATCCTGATTTTTCAGTTCTGATTTATTTTTTTGTGAAGTATGGAAAGAATCTTACAGTTTAATTGAAACATGCTTCTTCAAGAGGAGGGGTAAATAGAGCTGAATAGTGTGATCGAATGTTAAGCCCCTTACTCGATGCGAGCCTTCCTATTGACAGCCTGCCTGGAACGAAGTTTCATATCGGGCTTATGATCCATACCAACGAAGAGAAGTTAGCGATTTTAAAGCAAAAAAATGAAGAGGCGGAACTCGGCGGCGGTGCGAAGCGCATTGAGCAGCAGCATGCTCGGGGAAAGATGACGGCGCGGGAGCGGATTCTCTTTTTGCTTGATGAAGGGAGCTTCGTGGAGCTCGATAAGTTCGTGACTCACCGATGCACCGATTTCGATATGCAGTCGAAAAAATATTTGGGAGACGGGGTCATCACCGGCTATGGAACTGTCTCAGGACGGCACGTCTATGTTTACGCCCAGGACTTCACTGTGTTTGGAGGCTCGCTTTCAAGCGCCCAGGCGAGCAAGATCTGCAAGTTAATGGATCTGGCATTGAAGAATGGCAAACCGATTATCGGGATCAATGATTCCGGTGGTGCCCGCATTCAAGAAGGGGTGGAGTCACTTGCCGGTTATGCTGAGATTTTCTGGCGCAATACGATGTCGAGTGGCGTAATTCCGCAGATCACTGCGATCATGGGGCCTTCGGCGGGAGGGGCGGTTTATAGTCCGTCACTGACCGACTTTATCTTCATGGTCAAAAAGAGCAGTTATATGTTCGTGACCGGTCCCGATGTGATTAAAACCGTCACCCACGAAGAGGTGACGATGGAGGATCTGGGAGGCGCCGCCACCCACAGCACCCGAAGCGGTGTTTGTCACTTCGCCAGTGAAGATGAAAAGAGCAACCTGCTTTTGATTCGTGAATTACTGAGCTATTTGCCATCGAATAATTTAGACGATGTGCCGATCGCCAAGACCAGCGATCCGATCAACCGGTCCGAATCGAAGTTAAATCGTTTGGTGCCCGATAGTTCAAGGCAAGCTTACGACATTATCGATCTCATCGAGGCGGTAGTGGATGATAGTTATTTCTTCGAGGTGCAGAAGGATTACGCGCAAAATATCGTCGTTGGGTTTGCGCGGTTGAATGGCCGGAGCGTGGGGATTGTGGCCAATCAGCCGAAAGTATTGGCCGGTTGTCTCGATATCAGCGCTTCTACCAAAGCGGCCCGCTTTGTACGCTTTTGTGATTCCTTTAATATCCCCTTGATCACTCTTGTCGATGTTCCTGGATTTTTGCCCGGAACGGAGCAGGAGTATGGCGGGATCATCAAGCACGGAGCGAAGTTGCTCTATGCCTTTGCCGAAGCGACGGTGCCTAAGATCACTTTGATTGTTCGGAAGGCTTATGGTGGCGCCTATTGCGTCATGGCCTCGAAACACCTGCGGGCCGATATCAACTATGCCTATCCCTCTGCGGAGATCGCGGTAATGGGACCGGATGGAGCGGTGGCGATCGTCTTCCGCGGGGAGTTAGATAAAGCAAAAGATGCCAATGCCGAAAAACAACGGCTGGTTGAAGATTACACCGAACGGTTTGCGACTCCCTATAAGGCTGCGGAATTAGGTTTTGTCGACGAGGTTATCCCACCCGATCAAACCCGGATTAAACTCATCCAGGCGCTCGAGATGCTCCGGAATAAACGGGATCGTAATCCTTCTAAGAAACATGGAAACATCCCACTATGAAAAAAAACTTTAAGCCCAAACGGATTCTGGTCGCCAACCGGGGTGAAATCGCTCTGCGTGTGATGCGTGGAGTGCGGGAATTAGGGCATGTTCCTTTAGCGGTCTATTCCAAGGCCGATCGGATGTCCTGGCATGCGGCCCGCAGTGAAGGTGCCGTCTGCATTGGGGAAGGGCCTTCGATTCAAAGTTATTTAGATATTGAAAAAGTAATCTCGGCGGCGAAATTGCTTAAGGCCGATGCGATCCATCCAGGTTATGGATTCCTTTCGGAAAAGGCGGAATTTGCCAAGGCGGTGGCCAAAGCAGGAATGGTCTTTATTGGTCCCAGCCCCGAAGCGATCACCACCATGGGCGACAAGGTGATGGCCCGGGTGACGATGGAAAAAGTGGGCCTTCCGCTTGTTCCGGGAACGAAAGATGGTCTTACCGACGAGAAAGAGGCTTTGGTTCACGCCAAGAAAATTGGTTTTCCGTTGATGATCAAAGCTCTCGCCGGAGGCGGTGGCCGCGGCATGCGTCTCGTGAATGAGGAAAAAGAATTTACCGGGCTTTTTCAACGGGCATTCTCCGAGGCTTCCAAGGCATTTGGAGATGGCCGGCTCTATCTTGAGCGGTATGTGAAATCGCCCCATCACATTGAAGTGCAGGTGATCGCCGATCAGCATGGAAATATTTGCCACCTCTTTGAACGGGAATGTTCGGTGCAACGCCGCCACCAAAAGGTAATCGAGGAGGCTCGAAGCCCCTTTGTGAAACCTGAAACACGCGCCAAGCTGTGTGCCGCAGCGGTGAAGGCGGTCAAGGAGATTGGTTATTATAACGCCGGGACCATCGAATTTTTGATGGATGATGAACAGAATTTTTACTTTATGGAGATGAACACCCGTCTGCAGGTGGAGCACCCCGTTACCGAATGGATCACCGGATTGGATCTGGTGAAGGAGCAGATCGGAGTGGCCTTTGGTGAAAAACTCTCCTTTACTCAAGAAGAGGTCAAGGCGACTGGCCATGCGATTGAGTTTCGGATCAATGCCGAAGATCCCGAGAAGTTTTTGCCCCAGGCAGGAAGAGTGACGGGGGTTTCCTTTCCATCTGGGAATGGTGTGAGAATCGACTCCCATGTCTATCGGGGTTATGACATTCCGGTCTTTTACGATTCAATGATCGCCAAGATTTCGGTCTGGGCACGCACGCGGGAAGAGGCGATCGAAAGAGGGCGGTGTGTATTGCAGGAGACGATGCTCAATGGCATCAAGCACAATATTCCTTTGCACCTGCAAATTTTGGAAAATGAAAAGTTCCGCAGTGGGAATTACACCACCCGTCTGATAGGGGAAGATTTTAACTATAAACCCCGCGAGGTGACCGAAAAGGAGAGTCGCATGGCGATGATTGCCTCGGCCGTGTCCGCCTTCACGAAGGAGTTTAAGGGGCCGATGTCCCCCGATAGCGATGCCAATTCCCAGTGGAAATGGTTCGGACGGAAGGAAGGGTTGCGCTAATGCTATTTTTCTTTCGATTCCAAGATCGCGAATACCGCGTTCGGGTAGAAATGAAGCATGGAGAGACCTATATCTCCTTCAATGGGGGGGGCGAAGAGAAGGTGGATCTCCAGTTTTTGGGGAATGACTGTTCCTTTGTGGAGGATAACGAGGTTTTTTGGGCGAATGTCACTGGACAAAAGACCCAATACACCGTCTGGCGCCCCGAAGGGAATCTGGAGTTTACCGTTGAGAGTGAATACAAGCGGATTGTGAATATTCTTCGCGGGCAGGATCTGGGGAGCGAAAACAACATCTACGCCAAGATGCCTGGCAAGATCGCCAAACTCTTTGTGAAGGTGGGGGATACCCTAGAAAAATCGGCTCCGGTCTTGGTGATGGAGGCGATGAAGATGGAGAATGAGATCCGGGCCCCCCTCGAAGGGAAAGTGAAGCAGATCAATATTAAGGAAGGGCAGGCGGTAGAAACAGGAACTCTACTTGTCGAAATGGAACCTTTGGAATAAGCCATAAGAGATGGCAACCAATACCTATACCACCGGCAAATCACTCCCCCATATCTTTTGGAAACGGGCGACGCTCTATCCCCAGCAGCGGGCCTTTCTCGTTAAGAAGGAACGGGAATATCAACCTATCCATTGGGAGGAGGTCTTCCACTCCGTTCAAATTGGGTTTTTAAAGTTAAAACAACTGGGTGTTCAGCCAGGCGATCGGGTCTGCATTGCAAGTCAGTCCTCACCGGAGTGGTTCATGGCCGACATGAGCATCCTCTCCTTGGGGGCGGTGTCGGTTCCCATCTACCACTCATCAATCGAAAGCGAGATCGCGGAGATCATAAAGAACTGTGATCCCCGTGTCCTACTGGCCGAAAATGAGGCCCAACACCTGAAGCTCCAGGGAGCGTTGGAACTTTGCGGAAAAAACATTCCTATCGTGAGATTGGAGGCACTTTTTAAGTCGGATGGCGTGGTTTTGGATATCAAGGAATATGAGACCCATGTTCTTGGGATTGAACCCAACCAGATGGCTTCCATTGTTTATACCTCTGGCACGACAGGAGTCCCAAAAGGGGTGGTACTGACCCACCATAACTTCGTCCATGTCCTTTCCCAGGCAATTGATATCTTGGAGGTAGGAGACAAAGACATCACGATGACTTTCCTTCCCTTTGCCCATGTTTTGGGGCGGGTTGAGAGTTTAGTGCCGATCTTTACCGGGTTAACTCTAGGGTTTGCGGAGAATGTAAACACCGTTTCGGCCAATATCAATGAAGTGAAACCGACGATTTTGGTGAGCGTACCCCGTATTTACGAAAAGATTTACGCGAAGATCATCTCGGAGGTCCAGAATGGTCCTCCGGCCAAGCGGAAGATTTTCGATTGGGCGGTTAAAGTGGGAAAGCAAGCCTCTCAGCTGCGATCTGAGAAAAAAGGACTGCCCCCAGCCCTTTGGGCCCAGCTCCAGCTCGCCGATAAACTGGTTTTTGAGAAGATTCGAGCCAAGCTTGGCGGCAGACTCCGAATCAGCCTTTCGGGTGGGGCTCCCATCGGAAAGGAATTGATCCAGTTCTTCCATGCTTGTGGCATCATGATCTTGGAAGGGTACGGACTCACCGAAACGACGGCACCGGTCTTCGTCAATCGTCCCGACAGTTATGAATTCGGGACGGTAGGAAAGCCGTTGAATGGGACTTTGCTGAAGATCGCCGAGGACGGGGAAATTCTCTTAAAAGGGCCGATGCTCTTTAAGGAATATTTCCGTTTTGCGGAGGCTACTAATGAAGTCATGACAGAGGAAGGCTGGTTCCGCAGCGGTGATATCGGGGAGATGACCCCTCGGGGTCACCTGAAAATCACCGATCGCAAAAAAGAACTGATCGTCACCTCGGGCGGAAAGAATGTGGCTCCCCAGAAAATCGAGAATATCTTAAAGGCCTCCCGATTTATCAGCAATGCCATGGTTTATGGCGATAAACAGAAGTATTTGGTGGCTCTACTCACCCTTAATGAAGGGGAGATTAAAAAGGTGGCCCCTGGTGAGATCGGAGAAGGAAAGAATTACCGGGATCTGATTGAATCGGACCCAATTCAAAGTCTTATCGATAAAGAGTTGAAGCAGGTGAACCAACAATTGGCGAGCTATGAGAGCATCAAGCGGTTTAAAATCCTGCCGGAAGATTTCTCGATTGAGCGCGGAGAGCTAACTCCGTCGTTGAAGGTAAAAAGAAAAGTGATCACACAGAAATACAAACAGGAAATCGACGCCCTTTACTAGCTTTTTCTCCGTTGCAAAGCCCCCATTTCGATGAGTGAACAAGAGCTTTAAACCTCTTTAATCACCTCAAAGCCTTTAAGGCTTCCGACGATTGCAAACCCTACACAAAGGGCTTTAGGTCGAGTTGATTTTATTTTCTTCGAAATGGCATGGAGTGTAGCGCCTGATCCTACGGCATCATCGAGGATCAGTATTCTATTAAACGCAATATTGGGGTCTTTTAAAAATAAGGTGCTCTCCGCATTTTCAATGCGTTCCGATAATTTTGAGAGTGATTTCTGAGGAATGGGGAGTTCGCCTGAATAGGCTTTTAGGAAGGAGATTTCAGGTAATGGGATCTTTAAATTTTCTCGCAGTTCTTTGAGAAAAGGAATTTTCCGAGGAAGGGAATGGGGGACCCAAGAAATGGCATCGATTTTTTCCAGTTTTATTAGTTTCTGCAAGGGGGCTCTGCAGATTTCAGCGACTTCACGGATCCACTTTCGATTTTGTGCCTGCTTAGCATATAGAACAAGGGCACCTAGAGCAGTTTTGCCAAACTTCGGTAGACTGTAAAAATCGAGATAGTAGGCTTTGTCTAAGTAGCAGGGGGTGAAAGTACTTTGAAATTTAGCTCTGGCGTCAATTAAGGAGGTTTTAGGTAGAAAGTGTTGATCCCAGGTCTTTCTAGTTTTAACAAATTCTTCAGCGAGTAGAGCCATCTGCCTTGCCTGATTATTTCCCTCTGTCCATGCTCTAAAACCTTCAATCCCCTTAAGAAGGTGTCCCTTTGGATTTACGTACAGATATCGATCCTTTAAAAAATTCAGGGTGTCTTCTGGAATCGAATCAGAGCGAAATGTTGGGGTGCGAATCGGAGTTAAAAAGTAGTAAACTCTCGGGGGTGATCCCGCTTTTTGAAGTATTCCGGTTTCAATTAATCCTTTCAATTGACGGTGGATGGCTTGAGGGGAAAGGCCTAAGTGAAGGGTGATTTGATGAGCTGTAGCCTGAGAGGTTTTTTTAATAAATTCAATGATTTGAGATTTAGTGGCAGTTTGCATAGTTTATAGTTTATAGTAAACTATAAACTATGCAAGGATGAGAGCATTAGGACTGTGCTTCGTAAACAATGAGTCGGCGTTGGAGATCGGTTCCTGGCAGAACATAATCGTGATCTTCGATCAACTTCACTTTATCGGCAAAACGCACTTCAATATCCTTTAATTCTGCATCGACATTGGGCCCCTTCATAAAGATGAGTCGGGTGCCGGGTTGAGTCGCCCCCGAGGTCCTAAGGAGGGTTTTGTCCATCGTCTCAAGAGCCCGGGTGATGACCCCATAAACCGGGCGGGCGAAACTTTGACTGGTTACCTTATGTTCAAAAACCTCCACCGATTTGAGCCCCACCGTTCGGATGGCCTCTTTGAGGAACTCAATCCGGCGGGGGCGGGGTTCGGCCAAGATAAAGTGAATCTGGGGAAGAAAGATCTTCAGGGGAATCCCGGGGAATCCCGCTCCGGTGCCGACATCGATAATGGGAGAGGGGAGACGGGTCAGCTTCGCCACCATCAGGCAATCTAAATAATGCTTAATGGCCATGGCATGGAAGCTAAAGAGCCGGGTGAGGTCCCCATCTTGATTCCGTTTCCGGATTAAATTGTGATAAGACCACAGCTGCGAAAGTTGCTTCTCCTCGAGGCGGATCCCTGCTTTGCGTAGCATTTGGTTCAGGGTTTCGGCCGATGGGCGAGGTTTGTGGTGCACGAAAGAGTCCTAATAGTTTTAGTATGGTAGTGCAAGTCCTATACGAAGATAATCATTTGATTGCGGTATTGAAGCCACCCGGAATGTCCACTCAGGAGGACCTGCTCCCCCTGGTAAAAGAATGGCTCAAGAAAAAGTACCAAAAACCGGGGAATGTCTTTGTGGGGGTAATCCACCGGCTCGATAAGCCGGTTTCGGGGGTGGTCCTTTTTGCCAAAACCTCCAAAGGCGCCTCCCGTATTTCTTCTCAAATTAGGGGACGGAGGGTGAAAAAGCTCTATTTAGCGAGGGTAATCCAGCCTCCAACCCAAACCGGGGAAATCCATTTGGGCTGGCGATGGGATGAGGAGAAAAAGAGGGCGATCATTGAACCATTAAGCACCCCTGGCACCGTTGAGGTAGCTATAAATCTAAAGGAAAAAGCCCCCCACCTGCTTGAAATAGAACTTCTAACCGGCAAAAAACACCAGATCCGGGCGATGTTGGCCTCTCTAAAAGCCCCCATTTTGGGGGACGGACCCTATGGGGGAGCGGCTTGGGACACGGAGGGAATTGCCCTGTTTGCCAGTAAACTGGGCTTTTTTCACCCAACCGAGCCTGAAAAATGGATCGAAATTGAACCTCCGTCCCCCAATTGGGGGCGAGAATGAGGGGTGTTGAGCGGGCTATAGAGGCAAGGCAACAAGGGGTTGAGCGGTTATTGAAGGAAGGGACCAACTGCTACCGGCTCATGACTCCAGGGGAAGGGAATGGCACTTCAATTGATGTTTATAGGGATGTCGCCATCGTGCAGATGCGAGATGAAGTGAATCGGGAGGAGATTCGACAGGTCTTAAAACAATGGAAAGTTTACTTTAAGAATTTTCCCAAAGACCGCAGCCATGCCGAGGTTCCCCAAACGGGAGAAGCCGATTCGGTGGTCGCTTCCGAAAACGGGAAGAAATTTCTCATTCACCCTCAAGAGCCCTATTCGGTCGGTTTATTTCTGGATCAACGTGAGAATCGAAAGTTCCTGTCGGAGCAGATAAAGCCAGGGAGTAAAGTTTTCAATGGCTTTGCTTATACCTGCGGATTTTCGGTCTATGCCGCTGCCAGTGGTGCGCAGGTAACGAGCGTCGATGTTTCAAAGCGCTATCTCGAATGGGGTAAAAAGAACTTTGAGCTGAATGGAATCTCGCTCGAGGGGCATCGTTTTATCGCTGAGGATTGCATCGATTTCATGGAACGGGAAATCAGGCGCGGGCAAAAGTATGATTGGATTATTCTCGACCCCCCTACCTTTGGACGGGATAAAAAAGGAAAGGTGTTTTCGCTACAGAAAGAGATGGAAAAATTGTTTCAGCTTTCCGAGAGATTATTGGTTCCAGGAGGAAAGTTCTTCTTCTCGACTAATAACCATCAAATCGAGTTCAATTTGACTGGGAATTGGAAAAAGCTAGAGCTCCCGAAACTCGGTTTCGATTTTCAGGATCAAAAAGAGTTAAAAGCAGTGTTGCTCGAGTCTCATAATAGTTTATTTCAGTAGTTTAATTAATTTCTCATTGATGAAGAAATGGTATTTTCCGTGCCATCGATCCTTCAGAAAGCCTCCTTTTACCAGTTCATGCAGGTATTTACTCGCTGTAACTTGATGGAGTTCCATAGCTTGGGCGAGTTTTACGGGGGTGGTCAGCGGGTGTGAAAAGAGGTGATCCACTAAGTCCGCGCTGTATATTTTTCGGTGTTTCTCTTTTATTCTTTCTCTATATTCCGCATGAAGTAAAAGGAGACTCGTTAGGGTTTCGGTGGTTTTCGCGGCTTGGTGATAAAATGCCTGGAGCATGAAGATAATATATTCCTTCCACCTTTGATTCCGGGTTACCGATAGGAGAAGTTGATAATAATCGGAACGATTGTTTTTAAGAAAGCCACTCACATAGAGCACCGGCAATGGAATGATATTTTGCTCTATCAAGTTCAAGACCATCAATATTCGACCCGTTCTTCCGTTTCCATCCTCAAAAGGGTGTATGGCTTCGAATTGATAGTGGGTGATGGCGCACTTTACGAGAGGGTCCATTTTTTTCTCAGGAGTGGTGCTATACCAACACCAGTTTTCTAATAATTTCGAAATCGAGGTAGCCTCAGGTGGAGTGTAGATTACTTCATGGGTGAGGGTATTCTTGATCCTGTTTTGTAACTTCCTAAATTCGGTCTTTTTAGCCTGTAGCAACCTTTGATGAATTCCCAAAATCAGTGGGGTATTTAAGGAGTGTTTTTTCAGGTTTTGATGCCCCCAAAGAATGGCATCCCGGTAACGAAGCACCTCTTTTTCAGGCTCCCTTCGTTCAACTTCTGGAAAAAGTTCCCCCTGGAGAACATCAACGACAGTGGTGTGAATATTTTCAATTTCTGAACTTGCCACCGATTCTTGGAGGATTGTCGGGGTGATCAATAAGAGGGGATTTGGGCTGACTTTCATAAGTAACCCCTTCAATTGCCCAAGTTCCTGGTGTGCCTTCACCAACCATTCAAGAATGTCGGGATCTCTCAAATCGAGATCAGGCGGCAGGAGAGGTAAAGAAAAGGGCAGAGAAGCGTTATATGACATCTGTCACATGATACATTAGTTTTTTGTAAAAAAAATGATATATCAATCAGGATAGATTAATTGGATTGATATACCCAAATGTAACCTATTGATAATAATAGGAATAATTGAACGTGTTGAATGTTAAAAAAAGGTCTAAGCAGCGACCCAAGTGCGGTTCTCAGGAGCTTTCCGCTTAATCGCCGAACGCACCATCAACACGCCCCCTTTAGGTCCCGGGATTCCTCCGCGGACGAGAATCAAGTTCTCTTCAGGGTGAACAGCTACCACTTGCACATTGGTAACGGTCCGTTTCGTGTTTCCTTCCTGCCCGGGCATGCCTTTGTTTTTGAGCACGCGGCCAGGGAAGGTGTTGCTACCGTTCGATCCGCCATGTCGGAAATATTTGGAAGTTCCGTGGGTGGCATGTTTACCTTTATACCCATAGCGTTTCATGACGCCGGTAAATCCTTTTCCTTTGGTGATACCGATCACATCCACTTTATCCCCGACGGTAAACATCGATGGCGTGAGAGTTTGGCCACTCTTAAAGGAGGCCATATCGGTTTCCCCACAAAGGCGAAACTCTTGAAGATCTGTTTTTGCCGCAACCGAGGCCTTTTTATAATGGCCGGCAGAGGTTTTGGTCACATTCTGAGGCTTGCGAGTTCCAATGCCTAATTGAAGAGCGCAGTAGCCATCTTTCCCTTGCCCTTTGGTCTTCACCTGGGTGATTTGGCAGCCGGTGGTATCGATCACGGTGACGGGAACCATCATGCCGGCCTCGGTGAAGAACTGAGTCATTCCAACTTTTTTACCTAAAATTCCAATATGCATGTATCTACCTATCTCAATAAGATCCTTAGCTTATAGCGGCAGTGTTTGAGCCTGGCAAGCGGTTTTGTAGGAGTCTATTTTTGGTACTGTTGGGCCAGTTCAAGGTAGTACTGCGACTTGGGGAGGTCCCCCTGCATTTTTTTTACCCGGGAGAGCATCAAAAGAAGTGGAGGCCGCTTTTTAACCTCATCGAGGGAGGCAATAGCCGCCAGCATGAGCGTTTCCCCTTCTTCCATCTTTCCTTGTTGGAAGAGGCTTTTGGCCAGTCCGCTATATCCCAGCCAGCTTTGGGGGTTGGCGTGCACCATTTCGGTCAAAAGGCGCTCCTCGCTTTCCCACCTTTGGATCAGCTTTTGAGAATAAAGGGCGCAATAGATCAGAAATGGAACTAACAGCAACTGCAGCCAACGGCGATCGGCATATTTCGCAATCACTAGGGAAAGAGCGGCGACTGCTAGAAAGGCATAGCGATCGGCCACGTTGGAAATGTGCTGGAAAATAATCGGGGTTAATCCCAGCGTGGGGAGCAACGAAAAGAGGAAGAAGCCTAGGGGTAGAAGCAAGCTGCGCTGGCGTCGGTAGAGGAGCATTCCTAAGAGGGGGATCACCGGAAGTGTCACAAAGAAAAAGGGAGAGGATAAAACTCGAGCGGTGGTGCGTCCATAATCGAAAGTAAGTCCGATAGGGAAGAGGAGTTTGGAAAGGTAAAAGGTGAGCGAGTCGAGGGCGATCAAAATTTTAGTGAGCGATGGAGTGGGAGTGAGCAGATGCTGAGCGCGCTCGATATTGGCATGACTCTGCATCCATCCGATGGGGAGAAAAAGTAATGTCCATAATGAGATTCGAAAGCCCCGCCGCAAATCAAATAGGGGGTAGAGAAAGAGCAGGGACCAACCGGAGGGTTTTGAAAGGATCGCCGCTAAACAAAATAAAAGCGTCGCAAAGTTTTTTTTTCGAACGAAGAAAAAAAGACTGATCAACATAAAGAACCCACTCAGAAGATCGCGAACGCAGGTGGCCCAGGCCACTGTTTCGACGTGAAGAGGATGAAATGCAAAAACAAGTGCACCCAAGAAACAGGCGAGAGGAGCAAAACCGAGGGCGGTGAGTAGGAGGTGAAGCGCGAAAATGCAGCCGAGATAAAGGCTAAGATTCAGATGATGAAAGATCTGAGTGTCAGCGATCTCTCCCGGCTTCGCAAAGAGTTGATTGAACGTGGTGATGACGGTGTAAGTGAGTGGGGTGTAGGCCTCGTTCATGGACTGTGTCCAGAGCCCAGTGATGGGGAGTTCTCCTACGACATACCGATTTAAGCCGAAGTGGACGGGATCCTCGAAATGCCAGCCATGGATTTTTTGAATTCCTGAATAGCAAAACCAAAATAGGGGGAGCAGCCAAAGCAGCCCATTCCGGAGCCAACCCGATGATTTAATGTTCAGAAGGGTGATTTGTTGCACTGGGTTAATATCTTTATTTCAAAATCGGATATAATTAAGATGTTGTTCTAAGTCCTGTCTAGTTTCAAGCAAATCTAGGAGAAATCAATGGCATCTATCCGAAAATACGTGCGCGGATTTTCACTCGTAGAACTTTTAATCGTGGTCGCTATTATCGGCGTACTGTCGACGATGGGCGTCCCTACCTTCAGGAAGATGGTGGCGAAAGCCAAGAAGACCGAGGCGAAAGTCGCATTAGGCGGAATTTATACGGTCGAGCAGGCCTTCAGCACCGAATACAATACTTATGGCAATCGACTGACAAAGCTTGGGTTTGAATTTGAAGGAACAGGCGGGCGAGTCTATTCGGTCGGTTTTCCGGCCGGCAATGTGTGCAATGATCAAGGATATCTTCCCGATCCTACCAATCACGCGAACGGCTCAGCCTTAAACTCAGCATTTCCTGCCTATTATACCGGTCAGGCAGCGTATTATGAAACCTTCCAAGGTGCGGAAGCCAATATGTCTAGTAGCTTAGCATGTGCTGAAGGAACTTTCGGGGATGGAACTACTTACACTGCAACGGCGACTGGGCCCATCAAACCAGGGTCTAATCGCAATAGTCCTATAACTTGCAGTGGGTCTGCCGCCTGCCAAGATGTTTGGACGATGACCGACCAGCGAGTCGTCACAAATACGCAAGATGGAGCATAAGCTTATCTTTACGATTTAAAAAGGGGAAGCCATTTGGCTTCCCCTTTTTTATTTGAGAAAGTTTTTCCTTCTCCTTGCAGCGCGTTTCGCCAAGAAGGTATAATTTTTCTTGGATGCCCACCCATTCAACTCAAGCCCTCGACCAACCCGTTGATCCCCTTGCCGCTTTGGCCTCTAAAGGATTGGGGGACAAACAATTAAAATTACATTTTTGGCAACATGATTGGTATCCCCGCCGTGAGCTGAAACTTGCAGTGGAGAAAGTCATCGAGTCTTGTGCGCTCACTCAGTCGAACCCCACCCTTGTTGATATCGGTTGCGGTGATCTCCCTTATAAAGAGCTGTTTTCGTCCCGCGGGGGACGGTATATTGGATGCGATATTGGGGGCAGTCCGGATGTCCTCATCGAACCTGGTAAGCCTGTACCACTTCCCCCTCAAATGGCGGATGGGATTGTTTCCTTTCAAGTCTTAGAACATATTTGGGATCTTGAATGGTATTTGGGGGAATGTTGGAGGTTGCTCAAACCAGGAGGATGGCTCCTTTTGTCGACGCACGGTTCCTGGTTGTATCACCCGCACCCTGGGGATTATCGACGATGGACAAAACAGGGACTTGAAAAAGAGATCGAGGCCCGGGGCTTTTCTCCCAAGATCACCCATCCGATCATGGGGCCGCTGGCCTGGACGACCGAATTTCGTCTCCTGGGAATTTCCCACTTTTTCGAGCGCATTCCATTGGCAAAGGCCTTATTTTTACCCGTAGTTGCCTCTCTCATGAATGTTCGAATGATGCTTGAGGATGGCATCACGCCTTTTTCAATTCGGGAATCCAATGCTTGTATCTATTTAACCCTTTCTCATAAGCCAACCAGCTCCGAAGCCAGCTTAATCCCATCATGAAGCTGCTGATTATCAGCCACTATTTCGAGGAACACGGCGGAGGGATAGAGATCGTTGCAGGACAACTGGCGCGGCGGCTTTCCGCACGCGGGGTTAAGGTGCGTTGGCTGGCAGCCGAGGAGCCAATTCTGAAAAATGAACCTTCGTTCGATCGTGTCCCAATTAAAAGCTGGGATCCGCTCAGTGCCAGAGGAATCCCTTATCCTTTCCCGCGCCCGTCGGAGGTGATTCGGATCTGGAAGGAGGTCAAACAATGTGAGGTCCTCCATCTTCATGAATCCCTTTACCTGAATTGCGTGATCGGTTTCGTCGCCGCCAAATTCCATCGGGTTCCCATTCTGTTAACGCAACACATTGCCTTTGTTCCCTATTCGAATCCATTGCTGCGTGGAATTTTATTTTCTATGCACCATCTTTTTTCCCGAGTGGTAATGAAGGGATCGGATCGAATCGTCTTTTTGAATGAACGGATAAAATCGTATTTCACTCGTTTTCTTTCGTTCCGGACGAAACCTCAAATTGTAGCAAATGGCGTGGACAGGAGTCTATTCGTGCCGTTGGAATCGTGGGAGCGAGTGTGTCGTAGGCGGCAGCTTCTCCCGTTCCCGAATCGCCTCACTGTTCTCTTTGTCGGACGGTTTATCGAGAAGAAAGGGATTTCATTGCTAAGAGAACTGGCATCTCGATTTCCCCATCTGAATTGGGTATTCATTGGATCGGGCCCCCTCGATCCAGCTAACTGGAAGTTCGACCATGTCACGACCGTGGGTCGACTCCGTCAAGATCAGATCCTTCCGTGGTATCAAGTCTCAGATCTCTTGATTCTCCCTTCGGTAGGTGAAGGATTCCCATTGGTCGTTCAAGAGTCGATGGCATGCGGAACTCCCGCGCTCCTTTCTGAAGAAACGGTGAGCGGCGTTCCGGAATTGAATGGAGCGGTTTATGCCTGTCATCCGGAAATTGAAAGCCTGACCCATTTGCTGAAGGGAATAGAGAAAGCCCCCGACGATCTTGAGGCGCTCCGAGCCCGTGTTTCTGAGGTTGTCCGCAAGCATTGGGATTGGGAAAAATGTGCCGGTATTTATTTTGATACCTTTTCGGAATTAGTGAATGGCCATCTAAGCCTTCAGAGGCAGATTGCATGAGTGCTCCCAAAGGAACTCCTTACCAGAATCGAATTTTTCAAGAGATGATAGGGCTTTTAGGCCCCTATGGGCGATTTCGTTCGGCGCTCGATTTTGGATCCGGCGATGGATGGTTTACTTTCCAATTTCGCCAACATGGTTTGGCGGAGGAGGTGACACCGATCGATGTCAAAGAGAGAGAAAAAGCCCTAGTGAAACCGCGTCTTTATGACGGGGAAAAGCTGCCGTTCGTCGATGCTCAATTCGACCTCATCTACAGCCTCGATGTGCTACACCATTGTCCAGATCCACTGGCCGCTTTGAGGGAACTATTGCGTTGTTCAGGGCGTTTTTTTCTCCTCAAAGATCATACCTACTCAAACTTGGCTGGCTGGCTATCTCTTTGCTTGCTCGACGAAATCGGGAATCGGCGGTTTGGGGTTCCCTCACTTTACCACTATCAAAAGGGATGGGAGTGGAGCTCGCTCATTTCAGAGTGTGGGTTTAAGGAGATAGGTCGCATCCATCCGCTCCATTGCAATAGAGGGCCCATTGGCTTTGCGACGAATCGATTACAGTTTTTATCGCTTTGGGAAAGAGGTTAGTTCTTCGTGCACTGCGGAGCGCAAAAAAGTTTTGCCGCCCCTGTGATATATTAACGTAGGTATTTGTCGGCTATTTTCTGGCCATTCTTTTTTTAAACTGAATTTATTGTGCTGGGTGTAGATGAAGACTATCGATCCAACCCTCCATCGCACTGAGTTTCGGCGCACTGAGAGCCCTTATCTCGAGGGGATCAGTGTGGTGATGCCTTGCCTGAATGAAGAGAAGACAATAGGGCGATGTATTGAAATTGCCTTGCAGACACTGCGAGATTCTCGCTATTCCGGTGAAGTGATCGTGTCCGATAATGGAAGCCAAGATCATTCGGTGGAGCGAGCTCGCGCGGCGGGGGCGAGAGTTATTTCCGTTTCCACCCGAGGCTACGGGGCCGCCTTAAACGCTGGGATTTTAGCCGCCCAGTATCGTTGGGTCGTATTTGCTGACGCCGATCTTTCTTACCCCTTTGATCAAATTTTGGATCTGATCGAACCGCTGATGTCGGACAAAGCCGATTTTGTATTAGGGACCCGTCTCCGCGGCGACATCGCGCCAGGAGCGATGCCCTTTCTCAATCGTTACGCGGGAACTCCCGTCCTCTCTTTTTTGATCCGTACTTTTTTTAAACTGCCCACGTCAGATTGCAATAGCGGGATGAGAGCGCTGAAACGTGAACTGTATGAAAGGCTTGGGCTGCTTTGCCCTGGGATGGAATATGCGTCGGAAATGTTGATTCGCGCCAAAGGGATCGATTTGCGGTGCGTAGAGGTGCCCATCCGATTTGGGAAAGATGGGAGGGACACCGCTCCCCACCTTCGCCCTTGGCGAGATGGTTGGAGGCACTTGCGGTTTATTTTGACCCACATCTCATCCAAATTGATGGTTGCCTTTCCCCTTTGTATGAGCGCGGTTCTTCTTATTGTGTCTTTTGCCCTTTCGCTCCAGGGTTTTTTCTTTCCTACCAAACCCACGCTCTATCATACGGCGCTTGTTTCTATCGCATTATCAGTCCCCCCGATCCTAATCGCGCTATCGGTCTTGCTGATAAAAATTGCGCTGCCTTCCTCCTGTCATGGGAAGGAGTTAGCTCTCATTCAAAGGGTAAAGAGGATGGGAGATCGGAGTGTCCCGATCCTCATCGCTCTTTTTTTTATGGGCCTGACTTTTGCTGAAATCCTCTTCCTCTTTTTTCAATGGAAAAAAGCAAACTGGGGTGCATTGAATGAGATTGGGGCGGTCATTCGGATCATGATCTTTACCGTGGTGGCGACCGGCTTTTTCGTATTAGATATTGGACTGGGCATTTTGGGGCTCATCCCGCAATCCAACGAAAATCGTCGACAGTTTACTCACTGATCTTGGGAGCGCGTTGGACTCGATAAATCGATCCGAGGCAGGTCGTTTCTACCGGCTTGGATCCCGATTTCACATCCCATCTATTATCACGTGGTTCCTTACCCCTATTTTTGCAGAACGAGACAAGATCGTTTTTTGTCATTAGGGAGAGAGAAAAGGCTAATGCCTCGGGATTTTCTGAACAAATGGTGGCTTCAATCTGGTCGTTTTCATTGAGGGGCCTGGGGAGTTCGATAAAGATGCCCTGCATCCTGGGTGACGCATATTTAGGAGGGGAAGCTGTCAGCATCATTTTACCGTTCCACCAGAGACGAATCTCCGGGCCTCCACCCAGTCCTACTAGATCTGTTTTTTGATGGTTTCTCATTTCCTCGGCAGTAGGACGAACGGTGACACAGTTAGAGGGCGAATGAGAGAGGTTACGGTCAGTGGGCGGCGGAGTCAGCAGCCGAGATAGATTCAGATAAGGGGATCGAGCCTTTTTATCAATTAAGTGCGACTGCATATTTAGCGGTTTCCACGAACTATTTAACTTTGAGGGCGAGGTTAATTCTTCGTTTGATACGTGCTCATTGAACTCAAAATCAAAGACATGAGATAGCGAGGGTTGCTCCGCTATTTTATAGAGATAGAGGACTCCTGGTCTCCTCTGGGTGTATGGAAGGTAAGAGGCGGGGAAGATTCTGTCGAAATGGGGATCGAGCTCCAGCTGTTCGATGCCATTAGGGTGTGAGCAGAGAACGTAATCGGCATCGAAGGCGAAACGGGCGACGCCGAAGGGATAGGGCAGTTTTCCACTCCGAAAAGACTCTCGAAGAGAGAAAAACTCGGGAGATTTTTCTGCCAACATAGTTGGATCGTTGATATCCACGAATCGGTAGGTCGGACGATGATAGAGAATGTGGGGAGAGGTATACCACTCACAATTTAAAACCTTCTTTCTAGATCCTTCTATGGGAAGCGCTTGAACCGTTTCTGAGTCCATGATGGCATCCCGCATGGGGATGGGCGAGGCGAAGAACGGAATGGCAATGTGCAGAAGAGGCGCTAGAAGAATCAGGGTTGCCGACCGGAGCCAAGTACTGGAACGTTGAAAGGCGAGGAGTGCGCCGATGTAGAGTACGGTTGTTGGAATAGAATACTCGATTGCTCGCATGGATAGAGAGCAGAGGCCCCAGAAAAATAGAGATAAACAAAAGAGAATAGGAAGAGGTCCCAGCGAAGCCCAATCGATCGGCAATAGGCTCTTTTTTTTCCTCAGATTCATTATTAGAAGGATTAAAGTAATCGGATACCATGCAAGTAATCCCCCAAAATTCCTAAGGGCTCGAGAGAGAGAGAGAGGGAAGAGCTCAATCGGTCTTAAATGGGGTGGAATCAACTGTTGGTTCGATGCTTCATGGGCGGTAATCAACGCTGCAACGATGTTATTTGGAAAAGTGGGATCCAGAATGATGCCCACAGTTAGGCCAATGAGCCCTCCCGCGGTCATCTTAAGAGCTCTCCATGTTCGGTGCTCGGCATATTCGACCACGCCCACCATGCAGATGACGATCCCGGGAATATAGAGGAGGTGATAAGACAAGCAATAGAGCGCACAAAAAAGCCCAAGCAAAATCGGCCGCCGAGACATAATGGAAAAAAGCATCATCATGTAAAGAGATATTCCAAACAGGAAGGGGCGTAGGATGATAAGACGATTGAGAAAGTCGGGAATGAGGATCAAGTAAAGGGTGAGCAAAAAAGAAAGAGCCGGAGAAAAAGACTTCCGTAGGTAGAGGTAAAGGATGAGCAGGAGGCTCACCGCGACGATGGGAACTAGAAGTTTGACTCCTAGCAGACCTCCCATTTTGTAAAGGAGCCCCGCGATTGTGTGAAATAACGGATAGGGGTTGGGGTAGTCGGTTTTCCAGCCGAGGTTGTCTGCCTGCGGCAAGGCATTGATGAGTCCTCCCTGCTCTGCCACTAAACGTGCAATGGCGAGATGCATGTATTGGTCAGGGTCACTCAACGCAATCGGTCGCACTCGGAAGAATGCGAGCACATATGAAATGGCGATTGCCAGCATGGCAAGAATGTCTTCTTTAGTGATGGGAACAAGTTTAATCATGATTGAGCAGGAGTAAGATTGTGCTCAATTATTTTATCAGAAATGCTTGGCTTTTGTAGAAAAGGACGCGATTGCCGCGTCACTCGCTTCGCTCGTTCCTCGCAAGAACAAGAGTCAGAATGGATGGCAGAGGTCAAGCATTCGCTGGCCTCGCAAAGACAACGCTTTTACTGACAGCGATCGTATGTTTCTTCTTCGTAGCCACCGCCACAGGATTGGCCGAGGTGCGAGCTGTGAAGCGGGCAGCTGCCGCTTTCACATGAAGAGGCAATCTGCCAGATTCCGCTGACGCATTTCACTGAGCATGAGTAACTATAACCAAAGCCTCCATTTCCAGGGTTATAATAACCTCCGGAATAGGGAGAGGTGCTTCCTCCCGAGCCTTGTTTTTGATCCTCCGAAATCATTCCGCTCGCGCCGCCAGACCCTTGTGTGATGCGCTCATAGGTTTCAACGGTGTCTTGCTTTTCAGTCTGGTTTCCATTGGTGGTGTCGATGGAGATGGAGATCATGGTGAGGACGAGTCGGTTGTTTTCCATTGTGAAGGGGAGTTTCCGGTCTTTCCCTATAAAGTTAACTACGATATCTTTTCCATCTACGCGATATTTTGTGTTGTTGGCGAAGTCCTTCATGCCTGTGCGGTATTCGCGAATTTCGGTGGCGCTAAAATGGAGGATTTTTAATCGCTCTTCTGCGTTCTGAACTTTTCCGGCAACTCGTGTTTCGGTTAGTTTCCAGTATCCTTCCACGTTAGTTTGCTTGTCGTCTTTAGAACAGCTGATGGCCGCGAAAACAATGGCCAATCCACACCCAATGAAACGCTTCATTTACTCCACTCCTTAAGAATTTCCGCCTTTAAGGCAAGAAAGTCCAAGGGGGCGAATTGCAAGGGATGGACCGGCTGGGTCTAGGCTGGA
This sequence comes from uncultured Pseudobdellovibrionaceae bacterium, assembly GCA_964604555.1. Classification (GTDB taxonomy): domain Bacteria; phylum Bdellovibrionota; class FAC87; order UBA2466; family UBA2466; genus CAZRZK01. The sequence goes on along the minus strand of CAZRZK010000012.1, from coordinate 27,197 downwards.
GAGGAGGGCTGAGGGTGCATAAGCATTGCTCGGATTGACGGTTTACGTCTCTAATAAAGGGGTTACCGAAACTTTAGGATGAACTGGATAGGTTTGATCTCCAGGGTAGATAATCCAGGCCTTTTTAAGTTTAAGGTCTTCAAGTGCAATGTGTAGGCTTTTAGTCATCGTTGGAGCATCTGCAAATTTGAATTCGGCTCCATAGTTTTGACCTTTTTCTTGCCAGAACAGGTCCAGTTCGGCGTTTCCGTGGGTTGCCCAGAAATAACACCGTTTCGGATCCAGTCGCTTCGTTTTGATGAATTGTTCCATTGCAAATCCCTCCCAAGAGGCGCCCAGTTTAGGTTGTGAAAGGAGGTGTTTGTAGGAGGTGATTTGCTGTAAGGAATGAAAAATTCCGGAGTCGGTAATATATAGCTTGGGGCTTTTAACGAGCCTCTTGCCGATGTTCTCAAACCAAGGTAAGTGTTGCCGGACCATAAAAGTTCCTTCCAAGATTTCTATATACGAACGAACTGTCTTATCACTCACTCCAAATGTAGATGCAATTTCAGAGTAGTTGATGATTTGACCATGGTAGTGGCTTAAGAGGGTCCAAAATCGTCGAAGTGTTTGTGCAGGGATGGTAATTCCGAGTTGGGGAATGTCTCGTTCAAGATAGGTGGAAATAAAATCGTCTCGCCATTGTAAACTTACTTTTTCCCCTTTGGCTAAATAAGAACGTGGAAAGCCCCCCCTTAGCCATAGCTGCTTCAGATTTTGCGGGCCGATTTCCTCGAGGCTAAAACCTGACATGGATAGATAGGATATCCTTCCAGCGAGGGTTTCAGAGGATTGTCGAATCAATTCTTGGGAGGCACTTCCTAAAAGCACGAATTTTCTTTTTCGGCCTCCTTTTTTTTGGTCCACTAAATAGCGAAGCAGGCTGAAGAGCTCTGGTTTTTTCTGTACCTCATCAATCACAGTCAGCCCGTTTAGGGATTCTAAAGCGGTCTGAGTATTTTCTAAAAAAGCCAGGTCTCGGGGATTTTCAAGATCTAGATAGTTTTCATAAGGGAGTTTACGAGCCAGGGTTGACTTGCCGCATTGCCGTGGCCCAAGGATTGCCACAACAGGGTTGTTTCGAATCCGTTCACGGAGGAGTTGGGTTATTTCGGGTCTTTTTATAAAAGCGGCCATGCATGAAATATCGGATTATTGCTCCGAATTTTCAAGGACAATTTGAGGGTTACTTAGGCTGGGTGGCGACCGCTATCTTTTCAGCGCCTGCGGCACGGGCGGTGTCCATGATCTCGACCGCTTTGCCGAGGACAATCGATTCGTCTCCTCGAATCACCACCGTTTTATCGGCCGATTGGGAGAGCTGCTCTTTGAGGGTTGCGGCAAGTTGTTCCGGTGGAATCTGTTTTTCGTTAATCTGGAGCGTGCCATCTTTGGAGAGGGTGATGGTAGTGGGTTTGGTATTGGAATTTTGGGCAATGGCGTTGGCTTTTGCCGACGGGAGTTTGACCTGCAGTCCGCTTTCGAGCATTGCCGAGCTTGAGATCATGAAAATAATCAACAGCACTAAAGCAACGTCGGTGAGTGGAGTGATGTTAATCTCAGCGACGATGGCGTCGTCGTCGGTATCGCTCATCCGCATGGCCATCTTAGTGGCCTCCTTGTGCACTATCCAAAGTCTCTTCAATGGCCAGTTTGAGTTGGCTGACAGTTTGGTTCGCGAGGGTCACGAAGATGTTGTAGGTCAAGACGGCGATAATCGCGACCACCAAGCCCGCTGCAGTGGCGATAAGGGCTTCCGATATACCAGATGCTACGACACTAAACCCGCCCGCTCCCTTTTCTCCCATGTCCCGGAAGGCTTTTACAATTCCTACGACCGTTCCTAAGAGGCCTACGAAGGGGCTTGCACTGCCAATGGTGCCCAGAATCCAAAGGTTTTTCTTGAGGTAGTTGACTGTGCGGAGTTTATTTCGGTCGACGGTGCGTTCCAGGCTTTCTCGGGGTTTTGTGGTGTCCAATGCACCTAAAAACATCTCGCCAATGAAACTTCCTGTGGAGTGGCAAACCTGTTTTGCAGTGGCGAGGTCGCCAGTTTTAAGAGCGGTTTGGAGTGTATTCACCAGCTTGTTGAGTTTGGGACGAAAGGAAAGATAGACATAGGCTCTTTCAAGGATGACTGCCCATGTCAAAATGGAAAAAAGAAGGAGGGGCCACATGACCCATCCGCCTTGGATAAACATTGCTCCGAAACTGGTCGCCATAATTTTCTCCTATTTTAACAGCATAACATAAAAAGGGCGTTCTAGCTCGATTGCCGTGGCCTGCAACCGCAGGCCGCGCCATAACAAGAGGGTCATTTCATCCGTGTCCATTCTGCTGCTTGCCCTCTTCCGAGGCATTTCACTTTTTTCTTCTTTTTTAATTCAGCCAGTGTCTTGCGAATGTGGACGATACCGACCGCCGGGCATGCACGTTGAAGGTCGGCGACTCGAAACGGTACATTCATGTTATTGATGGCGGTGATAATGATTTCTCGCTTTTCGCCGCGTTTAGGGGAACTCTTTCCAACTCGGGCTTCGAACTCTTTGTAGGCCGTTCGCAATATCGATAGGATAAAATTGGTGTAAGGCCATGGATCTGCCTTCCCTTCATGCCATCCTCTGGAGCTGAGTTCCAATGCCTCATAATAGCGTTCTTTGTTATCCTCAATGATTCGCTCCAGGCTGATATACTTTCCGACTTCAAAACCAAGGTGATAACACTGGAGTAAAAGGAGAAGGCGTGAGGCTCTTCCATTACCATCCCGAAAAGGGTGAATGCAGAGGAAATCGAGGTTGAACGTAGTCAATGCGATGAGGGGCATCAACTCGCGAACTCGGGTCGATTCATCCCATGATTCGATCAGTTCACTCATCATCCTTTGTGTGTCCCTAGCCTTGACTGTTGCAAACCGAAGGCGGGTTCTCCCATCGGGCAAATGTTCGATAATGTCGCTGTCCTTTTCCTTGTATTTCCCGGCATCCCAGATCTCTCCGCGAGAAAGTCGATGCAATTCTTGGATCGTTTTTTCCGATATTTTCAACAAAGAGCCTTTGGCGTGAATGAGAGAGAGTGCATTTCGATAGCCACGTACCTCTTCTTCGTCTCGATCCCTCAAAATCCGTCGGCCAAATACCACCGTTGCAACGCGAGACCCGTCAATTTCTACCCCTTCGATTCGATTACTTGAAACCGCGCTTTCTATTAGTGCATGCTCTCGCAGCGTGCGCAATCTTTGAGGGGCTTGTTTAGTAAATAATTCTTGCTTTCCACGCGCCTCAGCCAGATCAGAAAGATACCATGCTGTCGTCGTTGGGATTGTTCCAAGAGTCTCTAATAGTTGACGGAGCATGAGCATAGACAAGGATAAGATAGCACGATAGTACGTAATTCACTACCCAATTAAATAGACAGTACCTAATTCGATATTAAGCCGTTGAAATTTAAGGATATACTTTCTGATTAACGAGATCGCTTTGCTCTGTTGAAATCATCGTCTTTTATCCAATTTTGTCGGGTTTGGACTCGCCTACCGGCTGACGTAGAAACTCAGATAATCTGCGAGGCTAATGGTTCTGAAGCTTCGAGAGGTCTTTGTTCCTTGCGCTTTGGAGCTCTTTAACTTTCGTGCTGGAGAAGTTTAGTAAAGTGGCGAAGACGTCAAGCCAGCCCGATACCCGACAAAATCGGATAAAAGACGATGATTTCAACAGAGCAAGATTGCTTCGTCGCCTTCGGCTCCTCGCAATGACGAGGAGCCTGAAGGGCGACGCGGCAATGAATTTAAATAAACAGCGGGGCCAGTAACAGGGTTACGGTCGAGAGCAGTTTAATGAGCACGTGGAGCGAAGGGCCCGCCGTGTCTTTAAACGGATCGCCGACGGTGTCTCCCACGACCGCCGCTTTGTGAGGCTCGGATCGTTTTCCGCCATGGGCACCGGTCTCGATGTATTTCTTGGCGTTATCCCAAGCACCACCGGCATTGTTTAAGAGGGTGGCCATGAGGATTCCGGTAATGGTTCCGACCATCAAAAGGCCGGCCACCGCTTCCGCTCCGGCTCCCTGCTCAGAGCTGATATTTTTAAAGAGGATTCCCACGGCAAGGGGAACGACTACGGCTAAGACGCCCGGCAACACCATCGCCTTGAGTGCACCTACAGTGACGATGTCAACGCAACGGCCATAATCCGGTTTCGAGGTGCCGGCCATGATGCCCGAGTTTTCCTTAAATTGCCGTCGCACTTCCACGATCACATATTGAGCAACCGTTCCCACCGCTCGTATGGCGAGGGCGGAGAAGAGGAAAACGAGTCCTCCTCCTACAAGCGCTCCAATGAAGACCGGGATCTTGGCGATATCGACGGAACGGAATTCTCTTCCAAGAAGATCGCTCACTTCATCGAGATAGGCCGAGAAGAGGAGGAAGGCGGCGAGTGCGGCGCTTCCAATGGCGTATCCTTTCGTGAGTGCTTTCGTGGTGTTCCCCACCGAGTCTAAACGATCGGTCCGTTTCCGGATATCTTCCGGCTGTCCCGACATCTCGACGATTCCACCGGCGTTATCGGTGATGGGTCCGAAGGTATCCATCGCCAGAATGTAAGCGGCGGTGGAGAGCATTCCCATCGTGGCCACGGCGGTTCCGTAGAGTCCGCCATTGGGAAGGGCTTGTTCTCCCATCCAATGGGCCAAGAAAATAGCGACAGAAATCACGACCACGGGGGCGGCGGTGCATTCCAATCCCACGGCATAGCCGGTGATGATGTTGGTGGCAGGTCCCGTCACACAGCTTTCAGCGATGCTTCGAACGGGTCTGTATTTGTATTCGGTGTAGTATTGGGTAATCCACACAAAGAGGAAGCTGGTCACCACGCCAACGACTCCGGCATAGAAGAACCAAATGTTGCCTTCGAAGGGGAGCAACCATTTCACGGCGCCGTAGAATCCTGCAATCGCAAGGACGGTGGCGACATAATAACCGCGGTTCAAGGCCTTCATCGGATCTTCATCTTCGCTGGTCATTTTCACCGCAAAGATTCCGATGATGCTGGCAATGATTCCAAAGGCCCGTGCGACGAGAGGGAAGAAGACTGCTCCCACGCCCAAGGCGGGATTTTTCATAGCCAAGAAGGCGCCTAAGACCATCGCACCGACGTTTTCAGCGGCGGTAGATTCAAATAAATCGGCTCCGCGGCCGGCGCAGTCGCCAACGTTATCGCCTACGAGATCGGCGATAACAGCAGGGTTCCGAGGATCATCTTCCGGAATTCCGGCTTCTACTTTACCGACAAGGTCGGCACCGACGTCCGCGGCTTTGGTGTAAATTCCACCACCGAGTTGGGCGAAGAGAGCAACGAAGCTGGCTCCGAATCCATAGCCGACCACTTGGAGGGCGATGTCTTTTAATTCAACAGCTGATGAGGTGGCGCGTCCGCCGAAGAGAACGAAGAGTCCAGTGACTCCTAAAAGGCTCATCGCGGTGACGGCCAGTCCGGAAACGGCACCGCCTCTTAAGGCGACTTGCAATGCCAGGTTGAGGCTACTCCGGGCGGCCGATGCCGATCGCAGGTTCGCTCGAATGGAAACATACATTCCGATAAAGCCGGCAACCGCCGAAGAGAGGGCTCCTAAGAGGAAGCCGATGGTCATTTTTAGAGCCTGATCGGTTCCTTTATGGCTGCTGTAGAAAAAGAACAACAGGATTGCGAAGACGATGCTGAGGACAAAAATGGTTTTATTCTGGCGTCGGAGAAAGGCTTCGGCCCCTTCCTTGATCGCAGCGGCGATGGTTTGCATCTGAGCCGTGCCGGTTTCCTGTTTCATCACAAAGTTGTAGAAGAGATAGGCGAATACCATGGCGATACCCGATATTCCAAAGATAATCAAAAATTCCATGCGTTCCCTCGCGTGAACTAAAATGTTAAAACGACAAACGGAATTTATGCCTGAGGATCAGGGACCTGTAAAGATGAATTGGTCCCATCCGGTCTCGATCACCCGGTGCAGGCGATAGAAATCGTTTCCATGGATGGTGTAGGTGTTCTGTGCCTTTTTGCCGATCAGATCCTTCATCATCTGCTGAACCTGCAGTTGATAGGGCTCTTTCTCTATCTGCTCGATGGGAGTCCGGCCGCCAGTATAGTAGCCATTCGCATATTTCCGATTGAGGTAGATGCCGAGGCCATTTTTGAAGTAGGATCCGTTGCTGTTGGCCAGAATTACATAGAGTCCCGGTTCATTCGGGACATCGGGGTTCGCCAACTTCTTGGGATTCTCTACGATTTGGTAGGGATCGACCGGAATTGAAACGGTTTTTAAGGTGAAGCTCTTATATTTTTCGGCAATTTTGGGTTCCTGGGAAAGATAATCGATGGCGATCCGATGGGATCCAGGAAGCCGGGCGATTACTTCACGCTGCAATGTTTTGCCTTTTTTAGGGATCCACAGGGAAAGGGTCCGTTTGGCGATGGTGATCTCATCTAACTTCTGTTGTTTTGCGGTCCCCTTGTGGATTTTCTCTTTTTCCACCTCGGAATAGGGGAGGTCGATGAGGTAACCAGGCATCTTGGTGGGCCATTCGAGGGTCATTCCCAACGTCTCTTTTATTTTCCAGGCCTTTTCAAACAAAGGTTTGGCCTGTTGGGCATCGTATTTCACCTCGAGGGCTGCTTCATGACAGTCCAGATTTTTCATGTCCACCTTTTTCCCCTTTGCATTGAGGAAAGTGGGGAGGGCATCTCTGAGTTTTGGATTTAAGAGGTAAAGATTGCGCAGGGATAGGCAGGCGATCATCTCTTTGCCGGGCATCGTATCGACTTCGATCTTAAGCATCGCTCCTTCGGCTTCTTCATGTTGGAGCGCGATCGGTTTGACAGCGTAATTAGTGGCCAGAACTCCCAAAGATTTGCGGAGGGTAAGGTTTGTGTCGATCGCTTTTTGCCAGGTTTTTTCATCCTCTTTTTTATGACGTTGAAAGTAATTATCAAAAAGTTCGGTGAGGTAATAGAGATCGGCGTTGCGATCAGCATCGGCCGCTGGTTTGATTTCGCGCAAGATCGCCTCTCGGTGATCTATATAAGGCTTTGAGAGCAAGAGAGAGGTCAGCGCTTTTAATGAAGTGGAAACTTTTCTTAATTTATCGGTGCGCAGGGCGAAGGCGGCCGTGATGTCCACTTCTCCTTCCGCTTTCGCGAGTTCGCCTTGAGGACCATGGCTTGTGGCAAATTCTCGGATCAAGGGACGGATCAGCCCCTGCTCGGTGAGTTCCGTTTCGGAAAGTTTTTTCTCTTTGTTCTCCGCCAGAGCTTTTAAGAGGTGCGAAAAAACTCTCGAATAAGGAACGCTATGGAAGGGCATCTCGACACTCGAGCCGGCAAAGTATTTAAACTGTTTTTCCAGTTCAAGCGCGACCTCAAATTGCCCCATGATGCAGGCATCAGCAAAGAAGAGATCAAATTTCCCATCCTTCAAGAGCGGAGTTTTCCGGAGTTGATCTTCCCGGATCACCTCTTCCAGCGCGCGTCGCAGTTCATAGAGTTTGATGATGGAGGACATCTCTAGTTTCTCTCCATCAAAGAAATCTTGGATCACGCCACTGGTGGCCCAAGTGTGGCCGCCTATGATGACGGCATAATGTTTGGCGGGATAAGCCTGCATCCCCCATTGCACAAATTCTTTAAAGGTGACGACATTTCCGCTATCGAGTTCTTTGTATTTAAAGTCGAGGCCGATTTGCTTCTCGGGAATAGCTGGGCTTTGGATCTCGAGAGTCCTATTACCATCTTTCTGAAACAGAAGTTGGTATCGGTAATTGGGGTCGTCATCCACATCATCCACCTGGGCGATGACATTGATCGGGCCGTTTTTAACCAGCCCGGGTGTTTTTTCGATGTTTTTCAGCATTTCCATGGTGGGACGTCGCACCTCCTCTTCATCGCTGCCAATATAGAAGAGGAATGTCCATTCGGCCTTAGATGGCTGCGCAGCTTGGAGTGGAAAAGAAAGTACGACTAAGAATAATAAAATAGCCTTCATTACTGCTGCATACTATCAGTCTTCAAAATGAACAAGCCCTAAACAACGTCCATAAGTTCGACACAAAAACATAATCTGAGCTCTCATTTTGAGCCTGAAAATTTCATGATTGCTGGTGCACTCCTTGCAAAATACAGGGGGCAGGAGTGTGGTACGTATGCGTTTAAATAGAATCTTCATTGCAATTTTCACAATCAGCACAATTGGCACCGTCGCTTTAGCCGATATGACCGGCTTGTCCCGATTAGAGGTCTATCGTGTCAGTGAGCTTTCTCAGGCTATTTCCACCTTACAGCCTCGGCTGGTGGCAGCAAAAAAATGGGAGTTGGCGGAGGGGATTTACCGTGCAGCCACCCATTATAAGATTGATCCGATCTTGTTGATGTCGCTCACGTATCAGGAGAGCAGCTTTCGGGAGAATTTGCCTGAGGGAGCCCATGGAGAGTTGGGAATCTGCCAAATTCGCAAATCATGGCTGGCCAATGAAATGTTCCGCAAAGAGTTTCCAAAAGCAACCCGCACCGATCTTTTAAAACCTGCAAAGAATTTAATGTATGGAGCTTGGATCCTTTCTAAATTGAAGGTGCAGGCATTGCGAAGTGGCTGGGATCTCCCTTACTGGTCCTTTTACAACGCCGCGCAGTTTGCGCCGCGATTTCGCTACTATTTAGCGGTCAACCGACACCTGGTGAAGCTCAGTAACCGCGGTCGCATCGGTCGGGCGATTGCGATTGCTGGCAGTAAGCGAGCTCCGAGATCTTAATTTTTCCATGAGTTGCGGAGCGATTAACTCTGCTAAATAGCGATTTCCCTTTTCAGAAAAATGAACGTCATCGAGAAGCGGGAATTTGACTTGATCATAAATGGAATGGGCTTGAATCACAGGAATGTTTAATTGTTGCACCTGGGTGAGGAGATCCTTTCGAAACTCATCAAAGCCTTCGATGAACTGAGTGACCTGATCTACCCAAATAAATTGGCTGTGGTGCCTCTTAGCGAGCAACGACATTAATGCAATATTGTCATCAAGCAATTGCTTGCCTCGGCCTAGCTCAAGGGCTGTTACCTGAGGGTTCATGCGATTTATTTCATGAGCGATATCCCATGCTCTCTTATCGAGTTGGCCATGATTTCTAAAACGGGAGATGAAATAGGAGACTGCTGCCGATTGCATCCAGAAATCAGTGAATCGGTCGCGAGCGAGCTGGGCGACGGGGCGGCTATAAAAATCGAGATCGATCGCATTATTCAGTCTGTTTACATACGAAACCAGATCATTTCGAAAGCCCATGTATAAGATAGCTTCTGGCCTGTATTTTAAGAGCCGCAATGAAAGAAGTTGGAGGTTTTCTACCGTGGTGTAGGCGGGCACCCCGGCATTCAGAACGACAAAATTTTTGTCTTCGGATTGGAGGAGCTTTTCTAAATATTTTGGCCATGTCGTTTCAAAGTTCCGGGAACCGATTCCCCAGGTGCTCGATTCCCCCATGCAGATAATCAGTCGACGAGGGGTGGGGGAATGGATGGCTATTTCGCGATCCCGGAATCCGGCCGAATTGGTGTCGAAAGAGTGGGTGCTGTCCAATTGAAGTTTGATATTGGCTGCGGGCCGGTAACCCAGGAATCGATCCTGTTCAAAGCCCCAATACCAATGGGCTCTCGCTTGGGGGGGCTTTCCGCGAACTCCATCGATGAGGCGGATCCCAACCTCTATTGCAAGAATGCTCCCCAAGAAGGATGAGATGAGAAGGGCAATTTTAAAGAGATTTTTTGTCACGGCTAGGTTGGCTTCTTAATCGAGAAAGGAGTTGGGGCGCAATCAGTTCAGCTAAATGTTGATTCCCTTGCTCCGAAAGATGGACGTCGTCCAACATCGGGAATTTTGTTCGATCGTAAAGAGAATTGACTTCTAAGAATGGAATCTTGAGCTGATGGACTTGAATGTTGAGTTCCTTCCGAAGGTTTTCAATTGGATGTTGAGATGAAGATTGAATCACCTGATCGGCCCAGAGGAACTGGATCTGATGTCGTTTCGCGAGCTCTGACATGAGCGCGATGTTGTCATAGAGCAATGCCTTGCCCCGCTCAGAGACTCTTTTATTAATCAAAGGAGGGTAGAGGGTGTTGATCTCACGGGCGAGGGCGAAGCCCCTTCCATCCAATCGGGCCCGATTTCTGAAACGGGTCATGAAAAGGGAAACGATTGTCGAGTGCATCCAAAAGTCGGTAAAACCACTGCGCGCGATCGGAGCGAAAGGACGGCGGTAAAAGTCAAAATCGATCAGCTCGGAAAGCGTATTTACATATGAAATAAAATCGTTTCGAAACCCCATGTAGATAATGGCTTCTGGCTGGTATTTCAAAAGCCGCAATGAAAGGAGCTGGAGATTTTCTACCGTGGTGTACCCCGTCACCCCGGCATTCAAGACGACAAAATCCCTATTATGGGACTGGAGAATCTTTTCCAAATATTTAGGCCAGGTGGTTTCTAAATTGTATGAACCGGTTCCCCAGGTGTTCGATTCCCCCATGCAGATAATGAGTCGACGAGGAGTGGGAGATTGGATAGCCATTTCGCGGTCACGGAAGCCGGCCGAATTGGTGTCGAAATAGTTCCCGCTGCTTAAACGGAATTTGATGTTGGCCGCCGGACGGTAGCCCAGGAATCGATCCTGTTCAAAGCCCCAATACCAATAGGCTCTGGCAAAGGGATCGCTTCCGCGGTACCAGTCGGCAAGCCGGATTCCTGCTTCTATTAGGGTGAGAGCTCCAAAAAAGGAGAGGAAGACGATGAAGGTTTTTTTTAGCACGTGGAGTATCTCCATATTAACTTAGATCAGTATCAATGTTAAGGTCCCGGCGTGGAATCGATGCAGTCGGAATTGATTACCGGTTCGGTAGAGCGGGTGACTTATCATAATGAGGAGAATGGTTATTGCGTCATTAAGGTGAGGGTAAAGGGGCATCGCGATGCGGTTACCATTGTAGGACATGCCGCAGCTATTTCGGCGGGTGAATTTGTGGAGGCTCAAGGGGGCTGGATCAACCACCGCGAATTTGGAGTTCAATTCCAATCGAAAGCGTTAAAAACGGTCCATCCTTCGACATTGGAAGGAATCGAGAAATATCTTGGCTCGGGAATGATCAAGGGAATCGGCCCTCAATATGCCAAAAGGATGGTGACCGCATTTGGTTTGGAGGTCTTCGACATTATCGAGAAGACTCCTCGTCGATTATCAGAGGTGTCAGGCATCGGTCCGGTGCGCATCAAAAAGATCCTTTCCGCATGGCAGGATCAAAAAGTAATTCGGGAGATTATGGTTTTTCTCCAATCGCACGGGGTAGGGACAGGTAGAGCAGTCCGTATTTTTAAAACCTACGGAGCCGAGGCGATCGAAAGAGTCAAAGCCAACCCGTATCACCTCGCGAAAGACATTCAAGGGATCGGATTTAGAACGGCCGATCAGATTGCCGGAAACTTGGGGGTTCCAAGAGATTCGATGCAACGGGCGAGGGCCGGAATCCATTTCGCCCTTTCTGAACAAATCAGCAATGGCCACTGCGCCTTTCCTAAAGAGGAGTTGATCGCAAAAGCTCAAGAGCTTCTCGAAATCGATGCCGAAGTTTTAAGGAATGCATTGGAGGAAGAGTTGCAATCGGATCATTTGATTGCTGAAACGATCGAAGGGGTGGAATGTCTCTATCCTATCTCCCTTTTTCGATGGGAATGTAATGTGACGGAACTCCTCCAAGAGCGAATGGAAGGGGTTCCCCCTTGGGGAGAGTTGGATGTTGAGAAGGCTCTGCCCTGGGTGGAGTCGAAACTCCAGATCCAACTCGCCGATCTCCAAAGGGAGGCGGTGAGGACGGCGCTGAAAGGGAAAATCCTCATTATTACCGGCGGACCGGGCACGGGAAAGACGACGTTGACCAAAGCGATAGTGACCGTGCTGGCGGCAAAAAGAGTAACGATGGCTCTCTGCTCTCCCACAGGAAGAGCGGCAAAACGGCTTTCGGAATGCACCGGCATGGAGGCAAAGACGATCCACCGGCTTTTGAAATTCGACGGTAAAATGGGCGGCTTCACCCATGATGAATCGAACCCCCTCGAAATTGACCTCCTTCTTTTGGATGAAGCCTCGATGGTGGACCTCTCCTTGATGAACTCCCTTTTAAAGGCGATTCCAAAAAAGGCTTCTATCTTGATTGTTGGCGACGTGGATCAAATTCCCTCGGTAGGCCCGGGGGCGGTGTTGGCCTCATTGATCGATTCGACCGTAATCCCTACGGTGCGTTTGACGCAAATTTTTCGACAGGCGGCGCAGAGCCAGATTGTCTCCAATGCCCATCGGATCAATCAAGGACAGATGCCCGATTTTGAAGCTCAAGATGAAAAGAGCGATTTTTATTACGTTGCGGGAGAAACTCCCGAGGAGATCGTTCCCAAGATCATCGAATTGGTGAAGGAACGAATCCCCCGTCGGTTTGGATTCCATGCGGTGCGGGAAATTCAAGTGGTGTGCCCCATGAACCGCGCGGGATTGGGAGCGCGTTCGCTCAATGTAGAGTTGCAGAAGGCCCTTAACCCGGATGCCATTGACAAGGTGGAACGATTCGGAACGACCTTCGCCACGGGCGACAAGGTGATGGTCACCACCAATGATTACGACAAAGAGGTTTTTAACGGAGATATTGGCTATATCCAAAGCATCGATAAGGAAGAACAGGAATTAATAGTAGAGATAGACGGCCGTGGAGTTGCGTTTGAGTTCGGAGAGCTTGATATTTTGACTTTAGCCTATGCTACCACGATCCATAAATCGCAGGGATCGGAATATCCCGCTGTTGTTCTGCCGGTGGCGATGCAACATTTTATGATGTTGAAACGGAATATTCTCTACACCGGAGTGACGCGTGGAAAGAAATTGGTTGTTTTAATTGGCCAGAAAAAGGCGGTGGCGATCGCGGTGAAAAGTGCGAATCAAGGAAAGCGCTGGAACAAACTTGCCGACCGTTTGAGGGGATTGCTTCGAGCTTCGCTCTCGCAATCTCGTAGTGTTGTCATCAAACCGCATTAGTGCTTAAATAAATTCCATGAAAACACTTCTTGCTTTGATTCTCTGTTCTATTGCATTCGCCAACCAGCCTTTCAAATTGATCTATGTGAAAGATCTTGCGGAGCTTCAGGCAAAAAAAGATATCAAACTAGCTATCTTTGATGCGAATGGCGAAAAGATGCGCAAGAAAGAGGGGATGATTGTCGGAGCCAAGCCTCTTTCCTCCTCGAGCAATTATGATTTAGCCGAATTGCCAGCCGATAAAAGCACCAAATTAGTTTTTTATTGTGGCAACCTTCAGTGCACTGCTTCTCACACCGCCGCAGAGCGAGCAGCAGAGAATGGCTACAGCGATGTGATGGTGATGGCCGATGGCATTATGGGATGGAAAAAGGCTAAAAAGCCGGTCTCTAAACTTTAATTAGTCGCTGTCGGGAAATCTAAAAAATTAGCCCCGAAGGGGCTCACATTGATGTTTTCCCGAAAGCGGCGTATCCCGAGCGAATGCGAGGGATCTCATCGTAAATGCTTGATATGACGAGATCCTTCGGACTTCGTCCTCAGGATACGTTCTTGTCGGGAACATATTAATGAAGGCCCTTCGGGCCCCCCTTTTTGATTTTCCCGACAAGAACTAATTACCGTAAGTCGAAAAGCAGGAGTTCCGCATCCTTTCCCTGCGAAAAGGAAAGCACTTTTTCTTCCTGTATGCGAACTCCATCCCCTTCCGTTAAGGGAATTCCGTTCAGTTGAAGTTCTCCACGGGCAATATGGACGTATCCCTTTCGGTTGGGATTAAATTCATAATTCATAAGCTCATTTGCATTCAGTAATCCAGCATAGACTTGCACATCCTGCTGGATTTTGAGCGAGCCCTCGTTCCCCGCTGGAGAAATGATCAATCTTAATTTTCCACGTTTCTGATTTTCGGGAAAATCGGCCTGTTGGTAGCTAGGTTTTATCCCCTTCTGATTTGGACGAATCCAAATCTGAAGCAAATGGACCTGTTCGGAATCGGAAGGATTGAATTCACTGTGTTGAACTCCACTCCCTGCACTCATGAGCTGCACCTCTCCGGGGCGGATAATGGATCCGGTGCCCATGGAGTCGCGGTGTTGTAAGGTGCCGGTCAGGACATAGGTAAAGATTTCCATATCGGCATGGGGATGCGTATCAAATCCTTTTCCCGGTTGGACAACATCATCATTGATCACCCGAAGATCGGAAAATCCTAATTGCTTGGGATCAAAATAATCTCCAAAAGAAAAAGTGTGACGGCTATGGAGCCAGTCTAATTGGGCTGTGCCTCGTTCTTCCGATTTTCTGACCTCAAGCATCTGGACCTCCTTGCATTGGAAAGTTACTATGACAAACCATGAATTGTCTCATTTGTACAAAGCATAAGGAGCCGTTAAGCCCCTTAATTTATGAAGGACAACATGCGCTTCTAGTCCACTACCATTGTACTGCCGAAAACCCCAAAATGTATAAAGGTTACCTTTTTGTTGAAAGTAGAAGGCATGTCCCTTCTTATGCTGAGCTCAGTGAAGCAGAGGCGGCTGAAATTGGTACGCTGATTTCGAAAGCGGCGAAGCTTTTAAAGCAATCACTCGGCGCAGAACATATTTATACTTTTACTATCAGTGATCTGGTCCCCCACCTCCATGTGCACATTATTCCGAGATATCCTAAAACTCCAAAAGAGTATTGGGGAGGCCGGAAATTGATTGAATGGCCTGATGCCCCACTGATCGATTCCAAGGAAATTCAGAGAATTTCAGAAGAACTTCGGCTGAAGTTTTAAGCTGGCCTAACAAATGAAAAGAATCTTCTAGAAAATGAATCGCAAACATCACTAAAAAAGTGGCTAGTAAAATCGTTAAAAAGATGAAAGTGTCTTTATTGTGGGAGATTTGGCAGTGGCGCTCCATGCGGCATGGAAAAATTCCGAAATTGAGCCCTTTGATATAACAAGGTTAAGATAATAAAATGGATAATCATCCTGGAATTTTATTGTGGGTTGGCTTCAATCTTTTCGTCCTTTTGATGTTGGGATTGGATCTGGGGGTCTTTCATCGTAAATCCCATAAGGTCAGTTTTAAAGAGGCGTTGGGCTGGACCTTTGTCTGGGTCACGATGGCGTTGCTTTTTAACTTGGGGATCTATCATTGGTTCGGTACGGAACTTGCTCTTGAATTTTTGACCGGATATCTGATCGAGAAGTCTTTAAGTGTCGATAATATTTTTGTTATTCTGATGATCTTTACCTATTTCCACGTGCCGGAACGGTATCAACATAAAGTACTGTTCTGGGGAATCCTAGGGGCCTTAGCGATGCGAGCTGCATTTATCTTTGCCGGTGTCGCGCTGATTGAAAGGTACCATTGGATTATCTTTGTCTTTGGTGGTTTCCTGATTTTCTCTGGGATCAAGATGGCTCTGCCAAAAAAAGAGGAGATTACCCTTGAGAAGAAGCTGACGATGAGACTGTTGAGGAAGTTCATTCCTTTTTCATCGACCTATGATGGGGGGAAATTTTTTACAATGATGGAAGGCAGGAAACGTGCCACCCCTCTCTTTGCTTCTCTCTTAGTAGTTGAGGCGACCGATCTGGTTTTTGCGGTCGATTCAATCCCAGCAATTTTAGCTATTAGTGCCGATCCCTTTATCGTCTACACCTCCAATGCTTTTGCTATTTTGGGTTTGAGATCGCTCTATTTTGCGGTGGCGGGATTGGTGGAGGTTTTTCATTATCTTAAGTTTGGCCTGGCGGCGATCTTGGTCTTTATCGGGGGCAAGATGCTGATAATGGATGTTTATAAGGTTCCCACTCCTATTGCTTTGGGGGCTGTACTGGGGATCTTATTGCTCTCTATTGCGGCTTCGTTGGTTTGGCCGCCGATGTTAAAAGAAAAAGTTTGAATGAAGTTTCTATGTGCGAAACGGTCAGGTTGTTCTGTCCTTGATATTTCCTGCTGTGGAATGAGCTATTTAAAATAAGGAACGACATCGTGGGAGAAATAGGGCTCTTGTGCGCCCCAAAAGATGTAATCCACTTTGAGTTCCTTTTTCGCGAAGGCGTCTAATTCTGGAACTAGGTTTGGCCAAGATTCAGTGGGGTTGATGATTTCATTGGTGGTGCCGGAGTAGTTTCCGTCTTGCACTGCTATTCCTATGACCATTTCATCTCCAAGCTGATTCATGAACTTGAAGGCGTGGTTTTGCTGGCTCTTTTTTTTCGGCATGAGATCAGGAGAACCGATGGCAATTCCATTTCTTTTGGCAAATTGGTAAATGGAATCCAAATAGCCTTTGTCTTCGTCCGGTAACCATTCCCCGGGCATAAAGTTGGCGTATTGCATCGCAATGGCGTTGGGAAACGCTTTTTTAAGCGCTTTCATGTTGGCGAGAATCCCGTCGCGATATTTTACGTAAGAAAAATCTTTCTTTGCGGTCTCTTCGTTTTCGTATACTCCGACGGCTGTTTCTTGGAGAGTTATCCCTTCGATTTTTCCATTGAATTTTTTTCCGAGTGCGATGAAGAGTTTGTGAAGCCGTTCACGAACAGCGGGATCCCAGCGCATCAATACCCAGCCTTCTTGTTTCCCTTTTTCATTTTTTTGGTAAATAACACCACCATGGTATTGAGCTTCCGTGGTTAAGTATTTGGGGACTGCATTTTTCTTGGGATTGAAGGTAGTGTCTTGGAGTTGAATAAACAGTTTTTTACCTTTTGAAGTAAGGAAAGCGAGATCTTTTTGGATTTCGCTGAAGTCATATTCGTCTTTATCGGTTTCGAGCTCCTTCCAGGCGTAGAGAAGTTGTGCCCCAGTAAATTGGGAGGTGTTTAAGAAGTTCTTTTCGCTGATTCGTTCCCGGTCTCTGCCAAAGAAGACGAAGTTTTTTACTTTTTTGGGGGGATTAGCAAGTGAAGGGAGGGAAAGGAGCGAAAGGTTTAGGGCTAAAGTAAGTAGGAGGGAAGCAGACATGGAGGCCTTTCAAGATTAGGAACCTCGAATTTGGGGTGGATGACGGGAGTTGAACCCGCGACACCCGGAATCACAATCCGGTGCTCTAACCAACTGAGCTACACCCACCGTATCAAACGCACAGCATCTTCGCTGGGATGATATCAGTCAAGAGCAGGTTTGATCCAATTAGGATATGGGCTTATAATATAAAGTAGTGTCTTTTTAAAAGAATCCCCACAACATTTTACATTCCGAAAGTCGACTATGGCTAAAGATCCCCAGTTGCGCTTTGATCATCGTGAAATCGCAGTAATTTTCAGCCTTTTTGTTTTCGTCTCTCTACTGATGTTTACAGTAGGGATTGTCGTCGGGAAGGGGATTGCTCAGGCTAAATACGAAGCGATTCTCCTGAAAGATGTGGATCTTCCAGCGCTCCACGCCCCTCAACATAAAGACGCCGATTCTCATGGAGCGCCACATCAAGAGGCCCATGGAGGGGCACTCGCACCGATCGAGGCGGAGGGGCATGGAAATGACGCAGATAAACATGAAGACCGTAAGCCGGCTGAAAACCATGATGAGCATGGAGCAAAGCCAGCAGAGGGGGCGCAGGGCGAAGCAGGGCATGGTGAGGCAGCACATGAAGAAAAGCCGAAGGCAATGGATCTCGGGACTACTTCCCTAAAGGAAGCTCCCAAGCATGCGAAGGATGAGAGTGATTTGGTGATGAAGAATCCCAAGGTGAAGCAGCTTTTTGACGAAGAGCCTGCTCATAAACCGGCCGCTGCGGCACATGGAGCTCCTGCAAAAAAAGAAGAGCATAAAGCAACAGGGCATGAAGAAAAGGCTGCTGCGCATGATGCAAAACCGGTAGCTCATGATGCGAAGCCGGCCGAAAACCATGAAGAAAAAAAAGAGGCGGCCCATGGAGATGTCCATGGACCTAAAGAGGCTGCTCACGAAGCTGTTAAAGAAGCGCCTAAAAAAGAAGAGTCCCAAGGCCGTGCCCCCGCAAGTCGGTATCCCCAGAGTTTAGCGAAAGGGAAGTTTACAGTGCAGGTTGGTTCCTATCCCACCGAGAAGGATGCGGCCGAAAGGGTGGAGATGTTGAAGCAGAAAGGGTTCCGGCACTCCTATTTCACCACTAAAGAGATTGGGGATAAAAAGGAAATCTGGTACCGCGTTTGGCTCGGTTACTATCCCGACTTGAAGACCGCTCAACAAAGTGGTGAAATGCTCCAAAAGGAAAACGAGATTAAAAACTTTCTCGTGAGAAAAGCGGATGGTGAACAATAAGGAGCCGGTCGCCCTTATTATGGCGGGCGGAAGTGGCACCCGCTTTTGGCCCCTAAGCCAAGCGGAGCGCCCCAAACAATTTTTATCACTTTTTGGAGATGGAAATGAGGGCAGTCTCATCCAGGCTTCGGTAAAGCGCCTTCTCCCTCTCATTCCTACCGATCGAATCGCGGTCTGTTGCCGGGAACAAGATAAAGCATTAGCGCAAGAGCAGTTGCCCACTCTTTCCCATTTTTTCTTAGAGCCTCAAGGAAAAAATACCGCCCCCTGTTTAATGTTTTCACTCCGGCAGTTTCAATTGCTGGGGGTGGCTTCCGAAACGGTGATGGTGGTGTTACCGGCTGACCACCATATTGCCGACCCCGCTACTTTTCGCCAGGTGTTAATGATTGCGATTCCACTCGCTCAGGAAACCAGTGGTTTGGTGACCTTGGGGATCCGTCCCACTTCGCCCCACACCGGTTATGGTTATATCGAGAGTGAACTGCCCTTAAACCCAAAAGGGGCGCATGTGTTGCGGTTTGTGGAAAAGCCGGATCTTGAAACGGCTAAGTTGTTGTCAGCCTCAAACCATATCTATTGGAATAGCGGGATCTTTGTCTGGACGTTGGGGGCGCTGGAAAAGGCCTTCCAAACTTTGCAGCCCAAAGCATGGCAACCCTTTGCAAAGGCCTCTTCCCATAAGGAATTGAGTTCCTTATATGGGAAGGTGGAGAGTGTTTCAATCGACACCTTCATCATGGAAAGAGCGAATAACACCTATGTGGTGCCGGCGAGCTTCGGTTGGTCCGATGTAGGATCTTGGAACGCGCTCTATGAACTTTCAGAGAAGAATAAGGATCACAATGTCTTGAATGATGGGCATCGAGCGGTGGAGTCTTCCGGGTGCCTCGTGAAAACAGATTCCCAGATAAAGGTTTCTTTGGTTGGGTTGAGGGATATAGTTGTGGTTCAGCAGGGAAGTGATATTCTAGTGTTGGATCGAAAACAGGATCAACTGGTAAAAAAACTGATTTGAAATAATTAAAAAAGCAACTATGTCCTTTCCCATCGATATTCGATTTGATGAAACCCGCCAGATTCCGAGTAAGCCTTCGGTGGCGTTCGAAAAACTCAAGCAGATAGAGCCATTAGTAAGGAAGAATTTCCCTTCGCTCGATCGGTTCGAAAAAAACAGTGACGGGAATTACATCTGGCATTTCCGCGAGTTTGGGTTTGGCGGGAAAAAGATCGCACTGGAATTGGTGACTCAATTCACCGTTCAACCCGATGGCACGCTGGTCGCCCAATCGGTTCCCGATAGTCTCCATTATATCCAGGCAAAATGGTCCTTGAAGGAGCAGGAGGCGGGAACCTCTTTTTCATTCCATGCGTTGCTCACATTTCAAGTTCCCCTTCCCGGTCTCATGAAGGGAATGGTGGCCCCCCTCGCCGAACGGGAGCTGACTAAACTCTTCCGACAATTTACCGACAATGTGGCCCACTACTTGGCATAAAAACCGCTGGCTCTGTGCGGTTCTGGCGGGGCTCTGCATGGTGCTGGGTTATGCCCCTTTTTCCCTCTTTCCCTTTGCTTTCTTACACGCTTTTTTTCTCACTCTGACGTTATTGGAACTCCCAGAACGGTGGCGAGCTTTTAAGTTCAGTTATCTCACTTCATTTGTATTGTTACTAGGTGGCTTCTATTGGGTTACCTACGTGATTCACGTCTTCGGTTTTCTGCCCTGGTGGTTTTCTTTTGTTCTTTTCCTGGGGTTTTGCGGAATAGGTGCCCTTAATTATCCGGTCTTTGGGTTCTTTCATGCCCTTCTTTATCGACGGATCCATAAAAATATTGCCTTTGGTTGCGTCTGGGGAGTTCCAGCGTTGTTTACACTCTGTGAATATGGAGTGGGGAAACTCTTCCCCTGGGGGGTGGGGCATGCCCTGTTCCGTGTACCACTGCTTTTTCAAATCTGTGATTTAACCGGGGCCTATTTCCTCACTTTCTTGGTGTTTCAAGTGGGAGCGTCCTTTGCCGGCTTTGTTTATTATCGTAATCGCTTTCCCAAGAAACAGCTTTGGGTTCCGGTGGCGATTTGGGTGGGTGTCATTGGTTACGGAATCTATCGACTCCATTTCTGGCATCCCGAGACCCGTCCTTTGAAGGTCGCATTGGTGCAAGGAAACATTGGTTCACTCGATAAATTAAAGGCGAGAAAGGGATTAGCGGAAAAGATCCAGGCTGCCCTTGGAACCTATTACCGCCTGACCGAAGAGTTGCTGCAGCCAGGAAATTCGGAAGGAAAACCGGATTTAATTGTCTGGCCCGAGACGGCGGCTCCTGTAAAGTTGGATAATTCCTATTCCTTCCTCAATGAATTGAAACATCGAGTGGTAAAGTGGAATATTCCACTTATCACTGGGGGCTATGCAACCAGTTGGGAAAATGAATCGCGTGATTATAATGCCGCCGGACTTTTCGATCTCATTCCCGAGATGGGGAGTTATCCACCCGTTAAGGTGACTATAGGCCCCAAAAACATTTTGCTCGCCTATGGGGAATACATGCCCTTTGGCGATAAGTTCCCTTTTCTTTATAAATGGTTTCCCGAGGTGGCCAACTTCGAGCGGGGAAAAATTCAGACGGTATTTAAATTGCATAATGGATTGCGCGCTGGTCTGACCATTTGTTATGAAGCGATTGTTCCAGAATTTGTCCGGCAGGTGGCGGTCCAATCGCCCGATATTTTATTGAACCTCACGAATGATTCTTGGTTTGGTCCCACCTCTGAACCTCTGCAACATGCCCAGCTTTCGATTTTTCGGGCGGTGGAGATCCGGCGACCTCTGTTAAGAGTAACCAACACCGGAATCACCTTTTCTACCGATATTTGGGGACGTTTCGGAGAACAGTCCAAAATCCAGACCGAGTCGGCTAAAATTTACTCCGTTGATTATCCCTATGAAGCCAATCCCACTTTTTATACTCAATATGGAGATTGGGCGATGGGGGCATTGGCCATACTTCTCTTGGCAGTCATGGTAATCTAATAACTGTGCATCCCTATCTTTTCGATCTCCACCTCTTTGGCTATCAGCTGCGCCCCCCGAGTTATGGTATTTTCTTGAGTCTCGCCTTTTCAGCTGCCTATCTCCACAGCTTGTGGTGTGCCAAAAAGGAGCAGCTCGATTTCCGCCATGTAGAAAATTTTTTTCTCATCATCATCGGCTGTTCCATTGTCGGTGCCCGTTTATTTCACGTGCTTTTTGAAGAGCCCCGATATTATCTTGCTCACCCTGAAAAAATTTTCGTGATCTGGGAAGGGGGCTACACTCTCTACGGAGCCCTTCTGCTTTCCATTGTCGGGTTACTTGCCTATGGCTGGGGGAAAAAACTTCCCACCTTTCGCTATGCCGATCTTGCGGCGATGGGAACGGCACTGGGGATTTTTATCGGACGGGTGGGTTGTTTTTTAGCCGGCTGTTGTTGGGGAACGCGGACTGAATGTTTCTTAGGAGTGACCTATACCCATCCCCAAACCTTTGCGGGGGTGAAAGGGCTTCCGGTCCATCCCTCTCAGCTCTATGAGGCCACGGGAGCGCTGTTGGTCTTTTTCTTCCTTCGCTACCGATACCGTTCCCGCCGTTATCCGGGGCAGCTTTTTTATGAAGGGATGTTCAGTTATGCTGTTCTGCGATTTATCGTCGAGTATTTCCGGGGGGATGGCTATCGTGGTTACCTTATCCATCCCTGGATCAGCTATTCCCAGGCCGTCTCTCTCCTATTGATTCCCATTGCCCTCTATGGGATAAAAAACGCCACAAAATCTAAAGGGTAAGGTGTTGAGTGAGAAGTACGTTGTTGTGGGCGGGATTACTGCTAGTCTCTTCTGTGTTCGGGGCGGGCGGCACCGGAGTGAGCTGCGCTGTTTTAGGTCAGATCATGGCCTTTTCCGAAGTCGTAAAACTGGGTGGCACTATCGGTGTTGGCGCTGAGAATGGCCGCACGATTCTTTCTCATCCGGAATATCGACCCACATATTTACGGCTCCTAGAACTGAACCACTGGTTAAAAGGGGAAGAGGCCCGTAGATTAGCCGAGCGGTTGGCGCTGGAGCTGGAGACCGAAACCCAGCTGCAAGGAATTATTCTGGTCTATCCCCCACGAGAACGGATCCAAATCATTGCCAATCTACTGGGGGTATCGATTCCTCCCGGGATTCATGCGGTTTTAGCAGATGGTTTACCCCATGCTCGTCCTCCCGCTCGATTCCATGGCCCACTCACCTTCACAACAAGGCACTTTGCCGAGTTTATTTTAGAAAAAAAATGGAAAGGTCCTATTCAAGAATTGGCTAAAACCATTCGCCTTCGTTTCCAATCCCATGGGGGTCATTCGGGGCTTTCAGTATTTCAGATTGGAGAGATAATCAAAACTGCTCTCATGGAGGATACTAAAAAGTTGGCTGCCCATTTTCCGGCCCGGGATCTCAATGAAGTGGAATATCGTGATTTGGTGATTCAAATGGTTCCGAGAGCCCGCATGGCTCGTGACAAATACGGCCCTCTCTTCGTGAAGGTCGTCGAAGATTATTTCGACTTTAAACGACCTTTACCCCTCACGGCGACCGATGTCTTAAAAGGTTTTCAAGACTCCTTTAATCGCCAACGCAACGAGTTCGTGAACCATGCGCTTCAGGAAATAAGCAAGGCCCAGATGTCTCAACCTGTCGTGCCGGTAACGATGGAGCCTCCTCCAACAGCGACTAGAATTCCGCTGGTTCAAAAGGGAGGGATGACCCGCGAAGAGCGCATGGCGAAGCATGCGGAGGAGCGGATAAAGAGATTAGCAGAGCAGGCTGTCATCCGAAGGGAAGAGCTTTTGGGAAGGGTCCCAGCAAGACAAGAGCCTGTTCCCGTCCCGGTAAGAGTGGAGGTAGTGATTCCCGACCTCGAGGAATTAATCGGAAAGCATGCCTTAACGCATCAACATGCGCTTGAGTTGCTCGATTTCCTAGATTGGTTGGAAAAGAATAACAAACCGGTTTATGATTTGATCACCGGGGTTTTAGTCCGACTGGAGGCAGGGGAACCTCTCACCCGGTTTCCCAGAACCATTCAAAAATTAAATTCTGGGGATCTCCATGAGATCCGGGGGAACAACCAGTACCGGCTTTTTTTGCGCTTTGGTGGAGGAACCTTTACACTGGTCTGCGCAGGGGATGTAAAAAGCAGCGGTGGGGAACAGCAGCGCATGATCGAACAGGCGCTCAAGGATCTAGAAAGGTATCGACACTAAAATGGAAAAATTGATTATCACCGCGGCAATCACAGGGGCTGAACTCGACAAAGGGAAATGTCCGATTCTTCCAGTCACTCCTGAGGAACAGGCCAAAGCTGCGGCGGAATGCATTGAGGCCGGAGCCTCAGTGATTCATCTCCATGTTCGTGATGATAAGGGAAATCCTTCCCAGGAACTCGACCATTTCAAGCGGGCGACCGATGCCATCCGCAAAGCCTGTAAAGTGAATCCCATTATTCAATTTTCTACCGGGGGAGCGGTCGGGGAAAAGATTGAACGCCGAATTGCGCCTCTTGCATTGAAGCCGGAGATGGCCTCCTTTAACACCGGCACCATCAATTTCGGCGAAGATATTTTCGTGAATACCTTTGCCGATATGCGGGGATTGGGAGAGGCCTTTAAAAAATACGGTGTGATCCCCGAATATGAACTTTATGATGCTGGCCATATCGATAATTTAAAAAAACTGATCAAAGAAAAGGTGATTCAACCCCCGTTCCATTGCCAATTTGTCTTAGGAGTTCCCGGAGCATTATCTGGAGATATCTCTTCTTTAGTTTATTTAGTGGAGCATTTGCCGGAAGGATCGGGCTGGGCTGTTGCTGGGGTGGGACGTTATGAATTGCCGCTTGCGATCCATGCGATTGCGATGGGCGGACATGTGCGGGTCGGGCTGGAAGACAACCTCTATTATAGCAAGGGCAGATTAACGACCAGTAATGCGGAGTTGGTGGCCCGGATTGTGCGCATCGCAAAGGAAGCGGGCAGGGAAGTGGCTACGGTTGAAGAGGCCCGAAAAATCCTCGGGGTTTAATATCCAGGAAATACCAACATCTCCTCCTCTTCACGACTAGGAACAGGAGAGCAGGTTTTTCAAGATTCTCAGCTTCAATGAAAATGAGATGGCATCCGAAGTGATTAGGGTGGTGATATAATCAAGTGGCAGTTCTAATTGGGTCGCCTGGTGCAACCTTGAAAGCGTTGAACGCATGTAACCGGACCAGTCCGAGACAGGGGCTTCGCTTAAAAAATAGTCTCTGATCTGTTTGTTGGCCTCTCGAAGATTTTCTGTTGATATTTTTATCTTTTTTAGTCTTGTCATCAGTTGAAGCAGGAATGTCTCCCAGAGATCCATTTGTTTTTGACGTAGAAGTCGAATTCGATTGAAATTAATTGTCTGTTGTTGACGCAATATTAGGATCTGGTGGTTCAATTCAGCGTTTTCAAAATTGAATTGTGAAAAAGCTTTTAGAAAATGCGTGGAATCACTCGAACAGATGGGCGCTGTCGATTCCCCGTATCCAGGGTTGGAAATGAATATTAATGTCGCCATTGCAAACAGGATCTTTTGCATGCTCCCTCTCCTTGTTTTTTATGGCGAACAGAGCCCCAGTTACAATAGCTCGAACAAGGAATCGGTCTGTGTCGATCCGCGAGTTCATTTTTTCATATCTCTAGCTGTGATCAGGCCGAACGGACCGTTGGATCCTATTCAATCAACCATTTCAGAGTGGTCGCATCGGACTCCGGTGAAACGGTGAAGAGCTTATTCTCTGAGTAGATATTGCTCAGATCAAAGCTCTCGTGCGTTCGACCTTGAAATGCGGGCATTGAATTTCCATTCTCATCGAAGGCGTGCGCATGCATTTTTTCATCACGCCCCCAGGCCCTGTCGGCTCGATAATTTTTTCCGATCAGGATCAATTGATCTTGAAAAACCCCAAATGAACCCATGAAACCGGCCAGATGAAGTTTCGCTTTCCCTTGAACGCCGAAGCTTGTATCGATTTGCCCATTCGGCATTAAGCGAAGAGCAACATCGGCATCGAAGGAAACTATCGTGTAGTTACCGGGCCCAACATACCGAAGAGGAACGTTGCTAGTGATGATCAGCTTCCCATTCTCAAGTGGATGCAATGCGGGCCTGGTCCCAGTGTGATTAGATAAGGGGTGAGTGAATGACAACTCCACTGTGCCTGCAACTCCGAAAGAGGTGTCTACAGTAAAATTCTGATTCAATCGTCCTACCGTGAAAAGAGTGGGATGATAGTACTCCTGAGAATTGTTATTGGCATTATACTTCAAGAACGTAATCAGAATTTTTCCATCGGCTTGAATATCCAAGCTCAGTGGCGCAGATGCACCCTCTCCCGCCATCATTTCAAGGGGAAGATATCCCTTCCAGTTTGCGGAAGGATTTGGGCAAGGACCTGATCCACAACGTAGTGGTGGCCCCATTGGGGTAAAACCAGGTTCATTTGCGTAAGCGAACAGATGAGTTCCAAAGTCATGGTCAATCGCCCCATTGGATTTTAATCGCACCAGGCCCTGTATAGAAACCCCGGGGATTATACCAATTTTACTGCAAAGAAAGCCATCTTGGTGAGAAACACAAGGGGCTGTCGGTGGGTGCATGCCCTCTGACTGAAAAGCAACTCCGCTTGTTCCCAATGACGTATCTGGTTGCAAATTTAGATTAAACCGAGCCACTTGAAGGGTTGTGTACCCGTTTCCTATATTCGCGTTTCGACACAGAACGGTAATCTTTTCTTGATAGATGGAAATGTGAAAACATTCTTGGCGGCCGGCAACATACAAACCGGTATTTAACGGGATAGGGGCTGAAATCGCATTTCCTTGAGCATCGATTCGATAGACAGCATAATTATTGCCCTGGTTTCCTGTGTAGCTTCCTAGCATCGCGATAGTGCCCTTTGAAGCGCCCGATTTCACGAGGTCCGCACGAAGCCCCTCGACAGAAAAAATGGCTTTGTAACCTGAGCCATTGTAATTCAGATCTAAACTCCCGTCCTTTTTCATCGCGAAGACATGGGTTGACCAAATACTGCTTGTAGGCGTCACATCACTGATAAGAGCAATCGAATAAAGACGATCTTCCGTAGCTCCTGCCCAGATTTGTTTAGAGAAAGATGCGTTGCCTTCGTTTGCCGCTTCACGACCTGAGGGTCCGGGTGCTGGAACGGGCACAGGAACTGGAACTGGAGTCGGAATAGGAGTGGGTGCCGGTGTCGGTGCTGGAATTGGTCTAGGTGCCGGATTGGGTGTGGGAATAGGAGTCGGAGCTGGAGAAGGCGAGGCTGCGGGAGGAGTGCAAGCGTCGTCTAAGCCAACTTGCTCTGCTGGACAGACACACCTTTCGCCATTCCAAATATAATTCTTCTGAGCGCAACGTTGACTCTTGTTTTCCCAAGATTCTTTATTTTCATTTCCGTCACGAACTAAACTCTCCTCACTGGCAAGTGTTTCGCGCTCGGCATCGTGATAAATTTCATCCTGGCGTGAGCAGGCACCCAAGCTCAAAAGGATTAAGGTAGTGGAGATCAAAGTGGAGAAAAATTGTGATCTGTTCATAGCTGTACCCCCAGTGTTGTGTTCTAGCTAGAAAGAATAATCTCTTATTTCGTTTGTAAAAAACACTCAGGGATTTTGCCAGATCCGGGGCGAATGGCTTCATAAATAATGCGACTAAGGAGCGGTGAGCAATTTTGATTTACG
>CAZRZK010000011.1:0-79596 GCA_964604555.1 uncultured Pseudobdellovibrionaceae bacterium | reverse complement strand
CCGTTACCTTACCAACTAGCTGATGGTGCATAAGCCTATCTCCAAGTGATAGCTTGTAAACAGAGGCCACCTTTAACCCCAGAAACCGCAGTTTCCGTGGTCTTATTCGGTATTAGCCCTCCTTTCGGAAGGTTGTCCCCATCTTGGAGGTAAGTTACCTATG
The DNA here is from genome assembly GCA_964604555.1 of uncultured Pseudobdellovibrionaceae bacterium. Lineage (GTDB taxonomy): Bacteria > Bdellovibrionota > FAC87 > UBA2466 > UBA2466 > CAZRZK01. The sequence goes on along the minus strand of CAZRZK010000011.1, from coordinate 79,433 downwards.
TATTACTCACCCGTCTGCCACTTTACTCATGTATTACTACACTCTCTCGTTCGACTTGCATGTATTAGGCACGCCGCCAGCGTTCGTTCTGAGCCAGGATCAAACTCTTCAGTTAAACTGAATGAATTTAATCTGAGGTATAAACCTCTATTAAATGAATTGATTTGGCCCGCGTATGCGTTACTGCTATTTAGTTATCAAAGACCTGGTTCATCAGGGAACTCTGATATCTACTGGCCTCCTAAAAAGTTGTCAACGAAGAATTTCTCTCATTTCGATAATTTAGAATGTTTATGGAAAGATGGATTTGCGGCAGAATCTAAACCATCATAAGGAGCAATAGACCATGGATACCTACATCGCTGGAGAACCTTCAATAGCTTGCCTCTTGGCGGCCCACCTCGAAAAAAACCAGATTCCTTTTGTTTGGTTGGGGGATGGAGCAGGAGACTTTGAGGAATCAAGTGAGCATCTGGAACGAGATTTTCAAACCCCCATCAATGAACAAGCATTTAAAAAGATGGTGAAATGCCGAATTTCTTCGAAAATAGAAAAAATTAACATCGAAGAGTCTGCTTTATACTTTGTAGGCGGGCAAAAAAAGTCTTTTGATCGCTTGATCTGGGGACATTCGATTCAGGAATTGCGTGCACTGCTTTCGGATGAAGAAAAAAATAAAGTTATTTCTGTACCGTCGACAAAAAGTATTTCTTGCCGTGTGTTATTTAAATGGAATTTGGCTCCGGTCACACTTGAATTTCCAATCCGATTTAAAGATCTGGAGTTCTCCGCAAAATTTACGAATGGGATGCTGAGGTTTGAGATCGATCCCGAGATCTCCTCTGACTCAGAGCTTCTTTCTAAAATTATCCGCAATGGAAAAAAGGAGCTCGCTAAACAATTGCAGGTTGAGATTTCCACTTTGCAGCAGAAGAAAATAACCGTGGATAAGCCCTACCTCAATGCCGAACCCATTCCAGTACAAAGCCTCGAAGTAGCCCCCCATATTTTTTATTTAGGGCCGGAATTGGCACCCAATGATTCTCCTCTTAAACACTGGGCTCTGATCCAGGCCAATCTTGTCCCCATTACCCAAGGATTGACCCATGCCTCTTAAATCTTTATTGATTATTGCTCTCTTATTGGTGGGCTGCGCTTCCAAGCTCCCTTCCCCAGGCGCCCGGATCCCTTTTGTGATTCTTCATACCAATGATACTCACGGCCATTTTCTTCCTTTTGTAAACCCCTCAAAGCAGCAGGTAGGCGGGTTCGCGGCGCAGTGGGAAATCATTAAGAAAATCCGTAAAGAGGTGGCTGACCAAAATGGAATCTTCCTGCTTCTTTCGGGTGGAGACATCAACACCGGCTCCCCAGAATCGGATCTCTTTAATGCCGAACCCGATCTGAAGGGGATGGAAAAGATGGGGTACGATGCGATGGCCCTAGGGAATCATGAATTGGATGGAGGGATCGAAAAACTTTTTAAGCAGGTCGCCTGGGTCAAATTTCCAATCCTTTCAGCCAACGTAAAGTTTTCGGGGCGGGAAGGAATTAAACGGAGTGTGCTCATCGAAAGAGCCGGTGTAAAGATCGGAATTCTTGGATTGACCACCGAAAGTGTAAAAAAATTAATTCTTTCTTCGACGGCAAAACAGATCGAAGTCACTTCAGCCATTGAAGAAGCACAAAAAGAGGTTGAAGCCCTGAAGAAACAAAAAGCAGAAGTGATTATTGCGGTGACTCATTTAGGAGTGCCGATCGCCGTTTTAAACCCTAAAGAAATTATCCAGACCGATGATGTTTCACTTGTAAAAAAGATGGATGGGATCGACGTAGTAGTTGGCGGACATTCCCACTCACTTTTGCCGGATGGAATCAAAGAGGGGGATTCGATCATTCTGCAAGCTGGCGAATGGGGGCAATACCTAGGGAGAATGGATGGTTCCTTTAATTTAGAATCGAGAAAATTAGAAGATACGAAAGCTCAGGTGATCCCAGTCGATCCTGCGAAGGGAGAAACGAAAGAATTGGTCGCTTTTTTCAAGACTTACACAAAGCAGGTAGAGGCACGTCTTAAAAAGGTTTTAGGGAGAACAAAAGTAACATTGGATGGGGAACGGGAGCAGGTCCGTGCCCATGGAACGGCTTTAGGAAATTTGATCTGCGATGTGATGAGAAAAGAGGCCAAGGCTGATCTCGCATTCTTCAATGGTGGAGGAATTCGGGGCTCTCTCTTTGAAGGACCGATTCGCCTGGGAGATGTATTACGTATCCTTCCCTTTAAAAACACTCTCGTCACCGGAACAATGTCAGGTGCTCAGATCCGAAAAGCACTCGAACAGGGAATTTCCTCGTCGCAAAAGATGGGGGGAGGACTTCTGCATATTTCTGGCGGTAAATATGAAATCCGTCAGGGAAAATTAGGACAGGTAAGTTTACTGAATGGAAATGCCTTAGAGAATGACAAGAACTATCAAGTAGCAGCCAATAATTTCGTCTTTGGTGGAGGAGATGGGTTAGATGCCTTCACCGAAGCGACCGGAATTGAAGACTCCGGTAAAAGAGTGGATGAATTGGTGGAAAAACAGATCCGGAGAATTAAGCTCGTAAAACCAGACACACAAGCAAGGATATTGAAATGACTCTGGCACTCTCTCTGATCTTGGTTCTTTTTTTGGCTTACGCCAACGGCTCAAACGACAACTTCAAAGGGGTCGCCACTCTTTTTGGAAGCAAGACCACTACCTATCGCAAGGCTTTGATTTGGGCGACGATAACAACGGCGATGGGATCGATCGTTTCGCTTTTCCTCGCAAAGAGTTTGCTGGCGACCTTTAGTGGAAAAGGATTGGTTCCGGATGCAGTGGTCACAATGAAAAGTTTTTCATTGGCAGTGGTCGCCGCTGCCGCCGCGACAGTGATGCTTGCAACCCGATTAGGATTTCCGATCTCGACCACTCATGCATTAACCGGAGCTTTGGTGGGAGCGGGGTTTCTGGCCTCACCAACGGGTGTGAATCTGAATAAATTAGGGGGAGCCTTTTTTATGCCCCTATTATTAAGTCCTATTGTTGCAGTAGCCAGTTCAATTGCTATCTATCCACTCTTTCGATTGTTAAGGATTCGATCCGGCGTGAAGAAGGAATCTTGTCTCTGTGTGGGAACTCAGGTGATTGGACCTGTCCCAGCAGGCATGGGAAAGGATCAGGCGATTGCCTTCTATGCAGGTCAAACAACTGTCCCAACCATTACGATTGGCACTGAAGCTTCTTGCATGGATCGATATAAAGGCAATGTGATGGGCATCAACATCCCTTTTCTGCTGGATCAATTCCATTATCTAAGTGCCGGGATTGTCTGTTTTGCTCGTGCCCTGAATGACACCCCTAAAATTGCGGCGGTTCTTTTTGCCGGGGCTCTCCTCCCTCCGCAAATCGCCATTGGCTCGGTAGCGTTACTGATGGGAATCGGCGGATGGATCAACTCTAAGAAAATAGCCGATACGATGTCCTTGAAAGTCACCGAAATGAATGCCGGCCAAGGATTCACAGCGAATCTCGTGACGGGTGTGCTTGTCACGCTGGCTTCCAACTGGGGATTACCGGTCTCTACTACCCATGTTTCTTGTGGTTCATTATTTGGAATTGGGACGGTGACGAAGAAGGCTCATTGGAAAATGATCTTAAGCATTTTGCTGGCGTGGGTGACGACTTTGCCTGTGGCCGCCGTTTTAGGTGCAGCAACATTCTCTTTATTAAATAGAGGGAATCTACTTTAAAGCTTCATCTTCGTTAGGGGGATTTTCGGAACGCTTTTCCCTCGTACCCCTCCCAGCGTGCTTTTAATTTTTTATAATCCAGCTGCAACGACTCAGACCAATGTCGCCCATTCTCTACCCCGATCTGAGTCCTCTTAGAGGAGTTAGTCTGTAACTCCGAAATATAAGCACGATGGGCTTCAATCTTTTCGGAGAAGCTTCGAGTATCTTCAGCGAGCTTTGTTGGCAAATCCTTAGGAAAATGCATCAGTTCGATATTCCATAAATCGACTTGTTCTTTCATGGGTTTCGCAAGTTGCTCGAGCCTTTGCAACTCCCGTCGCTCGACCTGACTAAGCTCATATACCGTCCAGCCCGCGGACCCAGCGATTAATCCCCATCCCGTCCCCGGCAGCAAGTAATAGCGGATGTTATTCACAATTTGCCGGCAAGAACGCTTTCCAAATTGGGCTAATTTAGGTTTCAGTTCAGCGGCCCTATTTCCCGATAGCAACGCATCACGGATGTTTTTTAACTCTTTTCCGTAGCGGTGATCGGGATTTGACTTATCCTTATAAAACGCCTGGTGTTGTTCATAGAGGACATCGATAAAATTCAAAGTTGTTGCTGGGTTCAGCTCATAGAGTTTCTGGAGCTGATCTCCCAACTCCATCCAGTGTTTTTCACCCCTTAGTATATACCGGAAACGTAGGGTCGCCTCTATTAGATGATTGAAAAAGGGATCGCGCGAATCAAGAGTACCCACGTTTGCATATTTGTTCACATCCCTCATCAGACCCTGGAAATACTCTTTGTCCAAAGCAACCGGGGCCTTGAGTTCAGCGAAAGTGTCCGGAATATAGGCATTTAAGTAGAGAGAATTGAAGTGGTTCGCCCCGTGCTCAAGGTCCTTCAGGAGACTCACCACGGCTTGGATCACTTGATCACGGGTCGCGGACGCGCCTCCTCTAACCTCATTTAAAAAATTCCTAGCGTTGAGGTGGCGGGTCGTTTTCAAAGAGGTGGGATCGATATCTTTCAAGAAAGATTCCACTGGAAGTTTAAGATGGGCAAATGCTTTTGGAAGCAGGCTATTGATATAAAGTGCTGTCACGGGAGAAGGGGGAAGCGAACGCTGGAAATCGGAAATTAATTTTCGGACCAACTCTGCGGGCGCCCGCTCATCTTTCACCACTTCCTGTAGCAGTGAGGGAATATCCTTTGCCTCCACTTTCCCGTAAAGCGATGACAGAAGTCGATATTTGTTAGGAGTGGGCGGCTGTTTTCCCAAGAGGGGAACAAGAACGGGCTTGAGCTCTTCCAATGGCACCGACATGGCGATCTGGTAGTGAATGGGAGACCATTGCTTCGTTTTCAATAGTAAATCGGTGACAAACGGATTCTCAGCAACCACCTCTTTGAACCGCAACCAATCGGGGCTCCATTCCTGCTCGAGGAGCTTCTTCTGCTCCGCTGGTGAAAGAGCTTCATAGACTGAGAGAAGAGTGTGACTTCGGAGTGCACTGGGCTCTGCTTTTGATTGTTGCACAAGATGATGGAAATCGGTCTTCAGAAGGCGATCTTTCCTTGGAGAGGGGGATTGCTTTGCGAGGTAAACCGCAAGGGCAGGATTGGCCAACTTCTCGTAGAGATCGTAAAGACTTTCCGACCACTCCGGAGTTCTCCATAAAACATGTTTGGCTAAGTCTTTATAGGCAGCTTCTGGAATCGTGGGCTGTAACCGCTCCAGCACCGCCATCGCGTACTCCGGGCGTGCAAAGGAAGGAAGGCGTAAATAAGAATCGCCGAACAGAGAGTAGAAAGAGCTTCCATTGGTTAGACTGGTTCCGGCCTCGGCTCGTGCGCCTTCGAGGGTTGAATCGAGAGTGCGGAAGAGGTTGAGCGTGTGTTGAGACTGTTCGTAAAATCGATCACCAAATTGTTTCCGCGCCTGCTCCAAAAGACCATGACTGCCGATGGCCTCTAAATTTGAAATAATCTTCGTGGCAATAAACGGGGTGACTTCATGGGATCGAGAGTTGGTAAAAAGCCTTTCCAATGGAGAGAGTTTTCTTGGCTCTTCCTTTTTGGTTTTTAATTCATAATCAGGATCGGCCGGCAAAGAGTCGACCGAGAGCAATAGTCCACTGGATACTTCAGTATCATTGAAAGGGCGGACTCTGTTTTTTTTCCCTTGGTGGATGTCCACGGTGAGCCAGCCTTGTGGCATCAGGGTAGATCGCACCGCTGTTGTTTTCTCTGGCGGAATAGGAGCATCCTTGACGCTCTTTTGTTCTTCAGGGAGCCGTTCTGTCGGAAGGATGGAAACGGGAGAGCGGTTTGAAAGGATCACCTTCTTCGAGCCGGAAAGTTCAGCTACCGATCGCATCAGCGCGTAAACTTCGGCCCGACTCCACCCCTGCTCACCCAGAATCAGCATAGGATAACTCTTCCCGTCGAATTGGGCCTGGGCCACCGTGAAATAGCGAACACGGGAAAGATCATCTTCGGATTGCAATCGGTAGAGCTTTACTCCCGGAACGGCAAAATAATCTAAATGGGGGAGTGCCGCCGCCGGCAACGGATCTACGGGATTTCGAGAGTCCAAAATCATTTCAGCCGGGTGGGTCTCTTTCAGCTCATATTGCAACCCATTAAGTTGGAATTGGGAGGTGGCTTTCACCTCTGCCTGCGAAGGGAGTTTAAGACGAGCTTTGGACTTTGCCAGAAATGGATCCTGCAATCCATCGGCGTATTCTGACAGTCTTAAGAAGCGTCTTGCCAGTTCGGGACTGGTAGTAGGATCGGCAAGTAAATGGGGGTTCTGTTCGTAATAAGTAGTTAAGAAATCAACGAGTGGCGGATTGTTGAACAGGTTGAATTCGGCAATAACCGACAAGGCAAAGCTGTGCGAAAATAGAAAAATGCATATAAATGCACACTTAGCCTGATGAGCTAAGTCCCCAGCTCTTATTTTCACCAGCATGCCCTGGATGAATGCAGGCAGTATGCCACTTCTTCGCCTTATCGCTAGTTAACGAATTGCCATTGAACTTTTGAAAAATTGCGGTTATGCGTTAGTGTAGGAGTGAATAGTCCATGGGGGATATGACAAAAGCTCATCCAGTGAAGGAGTCCCAGGGAAAGGGTGTCCCCATTCCCAATCTTTTTGACTATTTCGATTACCGCGAATACCTGCACGATTACTACCTCTTTCACAAACGCCGTAATGCCTCCTACAGCTACCGGCTTTTTGCCCGGAAAGCAAAGCTCGGTTCTCCTAATTATTTAAAATTAGTGGTCGATGGAAAACGCCGCATTACCGACCGAACCCTTTATCAGTTTGCCCGAGGTTTGGGTTTAAGCCGAGATGAAGAGAAGTATTTTCGAGAACTGGTAATGTACCAAGAGGTGTCCGATCCCGACAGCAAGGAATTGCACCTGCGTTCCTTATTGAAATACCAGGAAAAACAAAGGACTCCGACCCCTGTTAAAGCCGATCGGATTAAGTTCATGCTCGATTGGCATCATGCCGTGGTCAAAGAGCTCGTCAACTGTGGTGATTTTAGGGAAGATCCCCAATGGATTGCGAAACGGCTTGGAAATAAGATTACTGAAGCTCAAGCTAAGGAAAGTTTGGAGTTATTGCTTCGTCTTCACTTCTTGAAACGAAATGAATCAGGAGTTCTGGAACAAAAGGAACCTCTTCTCACCAGTTCAGAGGAGATCCCTCCCCATGTAATTCGGAGTTTGCACCGGACCTACCTCCGAAAGGCGATCCATTCCATTTTTGGGGTGGCCAACGAGCGGCGTGAGATGTCCGGTTTGGTTTTAGCGATTCCGCAGTCTCGGTTAAAGGAGATTAAAGAGGAAATCCGAGAGTTTCGGAAAAAGCTCAACCGCAAATATGGCCTAGACAGCAACAGCGATGACGTTTTCTTTGCTGGCCTTTATTTATTCCCTGTCACGCAAAGGGCAGATCAATAGCCGTCATTGCGAGGCCGAAGGCCGAAGCAACCTTTCATTGCGCCCGGCGGAGCCGGGCGAAGCTACCTTATTCTTTAACGACCCAAACTTTGGTGTTCGCGACCACATCTTCTAAAACGCGAATGGGCACGGTAAAGACGCCCAGAGTTTTAATCGGCTCAGGGAGAAGGATATCCTTCTTATCAACATTGAACCCTTCTGCGGCAAAAGCCTTTTCAATCTCTTGAGTTGTCACAGAACCAAAAAGCTTGTCCTGCTCGCCCACCTTTTTAGAGATGGAGATAGAAACCTTTTCAAGCTTCACTTTCAGCCCTTCAGCCTCTTTAATCCGCTTTTCCCGCTTCGATTCAGCGAGACGCTGCTCATGTTCGAAAGCCTTGATGTTGTTCCCTGTTGCCGGAACGGCAAAGCTACGTGGCAAAAGATAGTTTCTCGCAAATCCATCCTTCACATTCACCACGGTGCCGGCTAATCCCAAATGTTCCACATCTTCACGTAGAATAACTTTCATCTCTTCTCCTTTTTTCCAAAAACGGGGTCATCATCCCCATCCCAATCAAAACATAAAAACCCAAAGTCACCGAAACCATGAACACCAAGGTGCGGATCCAGGACTTCACTTTACGGTATTCCAAAATCTCCGAGAGGTGGATCCCGCCTTGAATAAACAGCAATACCCCTACAATTCGCTGCAAGGGCCGAATCACCGCCACCCCTCCAAAGGGGATTTCAAGAAGGGAAAACCCAATGCACAAAATAAAGGTAGGAGCGATAAACTTAGGCAATCGTACACGGCGCAGATTCTCTGCCGAAAACAGGTTTTTCCCGTCTACCCACTTAAGGTGTGCCGCAAATCCAATAGAAATCCAGGTTGCAAGGAGGATTCCTGCAAGGATCAATCCCATTCCTTCTACTTTAATGAGTTCGGCAAATTTTTGCCAATCAACTAAGAGCACTCCTTCGCCGCTTCCACTCTTAAGATATCCAACCAGAGAATCGATCTGGTTGTGCCATACCTGCATGGGATGGACCTTTTCAAAAAAAGCGGTGAGGCCTAGAACTGCCCCCAAAATCGAAAGAACCAGAATAGTCACCTGTCCAAGGAGAGACCACAATCCAATGGAACGCTCGACGGCATCAGCCACAAACATTCCATAAATAAAGGATAAGACCACGACAGGAGCAGGCGCTTCAAAGAGCAAAATGGCAAGGACCGCTCCCAATACCGGGATTACTTTCGCCCAAACCCCTTCCGAATCTCGTGTCGTTAAAATAATAGGGAGTGGAGCAAAGACAAAACCGGAGAAGGCAATTCCACACAGCAAGCTGTTTAGAATCAGTTTCGACAGGTCTAAAGGAGCGACCTGGCTCTTCTCCTCTTTGTCGTTAATCACTCGCATCGGTACCTAATTAAACTTGGGCAGTGCTGTATGACAAAACAGCCACATGACGAGATTTCTTAATGGCATTGGTCAGTCCACGCTGATGGGACGCACACAATCCAGAAACCCGACGAGGGGTGATCTTAAACCGCTCCGAAACAAAATTCTGAAGCAGATATTTATCCTTATAGTCTATTACTAAGCCAGGCTCGATACAGAAACGACACCCGCGCCGTTTTTGAAAGCCCCGATTTCCACCGCGATCTTCGCCTTTATTACCCTTATCTTCGTTATTTTTGTCATTTCGTTTCATCGATTCTCCTTACTAAAACCTTCATTTCAAAATTTCGTTTCCCTCTAGGGGTTCGAAATTCCCGGCTCCATAATTCCCCTCGGACAGAGATCTCTTTTCCTATCCGGAGAGTTCCGCTGAGCCCTTCAGCTACCGGCCCTAAGCAGAGGACGGGAACCGCACCCACTCGAGTTGCCTGTTCCTGTTTTACTTCAAGTAACAGCTCCAAGACCGCTTCCCCGGAAGGTAGGTAGCGTAACCGCTCTACCTTAGAGATACGACCCCGAAGCTCGACACTATTCGCGATACTCTCTTTGCGGACGGCCACCGCCGTCTCCGCGTCCGCCCCCACCAAAGCCACCGCCGAAACCACCCTCACCTTTTTTTCGCTGCTCTCTGGCATGTTTCACTTCTTCTTCCGATTGGGTTATCTGTTTTTTGACCTTTTCGTAGTCATAGTCGGCAGGCACCCGCACCGTTAGAAAGCGCATAACATCGTCCAAAATGCGAAAATGGCGTTCAATTTCTTCGACCACTCCTGCATTTCCGGTGTAAACGGCGATACTCACATTTCCATTGGTCTGTTTTTCAATCGGATAGGCAAGCTCTCTTACGCCCCAATTGTCCCGATTCACCAGTTTCCCCTGGAATTTAGAGATAACGGTATCCACCTTATCGTGAATGGCGGTGAGATCGGCCTCGGTCATTCCGGGCTTTAAAATATAATAGGTTTCGTACGTGTTTTGAGATGCTTTTTGCAATTTTTTCTCCTTTCGGTCAGCTAGGAAAACCCGCACCGGGCTCCTAAAAGGCCCCTATAATCCTGGAGCAAGGAACCCCCATGCATACCCCAGAAGAGGAATATTGGAAAGGTTTTAATCCCTAAAGTGGCGCTGATAGAGGCCGGTTCCTATGAAGTCTTCAAAGCGCTGACGGTCCGCTTCGGTATCAAAAACAATGGCCTTAATCTGACGACGGTTGGGATCCGTCTCTGAGGTTTTATCAATATAGATAACTCCCTTAAACAATACGCCGTTATAACTATAAACAAACCGTTGGGCCTCTAACTGCTTTGATTCCGGCAGGTTTTTTGTATCGGAAAGCAAGCAGTGCTTTGGAATGAACCACTCTTCCATCAACCGGTAATAGGTTAACCCGGTAGTGTTCGGATGACGAGAATCATAGATTACCGAAACGGGATGGATGGGATACGCAAAACCAATTTTCTGGACATGGGAAAGGGAGATGTAGGTCTTTTCGGAGCCTTGCGTGACTTGGAGAACCTCTGCCACAAATGATTGCTGTACATGAACCCCACTCGGCTGGGTTGTGGTTCTAATTTGGAGTTGGGATACAATGGCAGGACGCCCCTTGATGTTTTTTATTTCCCCATCTGCTTGCCACTGAATTTCCGCATCAAAGGAAAAAAACTCATACCAGCGTGCCCAGGCTTTTAACTGGTTTTGAGCGGTTCCATCTTTAGGAAAAATGACTTGGCTTCCGGAAACGCCAGTCCCTGAACGGAGGCTTGTTTGGACTAGTACCCCACAAGGAAATCTCTGCATTGCCCAGCCAGATTCCCCTGCCCACAACAGCAACAACAACGCAAATCGACACATAAAAAGGAGGGGTAACACAAAGGGGAAAAGGACTCAAATTTTATTCAGTGGACGGAGCCACTCATCGTATTTAGGCGGTGCCGGAATAAATTCCAGCTCCCAATGGAGTTGTTTCAATTTTTTAAGACGAGCGTAGTTTTCTAAAGACATGATCTTGGCACAATAGACCTTGGACATTCCTCGCTCAGTCGTCATTTTATCGACTTCCCGCAAATGTCGAATTTCGGAGTTGATACTCACCTGAGAAAAGGAATTGAAGTGCTCCGCCAGCTCCTTGTTTTGATGGCCGAAAGGGAGGCAAGGGAGAAACTGGTTCCCGTCGGTTTCCACAGCTATCGAATCGTAATAGGTCAATCGTTTGGGTGCTTCATTTTCAGGCAGCCATCCTGCAAAATCTTTTACTTCTAATAAAAATGGTTTTAATCCCATTTCAAAAAGAGAGATCTGCCGATCTCTTAAGAATTGATAATCAAACGTGGCGAGAAGAGGGCGTTTGTTGAGCAGGGTCGAAAATCCGGTCGGCTTGAAGGCATCGATCACTTCACGAAAAGAGGTTTGATAAAGTAGATTCACCTCATCAACATGACTGTACCGCTGCTTCAGGGGCTCTTTAAAAAGCTCAAGGGCATTCAAGCAGTTTTGATCCACCCGCATGAGTCCCGGAAAAAACTTCAAGGAACGAACCGCACCTCCCGGGGAAAGGTGAAGCCGGACAATATCAGAAATCTCCTGCACAAAGCGGGTAAATCCTTCATAGACCGCGAAAGAAAAAGGGGAAGGGTAAGACCTTAAAACAAAGGGTGTATGAGTTGAGTCTAAAATCTTTTCATGGAAAAGACCCTGCGTCGCATTTTCAAACCAACGGGGCAGAATCGGTTGATCCCCTGCTGGAAAACCAACCCACAAATCCAGTTCAAGCCCCTGATCTTGGCATTCTTTAAAAAAGGCCTCGATCCGGGCTTTAGGAGATTTGGAAAAATCGAATTGGCCTGGTTCTCGAGAATGATTTCCCCACAACAGGAAACTCTGGATTCGATCCTGACCCGACTTTTTGATCTCTGCCAGTTGAGAAGCCCACACCGGCTGCGGAACTTCACTGAATTGATAATGGATTGGAGAGTTCATTCGCCCTTATATAGAATGAACTTTAGTATAAAACTTGCTTCCCTCAAACTCAAGGTAAGTAAAATTGTGAAGCCAATCCCCGGTATTAAAATATTGGCAGGTGCGGCCTTCGTGCTCTAATTCGAGTTGATCCGGATAATGGGTGTGCCCAAACATAACGACGTCATAGCCTTTTTTGAAAAATTCGGTCGCCGTCTTTCGATAAACCATCTTTACTTCATTTTCGACCGTCTTTTTTTCATGGTTGGATTTTTTATAATCCCGACTGAAAGCAGAAAAACGAGTGGCAATTTGATCGATCCAAGAAGGTGGGATGGTTCTTAAAAGAAAGTGGAGGATGGGATGGCGCAGGACATAACGCAAAATGCGATAACCTTTGTCATTCGGATTTCCTAAATCACCATGGGCTAAGTAAACTTTTCGTCCTTCCCAATCTTCCTCTAAATGGTTGGGATAGACTTGGACTCCCATCTTTTCTGAAAAATATTTTCCTAAGTGAAAATCGTGGTTCCCTTCAATGTAATAGACTCGCTTCCCGTCCCTGACAAGATCGGCAAGCATTTCCAGAATGGGAGAATATTTCTCTATCAATAGGGCATTGGTGCCCGGCCAAGCATCAAAAAGGTCTCCTAAAATGTAAATCGCTTCAAAGCGAGCTGATTCCTCTTTCAGAAACTGCATAAAACGGAGGGTGCGTTTGTCCCCTACAGCACGCAAGTGCACATCCGATACAATTAAGCGATTCACACTGAAAGGATTACATCTTAACGGAGAGTTGGGAAAGTATTTCTGTCTTTCGCGGGAACGGATCCCATTTCGCGGTTCTGGGGGGCCACTGGAGTCATCTGCTTTTTGGGATCCAACTGTGTACCAAATTGGAGCAATTGATTGACGGGAGCATCGGCCAGACCGGCTTCCACGCGATAAACGCTGGTTTGAGCGGGCACTTGCAAGCGCATGCTGTTGTCTTGATTCATGGTGAGATAGGAGGTCACGATGACCCCTACTAAAACCCCCATGCTATATAAATATTGCAACCGATTTCTCATCCCGTTTTACCCAAAATCCCATTTCTAAGCGGCACTCTTTCCCGTGAGATTCCATTGGAATACTCTCTTAAATGAAAGGTGCTCCTCCATTATCTTCACAATTCATGCCGACTTTCAGGAAATGACTATTTTTATCCCGTTGATTTTATTGATTTTTTTTGACGTGACAGGCACCCTTTTTAGCCGAAATCGTCTACACAGTAGGTAGCCACCCTGTAAACGGATGTGATATAGCAAAGTAATAATTTGAAATCGTTGAGAAATTAATGTCCGATTGTTTGTCAGACAACTGTCGAGGGAATAACACCCTTAAATCGCCCGCTAAATTGAATCTGGGACTCCATGTGGTGGGTCGTCGTGAAAATGGTTTTCACGAATTGGAGAGTCTCTTCTGGCCTATTACTCTTTACGATCAGATTCTCGTCAAAAAAAATGAAACCCAATCCAACTGGGTCACCTGCCGTTGGGCAGACTCCTCCGAAAATGGAAGTTCGCTGCCGCAGCAATCGGAAAATATCGCTTATAAAACACTCGAATTGCTAAATATGAACGGGTTCGCGATTGAGATCCAGAAAAGAATCCCGGTTGGGGCCGGCTTAGGAGGAGGCTCTTCAAATGCGGGAACTCTGCTTTCTCACTTCCGACCTCAATATGACAGCGTTGAAGCCTCTAAATTGGGGGCCGATGTGCCGTTCTTTTTAAACCCGGTTCCTAGTTTTGTTTCGGGAATAGGTGAACATCGAATGCCTTTAGTAAATCCAACCCCCTTATTTTTTTATTTAGTAATCCCCCCCAAACCTTTGTGGACCGCAGAGGTATTTAAAGTGTTTCGGGAACTCCAGATGCCTTTTGCACCAAAACTGGATGCTTCCTCTCTCACAGGCCTCCAAAACTCTTTAGAACCGGCCGCCATTCAACTTTACCCCGAGCTCAAATCGATCTTAGACATGCTGCGTTCAACCTCGCCAGATTACTGCTCTATAACAGGCAGTGGCTCGGTCTGTTTTGCCGCGTTCAGGGATGCCGCAAAATGTGAAGAAATCTCTCAAGTATTCTCTGAATCCTTCCGATCCAGAGGCTGTAAGAGCGTTCTAGCAGCGACGCATATTTCTGCCTGAAGAGTGCTCTGACAAGGAGAGCAGCAATGGAAATCACCGAAGTAAAAGTGTTTCCCGTAAACGAAGAAAAATTGAAGGCTTATGTCACCATTACCTTCGATAACTGCTTTGTCATTCGGGACCTTAAAATCATCAATGGCAACACCGGTCTATTTGTCGCAATGCCTAGCAAAAAGCGTAAAGATGGTACCTTCCGGGACATCGCTCATCCTTTAAACAGTGAAATGCGGAATGGTCTCGAGAAAAAGGTACTCCAAGCCTACGAATCGGAACTCAAACGGGTAACCGAAGGGGCCAAAAAAGGGATCGAAGCCCTCCACGGCCAGAAGAAGTATGACGACGACGATATGATGTAAGTTGTCTTATTGTGACCGACAGCTCCCCGGAATCGGTTTATTCTGTATAAAAGCCTCTTTAATTTCTTTTAGCAATTTAGCCTGCTCCTCAGACGTCCTCTCAAATGAGGCTAGCGAATTCCCCAAAAATAGTTTCGATTGGACCGCGGGATTAAATTGAGAATTAATCACTCCCGCTCCCTTCTTTCCTTCAAACGAGCTCCAAGGAAATTTTTCAGGACGGGTAATCCCGTTTCCTTCATAGCCAGTTGAATCAGCAACCTCCACATGGCTGGGTGAAGCATAAGATTTATCCATAGCCTTATTCTTTATTTCAGCCACTTTCTTCCATTCACCTGCGGTCCATGCTGTTTGACGATGGAAGTACTCAACTAAAAAATCTTTCCCGACCAAAACCACATAACCATCGATTCCAAGCTTTGAACGGTTTTCATTGAGTTGATCGAGGTACTTTTGTACTGACCCGGAAATAACTTCGTTCCCTGTGCCAGGAGAAAAAGAAAAGAGCGTTTCCCCCTTTTGCCAGAAAACCTTTTCAGCGCTCAAATCATAAGCATTCCCCACTTCTACCTTGCCCGCATAAGCCACGGGAACTGCGCTTTTGGAAGTCGCACGATCGAAATAATCGAAATGAAGCGGACCGTACACTGATCCCACTGAGCCTTCTCGAATCGCGCGATAGGTGGGCTCATCTTGATAGGGGATGAGGGCGATCTCATCTGGGATCGTGCTCTTCTTTTGAGGTTTTGCTAGTAACACGGGAAAGTAGCCCTGCAATCCACCACATTCCCCTGTTTTAATCGTAGATCTTACAAAGACATCCCGGATCACTTCATCAAATTTTTCCAATTCTAGATCAGCACGCTTATATCCAATCCAAAATCGGAAATAGGGTTTTTCAGGAATGGGGCGTGCCGATTCATAAGCAATTTGATGGCTCAAATGGCGGGAGAGGGAGTCGGAAAGGGCCGGATTTTCTACCTGTAGATAAAGCTGAGGATGTTCTTCCACATCGGAACGATTCCAATTGCCAGTTCCCAACAGAATGGTATTCCCGTCGACGATTAGATATTTCGAATGGGAGAAAAAGGTATCGAGATCCAAATAAACCTCTTTCACTCCCGCTTCATGCAGTCGCTTCATCGTTTTCTTGTTCCGCTCCACCAATTCTAAACCGAAAGATTTATGTTGATTCAGATAACCCCGGATCTTAACCCCTCTTTTATGGGCTTCAATGAGGGCTTTCTCAATATCGGCTTCGTGGAAATAATAGATAGAAAAATCGATCGTCTTTTCCGCTTTTCCAATCAACGCCAATAATTTTTGCTTGTAGACCCCATCGGCCAAAAGCTGAATCCCTTCAACCGGTTGTTCGGGATATGCTCCAGGCTTTCTTTCTTTATTTTTCCAAAGGAGATCAAAGTATTGATTGAAGCCTTTTACAATTTGGGGATGTTCATGAAGGAGGAGATTGGTTTCATTGTTATAACGTAGGGATTGGGTAGTGAGATTGGTAGAACCTAACAATAAAGTCTGGTCATCAATCGCAAACCCTTTGGCGTGGGTCTTCCCTTCTTTTACATCGATGCCATTTTCTGCAAGAAAGGCTGCCGTGATCTTATTTCTAATGGCGGTGTCCCTTTCCCCTTCGATATAGAGCTGGACTTGAAGTTTTGGATTTTTCTTTTTGAGTTGAACGAGTTGTTCAGCGATTTTATAGGGATCCGAATCTTTAAAAAAATTCCCCTCATCATCGGATATCGCGAAAGAAAACTGCAAAATATGAATGCTGGATTTAGCCTTAGCTAACTCGCTCTGGAGAGTCTTAAAATAAAGCTGATCCGGGATCACCCGGACACTGGGAACGGCCTGCAAATAGGACTGGAAGAGGAAAATCCATAGGAAAAATAATTTGTCCATACTGATCCCTGTACCAGGTCTGGCAAAGGGATCAACAAAAATCTTGTTCAGCGAGGGTTAATGAGTCGCAGGAAGAATCGGTTCTTCTTTCTTTACGACATCTACGGGAGCTATTACCGGTTCTGGCGGCACCCCCTTTGTCACAAAAACCTCGGGAGCATCGATTGCTGCTCTTAAAACCTGATCGGCGTGGCTCACCTTGATGACTTCAAATTCCTTCAAGATATTTTTGGGAATATCTTTGAGGTCCTTTTCATTATCGATGGGAATAATGACCGTTTTGATCCCCCCCCGATAGGCGGCCAACATTTTTTCTTTGAGCCCCCCAATAGGCAGGACCGTTCCTCGTAATGTAATTTCACCCGTCATGGCAACAGTACTCTTGATTGGCTTTGAAGTGAGCGCACTCACTAGGGCGGTGGCCATGGTAATACCTGCCGAAGGGCCATCTTTGGGAATAGCCCCTTCTGGAACGTGCACGTGGATATCGAGTTTTTGATAGAATTCAGGATCGAGCCCTAATAACTTGGCGCGAGAGCGAACATAGCTCATCGCTGCTTGGGCCGACTCCTGCATCACCTCGCCCAGTTTTCCGGTGACCTGGAACTTTCCTTTACCGGGCATCTGAACCACTTCGATCTGTAAAAGATCCCCACCTGTTTCGGTATAGGCCAGCCCATTACAAAGGCCAATCTCGGGACTGCGTTCCGCTTTTTGGTAGCGATACTTTTGTGGCCCTAAAAGTTCCTCAACCATTTTTGGAACGACCACGAAATTTTTCTTCTTTCCCGGGTTCTCAAGCGTTTGCCGCGCGAGTTTTCGGCAAACGGCGGCGATTTCGCGCTCTAAATTTCTTACCCCGGCTTCTTTAGTGTAATGGCGAATGAGATCCATCACTGCGGGCGGCTTGAAAGTAACCTGATTTTCTTTCAGTCCATGGCGACTCAGTAGTTTTGGGATCAAGTGTTGTTTTGAGATCTCCAGCTTTTCCTCTTCGGTATAACCGGAGAGGGAGATCACCTCGAGACGATCCAAAAGGGCCCATGGAATAGTGTGCTGTGAATTAGCGGTTGTCACAAACATCACATTGGAAAGATCATATTCTACTTCGAGATAATGATCGGAAAAATACTTATTCTGCTCGGGATCCAAAACCTCTAAGAGGGCACTGGAAGGATCTCCGCGGAAATCGGTGCTCATCTTGTCGATCTCATCCAGCAAAATGACTGGATTGACCGTCTCCGCCTTCTTCATCGACTGGATCAGCTTCCCGGGAAGTGCGCCGATATAGGTGCGGCGATGACCCCGAATTTCAGCTTCATCCCTGACTCCACCCAAAGAGATCTTTACAAACTTTCTTCCCATCGATTTCGCAATGGATCGAGCCAAGGAGGTTTTTCCAACACCTGGTGGGCCTACCAAACAAAGGATGGGACCTTGTATTTTTTCTACTAATCCCTGCACCGCCAAGTGCTCTAAGATACGCTCCTTGACGGTGGTTAAACCAAAATGATCAGTATCTAAAACATTGAGCGTGTTTTTAAGATCTATCTTGTCATCGGTCTTTTGGCTCCACGGAAGAGAGATCATCCAATCCAAATAATTTCTGACAACCGTTGCCTCAGCCGACATCGGGGACATCATCTTTAGTTTTTTTAGTTCGGTCCTTGCCTTGGCATTGGCCTCTTCCGGCATATGGCATCGCTTGATCGCCTTTTCGATTTCAGCAATTTCATTCTTAAATTCATCCCGTTCGCCCAACTCCTTCTGGATCGCCTGCATCTGCTCGTTGAGGTAATACTCCTTCTGCGAGCGTTCCATCTGCTTCTTTACTCGATGGCGGATTTTCTTCTCGACCTGGAGGATCTCGATCTCCCCTTCGATCAAACCATATAGTCTTTCTAACCGCTCGCCTGCATCGAGCATTTCTAAGAGATTCTGCTTCTCTTCAACCTTAATATTGAGATGAGGGATAATGGTATCGGCCAATTTTCCAGGCTCTTCGATGGCTAGTACCGACATCAAAAGTTCAGCGGGTATCCGTTTGTTTAATTTTACATAGGCTTCAAAGGCGTTTTTAACGCTTCTTAAGAAGGCCTCTGCTTCCACCACGGAAGCCAGTTTTTCAGGAAGTGGCTCTGCTTCCACCCGGAAGGTTTGATCCCGCTCGATGTATTTTAAAATGCGGGCTCGCTGAGCTCCTTCGACCAAAACTTTGAGGGTTCCATCGGGGAGTCTCAAAAGCTGGATGATGTTGGCGATGGTTCCAATCGTGAAAATATCTTTGTCATCGGGGTTATTGTTTTGCGCCTTTTTTTGGGCCGATAAGACGATCTGCTTCTTGCCAGTCATCGCCTCCTCGAGCGCTCGGATAGACTTTTCGCGCCCCACAAAAAGCGGAACCACCATGTGAGGGAAGACGATAATGTCCCTGAGAGGTAAAAGCGAATAGGTAGTGATCGGTTCTGCCTTTTTTTGCATTGGAAGTTACCTCCATGGGGAAAAGAGAAAACTACCACTTCTTAATATCTATTATACCTTAATATGCATTATGCCGATTCTGCTTTTTTCGCCAGATCCGATTCTTCCGCAGGACCAGTCACTAATTGGGGTCTGGCGTTTTGCGTAATGACCTCTTCGGTAATGATGCACTCCTTCAAATTGGGAATTGAAGGTAGGTCATACATAATATCCAACATGGCATGTTCCAAAATGGAACGTAAGCCCCGAGCGCCTGTTTTGGTTTTAAGTGCTTCTTTGGCGATGGTGTGAAGGGAATGATCGTCGAATTTAAGCTTCACATTCTCATATTCAAAAAGTTTTTGGTATTGCTTGATGATGGCATTCTTCGGTTCGGTAAGAATCCTGACCAAAGCGGCTTCATTCAACTCATCGAGAGTCGCCACCACCGGCAAACGACCAATAAACTCTGGGATCATTCCAAATCTTAAAAGATCTTCCTGCTGCACTTGATGGAGTGCGGGATCTTTTGCCTTCTCCTTGGTCGATTTCACCTCTGCGCCGATCCCCATTCCGCGCTTATGGGTCCGCTGTTCTATCACCCGATCCAATCCCACAAAGGCGCCCCCGCAAATAAAGAGGATGTTGGAAGTGTCGACCTGCAGAAATTCCTGCTGAGGGTGTTTCCTCCCGCCTTTGGGCGGAACATTCGCACGGGTCCCTTCGAAAATTTTCAAGAGAGCCTGTTGGACCCCTTCACCCGATACGTCACGGGTGATGGAGGGATTATCTCCTTTGCGCGCAATCTTATCGATTTCATCGATATAGACGATCCCGCGCTGGGTCTTTTCGATGTCGTAATCGGCTGCTTGAAGCAAATAGAGAATAATGTTCTCAACATCTTCCCCCACATAACCGGCTTCTGTTAAGGTCGTTGCATCGACAATCGTAAAGGGAACTTTTAAGAGACGCGCTAAGGTTTGCGCCAACAATGTTTTTCCACTTCCGGTGGGGCCAATCAAAAGAATGTTGCTTTTCTGAACTTCGACTTCAGACCCGTGGCTTGCGGTGGTTTTACCGCTGAAAATGCGTTTGTAATGATTGTGGACCGCCACCGAAAGGGTTTTCTTGGCCCGATCTTGGCCAATCACATAATCATCCAGAACACTTTTGATCTCGGTAGGTTTAGGAATCTTAGAGGCCGGGCCACGAACGTCTTCCTTCTGAGCCTCTTCTGCAATGATGTCATTGCAAAGCTCGATACACTCATCGCAAATGTGGACCGTCGGCCCAGCGATGAGCTTTTTCACTTCACGTTGGCTTTTCCCACAAAAACTACAGACTAGATTCCCAAAACCATCGCTTTCTCTACGGCTCATCGATGCCTCCTTATTATTTCGATCCTTTGGCTCCTACGGTTCGGTGCTTAATGACATTATCAACAATCCCATATTCCTTGGCATCTTCCGCGGACATATAGCGATCGCGATCGGTATCCTTCTCAATTTGCTCCATCGGCTGTCCAGTGTGATGGACCAAAATAAGGTTTAACTTTTCCTTTAAGTGCAAAATCTGTTTTGCCTGGATCGCAATATCAGTTGCCTGACCTTGAGCTCCCCCTAAAGGCTGATGGATCATAATCTGAGAATTGGGTAACGCATAGCGTTTTCCCTTGGCCCCTGCCGCCAATAACACCGCCCCCATGCTGGCTGCTAAGCCCGTGCAATAGGTAGATATATCGGGTTTTACATACTGCATCATATCGTAAATCCCCATTCCCGCTGACACACTGCCCCCGGGCGAGTTGATATAGAGATGGATGTCGGCTTCAGGATCTTCCGATTCTAAGAAAAGGAGCTGGGCAATGACTAAATTGGCTATAGGGTCATCGATCTGGGAACCGATAAACAGAATTCGTTCCTTGAGCAGGCGGGAATAGATATCATAAGACCGCTCTCCGCGAGGAGTCTGCTCGACTACGATAGGAACCAGGTAATTACTGACATCGAGATTAGAGCTAGCGATGGAATTGCCTGGTGGATTTTGGTGTCTGATCATGTGGTTCCTTCTGTGAAAAAAAACCAAGATGTTCTAATACTTGTACCCTAATATCAATAGATGTGACAAGACCCGTTAAGTCACAGTAAAAAGCACCCGATGTCTTTTTATTGCCAGTCAGCGGACTGCAAAAGGTAGTCGAAGGTCTGCTCGGTGAGGATCTCATCCTTTAACTGATCCATCATTCCCTTGCCTTCAAGCAACAATCGCACTTCATTGTCGGGCTTTTGCATCCCTTTGGCAATCTCGGCGATCCGTGCCTCTAAACGGGCTTCATCAACCGCAATCTTTTCTTGCTGAGCCACTTCACTCAACAACATCGATCCACGGACCGTTTCTTCGGCTCGCTTGGTGAGATCCTTTTTCTGTTCGGGAGAGAGCTGTTCGATTGTAATCGGTTTCGCTTTCGGATTTTGATTCGCTCGGGAAAGAAACCGGCTGACCTGATTCTCTACCAACGACTGAGGCACTTCAAAAGGATTGTTCTTGATCAAATGGTCTACAATCTTTTGGCGATCCTCTTCTTGCTTTTCATTTTTCTTAGACTGCGTGAGATTTTCTTTAATCTCAGTTTTCAACTGCTCTAGAGTAAAACCTTCTCGCATCGACGAGGCAAAGGCATCATCGAGCTCAGGAAGAACCTGCTTCTTGATTCCCAACAACTTAAGCTCGAACCGAACCTTCTTTCCTTTCAATCCTTCAGAGGGATAGTCGGCGGGAAAATCGGTTTCAAACGTTTTTTGCTCATCGATCTTCATCTGCTTGAGCTGGGTGTTTAGCTCAGGCAGCACCCCTTCCCCTTCAATTTCGATCATCGTCGCGCGCATGGGCTGCTTCAAGCCGCCATCTTCCAAAACTTCAAAGGCCATTTCCACATTCGCAAAATGCCCTTTTTCAGGTGTAGCGATCTCTACCGGTTCCATCGTGGCAGAACGCTCACGAAGCGATTCGAGAACTTTATCCACCTCTGCATCTTCGATCGTAACCTCTTTTTTAATAAGGCTGATGCCTTTGTAGCTCTTCAATTCGATCTCAGGCCGGATTTCAAATTCAATCGAGAAATGGATCTCTTTCCCAGTGGGATAAGCCCCTTGTTTAATATCTAACGTAGGGTGATTGAGCGGGTTCAATTCGGTTTTTTTAAGCGCTTCCCAAAGAGCCGAGCGCACTAAATGCTCAAAAACCTCTTTTTGGATATCGGCCAAGTACTGCTGCCGAACAATCGTTTGAGGCGCCTTTCCTGGACGGAAACCTGGCACCTTGGCCTGCCGCTGATACCGTCGTTCGGTATCCTTTTCATGGTGTTCAATCTCCTCAGCGGGGATCTCCACCTCTACCCGGCGAAGGATTGGGGACAGCTTTTTAACCTCTTTAACCCTGATTTCATGGGCATGTTCGTGTTTCATGAGGAGGGAAGATATAGCATGGGTAGGCGGTTTTAGCCAATAGGAGAGGGGGATGGTTTCTTTTCAAACCAGGAGATTAAGAAAATCAGGCAAACTCCTACTACAATACTGGAATCGGCCACATTGAAGGCGGGCCAATGATAAACCTCTTTATAATGGAAATCTAAGAAATCCACTACATAACCAAAACGGGCCCGATCGATGATATTTCCAATGGCTCCGGAAATGATCAAGGAGATTGCTGCCCCCATCCATTTCTGTTCTGGTTTCAACTTAATAAACATTCCGCTCAAAACCGCCAAAATAATAAGCGGCACCACCAGAAAGAATGGGGTACGGAACCACTCAGGGGCTCGGTGAAGAAATCCAAAGGCGGCCCCCATGTTACGGACATAGGTAATGGCAAAGAAATTAGGGATCACCACCACGCTTTCACCCCAATGAAAACGGGAGTAGATCCAGTATTTGGTAATCTGATCCAGCACCAAGACAGAGAGCCCAATTCCAGCTAAAAAATAGATTTTCCAACGGTTAACACTCATCATTTTTTCTCTATTCTGAGTTTCTTTTGGTGTTGGAGCAAGGTGTTTGTGATCATGAGCAGTGTACCCGCTAAAATACTGACATCGGCTAGATTGAAGGACCAGTAATCGGCAACCACAATGCAATCGATCACAAAATCATGCTGGAGTCGATCCAGCAGGTTCGCGAGGGCTCCAGACAAAATCAGCATTAGTGAGGCAGAAGAGACAAACCCCCCATCATCGATCTTCAAGAAGATAAGGATTAAAAGAACCAACGCCACCACGGGAACGGCAACCAAAAAAATATCTTGAAAGTCAGCCGGAATACTTTGGATGAAACGGAAAATGGGGCCATTGCTTTTATGGTGAACAAGCTTGAGAAAACTTCCCAGGAGATTTTTAGAATCCCCAAGGGCCAGGGCATTCAGGACGTAACTTTTTACCGCTTGATCGATGCTGACAATGAAGCCGCTGACTGAAAGCAAGATGAGGTTTTTTGGCTTCATCAATCGTTATGAGAAAAAACTCTCTTTTTAGCTGCTCATCGAATCCAAGAAGTCCTTATTGGTCTTCGTGGACATGATCTTGTCGAGCAGGAATTCCATGCTGTCGACGACGTTCATCGGCTGGAGCACCTTCCGCAGGATCCAAACCCGATTCAGGATCTCTCGGTCTAACAAGAGCTCTTCCTTTCGGGTTCCCGATTTGTTGATGTCGATGCAGGGGAAAATCCGCTTTTCCATCAATTTTCGATCGAGCGTGATCTCTAGGTTACCAGTTCCTTTGAACTCTTCAAAGATCACTTCATCCATCCGACTTCCCGTATCGATGAGGGCTGTCGCTAGGATGGTTAAGCTGCCGCCATTTTCAATATTACGGGCAGCTCCAAAAAAGCGTTTCGGTTTATGAAGGGCGTTGGAGTCAACACCGCCTGAGAGGATCTTTCCGCTCGGGGGAACGACGGTGTTATAAGCACGGGCCAAGCGAGTGATGCTATCCAGCAGGATCACCACATCTTTTTTGTGCTCGACCAGACGCTTTGCCTTTTCGATCACCATCTCTGCGACCTGAACGTGCCGGGTGGCTGGTTCGTCAAAGGTCGAACTGATCACCTCACCATCCACGTTGCGTTCCATATCGGTGACCTCTTCAGGCCGTTCGTCGATGAGGAGCACAATCAACACCACTTCCGGGTGTTTCGTCGTGATGGCATTCGCAATCTCTTGCATGAGCATCGTCTTACCGGCACGGGGAGGGGCGACGATGAGTCCGCGTTGCCCTTTTCCAATCGGCGTTAAGAGATCGATCACACGAGTAGAATATTTTTTCTGCTCAAATTCTAAGTTTAACCGCTCGGTGGGATAGAGCGGAGTCAGGTTATCGAATAGGATCTTTTCCCGTGCTACATCGGGATCTTCAAAGTTGATCTTTTCAACTTTTAGCAGAGCGAAATAACGTTCCGAATCTTTCGGGGGACGGATTTGCCCTTCAACAGTGTCTCCCGTTCGAAGCATGAACCGTCGAATTTGAGACGGAGATACATAAATATCATCTGGACCTGGCAGATAGTTATAGTCAGGCGCCCTTAAGAACCCGAATCCATCCGGGAGGGTTTCCAATACCCCTTCGCCGTAAATACTTCCATTCTGTTCGGTTTGGGCCTGCAAAATGGCGAAGATGAGTTCCTGTCTGCGTAAGCCACCAGGGGATTCGACCCCTAAAGAACGCGCCAACTCGGTGAGATCTGAAATGGGCTTTTCCTTCAGCTCCTTCAGATGCATGACGTTTTCTTTGATCTCTTCTTCTACTACTTTTTCTTTATCTTTTGAGGGTGATTGATCTTTTTTCATTGGAATACTGCGTTAATTAAGAGGGGTTTTTAACTCTTCTATTTTGAGCCACAAGTTTGAGTCATCTGTATATCTGTTACCTTTTATAAGACCTACCAAAATTTTTGGGATTTATTAAATCCTCAATCCAAACTCTGGCCTACTTAGTTGAGGGGCTACTGCCCTTATGAGGAGTGTCCTAAAAATGCAAAGATAGGTCTTCTCAAGAAAGTATACTACTTGATGAACGGAAACTTCCGTTGTGTCAACACAAAAAAAGAGAGGTAAGAGGCAGGGAAATGGCCTTACTCTTACGAATTCCCCTTCAATTTCTTCACGCTGAGCGCTTGAGGACCTTTGGGACCTTGCGACATCTCGAACTCCACCTCTTGCCCCTCGGTCAAAGACTTAAATCCTTCACCTTCGATTGCGGAAAAGTGAACGAAAACATCGGCGCCACCTTCCTGCTCAATGAAACCATACCCTTTATTGTCATTAAACCATTTTACAAAACCCGTGGCCATTAACCCCCCAATAAAATGAATCTGATACCGCTTAAACGTCCGAATTATGATTGTGTGTGGCAAAAAAAACTTACCAAACTAATCAAATGATAACAACCGCGGATCGCGTGTCAAGAACTGTAATTGACAAGCATTGTCAGTAAGTTATACTAATAGTAGCTTTCCAAACTATTTCCCTTACATCCTAAAACCTAATGAAACTTTCAAAGGCACTTTCATTCAAGCCGTACCCATCTCATTTTTTTGCTGTTTCATTGTTCAACCACCCCAAAAAGAAGGAACTAATCAAGCTGACCCGCATCGCAGTCAGCCTTTTCCTCCTCTGTTCGCTTCTTAGCTACTCTCCTTGGGACACATCTATGAGTTCATGGGGAACCCTCCATCAAACTCAAAACTGGATGGGAAGTATTGGTAGCGGAACATCCGATATTCTCTTTCAACTGTTTGGGATCACTAGCCTCCTACTAGCCGTCTACCTTCTCTTTCCTTTCACTTCCCTACCGAAGCTGGTTTTGCTCTCCCTATTTGCGAGCCTTCTCAGCCAACTCTGTTTTCCAGAGAACACTCCATTCTGGCAACTGCACAATGGAGGCGGGCTTTTAGGTTTTTTCATGTCCAAATACCTCTCCATTTGGTTCGGAAAGCTGGGAGCATGGGCGAGCCTTATTTTTTCGGTTGCACTCTACGTGGTTTTGAAAATGAAAAAGACGATTCCGGCTCCAACAGCTGTTTCTTCGACGACAACCGAAGCAGAGGAACCCGCTTCCGTCACCCAACATCACGACACTGACCTCGATCGCCTTTCCCATTCGAAAACGGGAAATACCCCTAAACAAAAATTTAAAAGATCGGGAAAATTCAACCTGCCTTCGCTGGATCTCGTGAGCGGGAAGGCCGATTCTAAAACGAAACATAACGATAAAGCATGGCTACAGGAAAAAGGGCAGATCCTCGTTCAAAAGTTAAAAGACTTTGGAGTGGAAGGGGAGATCGTCAATGTCTCTTCAGGCCCTGTCATCACCGTCTATGAATTCAAGCCGGCGAGTGGCGTAAAAATTAAGGAGATCGCCAATCTCTCCGATGATCTCACACTTGCATTGAGCGTTCTCTCCGTGAGAATAGTAGCCCCGATTCCAGGCAAGCCTGTCGTTGGAATTGAAATTCCAACCCCACATCGGGAAACGGTTTTCTTTAAAGACATTGTTAAAGAGACCCCCTTTCACTCGGCCGACACTCGATTGCCGATTGTGCTCGGCAGATTAGCATCGGGCGAGCCGGTGATCTCGGGATTGGGAGCAATGCCGCACCTCTTGGTAGCGGGAAGCACCGGCACCGGAAAGTCTGTTTTTATCAACACGATGATCTGCAGTTTACTCTACCGATTCTCACCCGATCAATTGCGACTCATTTTGGTCGACCCCAAGATGGTGGAGTTGAGCAGTTACGAAGCCATTCCACACCTCCTTCTTCCGGTTGTCGTCGATTCTCGAAAAGCGGCGATGGCATTGCGTTGGACCGTTGAAGAGATGGAACGACGTTACACTCTCATGCACCAATCGGGAGTGCGCCACCTCGATGCCTATAATGAAAAGGTGGATAAAGGAGAAGGGGATTACGCTACCGCTGAGCGGATTCCATACATCGTTGTTGTTATCGACGAATATGCCGACCTCATGGCGGTGGCCCAAAAAGATGTGGAGATGTCGATCACCCGACTCGCGCAAAAAGCTCGCGCCAGCGGGATCCATCTCGTACTCGCCACGCAACGTCCATCTACTGATGTGGTGACCGGACTCATCAAAGCCAACTTCCCCAGTCGCATTTCCTTTAGAGTCGCATCCAGTGTCGACTCCAAAACCATCTTGGATCGCACCGGCGCCGAACGGCTTCTAGGAAATGGCGACATGCTTTTCCACTCTGCTGGATTTATGTCTCTCAAACGCATGCAAGGGGCCTTTATCAGCGATGCAGACATTGAAAAAGTGGTCACTTCGCTCAAAGCCCAAGGCCAACCGGTTTACGACGAACGACTCCTCCATTACGAAGAAACGCTCGAAGAAAATGGGGCAACTTCATCAGATGGCAGCAACCCTTCCGATAAAGGGCTCTATGATCAGGCGGTTCGCATCGTTTCGGAAAGAGGCGAAGCCAGCATCTCTCTCCTCCAACGCCACCTCAAAATTGGTTACAACCGTGCCGCCTCCCTCATGGAAGAACTCGAAAAAGAGGGAGTGGTCGCCCAAGCCACCGGACAATCGAAACGCCGGCAGGTTTTGGTCGGACAGATCTAAATCGACCTGATTACATCCCAGGTTTCCGACACTGAATATTTCGTGAGTTTAAAGCAATGATTTTATAAGTAGAATATGCTTTAAACAGAAGCATGCTCTTCTTTTTTCTTTTATTATCTTTTGCCAACGCCCTCACCCCCGAAAGCATTATCCAAAAACTCCAAACCCAATGGGACTCCACCAAAACTTTCGAAGCTTCCTTCAAACAAGCCATCCACTCGAAGCGGATGGGAACCCATGAAGAGAATCAGGGTAGAGTCACCCTTAAAAAACCCGGGCATCTCCTGTGGGATTCGAAAACCGAGGGAATCCAACAACTTCTTAACGATAACAAGCTAACCATTATCCAGAACAACCCCAGCCGCAAAAACCGGACGGTCGATATCTATAAGGATATTTCAAAGGAAATTTCTAAAGGCCCTCTGCGCTTCCTTTCGGGGAAGGCGAAGATGAAAGAAGCCTATCAAATCAAGCTCTTAGAGGAGAAAAAGGACCGCTATCTCATCCGGCTCACCCCTAATACACCCGGAGACGAGCCCCTGGTTGCAGAAGTTTTGAAATCGAGCTATCTTCTCGTCGCTTTAATCTCGGAAAACAGCGAATCGCGAGTGCGATTGGATTTTAGCGATATCCAGACCAATCGAGCCGTTAAAGACAGCCTTTTTGAATATAAAAAAGAGGCGACGGATATCGTTTCTGAACAATAGGAGAAGATAAAATGCCGTCTTTTGACATTGTCGTGAAGGTCGATCTTCAAGAGGTCGATAATGCCATCAATCAAGCCCAAAAAGAGATGTTGCAACGCTATGATTTTAAGGGCTCCAAAAGCAAAATCGAATGGAACAAGAAGGAAGAGATCACCCTCATCGGAGATGACGAATACAAACTGAAAGCGGTGCTCGATATCCTCCAATCGAAGTTAGTAAAGCGCGGGATCTCCCTCAAGAACATGGAGATGGGAAAAATCGAACCTGCCTTTGAAGGCACCGCGAGACAAGTGATTAAACTCCAGCAAGGGATTCCTGGGGAAAAGGCCAAGGCGCTTAATAAACTCATCAAAGATTCTAACTTAAAAGTGCAATCGCAATTCCAAGATGAACAGGTGCGGGTGACCGGCAAAAAAAGAGATGATCTCCAGGATGCCATCGCGCTGATTCGGAATCAGGATTTGGGTCTTGATTTCCAGTTCTTGAACTTTAGGGATTAATGTGAACGTTCAACCGGTTTCCGAAAAAAAGATTTTTTTTCAAAGTCTAGGATGCGTAAAGAACCTAGTAGACGCCGAGGTCATGCTCGGCATTTCAAAGGAAGATGGTTTTCAGATCGTCACGAAACCGGATGACGCTAAAGTTATCATTCTCAATACCTGCAGTTTCATCGAAGCCTCTAAAAAAGAATCGATCGATGCCATCATTGAAATGGCACAATTCAAAGAGGCGGGTAGCTGTGAGCGTTTGATTGTTTCCGGATGTCTGCCGCAACGCTACCTTGCCGATCTGAAAGTATCCTTTCCCGAGGTCGATGCCTTTGTCGGAACGGGTCAATACGGGGAGATCCTCCAGTTTATCGAAGGGAAAAAAGAAATCGTTCAAGGATTCAATCATCCGAAATATATCCATAATGAAAACACCCCCCGGATCAATTCGCAGCCTTTCTATCGGGCCTATTTAAAGATTTCGGAAGGGTGCATTAAAAACTGCGCTTTCTGCATTATCCCTAAAATCCGAGGATCTTTAAGAAGCCGAACCATTCCTTCCTTGGTAAAGGAAGCGCAACGTTGGGTGAATGAAGGAGCGAAGGAACTCAATTTGATTGGCCAGGATCTCACCGACTATGGGCGGGATCTCAGAGATGGGACCAACCTCGTTGGACTATTAAGGGAATTGGTCAAAGTAGAAGGGCTCGAATGGATCCGGATGCTTTATCTCTATCCCGATGAACTCTCCGATGAGCTTTTGGAGTTGATCGCAACCGAACCCAAGATCTGCAAATACATCGACATGCCGGTGCAACACATCAACGATCGCATGCTGCACCTGATGAATCGTAAAGTGACCGGACAACACATCAAAGAACGGCTCACCAAACTGCGTGAACGGATTCCTGACGTGTTTATCCGAAGCACCTTGATCGCTGGTTATCCCGGAGAAACCGAGGAGGAGTTCAAACAACTTGCTGGCTTCGTGAAAGAATTTGAATTTGATCATCTTGGAGTCTTTGCCTATTCCCATGAAGAGAACACCGCCTCTTACCTCCTGCCGGGTCAACTCCCGCAAGATGTGAAGGAAGCGCGCCGGGATGAGATTATGGAAATCCAGCAACAGATTTCCCATCATCGTACCCAGAAGCTGATTGGAAAGACGATTCCCGTTTTGATTGAAGAAATCTCCGAAGAGTCGGAATTTCTATGGAGCGGCCGCCACCAAGGGCAGGCCCCAGATATCGACGGTAAAATCCTGATCCGTTCAGGGAAATTGGAGAAAGGGACCCTTCAATCGGTTTTGATTGAACGTTCCATGGAATATGACTACATCGGCAGAGTGGTTTAAGAAAAAAAGTTTCGGGAGTGACAATCACGCCCGTGTTCACCCCAAAATCCTAGAAGCAATTTCGAAAATCAATTTAGGCACGACTCATTCCTATGGGGAAGATCCCATTACCGAATCGGCAATGGCAAAATTTAGGGCGATTCTCTACCCAAAGGTTGAGGTTTTCTTTGTCTTTAATGGAACGGCTGCGAATGTATTGGGGTTAAAGAGTATGCTTCAACCCTTTGAAGCGGTGTTATGTGCCCCTACGGCTCATCTTAACTCCGATGAATGTGGCGCGCCTGAAGCGGCTTTGGGCTCTAAACTGATCTTGCTTCCCCATACCAATGGAAAATTGACGGCGGAGAGTTTAGAGGTGGTCAAGGGAGCGATTGCTTCCGCACATGGAACCTATCCCCATCGAGTTGTCCCCAAAGTAATCTCGATCACCCAAACGACCGAATATGGAACGCTCTATTCGCTTGATGAAATTCGAAAAATTGCCGACTTTGCCCACCAAAATGGTCTCTACCTTCATATGGATGGCGCACGAATTGCGAATGCAGCGGCAGCCCTCAACTGTGGCCTAAAAGAGATTTCGTTGGATGCCGGGGTGGATGTTCTCAGTTTTGGCGGAACCAAAAATGGGCTTTTGGCCGGTGAAGCGGTGATTTTCTTAAATCCTGAACTCGGCAAATATTTTCCCTACATTCGCAAACAGGGGATGCAGCTGGCCTCAAAGATGCGTTTTTTTTCAGCTCAATTTGAAGCACTCCTAGAAGATAGTCTGTGGTTGAAAAACGGGGCTCATGCTAATCGCATGGCGCAACTCCTCGCGAAGGAAGTGGCGACTATTCCTGGAGTGCAAATCACCCGCAAGGTGGAAGCGAATGCCGTCTTTGCTATTCTTCCGACAAAGATAATTCCTCTCATTCAAAAAGACTGGTTCTTCTATATCTGGGATGAGAAGCTCTCCGAGGTGAGATGGATGACCTCGTTCGACACGACCGAAGAGGAGGTCCATCAATTTGCAAAGCTCGTCCGATCTATTCTGACTCAATCGTAACCGGGATCTCTAGCTCTACTTCCGATTCTTCCTGCTTAACCTTAAAATATTTTCGGATCGTGCCGCCTCCCAAGATCGCTTTAGGAGAAAAGAGTTCCAGCAATAAAACCCCGGCGGTGCTCTCTTGTCGGAGCTTATATGAAAACTCCCCCTCTAATTTAACAGGGAGGTCTTTATACCAAGCTTCCAGATCTAACGTAATAGAAGCATTGTCACTCCGACGATCTCCAAGTTCATAAGTTTCTACGGCCACATAAACGGGATCGAACTCGTCTTCCTTCGGACGCTCCACCTCTTCAAAGACCACATTGTGACCCGCTTTAGAAAGACTTTCGCTGGCATGGTAAACAGCCTTTAAGCTTTTTCCTTTTAGGGTGAAAAGCTGGTTCACGATTCGTCCACCAAAGGAAAGACTTTCCTGATCATTTGCTTTCGATATCTCGACAGTAATCTTTTCAGGGCCAGGGATATTATTGATAGATGGGATCTGAAGACGTCGTAAGCTCCAGTGATTGGGGAGCAGTTTGATTTTTTTCATCAGCTGCAGCCTGCGCCATTCCTCTGATTCCACCTTCCATTTTTTGCTTTCTTCGGGATTGGAGATGGAGAGAAGTTTGCTGGATTGACCTGTTTTCAGGGCTATTGCCGATTCGGAAGGCTTTACCCGACTTGACCAGACCAACAGATCATATTGGGTCTTTCCCATCCAGCGCCCTGAGCTGTTTGCAATCACCAGCTCATAGATTCCAGGTTTAATTCGTCTCGTCGACAGTTTCGATTTCCTGATCTCACTGACCAGCTTATTGGATCGGGAAATTGATTTTCTTTCAATAATCTTCCCTGAGGGATCATAAAGAATGTAATAGAGGAATCCCCCACTCTTCTTAAGAGCATCCGTAATGCTAAAAGCCATTTCTATATTTAAAGCATAGTCGGCTTTGGTGATGGCAATGGGATATCTGTGAAACCCGTTCGCTTCAATCTCCTTTTCAGCCACTACAAACGCGGTCGATTTTTTGCGTTTTTCATTCGCTAGCGACGGGAAATCCACTGTCGTAGGCAGCGAAGAAAGCTCGATGGGTCTATGGACTTGGTCGACGAGTGTAAAGAGCTTCTGATCTCGATCGAAGAGGGCATATTCAGCGATATAGGTCTTCCCCCGCTCCATCTTTTCGAGATGACGTACCGATAGAAAGGAGGCGCGAAGGTAGTTGTTCAAAGTAAGTAGGTACTTGAAGGCTACCGCGTTTTCCACCCCACGGTTCGCCAATGTAATGGGAAATTCGGTTGTGGGGGTTTTCCCAGGCTCCTTCACCTCGATTGAGCCATCAGGAGCCTGGATCTCCACTTTCATCAACCTCAACTCCAACGGACTGTTTTGGATGTCATAGTTACCACTTAAATGCTCCGCATCTTTTACCACCGAAAGGGTGATCTGCTTGACCGGTTCAATCTCTAAATTTCGATCATAAAGCCCAGTTTCCCCGTTGGTCTCGATCGCAAAATCAACCAGTGTTAATTTTTTTTGATTGAGCAAATCAACAATTCGGCGATATTCATCCACGGCAGGATTCAGTTGCATCAACCCGAATCCTCGCTGAGTGATGGTGTATTGGGGCATTGGCTTGGCAGTTCTTTCGAAACTTTGCCGAATGGCCAATGCTGCTGCAAGATTAGAAAATGCCCCCTTCTCCTTTTTCTTGGAAAGCTCAATTTTCTCTTTTCTTTTTTGCTCTGCTTTTGCAAAGACAGGGTCCTTAATCCTTCCTTTGTTATCTAACGTTCGACTATAGCCAATGAGCGCCAAAGCCGTTCCCGCCGCAAGTGGAGAAGCCATGCTGGTCCCATTCATCATTTCAGAATTGTGCATCGGAGAAAGAGAAAGGGCCGCTCCCGGAGCCACTAAGTTAGGTCTAAGCTGCCCGGTAAAAGAAGGCCCCATCGAACTAAAAAAAAGCATGGAGTCAAAGGGCATTTTTACATCAGCATCGAGATTATAAAGTTTTTGGAGCATCTCCCTTGAGGCATAAGCCCCCACCATCGTGGCTGGGCCATGGCTGCCAAGGGAATTCAAGGTGCGGTATCCAGGTCCATCATTGGAGGCACCGGTGAAAAAGGCGGCACCAAACTTAGCGGAAAGATCCCGCATTAAAATATTGAGTGGATCTTCCACCTGATGCTCTAAACTTCCGAGTGAAAGATTAACCACATCGGGAACGAGCCCTTGTGGATTATAGAAGGCCTCGATCAAGCCTCTGAGCAACGCAGAATCGGTGCAGGTAATTCCACTGCAAACTTTCAGCGCCATAAGCTTCGCACGTGGAGCCACTCCAATCACCTTACCCTGTTTATCGTCTGCCGCTATAATTCCCGCAACATGGGTGCCATGAGCCTGTTGATCTACGCCGACGGTGACGGTGAGCAAGGTCCCCGCTGGATCTGCATCAAAAAGGAGTGGATATTTTTTTGACGGGGAGAAGCTCAGCAACTGTTTTTTAGCAGAAGAGTTAAAATCTCCCACTCCGATTTTGGCCTCGGCATCGGAAAGTGCTCCATCTCCATTGCGATCCAGATAGAGAACCCATTCCTTCGAAGCACCAGTCTTTTCCCCGGCGACAAAGAGGTATTCATCATCGTAAAGCCCATTCCCATTCAGATCAAAGCCACCTTGCCCTGCTAGCTTATCCGCTTCTGCTGCCTGAACTCCCATCTCCTCTTCAGAAAACACCCCAACATAGATTGGCTTCTTAGAATCAATACCACTGGGAATTGTCCACAAAACCCCATCTTTGACTGTCACTTGCGTACCGGTGACTTTACCCACCTCCACATCGACCGTGCCTTCGCGAGTGAGATCGGCCCAATAAACGACGCGATCTTGAAAGGCGAAATGGGCGGCATCGATGCCAGTATCTATGACCGCTGCCAGAGTGTTCTCCCCCAGCACATTTCCAGGACGTTTCCGAAACTCTACAACTCCCACTTCATTCGTAGGCACATAGATGGGTGAAAAATTCCCCGGAGCTTGGAGAGGTTTGTAGCTGCGAATGCGGGGGTGATCGACACTGATTCCTCGCAACTCCAGCGATTGGATAAATTCATTTTCGAAAAGTTTTTTTGGCGGAAGCTCGGCAATTAAAAAAGGAATCTCGCTTCCATCTCCAAAATTGGGATCGTAGGTTACCTTCCCACCCGCCGCTTCTATAGTCCGTCCCGTTTTTTGTGCATCTTTTACCGCCAAGATGACAGTGAGCTCGGCATAGCGGGCAATTCCATCTTGCAAAATCTCTTCCTGAATCTCTTTTTTGATCGCGGGAGGAAGGGCCTGAATAGTTGGGGAGGGTTTGGTGGGTTGTACTAAGGGTGGATTAGAGACTGGGAGAGGCTTTGGGGATTCCTGCGGTTTGGAACACCCTAAGACTAAAATAAGCACTATGCTGCTCAAGCTGCAATAGCAACACTGTCCAATCCAGTTCCACATCTTCAACTCCCTCCAAACGGCTTTCTAAAGCTCAGGGAATTGAACCTATATAATGCATAGCATTAAATCAACCGATTTACTCGTTTGTGGAGGCTGGAGCTTCGCCCGCACTTTGATAGAGGGTAGAGGGGTCGGTGGTCCGCATGATGGGACGGCGGCGTTTCTTCTTTTTTCCACCCTTTTTTCGTTTATCAAAATCGGGATTACTCGGATCCCCTTCATTGGCGTTTGCAACGATGCGAGTCCCTCCCGCAGCGCTACTCTCTAAACCTCCAATCGCACTGGAGCCCCCCGATTTTCCACCTTCTCCATTTGCACCTTCTGCCGCTAGCGGAAGCCCGCCTCCACCGACCCCTGCTTTGCCCAATAAGGCATCGGCAGCGGTGCCACTGACCGTGGATCCATCATTCATGTAGATGAAACGGTTTCCTTTTGCTTGAGGTGGATTGGCCGAATTGGGTTGTGAACCCGCCTCTCCTGCGACCTCAGACTGAGGCCCTTCTGGTGGAGGAGCAGGAAGATCCCCACTTAAATTACTCCCTCCTCCGATGCCATTGCTGGCGATTGGAATGGGAGGAACGGGGGAACTCACACCGCCTGAAAAACCGCCGCCGCTTTTTCCATTGCTAGCTGGGACGCCAGGGTGGCCGCCAGGCCCAGCACCAGATTGAGGAGTGCCCGATGAGCCTTCGCCGAACATATTGTTACTAACAAAGGCGGGTGGAGCGGGCGGACGTCGTTCGGTCACCACCGGGTCTGGAGTATTTCCTGTCGGAAGCGCCGGCTGATTTCGCCCATTATAATCGATCATTTCCTCAGTGGTCGTAGCCTTCGTATAATAAGATTCCAATGCATTTTTGATATAAGGAATTTTTCGTACGGAGTTATCGTTTGCACCGCCTTGAATCGAAGCGCAACCCGGACCAGTAAACCCTCCAGCATGATGTGTTCCTTCATCATGATGAACAGCTTTTTCCTTATCATTGACTGGGCTATTTTTGAGTTGAAGCCCCAACCCTGCTTTCGTACGTACTTTATTCCCCTCTCCCTCGTTTTCGAGGTAATCGCCTCCGCGACCGGGCCGGCCAATATTATGGCCGAATTCATGAGCAGAAACACCCCCGCTTCCCATGAAATCGACAATAGAAGCATCTCCTGGCATTCCAGCGCAGCCTGCTGTTGTCATCACATCTTTTTCAGCTTCTCCTTCATTAACTCGTCTTACTTTTTCCTCCCATCCTTCTGGACACATCTTATCTGAGGCACGTAACGAGTTTGGAAAACTTTGTCCCGCTCCATATAGACTATTATCTACATAATGCACTTTGAAGTTACAGTGAAACCGGGAGTTCTCATTTAACTTATCAGGATCATGCTGGGGGTAGGTCCCAGGACGTAAGGTAAATGTATGCGCATCAACAGCTACATCACAGGCAGCGTAGATGTCGACGACATCCTTAACAATTTTACGGGCAACTTCCTCTGTGTATTCTGTATCGAAAAAGAAACACAGAGGCAGAAAGTAAGGTAAGATTTGAGGCGGCGAAGGAGGTGCCGGGGGACCTGATCCTCCCCCTCCACCGCCATGATCGTGATCATGGTCATCGCTAGGGCCGCTTAAAGTTTCGGGATCGGTATCCCCTTTATAACCAATTCTCGCGCCGGTTTTTTTGGAACTCTTTCCTGCGGATTTTCCAGAGCCGCCTTTTTTCCCAAACTCTAATCCGCCCACTGCTGTACTGTAATCGGAGTCAGGATCTCCATTCCCGTCACCAGAGCCAGAATTTTTGGCTCCGCCGCCTAATGACAATGCTCCTGAGCCCCCTTCATTTCCATTTCCCGATTTCTTCTTAGTTGCCTTTCGCTTTTTTATTGCCCCATTCAATAAACGATTGGCTGTGAGATCTTCCATCGGTTTTGGACCGTTAGTGCCGACGGCGTAGAGGTTGGGGGTAGTGAGGGACAGAATAAGCATGAGCACAAGGAGATTGCTTCGCCCTTTCAGGGCTCGCAATGACGGTGTCGCGCCGACGGGATTGCGGAGCCTGCCGCGAGCGCTGCGTGGCGGTCGCTTCGCTCCTCGCAATGACAAGACTTTCGTAATGACAGTTGGGATGGCCATACCAGTATACAACTGCAAGCCAAAGGCCAGTATTCTGTTTGTATTTTCAGCTAGTTAGAATCGGTTGGGTGTGTATTCTTTAGCCACTTGTCAATTCCGTTTCAGGCGTGAGTAAAGAAAGAGCGAAATGGCCAGAAAGAAGAGGTTAGGGGCCCAGACTGCAACCCATGGCAATAAAACTCCAGAGCTGGCCATCGCATTGGCTGCCAAAAAGGCGAGCCAATAGACCACTCCCACGGCAATGCAGAAAAGAATGGCGGTGCTGCGAATTCCTCGTTGGCTAAAGGATCCGATTAAAAATCCCAAGACACCAAAAACGATGCAACTAAAGGCCATCGAAAATCGCCGGTGCAACTCCACTTTCAATTGGCGTTGGTGAGGTTGGTCCGACTCGGTTTCGCGGATCCGTTCATTCAATTGGGTCAAGTTATAGGAAGGCGGACTATAAGAACGCCACCCCTCTCCCGGGCGCGCAACCTCAAGATTAATGTCATAAACTTCAAAATTTAATTTCTGCTGCACTCCTTTGGGATCAAAATTCTCGACGTGAATGGCTCCATTCGTCAGGCGCAGAGTGAGGAGCCCTTTGTCCGGTTGAGCTTTTAAAACGCCCGCTTCGGCCGTGATCGCAAGCGGTCGCATCTCATCCCGACGATCATAGATAAAAACCTGCTTCATCTCATTTTTAAGCGGGACAATCTGCTCGGCGAAGAGGACCAATCCATAAAACCCCTCCATGAAAACACCCGGCTTTAGGTTTGCCATCACCCGCTCGCTTCCCAATTTTGTAATCAGCAATTCGAAAAGCCGATTCCCTCGGGGAACACTATAAAGGGCGGCATAGAGACAAAGAGCGGTTACGACGGTCGAAAAAAGCCCCACTGGAATAAAAAGCTGCTGGAGACTGATGCCATTCACCTGAAATGCGAGGAGTTCCCCTTCGGTATTGGCACGTGAGATCCCCATGAGCACCGAAAAAAGAAGAGAGATCGGAACGGCAATGGGAACAAATGAAAGGAGCAAATAGACCGAAAGGCGCATCACATCTTTAATAGCGACTTGATGGACCACGACAAACTCACTTAAACGGATGGCCTGAAACATTAAAAGAATAAAAAGGAAGATGCCGGTCCCCAATAAAAAACCCATCACCACATCTTTTGCAGTGTAAATCAAAAGAAATCGGCCCGGTGTCAGGCCACGGTAAGCATGCATGTTTGGGATTATACCCAGGATCTATGCTATAGAAACTACTAATGGAAGATTTAACCCTCTTTGCAAATTCAAGTGAAAGCCCTTTGGCAGAGCGGATGCGCCCAACGGGGTTAGATAGTTTTTCGGGTCAAAGCCATCTCCTAACCAAGACCTTTCGCCAAATGATCGAACGGGATCAATGGACCGGTTTGATCTTTTGGGGCCCTCCTGGCACCGGAAAAACAACCCTAGCGACGGTGATTGCTTCATTATCTTACCGCCCTTTTGAAGCCCTCTCGGCCGTAATGAGTGGAGTGAAAGAGATTAGGGAAGTTTTAGAGCGATCCAAGGCATCGGTTCAAACGGGTAAGAAGGCTACGATTCTTTTTCTCGATGAAATCCACCGACTCAACAAAGCCCAACAGGATGTGTTGCTTCCTTATCTCGAACGGGGATGGATTCGTCTCATTGGTGCGACCACCGAAAACCCCTCTTTCGCTATTAACAATGCGATTGCGTCACGGTGTTTGGTGTTCCCTTTCAAGACCCACGATACCCCGGCGCTTCTCACTATTTTGCAACGGGCTCTTCCCAAAAATCGAGTGATCGAAAATGAAGTCTTAGAAAAAATAGCCGATGTTTCGGGAGGAGATGCGAGGCGAGCCCTCAATCTTTTAGAAAATATATTGATCGCCGTTTCCGATGAAACCCCGATCGGATTGAACGAATTCGAAGAGCTCCGTCATTCCCAATCCCTTTATTATGACAAAAAAGCGGAAGCCCATTACGACACTATCTCAGCCTTTATTAAAAGTGTCCGTGGAAGTGATCCCGATGCCGCCCTTTATTATTTAGCGAGGATGCTAGAAGGGGGAGAAGATCCCGCCTTCATTTCTAGACGGCTGATCATCCTAGCTTCCGAAGATATTGGAAATGCCAACCCGATGGGCTTGGTCGTCGCCACAGCGGCACACACCGCCACCGAAACGATTGGCATGCCGGAAGCCCGGATTATCCTTTCTCAAGCTGTGGTCTATTTAGCCTGTAGCGAAAAGAGTAATCGGAGTTATCTGGCGATCGACAAAGCCATTGAGAAGGTGCGAGAGACGGGACCGCTCGATATTCCCATGAACATCCGCAATGCTCCTACACAAATGATGAAGGAATGGGGATATGGAAAAGGCTATCGATACCCGCATGATTTTCCCGGAGGATGGGTCGAGCAAAATTATTTACCAGAAAAAATAGCGGGGGAAAGATTCTACATTCCGAGTGATATCGGCAGTGAAAAAAAACTAGAGGAATTTCTTAAGTCACGCCGGAAGACTACATAAAAACACGCACCCCTGCCGTTCCGAAGTAGTTGATTAACCTGTCCGGTTTATCGATATCAATGATGTACCCATAGGCTTCGATTTCCAAAGCCAATGATTTTGCGATCCGTAGCCGAACTCCCAATCCCACGTTACCGGAAATTTCGGAACGGGGTGCTTCTTGGTAAAAATTGGCGCTGCTCGCTCCCTGAAGCTGATAGTAATAGCTTCGAGAGATGCCAATGTACCCGGCTCCCAAGAAACAGAAAGGTTGAATGGCACTTGCCTCACCTAAAAAATCGATATCCAAACCCATGCTATAGATGTGGGTTTCGGTTTTGATGTCGGTGAGCGTGCCTCCTCCGTTCTGGAGCACCATTCGATTTTGCAAACCACTCACATTGGTATAGCGCCCCTCGATCCTCAATCCCGGGATAAGTTTAAACCCGATGCCAGCAGTAATGGAAAGATTGACCGTCCAGGTATTTTGGTCGAAGTAGTTTTTAGAAAGAGAGCCTTTTGAAAAGACCTCAATCCCGCCCCATGCTGACGCACTGATCACGCATAAAAGTAACAACCCATGCTTTATCATTCTTCTATTTTACCCCAGGTATCTCTTTACTGATATGATGCTCGTATGACCCAGCTAACGCCGACACAACCGTTCATGATGCAGGCCATTAATCTGTATCCCTTGATCAACATCAAGGCGTCACGCTCTCTCTTGACCGGCACGGTGATCGAGTCCACACCACAAGAATTGCAGCTGCAATATGGGGAAAATAGTTTTCTCTTCCTTTACCGGTTTGGTTGCCTCGTTTTTTTTAACATGTCCAATGAAGAAATTGAAAAAGAGACGGCCATTCTAAAGGTAGCGCTGGGAGAAGGGCTCGCCTTTCCCACAACCGAATCGTATCAAGTTAATATTACTGACCAACTTAAAGTTGAATTTGAACATGTCGAACTCAAAAAAATCTCCCGTGATTATTTGCGATTGGTCGCAATGACGGTAGGACAATCGGCGGCCTTAGAATATTTTGAAATCCGCTGCGAACGCATGCTCCACGACATGATGAAGGAAATGCAACACCTTGCCGATTCAGGAATGGTCCCTTTTTCTTACCGAAATCTTTTAAAACGCATTGGCACTACGGCTACGGCGCGCCAGAATATCATTAGTAATCTTGCAATCCTCGATCCTCCCGATGAAACCTGGAAGAGCAAGGAATTGGAAAAATTTTATAAGGAGCTGCAGCAGAATTTCGATATTGAAGTGCGATTTAAAGTTATCGATAGAAAGCTGAGCTTGATTCAGGAAAACATGGCCATCCTTGGCGATCTCGCCTCCAAAAGTCGGTCGACTATTCTGGAATTATTGATCGTGCTGTTAATTGTGGCGGAGTTGGTGATGGCTTTCCTCAAGCCGCATTAACCCCGCCGCCGAACCCCACCACGAGCGCCGGTGTTTTCCTTCGCCTCATCGACTTGTAGCGGACGCCCCTTAAAATCATGCCCTTGCATCCGATCGATGGCATGGGTGGCCTCTTCGTCATTGGGCATTTCTACAAACCCAAAGCCTTTGGATCTTCCGGTGTCTCTATCTTTGATGATTTTTGCTTCTGATACCTGTCCGCATTGGCTGAAAAGTTGGTGTAACTCATCGTCCGATACGTCATAACTTAAATTTCCGACATAGATTTTCTTGGCCATTCTGATTCCTCAAGGTTGGTTTTAAACGTAGTCCTTCGTTAGCAGATCTCCTAAGCAGACCTTTATTATCCCATGGTACAAAGGCTGTTTCTATGCCTGACGAATCATTTTGAATTGGTAAGCAGAAGAGGTTATAAATGAAAGACTATGGCAATGCGCTACATTATCCGTCGTTCTTCACCTGAAAAACTTACAGATATTCAATCTCTTATCCCAAATCTGGAAGAGCAGTTGGGCTCCGCTGGAGAGAATGCGAGGCGATTCATCCGCGTGCCATTTAGCGCGGAGCGTTACGCCCAATATGCTTTCTTTACCCAGAAAAATGGAACGGCCTGGCAGTGGATTTCAACTTCACTCGAGCTTGTAGCCGAAAATGAAAAAGGGCTTTTTGAACTCACCAAGAAGTTCAACGTTGAAAAGCCTTCTCACCTTGCGCATTTGCCGGAGTAGTTTGCCGCGTCGCCCTTCGGGCTCCTCGCAATGACGGCTACTTTACTGTCACTTTAGTCATCTTATCGCCGACCTTGATCTTCTTTACGGCGTCCATCCCTTTGGTGACCTGACCAAAAACGGTGTAGTTTTTATCGAGGTGGGGAAGCCTTCCTAAAGCGATGTAGAATTGTGAATCGGCCGAATTGGGATCCTGCGCCCGGGCCATGGCCAATGTTCCTTCGACATGTTCACGGGAATTAAATTCTGCGGGAATGTTTTGTCCCGATCCACCGGTCCCATTACCATCGGGATCTCCGCCTTGAGCTACGAATCCAGGAATCACGCGATGGAAGGTGAGTCCATCATAAAAGCCTTTTTTTGCGAGTTCAGAAATCCGGGCCACTGTTTTAGGGGCATCTCCTGCATAAAGCTCGGCCTCAATCGTGCCATGGGCGGTTTCAATCACTAACATTTTTCCTCCTTCAGTCACTTTGCTCTCAATTGTGGTGTTTTTCTTTCCGGTGCAGGAAAGGATCCCAAACATCAATGAAAAACTGACGACCTTTATCAGGATAAGAGCAACGAATGGGTGTTTCATAAGCCTCAAACTCTACAACGCCCTTTTAAAATCTTCAATCAGCTCTTCAGGTTCTTCCAATCCGACCGAAACCCTCACCAAAGTGGGCTTTATCCCCATCTCCTCCCTATCCTTTGCCGATACCCAACTATGGGTGGTCTGGGCCGGTAGGGTTAGAAGGCTTTCTACCCCTCCCAAACTGGGGGCGATCGCTATGAGTTGAAAGCGCTCAAGGGCTGTGAAAAGTTCCGATTCCGTTCCCTTATATTCAAAGGCAACCATTCCTCCAAAACCGGGATAGTAGACCTTTTGAACTTTGGCGTGGGTCGATAGAAATTCAGATAGCTGCTGGGCACTTCGGTTCTGCCATTGCACCCTGGGAACCAATGTTTTTAAACCCCGCTCTAAAAGATAGATCTCAAAGGGAGCTAGAAATCCTCCCAAATGTTTCAGAAGTTCGCTGACCTGTTTAATCCGTTGAAAAGAAGAAGCGACCACTCCCGCTGTCACATCGGTATGCCCATTTAAATATTTAGTCGCACTATGAACCACAACATCCGCCCCCAACTCAATCGGTCTGACATTCACGGGGCTAGCAAAGGTATTATCGATAATAGCAAGCGCTCCGTGTTTCTTTGCTAGAGTGGCGATCCTTTCAATTGGAGATCGGGCCAACAATGGATTTGAAATAGTTTCTGCATAGACCACGGCTATTTCATTCGGGTGTTGAAGCAATAAAGCTTCTAGCTCCTGCTCCGTTTGATACCAGGCCACTTTTCGTCCCATCTGGAGAAAGTCCTTCGATAAAAACATCGAGGTGGCACCATAAACTTGACGATGGCAGAGAACCCTTTTCCCAATCGGTACCAGAGCTAAAAGAGCCGTTGAAATCGCCGCCATTCCTGATGCCGTCACCAATGCCGCTTCGGCTCCTTCTAGGGCGGCCAGCTTTTGTCCAATGCGCAAATGTTCGGGAGTATTGCTCAATCGGGTGTAGCGAACGGGCTCGCCCTTGTCATTCCCAACATAACGATAAGTAGTAGAAAGGTGAATGGGAGGAATCACAATCTCTTCCCCCTTTTTGGGTTCCACCCCATGAATCGCCCAGGTTGAAAGCGGCTTTACTCCATCACGCACAGATATTCTCCTTCTTCTATCACTTGCAACTTATTCAGGAAGGCGTCCAGGCAGGGCCCTGCAATGCAATGACCGGTTTCCATTTCATAAACCGCGCCATGCATGTGGCACTGGATCGCATCCCCTTCTTCATTTAAAAAATCATTGTCCAACAAATCGAGTGTCACTGGCAGATGACAGCATCTGTTTTCATAGGCGAAATAATGGTTCCCCTTTTTGATGACTACCCCATGGAATTTGCGATCCGACTTTTCGATGGTGAACCCTT
Organism: uncultured Pseudobdellovibrionaceae bacterium; assembly: GCA_964604555.1. GTDB lineage: Bacteria > Bdellovibrionota > FAC87 > UBA2466 > UBA2466 > CAZRZK01. Next base: position 35,908 of record CAZRZK010000011.1, on the reverse strand, counting down.
GCGGGGTTTTTTCTTGGAGTTTGCTTTTAGGAATGCGGACTAGGCACTTCTCAGACACTCAGGGTGATCCTTCCTCCAAACCCCTCTTGATAGTTATGGAAATGATTCAACTCCTCTTCGGGATAGCGCCAGCAGAAATAACCCTCTCCACTATCGAAATCGACCAACCAAGAACCCTTCGCTTCACACCCTAAGCGTTTCATTTTCATTACCCACTCTTGAAATTCCTCTTGCATCTCCGCCTCAACCTCATCCTGCCGCAGTTTATCAGTAAGATAGGAAAGCTTTTGGTTGAGCTTCATGATTTGATCATGGCTCGCTTTGGTAATCCGGCGAATCACAGGTAATAGCTCGCGGGCTTCATCCAACGTGAAGTATTTTTTCTGATCGATTTCGAAGATCTGGGCCATGGCTGGACTATACTGCTGCATTCTTTATCGTACAAGTATTCGCAAAGCTGAGGCCAATTGCTTCTCTATCTTACCTTCCTGCCGTCCCTCAAGCCTCACAATAAAGATATCCCGTTTTACCACTGGCAACTTTGGAAAGGCTTGGATCTCAACCAATTCAAAGGGGGCTCTGATTTTCAGATTATGTTCGCGCGCTACCGGCTCTGGTAAATAGACCACTGCTCGTCCCTGACGAACCAACTCCAATGCCGACTCCATCAGGGTGACTTCATAAACCACCTGCCGGGGAACCTCCTGTTCTGGCCAGCCATCAAGCCCTCGAACTCCAGTGGGAGTTCCTTTTAAAGGACGAATCGGGATCACAAACGGAAGTTTCTCAGAGGACTGCTTTTGAAAAGCCCCTTTCCGGCCATAAACTCCCATACGCAGATGTGCCACCTTATCAAACTCCACACCACGGGTTGGAATGGGAAGGTAGGTTATTCCCAGATCCACCTCGCCCGATTTAATGGCTAACTCCAACTCTCCCGGGACCAATTCTACTAATCTCAAATGAATTTCCTGCCACGTATCCTGTTTAAAGAGCGGCCCTAAAAGATGGGTGCTAAAAACTTCAAAAGTCCCGAGCGTAAGCGTTTGGTGGGTGCTGATCTCCGATTTTGATTTAAAAATTCCATCCACCGCCGATAAAATTGCTGGAATCTGTCGATAGATCTCCAACCCTTTCGGAGTGATTTCAATTCGCTTCCCCTGAGAAAAGAAAAGAGGGAAACCCAATTCCTCTTCCAATTGCTTTAAGGATTTATAAAGACCTCCATGGGAAATGGAGAGCAGTTCGGCCGCACGACGGAGGTGTTTCGTTTCGACAAGGACTTTGAACTGTCTTAAACGATTGGTCTCCATTGCTAACCAAACATTTACCATAAAGGACTTTTAGAAACCAATTCCATCATCTATGAATGAGTAATTAGATGGTGCTTCGCTGAAAAAGTGCCAAATGCGAGGAACCAAGATGATTTTCACAAAGGTAGGCCGTACCTTTGTGAAAATCATCGATGACGAAGCAGATGACACTTTTTCAGCGAAGCAATGGGAAGGGGTTTTATGAAACAGTATGATGTTACTATCATTGGGGCCAGAATTGCCGGATCGGCCACCGCCATCCGACTTGCCAGGGCGGGGTTAAAAGTTCTCCTTGTCGATAAAATGAATGAGACGCACGATGTGCTTTCAACCCACTTTATGAATGCGCGTGGGCTCACCTATCTCCATTCTCTGGGAATTGCGGAAGCGGTATTAAAGGAAACCCCTGCTTTCCACCATTTTGAGGTGAGTGTGGATGAAATTGCCCTGGGTGGCTCGCTCTCTGAAAATGATCTCCAACGACGCTTTGAAACAGTTCACCCGAATGAAATTTTTAAATTGGATCCCCGATACACCTGCATCCGCCGTGCCTTTTTAGATAAATTGCTCCAGGAAGAGGCGGTAAAATCAGGGGCTGAGCTTCGCTTGGGAACTCCTTTTACCGAAGAACTCCTAGAGGGAACCGAGATTTGTGTCGGAGCCGATGGTAAAAACTCCACCGTTGCGGAACACTTCCAAGTTTCAAAGATGGAAGAACGCCACCACTGCACCTTTGCCTGCTATTCTTATTTCAAGGGGCTTGAACTCCCGCATGCGCTCTTAAAAAAGAGAAATCGACTGAGCTTTGCGGCTGTTCCGACCAATGATGGGAACACAATGGTACTGGTCTTTGGTCCCGACTCTTTTTATGAGGACTTTAAAAGGGAAAAGGAATTTCATTTCTTCAAAGCACTCCAAATCATTGATCCTGAATTCCATCGTAAGATGGTCTCTTCTGCTTGCAGAGTAGAACCGTTTCGGTTGACGGTAGATCAGCAGCCCTTTATTCGAAAAAGCTCGCCACAGGCACCGCTCATCGGTGATGCTCATTGCTTTAAAGATCAGTGTACGGCCAATGGAATGACCCATGCACTGCGAGATGCCTTCCTCCTTTCTGAAGAGCTGCAAAATTTCTTTGGTGGAAAAAAATTGAAGGGAGAGGCCATTAGAGACTTCGAAGACCGTCGTTCAGTGGACCTCTTCCGTTTTTATGAATTCACGACTCAACAAGCGGAGATGAATCCGCTCCGACCGGATGAAAAAAGGCTCTATCGAGCGATTTCTAACTCTTCTGAAGAGCGGAATCGTTTTATCGGGCTCTATTTCGATGTGGTTCCGGTGCGGGAATTTTTTGAAGCGCGGAGGCTCGAAAGACTTATCGATACCACTCCTTTAGAACCGATTGGGATCTCTAGTTCCGTTTATCAAAATCCATTTAGCACTGAACCACCTGATCTTGCCCTTGAACAGAACTGTTTCGACTACTCCCAACATTTTGGGCCAGACCTTTTTGAACGAACACAGCCCTATTATGATTTCTACCAACGCCGAGAGCAGAAAGGAATGTTCCAATACTCCCGCACGCTCCATCGAATTGCGGCCAACACCACCCTTCTCAGCGATAATTCGGGAAGAAAGATCGAGGGGATCAATTTCGCTTCCCAAGATTATCTGGGATTAGGACAAGATCCCGAAATTGCCCAGGCAGCTATCGAGTCAATTTCAAAGTTTGGTCCCCATAGTGCGGGATCCCCGATGATTATCGGAAACACTCTCTTAACCCATGAACTGGAGGAAGAATTAAAAATCCTGACCGGCAAGAAATATGTGCTCCTATTTGCGACAGGCTATGCCGCCGGCTTCGGATCGATTATTGGTATCGTAAAACCCCAGGATCACATAGTGATGGACCGGCTCACCCACGCTTGCCTCCAGCAAGGGGCCAGGGCGGCAACCCGGAAGGTCCACCGCTACGCTCATCTCGATCCCGATGCTGCTCGAGCCATGTTGCGGGCGATTCGCAAACGGGATACCAAAAACGCGATCCTTCTGATTACTGAAGGACTTTTTTCAATGGATGCCGATTCTCCAGACCTGAAAAAATTTCAGGAGATTGCCCATCAATATAATGCCTTCCTCTTTGTCGATGTCGCCCATGACTTAGGGGCCACAGGTCCTGAAGGAAGAGGCCAAATGGGCGTGCAAGGAATGTACGGAAAGATCGACATTGTGATGGGCAGCTTCTCCAAAAGCTTTGCCACTAATGGGGGATTTGTCGCTACCGATAGTAAAGCTCTGATCCATTATCTGAAGATGTTTAGCTCGGCTCATCTTTTTTCGAACGCCCTTTCGCCCATTCAGACGGCCATCGCCCTCAAGGCCTGCCAGATTATTCGATCTCCGAAAGGGGCGCTTCTACGGGAAAAACTTCACGCTGCAGTAACGGTGTTAAGGTCCGAACTTATGAAGGAGGGGCAACTCTGCTTCGGAGCTCCGGGGCCTATCGTTCCGGTGTTTATTGGTTCAGAACGGAAGGCGCGACTCTGCCACCGTGCAATGACTGAAGCTCAATTAGCGGCGATGATCATCGAATATCCGGTGGTCCCTTTAGGAGCAAGCCGCTTCCGCCTGCAAGTCATGGCGACACACACTCCGGAGCAGGCAAAACAGGCAGCGCAGATTATTGGAAATGGAGTAAGGTCTATATTGAAAAAGGCTCCACCCAAATCAGCGTCACATTATCCGATTGCTCATGGATCTCGGCTCGATTTGCCAGCATTTCAACCAACTGCTGAGGTTGCGCTTCATAGCTCTTAATAATTCCAGACATGGTAATCTCGCTGAGCTGCTTGGAAAGACCGTCGCTGCACAGAAGAAGCTTATCTTTGGGTTCTAAAATGAAGCTGTCTTCGACGATCTCAATCTGAAAGTGGCGGCTGTCCATTCCGAGAAATGACATGAGTACGGTATGCCCTGATCGTTCATCATAGGATTCTTGATCGTGCGTCAACTGACGCAATAAGCCTTCTTGGTAAACATAGAGACGCGTATCGCCGATATGACCAATCTTGACCTGAGACCCCTCGATCGAAATCCCGGTGAGGGTGGTGCCCATTACCGGTTCATTAAACCTTTCGAATGAAGCTTTCGTCACCGCTTCGTGAATCCTAGCCCAAACCTCGACAAAGGGTTGCCCCTGAGACGCCCCTTCCGAAAAAAGTTGGATTGCCAGCTGAGAGGCGACATCTCCGAGCTCGCCACCGCCGACCCCATCGGCAACGGCGTAGATTCCATTCTTATCATCACAGAAATAGGAATCTTGATTTTCGGAGCGCTTCCCTTGACGTGTGATGGAATAGGATTTCATCGGGACACCAATGCCTTACTGGCGTTACTTTTTTCCGCCTTCAACCGCGGCAATCGCTTCGGCCAGCTGCTTTTCAGCCAAAATAACTCCTTCACCGGCCGTTTTCTGGATGGCAATCGCTTCGTCATAATTCAATTTAGCGATGCTCAATTCATTCTTGCTTGCAGAACCATTATGAGTCAGCTCGGCAATCTTCTCCCATTGGGTTTTTAATTCAACGACGGGAACCTTAGTGGACTCTGCCAAGGACCTCATGAGAAGAAGCTGCTCTTTTCTTAAATTGACGTAAAGTTGCCCCAGCTCCAGGACATTTTCTTCTTTCACACCTTGTTCCCAATCGAGCCGCATCCGATAGACCTTCTCTTCTATCTCAGCTTCCTTTTTCCAATTATTGGCTCTTTCAACTTCATAAAGTTTCCGAACCCACTCCACCAGGGCTTGGGAGTAACCAAAGTATGAGCCTGCTCCATGATTAAAAAGATTGGTTTCCATTTCCAACACAAACTTCGCCCGATCCAATTGCAGTTGAGTGCTGCGGAGTTCCTGAGTTGCCCTCAAACCTTTATTTTGAGCTTTAAAGAGATCATCCTGTAGCGATAACGATGAACTCGAAGTTTTCGCAAATGAAAATGAAGTTAAAAGAAAAAATGAAAAAAATTGAATGAAACGCATATACCCCTCCCCAAGTACTTATAAAAAGCAGGGAAGGGCTTACGATGTCAATCGATTCTTATTTTCAAATCACGGTAACACTTCACTTGGCAGGAACGATCTTCTTTTCCATCAATCATCACTTTGCAGGAACCGCAGATTCCATTCCCACGGCAGTTGAGTAGCAGAAAATGATCGCGGTGGGGAGAATAACCGCTCTTTATGAGCAACTCGCGTAACACCTCTCCATGGAATGCAGTCAGCTCGACCTCCTCGTTCTTCAAGCTAAGAATGACTTTATGTTGCTCAAACATTGGACAGACATAAAAATTCAAAATTGAGGAAAATGCAATGAACCTAAGCAATTAAGCCTTATTTTGAAGGGGTGTATACAGACTGTTTATTGCAGCCTTTTGGGGCATGGAGCTAAACTAGGACTGTGAGACACCCCTAGATAGCAGCCCTGGCTTTCAGCTGGCATTACAGAAAATTTGGTTAGTGAAGGGTATGGCGCTCGTTAATTGACGGACACCCCCCGAATCGAATCCCAGATCGGGCTCCCCCTCGCCCGGTCGGTCCTAAGGTTACTGCGCCGTCCCTTCGCTGATCACGATAAGAGGTTTTTCCCTTTACAAGGTAGAGCCATTTAGAAGGGACGTCCCCCATTCATGGAAACGGAAGCGGGAAGGAAAGGAGTCCCCGTTCCAGACCCTTGCCAGAAATTTCGACATGAACCCGTTACATACCCCTCGTCTTCACTAACCGTAATCCATAATTGAGCGGGCGCTCCCGCGATCCAAAAATAGGGTGAGGCGCTGTATCCATCCCCTCCCGTTGTTCCTGGTGCTGATTTGTTAAAGCCAAAGTTGTAGTGTGCGATTGAGGTGGCCGTTGCTGCAGGCAGAGAGACGCCAGTAACTGCTGTCGTTTTCGTTCCCTGATAGGAGCCTGCATATGTTTCTGATGCGGCAACCTCTGAATACTCGATCTTAATCGACTGTGATAATGAAGAGGGATTGGTAAGGGTACAGGTTAGGACAACTCTTTCACCTGCTTGATCATGAAACCCCAGGTTCTGATCGATAGGCACCATAATTTGACGCGATCCATAACATGGAACCAAAAAACCCAGTACCACTCCTATTAAATAGATTTGATACCGCCATTTCGAATATTTCATTCAATTATTTTAGCATAGGTAGCAGATGAGCTCCCTCTCCACTCAGCCAATTAGCATGATTACCTTGAAAGTGGACGAACCCCTCGAATCTTGCTAGAACACCCCTCCGATGCATTATCTCTGGCTAGATCTTACTGAGCAGGTAGGAAAGATTGCTATCCTTTCTTCCTTAGAGATCCCATCATCCGCACAAGTTCACCATTACCCAGCTGCAATGAAACATTCGGAGTTGTTGTTATCGGAAATTGAGAATGCCTTAAATCAAAGTGGGCTGAAACTCGAAGAGCTCGATGGATTTGTAGCTCCCCTTGGACCGGGTAGTTACACGGGTCTTCGGATTGCTTATGCAACGCTTAGAGCATTTTGGACCGCATTGAATAAGCCAGTCTATTTTGTGGCAAATGGTAAGTTTCTTCCAGCCACTACAGAAAAAGAATGGGTTGTGCTCTCGCCTGATTATGGACAGGATCGCTATTCTGTTATTTCCGACGACGTGTAAGCCACACCACTAATCCCGCAATAAACATCATCGGAGGCATAATCCAAATGGACGCCAAGTTGATGATACGGAACCGCTCTTCGGTGATCTCCCACTCGCTGGTATTGGTTGGTTTCGGACGGATGGAGATCAAGTCTTCATCCTTCGACAGCCAGCTCACCATATTCTGAAACAGATCGGCGTTCATGCCGAATCGACGTAGATTGTTGCTTCCGAAGTCGGTGTCGCCCACGACTAAGAGGCGAAATTCCTGTTCTTTCTTTTCCTCTTCTCCTGGTTTCTTGTCTTCTTTATCTTGGGTTTTGGCTTCCGGTTTTGCTCCGGGAACGATTGCCTTTCCAGAGATTGCGAGAGCTAAAGAGATGGGCCCTTTGCGATCGGTCTTTTCATTTACCTTTACCTTATCCCCCTGCATCTCCACTTCTAAGCTGCGAGGACTGGTCGAAAAGAGGGATTCCACTTTATATCCATTTGGAGTGGTGGCAGCCTTTTCGATTGGCGTAGCAATCGCAAAGATCGTCATCTGTTTTGCCTCTTGGGTGATCTGATGACCGGGGGTGTAGGTAGTCACAACGGGAGTAAGTGGATTGCCTCCGGCCAATTGTTGAAGGCGATTGGTTTCAAAGATAGTTTTCTTTACCTTCCAATCGGCACCAAACTTCGCGAGGAATCCTTTTAAGCTGGGAGTCCCATTCGGTTCCACCATCACAAAAAGTTTTCCTCCCGCAAGCACGTAACTCTCCAGCATCTTGAGTTCATGCTCCATTAAATCCGATTTTGGCCCCGCGAGCACAACCACTTCGGCATCGGCAGGGATTTTCTCCTTATCAACGATGAGGAGTTCTTCGACTTGATAGAGAGAACTTCCCAGGGCTTCTTTCACATCGGAAAAGCCTTCACGACCGTTGTCAGAAACTAGCTTTTCACCATGGCCGGTAATGAAATAGACCTTTTTCTTCTCTCCTTTAGAAACCGAGATGATGGCGTTGGTGATTTTCTCTTCGATCTTGGGATCATCCGGGCCAAACACATTTTCAATGCGAGAGCTGCGGTTCTGGCTCTCAACGATGATGACCCCCTCTTGTTTTATTTTATATTGCTTGGCGAGCATTGGATCTTTATCGGCGTCGACAAACTCCCGTTTCACCAGCTTGGAAAGGTAGGTGTATTTCGAAAGCACTGCATCGAAGGCCTGGAGCTGATTCACCTCGACAAAGGCTTTTAACACCACTTCGCTCTTTAAGCCTTGAAGCACCTTTACCGTCTGATCAGAAAGGGTATGGAGTTTATTTTTTGTAAAATCCTTCTTGAGATCGTGCTGAGCAACAATGGTGTTGATCATTGCAAAGACGCCCGTAGCGAGCACTGCCATCACAATTGAATTCAATCCATATTGGGTCGTTTTCTTCCCTAACGATTCTTTATAAAAACTCCGTTGCGTAAAAAGATATCCCAATAGAAGAGCCACGCCTAAACCGAGCGAAGCTTGCCACATCCAGGGGACAAACCCGAAGAGATAGGCCGAAATACCCGAGACAACCAATAAAACTATCGAAGCGAGGAGCATCCATCGTGTTTTCATAAATTTTTATCTCCAGCGATTACTTTCAATCACTCGATGCGTGAAAAAGAGCATCAGAGCTAGGAAGGAAGCAAAATAGACCAGATCCTTTGCATGGATCAAACCTTCCGAAAAACTGGTGAAGTGGCTCAGAGGCGAAAGATAGTTCAACGTTGGGCCCCATTCGATGGTACCCAATGGAGTTTCCAATTTAGCAGTCATTCCTTGCGCTAAAGATTGAAGGAGCCACAAAAAGATTAAAGTAATAATGGTCAACACGGCTGCGATCGCTTGGCTGGCTGTGAGTGAAGAGATGAGCGTTCCGATTGCTATATAACACCCAACAGAAAGGACCAATCCAATATAGGTGGTGCCGATGATCGCAATATCTGGAGTTCCCCAGAGGACCATGAAAAGAACATAAACGAAGGAAACAGCCATCATCGCTAACGTCAGAATAAACGCCGAAAGGAACTTACCTAATACCATCTCCCCGATTCTGACGGGAGAGGTGAAGAGCAGTTCAAAGGTCTGCTGCCGTTTCTCTTCGGCAAAAAGGCGCATCGTTAAAAAGGGTGCCAATAGACACATCCAAAATGCCATATTTTGGTAGAGATAGGTGGCCACCTTATCTAAGGTAATTCCACCTCCTCCACCAAATCGTTGGGCCATGTTGTACTGCTGATAGATCGCCACGAATTTCGTGAAAACGATCCCCATGAAAAAGACAAAGACTCCGATAATGATATAGGCTGCGGGAGAGTAGAAATAGCAGCGCAGCTCTTTCTTTACGATGGCACACATTCCTCTCATAAATTACTCCCTTTTCCGATCCGACCACCGCGAATCAGATCTAGATAATATTCCTCGAGCGCCAATTGCACCGGACTCATCCGAATGAGACCCGCATTGGCATTCACCACCGCTTTTGAAATCTGAGTCATGATCTGCTCACTCGCATCGGACTCCACTACGAGGCGGTTCGTCCCATTCGCAATGGTATGAATATTTTTTACTCCAGAAATCGCCCGAATCTGTCCGACCAGGGACTCATCCATCTTTTGGACTACCAATTCGGTTTTCGCCGTGGTTCCAGTGGCTCCCATGCTATTGATCGCCTCTTGGGCCACAATGTTTCCCTTATCGATAATAATGATGCGATCACAGGTTGCTGCCACTTCGGATAGGATGTGGGTGCTATAAATAACCGTATGGGCATCCTTAAAAGATTTGATCAGGTTTCGGGCTTCACTCACCTGCTTGGGATCTAAACCCACAGTCGGTTCGTCCAGAATCAAAACTTCAGGTTCATGCAAAATGGCTTGGGCCAGCCCTACCCGCTGCCGGTATCCTTTAGAAAGGTTCCCGATTAAACGGTTGCGGACATCCCCAAGCTGGCATTTCTGTACCGCGTTATCGATTTTTTGGGTGCGTTGGGCTTTTGGCACCCCTCTCAAATCGGCTACAAAATTGAGGTATTCGCTCACTAAGAGCTCTGGATAGACAGGGGGGGTTTCTGGAAGATATCCCACCCTTCTTTTCACCTCCATGGGGTGATCAAAAACATCAAACCCGGCCACACTCGCCGAACCACTGCTCGCCGACATAAAGCCGGTAAGGATTTTCATGGTGGTGGTTTTACCCGCGCCGTTTTGGCCTAAAAATCCTAAGATCTCCCCCTTCTTAACTGAGAAGGAAATCCGGTTCACTGCAACACGATCGCCATATTTTTTAGTGAGCTCTTTGACCTCTATCATAAGGGATGAATTTTATGAATTTAGCTTTTGTATTGTCAAGCTCAGGCTAGGGATCTAGATTTCCCGAAACGGGAGCAAATTCATGCGCTTTTTCATCGATTCGGCAGATATTTCTGAAATTAAAGAGGCCCATAGTCTTGGGTTATTAGATGGGGTTACCACCAATCCAAGCCTCATCGCCAAGGCAGGTAAGCCTTTCGCGCAAGTGGCCGAGGAGATCTGCAGCTTTGTAAAGGGGCCGGTGAGTTTAGAAGTAGTCAGCCTCGAGGCCAAAGAGATGGTCGCCGAGGGAAAAAACCTCCGAAAATATGGATCCAACGTGGTCGTCAAAATTCCCATGACCGTGGAAGGGCTCAAAGCAATCAAAAGCCTGAGCGATGAAGGGATCCCGGTCAACACCACCCTCATCTTCCAACCCATCCAAGCCCTGCTCGCCGCTAAAGCAGGAGCTGCTTACGTCAGCCCATTTGTGGGACGACATGATGACATCTCCCAAGATGGCATTCAATTAGCCAGGGACATTGTCCATATTTTCAAACAATATGAATTTAAGACGGAAGTGTTGGTCGCTAGCCTTCGCCATCCCATCCATGTTTTAGATTCGGCAAAGATGGGTGCCCATGTGGTTACCCTTCCCCTGAAAGTAATGCAGCAACTCGCCAAACACCCACTGACCGACATTGGATTGCAGACCTTCCTGAATGACTGGAATAAAGTAAAAAAATAATGACCGTTATCGTTTTTCTCAAAGCACCTAAGCCTGGCTTTGTGAAAACCCGCCTCGCAAAAGCGGTGGGAGCTGAAAAGGCAGCACAGATCTACCATGAGATGGTCGATTGGATTAACGAAAAATTGCTTCTGCCAATTAGTAACAAAGGATTTCAGATCCTTTATTACTGGGACTCTCAGTTTCAAAAAGAAGAATACAGAGAACTTTTTACCGTACCGAATGCGAAAGACCTCCCCCAGTGCAATGGAGACCTGGGATCTCGTCTGAAATTTGGCTTTGAAAAATTTCCCGGCTCCAAAGTATGTGCCATTGGAACTGATTGTATAGAACTGACTCCAAAAATTTTAGAGCAGACAAAATCATTATTGGATTCCAGTGACGTAGTGATCGGACCTGCTGCCGATGGTGGCTATTACCTTATTGCGATGAAGAAATTCTTTCCATTTTTGTTCGATGGAATTTCCTGGAGTACTTCTGGGGTCGCAAAGCAGACTGTGGAAAAGTTGAAAGAACACCAGATTTCCTATGCACTGCTCGAAACACTCAATGATATCGATACAATTGAAGACTATAAAAAGATTGCTTCGCCCCTTTGGGGCTCGCAACGACGGAAAACCTAGAAGTGGGCGCGGGCGAAAAAAGAAAGTGGATTGACGGGAACTCCGTTTTTTCGAATTTCGTAGTGCAGGTGCGGGCCGGTCGACATTCCGGTCGAGCCAACTTCGGATAAAATATCTCCGCGTTTTACTTTGGTTGAGGCGGTCACAAAAAGTTTCGAGTTGTGCGCAAAGACGGTGCTGATGCCATAGCCATGATTCAAAATTACTAACTTTCCATAACCTTCTTTGTATCCAGAGAAGAGCACGGTGCCATCGGCAGGAGCTCGAACCGGTGTGCCCGGATCGGCCGCGACATCGACTCCCGCGTGAAGGCGATATCCACCTTCCTGGGGGTGGTTTCGATATCCAAAGCCCGAAGTAATCCAGCCGGCAACAGGAAGAATCGAAGGCATTGCCCTTAACCAACTTCTTCTGGCTAAGAAATTATTCTCCAATTTGGCGAATCCGACTTCAAGGGGAAGGCTGCTTTCCTGTAGTCTCCCCAATTGATCGGAAACCAATCTCAATTGCGGAATAGGTTCTAATAAGGAGGTGGGTTTTCGCTCCACTTTCTTTTCTTTCACTGCTGGAACATCTAATGAAGGCGTGCTCTCCTCCATCGGACCTTGGGGAAGTTCCCCGGGGAGTTTTTCGGTCTGGCCCATCAAAATCTGGAGCTTCTTGGCGTAATTTCGCATCCGATCCAGAGTGCCTTCCATCGTCTGCACCTTGTTCTTCACCTGCAACATCTCCTGCCGCAGTTTGAAGTTTTCCCCTTTTAAACGCTGATTTTCGGAAATTTCCCCGAGTGCGGTTACATATTCCAATCCGACAATCACAATAAAGACAGCAAAAAGAGAAAAGAGTACCGCCCCTACCTTGAGCCACAGAACTGGAATGATTACTTTATGAACGCGATGGCTTTTTTCAGGAATCGCCATCAGCGTAATGCTGTGGTTGCTGGGGACTCTCGATTTCCGTTTAAAGGGCATCCCTGTACTATTCACTCTGCCTTCTCAGGGTCAAGTTTTACTTCTACCGTCACGAGGGTAATATTATCATCTCCACCGCGATCATTGGCGAGTTGGATGAGCTTTTTTTGTCCTTCTTCTAAACCATGTTTTTCGATCATTTTCTGAATTTCATCGGAGGTGACCAACCCAGAAAGCCCATCGGTACAGGCCAGGAATCGATCCCCAGCTTTGAGGCGCCGACGGTAAACATCCACCGTCACTCTTCCTTCATATCCGACCGACCGGGTGATCACATTTTTAAATTTATAATTTTCCGCTTCATCCGCGGAAAGTCTTCCCGCCCGAATCTCTTCGTTAAGGAGAGAATGATCCTCGGTCAGCTGCCACACGCCCCCTTTTTGTAAAAGGTAAGCACGGCTGTCTCCCACCTGTCCGATATAGACGGTGTCCTTTGCAAAGAGCATGGCGATGACGGTGGTGCCCATGCCATTGAGCTCTTCATTGGTTTGGGATTCGGCGTGGATCTTCTGACAAGCGAGATTAATCCCCTGTTGAAGGAGGTTTTGCGGTGAAAGGGAGCTGCTTTCCTGGCAAAACTTTTGAAGAGTTTCCACTGCCATTTGGCTGGCTACCTCTCCCCCTCGGTGCCCTCCCATTCCATCTGCTACCACATAAAGCTGGAGCGTGTCGTCCAATAGAAAGGCGTCCTGGTTGATCTTCCGTTTGAGTCCTATATCAGTTACGCCATAACCTTTGATGTGGAATGCCATAGTAAATACCTCTTCATCCTCTTTACGGTAGATTCTCGACTAAAATCGATGGTGAACCGAATTCCTCATAAAATCTAATATCATTGCCCACCGCAGCAACACTATTCATAAGCTCCTCTGCGGTGAGCAAAATTGGAATTTGCTTGAGGGGATAAAGCGGTTTTCCCTGCTCAATCCACCAGCCTTGATTTCTACTTCCCAGATAGATTCCCTTTTCTATCCTTCCCATCAACTCATTCAATGACAGAGACCCTTGTTGAATAAAAAAGTGGCTCGGCCCAATTTTGGGCTCTTCATCATAAGGATTTCGTGTCCAATTGCCTGTAGTCAGGCGATTTTCCTGGGCCGCAGTGGTGGCAGAATGGAGTTTGGACACCCATTTACCCTCTTGCAGTAGAATATTTTCTCCTCCACTGCCCCCCTCGAGATCAAAGAGGCGTCGATTCCACCCTTCCGTTAAAGAAGGATTATCAACGAGTGAAAAAGCTGGGCTTGCTGGAATCCTTCTTTTATTCCCCGGAATAAAATAAGGAACCCATTTTTTAAGAGTCTCTACCGCTACCGCCGGACTCAGCAGCAGTTGTTTAGGATTTTCATCTTTAAAAGCCCTCGCTTCGCCCTGTTCTCCAATCCGCATGAGTAGCTTCGCAGCCTCCTGAAGGGATGGCTTTCCATGAAACCACTCCTGAACAGTAATCGTCCCTTGTTCTTCACATTTAAAAAAAAGCTCAAGCCGATGGCTTTGCTGGAATTGCTTCTGCTGCAAAGGAAAATTTTCAGTTTTTCGAAAAAGAGTGGTCTCTATTTCCCGGGTTAAGAGCTCTTCTCCAAATTCTACTTGTGAAGGCGGATTCAGCTGGGAATAAATGGGCGCCATTTCAATGGGTGAAAACGGTAGATTCGCTTCATTTTTTTTCCAAATCGGAAACCGAAACCAAGGATCTGGAACGGAAGTCCTTGCTGCAAAGAAGGCCGACTCCATCCAACGGTCGATTGAATCGAGATCGGTTATCTCTCCATAGGCGGCCCCCAAACACTTACGATGTAATAACCTCACTCCCAACCACTGTGATTGTCTCTGATGGCTTTCCTGTTCGATTCCATTGCAATAGAATTTACGCTCTTCATGGACCTGCTGGATGGCAACTTCACAGTCATCGACCACAATAAACCGCGAATGTTGTTTAAAGAACTCGGCGATGGCTTCAGGTTGCAAAAAAGGGGTCACTCTCATCCCATCTTTAACTTGGTGCGTACCGTTTCACTCCACAAATGCTGGGGCGAGCGCACTAAACGCAAGCTATTGGTCGAGGTTTGGATTTGGATCTGATCAAAGGGCTCTATCTCGAAACTGATTTGACCGTCATAAACCAAGTAAACCGCCCCATGAAGATCTTTAATTGCTATCCGAATCGCGGAGTTCTGTGGAACTACGGTTGGACGCGCTGATAGAGAGTGGGAACAAATAGGTGCTAAAACAATACCCGCCACTTCTGGGTGAAGGATGGGACCACCAGCTGAAAGAGCATAGGCGGTAGAGCCGGTGGGAGTAGCACAAATGTAGCCATCCGCTCTTTGATTGCTTAATAGCTCCTGTCCCAAAAAGACTTCAAATTTTAACATCAAGGTAGTCGCATCTTTTGTGATGACTGCGTCGTTAAAAACAAGTCCCGACTCCACCACTTTATTTTTTCTCACGACATCAACCTTTAGAAGAGGGCGCCGTTGCTCAATGTATTTTCCTTTCAAAGCCAGATCCACCGCTTCCAACATCTGCTCTCGATTTACATCGGTGATAAATCCCAAAGTTCCTAAGTTGATTCCCAAAATGGGGAAGTGTTCCTTTTTCTCAAGCCGTCGGACTAAAGTGAGAAAGGTTCCATCGCCTCCGATCACGACTCCCAGCACCACCGATTTTACTTTTTCTGCCGAAATTTTTTCTTTCGTGTCACTGACATCGACAATCGCATACTTCTTTTTTTTCAACCATGCGCTCAATTCCGATTTGGTTTGTTGGGAAGGAGCGTTACGATGTTTTGCAAAGATGAGGACCGATTTAGTCATAGCGAAACATTATGATAACAGTCCGCATTCCGCTATGCACTTTTCTTCTTGACGAAATTGGGAGTTGTACTAGCCTTATCAATGATTCTACGGACGTTGGTCCCACGCAGATAAAATAGCATCCATTAAAAAAACAGTTAAGGGGGAACTTTATGAGAAGCGCTTTATTCCTTTTGGGATTTGCCTTTGTGAGTGGTAACGTCACGGCTAATTCTGTTTTGGTAAAACTCAATGACGATTCAGAAGTTGGGATTCAAAGATTCTTAAGACAAAATGGCGGCGAATTAAAGAAGGTCAGCAGAGCGAGCCACCTCTTTAAATGGACTTCTGAAACTCGGAAGGCCCCCTTACGCGACGCCAATATTGCTTATGTCAGCAAAAGCCATATCTATCATCCCATGTTGAGCGGGGTGGAAATCCACCGGAGATCTTTGATCGATTTCCTCAAACAAAATCCCAATGCTTTGCCAGCAACTAAGGAATTTAAAGATAATCCAGAAATTCCCAATCCAGGCATTCAATCCTCAGGAGTGGATCCGATGCTTTCTAAGGAATGGGGCGTCAATCTTGTTGCCG
Organism: uncultured Pseudobdellovibrionaceae bacterium; assembly: GCA_964604555.1. Classification (GTDB taxonomy): domain Bacteria; phylum Bdellovibrionota; class FAC87; order UBA2466; family UBA2466; genus CAZRZK01. Next base: position 19,867 of record CAZRZK010000011.1, on the reverse strand, counting down.
CTCCTCAAGCTTGGCAAAAAACTTCTCAAGGAGAAGGCATCATCATTGCCGTCACCGACTCCGGTGTCGATTATACCCACGAGGATCTCATCAACGCCATGTGGCGCAACACTAAGGAGGTCGCAGGGGATGGAAAAGACAACGATGGCAATGGGTTTGTCGATGATATCGTAGGTTATGACTTTGCTGGAGATGACAACAAGCCCTACGACATGAGTTTAAGCCTCCTTGAGATCCTCTTTTCGGGTGGAAATCCTGGGCATGGAACTCACGTCTCCGGGGTAATTGGCGCTCGATTGAATAATGGAAAGGGAATCGCCGGCATGGCTCCAAAGTGTAAAATCATGGCACTTCGGTTTATTACCGAAAAAGGCCAGGGAACTACTGAAGATGCTATTGCGGCGATCGATTATGCCGTTGAAAATGGCGCCCATATTATCAATGCCAGCTGGGGTGGAGAAAAAGGGGAAGAGGATGATAAGCCACTGATTGAAGCCATAGAACGGGCCGAAAAAGCGGGCGTAATCTTTGTTGCAGCGGCAGGAAATGGTCGACTCAATCAAGCAGCTGGAAAGGCGGTTGGGTTTGATATCGATAATGATCCCAAACCGGTCTACCCTGCTGCCATTCAACTTTCCAACATCCTAACGGTTGCTGCCACCGACAGCTCGGAAAACATGGGGGAGTTCTCCAACTGGGGAATGACCTCGGTAAAATTGGGAGCCCCTGGAGTGAAAGTGCTCTCCACCGTTCCGGGAAATCGTTACCAAGATACGATTGTTGATATGGGAGATATGTTAAAAGCCACTTGGGATGGCACCTCGATGGCGGCGCCTCATGTCTCTGGTGCGTTAGGCCTCGCTTGGTCGAAACACCGTGACATGAACTATAAAGAGATCATCGAACTGGTACTGAAAAATGTAAAAACCACCTCTGCACTCACAAATAAGGTAGTCACCGGGGGGCGTTTGAATGTAAAAGATCTCCGTGCATTGGATTAAAACAAATCTCAGTTACGGATTGCTGATGGCTCTGGCTTTTTTGATGCTGGAGCCATCGGCCCATTCTAAATCAAAAGCAAAACGACGACGTTACACCGGCCCACCTCCTACCCACCCTCTGGTTTTATGGGGCAAGACTCTCGCTCAGAGTTCCGACGAAAATGAAAAAAAGCTCGCTGCCTATAAGTTGAGCCAATATTCCCAAACCATTCATCAGCCGGCGGTTATCCAAGCCCTTATGAACTGCCTTAAAGATTCGAATATCCAGATCCGAACCCTTTGCGCACGTGCGATGGGACAGGCCGGCACCCAGAGCCAAAGCGATTGGATCGAGAAGGCGATGCTAGAAGCCTTTCGGAGTGACAACGGCTTGACGATCCCTCTAGCCAAATCTTTCGAGACCCGGAGAAGCAGTTCAATTGAGATTCACCAGACTCTGCTCAACAAACTCAAAGAAACCTCCTCTGCCGATGAAGCGACTGCACTCGCCTCCTATTTTCAAAAACATGGGGATGGCTCGCAAAACTTTGTAGAGACCCTCTTAGCCACCTATAAACGCATCGGAAAAGACCGGTTGAAACAAGGAATCATCGAGGCCTTAAGCGCAAAAGGAAATGGACAGCCCGAACTGATTTCTCTTTTTATTGAATGCTCCGATAGCAAAGACACCCCTCTTTCACTCCTGTGCCTTTCCGGCTTGCAAAGCCAGGCTAAAAATGATCCCCGTGTTTGGAATGCGATTGAAAAGACGATCCAGAGTGATGATACCGACGTCCTGTTAACGACCTTGGATCTGATCCAGATTCAAAGTGAACGACCCAGCGCTACCATTACCAAACGACTCCTTTCGATCATTGAAGACAAGGAAGACACCGATATTCAGGAAAAAGCGGTTCTTGCCTTGGGGGTTTGTGGAGATAAAACCCCAGCGCTCACTCAAGCGATTCAAAAGTGGATTTTGGATGCCGCTCTTGAAGAACCGGTACGAATCGCCTCAGCCCTGATTATTTCTAAACAGGTGAATCCAGAAACGGGGACTATTTTAGAGACGCTTGAGAAATGTCAGCTCGCGACTCAACCTGCTGGTCTTAAAACCGCCTGCGCCCTCGGACAGAAAGAATTAAAGGGCAGAACCCTAGGATCTGTTAAGGAATAGAACAGCCCTATTCTCTGCCGTATACACCGAATTCTTTTGGAATCCGTCAATTCGATCTACAAAATCGAACTTCATTTCAGGCTCAATTTCGATGGCACCCCCCTTGCTTTTAAAGACCTCTGAGTAAAGGGGATCGTGTATGAAAGTTGCGTTTCAATTCTTTTCTATCTTGGTGCTTTTCTTAGCCATTGGCTGTTCCAGTAGCACTGAGCCCAATGATGATGGGGGCGGGACGCCAAATCCCCCGGCCGGTGGAACGTCGCTATCTTGCACTGCCAGCCTTGCCTCAACCCCAAGTTCCAATCAAATTCCGCTTTCGATTAGCGCCTCTGGAGGATCCGGTTCATACCGCATCACCTCGATCACTTTATCGAGCCAAAATGCCACGAACATCAGTGGCACCACCACCTTTTCAAGTTCTACGAGCGTAACGGCTACCTATAGCTCTTCTGTTTCTTCTAGCAGCTCCGGTTCCGTTTCGATTGTGGATAACTCCACTCAAGCGAGCACTAGTTGCACCTTTTCTACTTCGGGAGGAACTACACCTCCTTCTACTGGCAATAGCTGCACGATTTCATTAAGCCAAAGTTTTCCTTCGGTAAATCAAGACACCGTTTTAACCCTCTCCACCAGCTCCGGCTGGGGAAGCGGCCCTTTTACTTTCACTTCACTTAACATTAGTGGCTCTGCCATCGTCACAAGTCCGCTGAGCACTCTTTCTTCGACGCAGGCAACTGCAACGGTGCGGTTCCCTAATGCTGGGACTCAATCGATCTTAGCTTCAGTGGTCGATAGTCGAGGAGAGCAAAGAAGTTGCAGCACTTCGGTCACAGTTCAAGGTTCAAGCACCACCTATCCTTCGTGCACTTTAAATTATGTCACCTCTGGAAATACTGTCGTCTTTACTGCAACCTCTAGCACTGGACAAGCGGTCACCTTCAGCTCATTTTCAGCAGGAAACGGCGGAACCTATTCGATCTTATCGAACCCCTTAACCGTTACCTATTCTACGAGCGGCTATAAGTCAGTAACGGCCGTGGCTTACGCAGGTGGAGTCCCCTGTAACGGAAATGGAAGTTTCTCCGGATCCTTCTACTTCACATTGCAGCCCTCCTACATTTATTGCACCCTTTCGACGAGCCCGAGCTCTTCTTATGCTGGGTCTTATGTGAATTTAACCGCGACCATTCCTTCTGGTTATGGGGTCTCTCCCGTGCGCATTACCGATATTTACTTCTCCAGTTACACCGGAATTAGCGGATATTACACCGGAGACTTAACGGCGAGTCTCTACTTCCCCTACTCGGGAATTTATCAGCTGCAGGTAAGAGTGGAAGATGCGGCAGGCTCCACCGCCTATTGCGATACTTATCAATATGTTTATTAATTAGTTCCTGTCGGGAAATGCAAAAAAACAGCCCCGAAGGGGCTCACTTTAATGTTTCCCCGAAAGCGGCGTATTAAAGATACTTTTTAAGGACTTCTGGAACTTCGATCTGACCGTCTTTTGTTTGGAAATTTTCTAAGATAGCAATCAAAGTCCGTCCCACGGCAAGCGCTGAGCCATTCAATGTGTGAACGAAGTAAACTTTCCCATCTTTGTTCGATCGGTAACGAATATTAGCTCTTCTCGCCTGAAAATCACCGAAGTTACTGCAGCTCGAGATCTCCATGTAACCCTGTTGAGCTGCTGACCAAACTTCGATGTCATAAGTCTTTGCTGAACTAAATCCAGTATCACCGCCACAAAGGGTCACAACTCGATATGGAAGATTCAAGAGCTGCAGGATTCTCTCGGCATCCATGAGCAATTTTTCATGTTCTAGAGCCGAATCCTCGGGCTTGGTAAATTTCACCAATTCGACTTTATTGAACTGATGTTGCCGCTTCATCCCTTTCGTATCTCGGCCATAGCTTCCCGCCTCCGATCGAAAGCAAGGCGTGTAAGCACAGAAAGCCTTGGGAAGATCTTTTTCATCTAAAATTTCACCCATGAAATAGTTGGTGACGGGTACTTCTGCCGTAGGAATGAGAAAGTAATCAAATTTTTCGATATGGAAAACATCCTCTGCAAATTTAGGAAGGGTTCCCGTCCCATAGAGAGACGCTCGATTGACTAAAAAGGGCGGGTTGATCTCTTCGTATTGATGCTTTCCATGGGTATCGAGCATCAATTGAATCAAGGCCCGCTCCAATTTAGCGGCAAGCCCCTTTTCAAATACAAAGCGAGCCCCGGTCACTTCGCCGGCCTTTTTAAAATTCAAAATCCCCAGATCCTCGCCAATTTCATCATGCGATTTTGGTATAAAATCGAGTTTTGCCTTCGTTCCCCATTGCTTTATCTCTACATTCGCTGAGGAATCTTTCCCTGCAATAACCGTATCTTGGAGAACATTAGGAATCTCTAGAAGATCGAGTTTGACCTTCTCTTCGCATTCGATGAGCAGGTCATCTAGTCGCTTGATCTCTTTAGCGACCTCTTTCATGCTTTCTAAAAGAGCTGCTGCATCACCACCCGCCTTTTTTACCTTGGCAATTTCAGTGGATGCTAGATTTCGCTCCGCCTTCAATTTTTCGGTTGCCTGGATTGCATCCCGGCGCTGCTTATCGAGTGTTACCAACTCATCTACTATTTTATAGAGATCGGGCCGGTTTCTCTTATGGAGTGATTCCTTCACCGCCTCGGTGTTTGCTACTAAATACCTTAAATCCAACATCGCTTAATCCTCAATGACCATCTGCCGAATCTTTGCCTTAATCTCCGCGATATCCCGGCCATTAGGATTTTCCTGGAGATAATACTCAAATTCCTTCGCCCCCTCTTTATCCCGATGTTGAGCATAGTACACATAGCCCAATTCCTTGTGCAACTCCGGATCTTTTCCATCGAGATCAAGGGCCAACTTAATGGAGCTTTCGGCCGATTCCAGATTGTTGACTGCGCGATAGGCACGGGAAAGGAGCAGGTAAGCCCGAATTTTGTCATAAACAAATTCTACCGCTTTTGAGGGTGGAGGAAGATTGGCAATGACCGTCAGCTCCTTAATCGCCTCGGTATTTCTTTGATACTCCATTAAGAGCATCGCAAGCTCAATCCGATATTTTACATTTTCGGGATTATTGTTCACTTCGGTTTTCAGATAATCAACCGCAGGCTGCTTTTGATCCCTTGCCTGAGCCACCTTCGAAAGGAGCTGATGCGCGCCGGGATAATTGGGGTAAATATTGATCAGTTGAGTCACCGCCTTTTGAGCCTCGTCCAGTTTGCGCATTTGAATGAGGAGCGCTCCCCCCAGAAAAAAGCCCTCAGGCGTTTTTGGATTTAAAACCCCGGCCGTCTGATAGGCGGCAACTGCCAGATTTAATTCACCCACCGATTCATAGCATTTTCCCATCGAAAGGCGCATTTTGGAATGTTTTGGATCAAACTCTAGTCCCTTTTGATAATAGGAAATGGCCCGACGGAACTCCTTTGCATGTTGATAGATTTCACCCAAAGCCCAAAAACCATTTGCATTGCGCGGATTGGACTCTACCAAATTCTTGGCATATCGAATGGCAAAGCTTCTTTCCCTGAGATCCACTTTCAGTTTCAGCCATTCTACCAAGGCTTCATAGTAATTAGGATCGAGAGCATATGCTTGGTAAAAAAACTTCGAAGCCTCTGCTGCCGAGTCTTGTTTATAACGCAGCCTTAAGGCTCCTGCATAAAAATTGATCTCCGGATGGGAGGGATCCAATTTAGTGGCTTTTAAAAAGGCATCCAGTGCCGAATTATAATCCTGCCGTTTATAGTAATGTTTCCCCAATGCGATATGGGGCGCTGCGCTCTCAGGCGATAGGGCTACCGCCTGGGATAGAAGCTGATAGGCCCGTGTAAAATTAAACTGATCCGTCTCCAAATTTCCCAGCTTGATGTATCCCTCCACACTCTCGGGATCGATCTGGATCGCTTCATGGAAATAAAGAGAAGCTCTTTTCAGATCGGCGGAATCATTGGCAGAGAGATCGATCAAATCTCCCACCCTCAGAAGATACTGTGGTTCCTTATCTTCTAATAGATGGAGCAGTCGCAATTGCGTGATTGCCATAGGAATATTATTTCTATTCAATGAATCTTCAACGATGGGCAATAAGTTCTCCCCGGTATAGTCATATTTCTTCAACCAGGTAGCAATCTGCTTTTCCTCCGTAGAAAAGCCCTTTTTCTTCTTTAAGAGTGGAAAATCTGGATTGATCCCATAGGCCATGGAGAGGAATTTCGATCCCTCTCCTTTACTGGCATCTTCAGAAAGCTGAACTAAAGCCTCAACCGTGGAATCACGCCGTGCAAAGAAGCGGAGCCGTGCCACCTTCTCATAGAGCTCTTTTGCTTGAACCGTATTCCCTTGAAGTTGGAGAATCTTGGCCTTGATTAAAAAGGCTTCCGGGTGAAGGGGATTGATTTTTAATACCTCTTGCAACGAGGTCAATGCAGAAAGAATATCATTTTTGAGCAGGTGGGCTTCCGCCAATACCAAGTGATATCGGGCGAAGCGTTGCATCCCAAGTCGCACCTGTTCGAGAGCCGCAATACTTGCCGCAGAATCTCCCATTTTAAGGTAAATCTCACCGTTCAACATTCCATTCTCGGGTGAAAGGGGATCGGCCTCTATGGCGTTTACCATCGCCTTTCTTACAGTCGACATTCCGCCTTCCACCATCAACAACAAAACCTCCGCTCGATAGAGTAAGCCGCTGTGGGGTTCTTGTTGTCTGCCTTGTTTCAATAGGGTGCGGATCTCTTCTAATTTTTTTTCCTTTTCTGGATTGCGATCGGGGTCCAAAAGTAAAGCATAGGCCATGCTGCGCGCCACCTTCCCAATCACCTCTACCTCGGGGCGTTCCCCTACTAATTTTCGATAAAGTTGCTCGGCTTGCAGATATCCAGGCACAACATCTAAAACTTCGTAATTCTCCGCTTCTGTAATCAGCGCCTTTTTCCCGGTCTCACTCTGAAATTGGCCGGCAGAATCGAGGGGCTGTAGGACCGCAGGTTTTATTACACTGCCTTGGGTTTGAGGATCCTCCCCTGAAGTCCCCCATAAAATGAGCACAATAATCAAAGCTGCCGCAGCGACTAAAATCAATTTAGGCTTTTTCTTTGGCGTAGGGGCAGATTCTTCAAACTCTTCTAAATCTGGATTGGGAGAGGGAAGTGCCCTTTGCTCTTCTTTCTCCCGTTCCTCGGTATTGGGGCCAAAGAGCTCCTTTAACCAAGTTTGATTGACCGTTTCGGAAGAGATCTTCGAACCCTCTTTTGCGGGATCCTCCTCCTCCTCTTTTTCACCTAGCGCGTCATAGCGGGTTTTTTGCCCTCTGCCCGTTTTTTCATCCTTGAGAGACTGTTTCTTTTTTTCCCGAGAATGATACTTGTTGTCATAAATTTTCGATAGGAAAGCATCGAAGAATTCAGGATGGGATGCCAGCTTGGTCCATTTAATGAAGGGTTCAGGAGCTATCTCCTCCCCCCCTTTAAAGACCCCGGCCTGGATTCGTTTTAAGATTTCCGCCTTGGAGAAATTCCCTAGCGGTTCCCCCATTTCATTTCGCACTCGAAAAGTCGCCACATATAAATCATATCAGATATTAAAAGGGGTCACTCTCCATTTGGTAACAAAAGGTGCCGGGTCTTGCTACCTGGCACCTTTTGTTACCAAATGGAGAGTGACCCCTTTTAATATCTGATATGATTATTTTATGATCTCTTGCTCGTTTTGGAGTTGGGGTTTCGTTACCTATTTTATAAACCACCTTTTGCACCTCATTTTATGGCGTCTTTTGAAGCCGAAGCAGGATGTGCGACTTCTCTTTCTCTGCCTCATTGGACTTCCCGTTGGAATCACCTGCCTTATTTTTGGATTCGGTCATTCGATCCCCCTCGCCCCATTTTTCTTTCACCTCTTACTCGCCGCCAATTACATCGCCATCTATCCTGCATTCCAAGCCAGCTCTCCTACAGTCCATCTATTAGAAATTTTGCGTCGCGCGCAAAACGGGCTCAGCAAAGAAGAGATTCTAGAATCGCTTTCACAAAAGAGCAGCCTCAACCATCGCTTTCAAGAATTGGTGGGCGGACGTCTCATTAAAACAAACGAGACTCAAATCAGGCTTTCATTTTTCGGTAAAAGTTTGGCCTTATTCTTTTTCGCCTATCGAAGAGCGCTAGGACTTGGGCAGGGGGCCGGGTGAACTACTCTTATCCTGCTTTTTTCTTAATCCTTGCTTCCCCTCTGATCTCGTTTCTCTTTCATTGCACTTTAGCACGTCGACTTCACAAAGTTCCCGCGCAAAGATTGGCCTTTCTTTGTTGTCTATCAGGCACAGTGTTTTCAACCTACCTTGCTTTCTGCATCGATTTTTTTATTTTAAATATATTTGATCATCCGATTTTGCTGTCCGTAGCAAGCTGTTTGCTCTTGAATCACCTCTATTTCCATATTTTTAATATGAGCGAAACAGCGAGAAGGGTGAAAATCTTGATCGATATTTACTTAGGCAAAACCTTCAAAGAAGGAACAAAAGAAGAGCAGATGATCGAAACTCGACTGCAACGCCTTCTTAAATTACAAAAAATAGAAGAAAAGGAAGGTCGCATTTATTTCCGGTATTCCTTTTTCTCGCTGATTACACGCCTCATCTATTTTTATGAGTCAATACTTTTCCCAAGTCGATCAAGTATACGTGATTAAGCTGCCTCTCGAGGTTGGGCGACTCTCAGAAAATTTACTGAGAGAGTTGAAATTCTATGTAGGTTACTGAGAACATCTAAGTGAACCGAGGTTGTCTCAATCGACTCCTTAACCCCTTCATGTAAACGCTGCACATGTTGTTCCATCAGATCCAGAATAAACGCGTCAATTTGCTCTCGTTGCACTTCTAGCTTGCTGGCCAGAATGGGATCCCGGCTCGTAAAGTAGGCAGTAGAAAGTCGTAAGAGGTCGACTACCCGTTGATGGAACATGCTGATTTCATTCCACCCCTCGCGCGAAAAACTGTAGCCTTTTCTCAATGTTTTTCTGGCAAGCGCAATGATATTTTTGTCCACAATGTCCCCGATATTTTCCAGATCGTTCGTGCGGAGCAGAAGCTCAAACTCTTTTTCCACCTGTTCGGGCGCCATTTCTTTTTGGGATAGTTTAGTAAGATAAAGTTTAATCCCCCGATTTAAGAAATCGGAAACTGCATCCATCGCTTTCAAGGATTCAAATTCTTTTTCGCCAGGATTGAGAAAGAGAAAGAGGCTTCTTTCCACCATCTGTTCGACTGTATCAGAAAGCCTTAGTATTTCCCGCTGGGCTTGAACAAGGGCTAATTCCGGCGTGTTGAGGGATTTGGGATCGAGGTATTGATAACTAAAAGGCCCATTCTCTTTTGCTGTGCCCACCCACCGCTTAGTAATTTTAATCCCCAAAGAGATGAAGGGGAAAAAGAGAATGGCGAGGGCCACGTTAAACAGAGTGTGGGCGGCAGCTATTTGCCGACTCACATCGGAATCGAGTTGCATTAAAAAATTGGCAATGCTCCGAAGAAAAGGAAGGGCTAAGACCACTCCTACCATTTTGACAAGCAGGTTTCCCAAAGCGGCCTGCTTCCCAAGCGGCCCTGCCCTTAAGCTGGCAAAAAAAGCGGTCGCAGTAGTTCCTAAATTGGCTCCTAAAACCCAGGGAAGAGCTTGGTAGACATCCCAGTGCTGGGATACAATGACAGACATCGCCAATCCGATAATGGCAGAGCTACTCCGAATAACTGCAGTGAGAACGGTTGCAATCCCAAGTGAGATCAAGGGAGAGTCTTTAAAGTAATTGAGGGTGAACTGAAAAAATTCATTCGATTGCAGAGCTTTTCCCGATTCGATCAGAAGCCCCATTGCAAAAAACATGAGCCCCAAGGAGAATCCAGTGCGGGCTACGGCACTCACTCGATCGGAACTGGAGAACCACTCCATAAATACGCCGACGGCAATGAGAAGCATTCCCATTTCTGCTATTTGGAAGGTAAAGAGGTGAACGATAAAGGTGGTGCCAACAGAGGCCCCTAATGAAACGCTAAAGATCTGTTCTAAAGTGAGTAGTCGGGCATTGGCTAAGCCAACCAACATGACTGTGACTGCGCCACTGCTGGTCAATAAAACGGCAAGGAAAACCCCGAGTAAAAGGCCTAAAACTCGATTGCCTGCGAAAAAATTGATCCAATGTCGGAGCTTAGAGCCTGCGAGGAATTGAATACTCTTAGAGAGCTCTTCGATCGAATAGATAAGGATCGCGGTACCGCCCAGTAGCTTTGCAACTTCTGGATTCAAAGAGTTCCCTAGGGTTGTAAAATCGCCTGTAAGTAGGCATGGGGATCAAACGGAATCAAATCCTCTGCCGATTCCCCCACTCCTATACACTTTATCGGTAAACGAAGCTCTCCCGCAACTGCTAAAATGGCTCCCCCTTTTGCAGTCCCATCCAGCTTCGTAATGAGGACCCCCGTCAAACCGAGGGTTTGGTGGAATTCTTTGGCCTGTTGAAGGGCATTTTGCCCGCTAGTGCCGTCGATAACAAGCCAGGTTTCATGGGGGGCTTCGGGAATGACCTTTTTAATTACCCGTTGGACCTTCTTCAACTCTTCCATCAAGTTGGTTTTGGTATGGAGTCTACCGGCGGTATCGAGAAGAACGACATCCACGCCCCGCGCTTTCCCAGCAGTCACGGCATCAAATGCCACCGCTCCCGGATCTCCTCCCTCTCGTCCCGGGACAAACTGAGCCCCCGTGCGTTCCGACCAAACCCGAAGCTGGTCGATAGCTGCCGCTCTAAAGGTGTCGCAGGCACCCATTAAGACCGTTTTTCCCTGTCCAATGAGTCTTTCAGCCAATTTTCCTATGGTCGTGGTTTTTCCAGCGCCATTGATACCGACAATAAAGACCACGGCAGGCTTCTCCACTCCGGAAAAGGAAGGAATCCCGTGAGGAAGCCCTTCAAACAGGCTTTCCGCCTCTTTCAGCACCAATTCATTTAAGGAGGCGGTGTTTCCCGGTCTTAGCTGATCTTTTACTTTTGAAATCAGCTGACTTGAGACTTTTACTCCGACATCTGAGCCGAGCAGAACCTCTTCCAATTCATCTAATAGAGCTTGTTGGTTTTTATCTGTTCCAGAAAAAAGTTGAGAGAGCCGTCCAAACAGCCCTTCCCGTGTTCGATAAAGTTTATCACTCAACCCCTTTTTAGGAGGAGCAACAGCGGCTGGTTTTTCAACGACTGGGGCTGGGGTAGAGATGGATTCTGTCGGCTCTGAGGAAGGGGGAGGAATTTTTTTCTTCTTGAAGACAAAGAATAGGCCAATCCCAATGGCTATCAGGGTAGCAAATCCAATCAGAAGCACTATTTCCATCGCTCCAGTCTAATAATTCCAGAACGCCTAGACGTCTACTTCTTTTATCGGATGGGGAGAAGTTTAAAAGATTGGACCGATTCAATTAAAGGAGTGGTGTTTACCAATCCCTCTTGCATTGGAATCGCTTTTACCTTTTTTTCCAGCCTTTCAAATTCTTTCCCCTGCGCTTCAAATTTTTCCCTTCTCTCTTCCAACGATTTCTGCGTGAACTCCATGAGCGTAAAATAATCCGGCAGCACCGCTTCCGAACTGTCCGCCAGAACCTTCTCCGCCGCCTTCAAGGCCTCAGGGTTGAGCATATAGAGGCTGGTTAAAGGACCTCCTTTATTTCCAATCGTTATCTTTACCCAACGGGTTTTGTGTTTTGGGTTTCCCGTTTCAACATCAGATTCTACAACAGAGAAGAAGAGGATTTTTTCCTGAAATCCCTCAAAGTTAAGCTCTCTAAAGCCAGGAACTATCGCTTTTCCTAGGGTAGGCCGCGGATCGATAAGACTGCTCTTCTCCAATTCCATATCCACTGCCAACCATTTTTGTTTTAAAGAGGTCAATTCATTTTTAAATTCCAAAAGGACATCCTCTGCCTCGCTCAAGTGGGAGGAAACTCCTTTTGTAATCTCTTTTCCCTTTTCAATATTTCCTTCGAGTCGTTTCCTTTCCTTGATAAATTCCTCATGAGAGCTGACATTTCTAAATCGTGGAATGCTGGCTCGAACATCAAAACCATAGGTAGAGATCTCCTCGAAAGAGAGTGCCTCCGAATAACCGTTAACCCCTATCTTGTTTCCTTGGCCAAAGGTGACAATATCTCCATGGTAAAGGCTCTGGATTCCTCGTTCTAAGAGGTGTTGAATGTAGCCATGGCGAAATTCATGTCCCTCATCATTTAAGATGATCTTTTCTTTAGGAATGAGGAGGGTTTTTCCCGAGATCCCTTGCTCATGGGTGGCAATCCACTCCGAATGACCGGAATAAAATTGCCCTATTGGAGAGTAAACAATATCGACCTCTTTTCCATGGGCCTTCTTGGCCACATCGCGGATCTTTGGGATATAGGGATTAGACGATTCCTCGATAATGAGGATAGGGATCGGGGATTCTCCCCTGTTCTGCATCACCTCCCTGAATTTTTCCCCTTTTCCCTGGAGGTATTTCTTCATCAACCGATGAAGTCGGGCTGCATAAGCCAATCCTTTTTCCATTGTCAGAGCCTTCCCTTCTACATACTCTGCGATTAAAAACATGAACTCTTCCGAAAAAAGGATCTGGTTTTTTAGGGCCCCTATATATTGTTCGTAGGTGGCTTTTTCTGGATTAGTCTGCTTTTTGAGGTGAGCAGCCTCTCTTTCCAGCGAAATGCTTTGATGGAATCTATCGATCGCCGAATAGGAATCGAATATCAACCTGAGGTCCTCTTTTTCAAAAGCATCTTTTAGATTTTTATAAAATTGAAGATAGGTTGCTCGTTCACTATCACTGAATTTGAACTTCAAGATCTCTTCATGGCTACTTAAAAAGTTTCTGATAATGGCCGATTCTTTCCCTATTACATTGCCTTTATGAAGGGAAATTTTGACTGGGATTCTATTCCTGCTAGGAAGAGAAACATTGGAAGTCAAATTTACGCAAAGTGGCTTCGCCTGTAAAATCGCGGAAAAGATTCCACAACAGACGACTCTTTGGAATAAACTCATTGGGTAGATTCGGTCGGGAGCACCTGTTTTTGCTCCTCCATTTCGATCGATTCTAAAAACCGATGGATGGTCCTGGGGTGAACGCCTAAAAGGCGGGCAGCGATCTTTCGATCCCCTTGCGTAAACCGAAGCGTTTCCTGCATGAAAAGTCGTTCCATGTTCTTGAGAGACTGCCCTACCGGGATTTGGAGGGTTCTCGGTTGTCTGGGCTGATTGGCAAATTCAGCAGGCAGATCCTTCAACTCGATCATAGGATTGGCATCTACACTGAGAACCACCAATCTTTCAATCATATTTTGCAGTTCTCGGATATTGCCCGGCCATGGGTAGGATTCCAAAACCTCTATGGTTGCAGAGGAAAACTGGGGAGTCGTTCGCCCATTTTTTCGGGCTGATTGAGCCGCAAAATGGTGAATCAAGATGGGGATATCTTCTTTTCTTTCGCGCAAGGCGGGCATCTGAAAATGGATCACGTTAAGGCGATAAAAAAGATCCTCGCGGAACAGTCCTGATTTAATAGCCGATTTTAGATCGACATTAGTAGCGCTGATCACCCGAGTATCAACCTTCAGCGTTTCATTCCCACCCAATCTTTCGAATTCACCTTCTTGTAAAAATCGCAACAGCTTACTCTGGAATGTGGGAGGCGTGATCCCGATCTCATCTAGGAAGAGAGTCCCGCCATTAGCAAGCTCCACCCTCCCTTTTTTCCGTTTTTGGGCTCCTGTGAAAGCCCCCGGTTCATAACCAAAAAGTTCGGCCTCTAATAAGGTCTCTGGAATGGCGGCGCAGTTTATCTTTACCAGAAGCCCATTCGCCTCATTTCGATTTTGATGGATGAACTCTGCCAGCACCCCCTTTCCCGTTCCACTCTCACCATCTATTAGGATGTGTGCCTTTGATTTGGCCGCCTGTTTCGCCTGCTCAAATATTTCCGCCATCGCCCGTGATTTAGTCCCTGCAAAAAAATTTCCATGTTGAACGGCTGCAATCCCTTCCTTCAAAGTTCGGTTTTCTCTGATTAAGGAATGCCTTTCTAAGGCATTATGGACCACCTTTAATACCTGTGCTCGCTGCATGGGTTTAATAATAAAGTCATAGGCCCCTTTACGCATCGCCTCAACCGCTAATTCCACCGTTCCAAAGGCGGTAAGCAGCACCACCTCCGGTGGATTCTCCAATTTTTTTATCGTTTCGAGGAGTTCCAATCCATTCATGACCGGCATCTTCAAATCGGTCAGCAACAGATCATAGTGATTCAATTGCATCGCGTTCAAAGCTTGGAGGGGATCATTAAAGGCCGAGACTTCACAAGTTTCTGATTTCAAAATCCTAGCCAAAGACTCCAAATTCGGAGATTCATCATCCACAATGCATATTCGGTGCTTTTCCATTTGTCCTCTATGTTGCTAGCGGAAACTCTAACGAGAATGTCGTTCCAACCCCAAGACGGCTTTCGCAATGGATCGTGCCCTGTGCCTCTTCGACAATAGTTCGAGTCAGGGAGAGACCAATCCCCGTCCCCGACGTTTTCGTCGAAAAGAAGGGATGGAAACTTCTTTTTTTAGTCCATTCATTCATTCCGTGGCCATTATCTGTAATCTCGACGCAGCAGGTGTTCTCTTTTTTTTCTGTTTTGACTGAGAGTGCCCCCCCTGAAGGCATCGCCTCTTTTGCATTCTTAATCAGATTGATCAGAGCTTGCCTCATCCTCCCGTGATCGCTTCGGATCACCAACTCTTGCGAGGTGAGTTGGGTTTTGACTTGGATATTCTTCCCCCGATGTTCTTCTCGAAGGAGATCCAAAATGTCGTGAACTAGGCTATTGAGCTCGAGTGAGCACGCCTGAGAGACATCTACCTTCGCCCTGGCCAAATATCTCTCGGTAATATTGCTTAGGTTTTGAATCTCTTGAGAAATGCTTTTTAGAACGACCGGGATCTCTCCAGTCTCTTTTTTCAATTGCTCCTGCAACCAATCGATATTGAGATTGATCGAATTCAGCGGGTTGCGGATTTCATGTACCATCTCTGCTGAAAGCCTTCCCACCGCCGCCATTTTTTCAGACTGCACTAATTCACGTTGTTGTCGCTGGATCTTTTCATCCCGGTCGCGTAGCCCTTGGATCATTCGATTGTATTCGCGGGCCAAAAGAGAAACCTCATCGTTATCGGAGTTGCTAAATTTTAAACTGTGATCAAATTCTCCTTCTGCGGCGTTTCGAAGGCTCGCAATCAACTGAGGCAGTGGCCTGAGAAGCTGATTGGAAAACCAGGTCATCAAAAGGCCAATCGCCAACATCAGACAAGAAACCCCCATTCCAAAGGCCATATTTTCAGAGCTTTCTCGGTGCGCCGTCAGGATCACCTTGCCGCATTCCGCCTCTACCTGTTCACTGAGCCGTTCCAATGTTTTGCGAAGATGCTGCTGATGGGATTCAAATTGACGAGCTTCAGCAGCTGCAACTAGGCTATCGAAGGTCTGACGGCTTTCCTGAATGAGCCCTAGCCATTCCTGGCTGAGTGATTTAGTCAGCTGATTTTCATTCGCATTGAGCAATTGTTCGATGTGGGCGAGCCTTTTTTGAACTTTGAGGGGGTAGAGATCCCTTGCCATGCGCGAAAAAGTACTTACTTCGGTTGAGCCATTTTCGCCGAAATAGCCTTGTCGCATCTGATCGGCCAACAACTGCACCTGTGCCTGGAGTTGCGCGATATTGCTTGAGAGGGGAAGAAAAAGCCCATTCACCAGATGGAGTCGCTGATTTGAACTCCGATGGCGCAAGAAATGATAAGAGCTCGCCCCGAAGAAAAGGGTGAGCAAAATCAAAAAGCCAAAGATAACTTTTGCACGAATGCCCATAGATTATAACCGCTGTCATTGCGAGCCCGAAGGGCGAAGCAACCTCCTTCAATTTGATGGGAAATATTTACAGACGAATTCGTAGAGTCGCGCCGAAATAAGGATCATAAGCCGACTCGGTATATTTGCCGGCGATGAATGAAACATCCAACTTCTGGGAAAGCATGATTCCAAACCTGAACTTAGCCTGCTTCAATTGAGTCAACTTGTAATAACTTCCGCCTAGCGATCCATAAAACTGACTCGCTTTGAAGTTAATAAATCCGGAGAAGGTCAGATCACTGGAGACATCGATATCATTACATGAAACATCGGCCTCAACGGAAAATTTAGGACTAAAAAGATACCCTATTCCGCCATAGACAGTTCGGATATCGACATCGGCATTGAAAGTGGTGGACCCGCCGCCGCCAATCGCAAAACCTTTATTGGTGGGGTGGAGCGTAAGGGATCCCCTTAAAACACCATCATCTTCTTGATACCCGTCAATGGAGCGATCGTATCCAACCCCAACACTGACATTCTTTCCCACCAGAATTCCCAATTTCCCTCCGATCAAATCGGTGGAAAGGGCTGAATCGGTCAGTTTCGATCCCTGACGAGCCCCATAGATCCCGAAACCGGCGGCTCCTGTACTGTAAGAGGTAGCGGCCTGCGCATACTTTACATCGGGAGTCCCATGAGAAACGTAAGTCCCTTGGACGGCGGTCCCTTTCGTTAAGGCAACATCACCTGAATTATAAAAATTATTAGGATCGGCAAAGAGGAAGCCTAACCCCCCTAAGTTTCCATTACTTGGGGGAGCGGCAAAAAGTGGATTGGTCAGTAATAAAACAACCCATAAGAAGGACTTTAAAAGAGTCATTCGCAACCATCCTATATGGGGAGGGGGATAACTATTTTCATTATACCTAAATCCCTCTCTCATTGCGAGCTTGCCTATCCGCGACAGATTCAATAGGTTGCAACTCTTATGGGCGGTTCTAACCCTTACATTAAAGCACCCTCGACGCAGCTTCCAAAAAAGCCTTACCGCATCTTTTTTAAGAATCCGGATAAGGTGGTTGAGGTGGATCCGGCCACACTTCCTTTGGGAGAGACTGGGCTTCCTGGAAGTATTTTGGACATTGCGTTGAATAATGGGGTCGATATCGATCATGCCTGTGGAGGGGTTTGTGCCTGCTCGACATGCCATATCTTTGTTACTAAAGGAGCGGAGTTCTGCTCTGAATCAGAAGATGAAGAGCAAGATATGTTGGATCTTGCCCCTGATGTCACTCCGCATTCACGTCTCGCATGCCAATGTGTTCCTAATGGAGAAGGGGACGTTTACGTAGAGGTCCCATCCTGGAATCGGAATTTAGTCAAAGAAGGACATTCTTAGTAGACCACTTGGTAGAAGCTGCCAAAGTTATGAGCGTAGTCGTAAGAGATCGCTCCATATCCAGCAGTAGTTCCCGCTCCTAAAAGATCGCTCTGATCACCAAACCCCTGAGTGCCCCAGGAGTTTTTAAAATAGTAAACACGTCGGCTATCATCATATCCTACAATCACGATCGAATGGCCTGCGGGATGCTGTCGAGAAATTTGGATGTCATTGGCTTGCGGAAAACTCACAATTCCTTTTGACCACATATCCATGTTTCTTGTCCCAATTGCGTAAGTTTCCATCATGCGATGGTTCCAGGCCCCATAGAAAAATTCAATACTAAGAACGACTGGCAAATTGTTGTTCAAAAACCATTGGATCTGTCCCTGTTGAGTCAACACTCCATAACGAAACCGATTTGTCCCATGACTTTGCGCAAATGCCTTCGCATTCTCGACATAGGGATCATTCATCGGATCGAGATGTGAAATCAGACATGCTTGTCGACGATTTCCATCAAAAGATCCACACATTTTATCACTGGCCAATTTTTCTTCTATGGGAAGTGAAGGTTTCATCCAATCATATCCTTCATACGGCCAAACATTTTCTTCAATCATTCCATAATAGGCGATCGCTGGTATATTGAGTGGAATATCCGATCCCTCTTGCGCGATCTGTTTCATTCTGGACATCACAAGATACTCCAAATAATTTTCAGAGAGGTCCATTTCCTTTTCGGTATGGATTTTATAAAGGGATTCCACAATTCCAAGTGCAGAAAAAATGGAACAGGTTCCGCGCATTATCTGAGACTTCACCGGCGTCTGTCTAGAAACCAAAGCACGTAGATCACTCGCATAGAGAGGACGAAATTCTAAGGGGTTTTTTGGAAAAAAATCTTGTTCGTTTACTTGCACCGGATGAATCGCGGGAACTGTGGGATCGAGCGGAGAGTCTTCATAAGCATAGGCCGATAAAAAACTTCCTAATAATACTGAAATAATCAATGACATGATAGCCTCCTAAAGCGAGGCAATATGAGACCACAGAACAGTATCTTGGAAAAGGATCGCCGCGGCTAGTGAGAGGTCATGCTTCCTAACATTTTCGTTTTGCCTTCGAAAATGGCCCCCTCTTCTAATTGCAACACTGCTGTACGGATGGTTCCTTTCACGATCGCAGGAGGAAATATTTCGACTCTATGCGTCGCGAAAATCTCGCCTTCGTAGTGTCCCATAATGACCACCACCTCGGCTTCAATCTTTCCTGATACCTCTGCCCCTTCTCCGATGATGAGAGTATCTGGCGTATAGATCTCCCCTTTGAACCTCCCATCGATCCGTCCTAATCCTTCAAACTGTAAACACCCCTCCAGAATAGCACCTTTTTGGAGTAGAACAGTGATCTCTTTAGAACCTTGCGTTATAGGGGTTGATTCAAACAGTTGCCGTCGCATTCAATCCCTTTAACATATCGGCTATTCGCATCAAGGTTTCTTTATTGGGATAAGAGATCTGGAAGAAACCATGATTCTCATTGCCGACCAAGCGAACTGTCGTTCCAAAAACTCGACGCAGCTCGTCTTCCAAGGCTTTAAGATGCACCGCCATTGGATTGTTCGCTTCCTGAGGTGATTTAGTTGCTCGCTGCACCTCGCTGACCTTACGCTCCGTTTCACGAACGCTGAGTTTTTTCTTAAGGATCAATTCTCTGACTTCGATCTGTTGATCTGGGTTTTCAAGAGCTAATAGTGCCCTTGCATGTCCCATCGTCAGACGCCCCCCACTAAGGTCTTCTCTAATAACGGAAGGGAGTTTTAATAGACGCAGCGTATTAGCAACGGTAGCCCTGTTTTTACCAACACGCGTCGCAATTTCTTCTTGGGAAAGCTGGAACTCGTCCATCAACTGCTGATAGGCCATCGCCTCTTCAATGCAATTCAAGTCCTCTCTTTGGACATTTTCTATAATGGCCATTTCCAGAGTTGGGCCATCTCCCCCCACCTCTTTCACTACAACCGGAACCTGTTTCAGCCCAGCCCTTTGCGCTGCGCGCCATCTCCGCTCACCCGCGATCAATTCATAATGGCCGTCTTTTTTCCGAACTATCAATGGCTGAATAATGCCGTGCGTTTTGACCGACTCCACCAATTCCTCAAGAGCTTCTTTCGCGAAGATCTTTCTGGGCTGGTAGGTGCTGGGAATAATTTTTTCAATTTCACAAAGGAAGAAATCTTTTTTCTGGGCTGGATTCAGATGGCCCGTGTCTTCCTGAGCTACATCTGGAATTAAAGAGGCTAATCCTCTTCCCAAAACTTTTTTCTTGTCCTCTATACTTTTATTGATTTCAAGAGATGACATTA
>CAZRZK010000010.1:0-89083 GCA_964604555.1 uncultured Pseudobdellovibrionaceae bacterium | reverse complement strand
CGTAAATCAAAATTGCTCACCGCTCCTTAGTCGCATTATTTATGAAGCCATTCGCAAGGCGTATGGCAAAAAAGCTGAGTGTTTTTTACAAAACGGGCAAGAGATAATTTAGCCAAGATAGGACAAAAAAAGGGAATAGCATTTATGAACGCAACACAGTAAATCACGCAGTTTTTGTCGGTTCATTCACCCTAGCTAACCGGGCATTCTATCCTTGGAGGCACAACATGAAGAAGCAACTGCTGTCTAAAATTTCAACAATGATCATCAACACCTTAATCCTAGTCCTAGCCGCCTGCGGTACCAATTCCCATCAAGCAAGTTCCCCCAGCTTAGAAGAGGGGTCGCGTTCGTTGTCAGCTTCTGGTGCTCCGAACTATCCTAATGTTCCTGTTAATCCTTTTATAATTGTTGAGAACAATGTTTTACGAGTGAACAACCATAATCCTACTCAGGTTGATTACTACCATATTCAACGCAGCAGCCAGTTGGTTAATCCGAATTTCGAAACGATCGCGCTGAATTCAGAAGGGTTCTACATCGATCAACAGGCCCTTCCTGGCATTACTTACGCCTATCGAGTCATCCCAATTTTCCGGGGAGTGGCTGGAACCATTTCCAACATTGGAATGGGGACCGCCCTGGAATCCCGATTCTCTCCCAGTGCCAGCATCCGCTACAGCTTTAGAAACAACTCAAGTCTTGGCCAAGCCGATATCACCATTCGAATTCCTGATGGTTTAACCGCCTATTCTCGAATTCGGATTTTAAACCAGAACCAAACGGTTCTAGCAAATCTTCGGATCGCCAATGGAATTCAAACCTATTTCTTTACACTCAGGAATGTTGTCAGAAATTCCGTAACGAATCACCTGGTTCAACTCTGCAACCAGCAAGCAACCCAATGCTCCCTCTCCACCAAAGTGGGTGGGAAAGCCTATGCTGTTCACATAATGGCTCAGCTAGATGCCAAACAAAACTTGCTCTCTTGGAACTTCTCGGGAACCGATCATGAAATGGGCGCTTTAATTGAAGCCCTCTGTGGTGATGCAAAAGAATATCGAGTGATTGCTCAAGGGCAGAGCAGCAGAAACTTCTTGGTGGATCCTATTTTTGGCAGTCGGCAAAACTGCCAATTCCGGGTATCGGCCAACGAAGGAAATGCAAGTTATAGCCCCACAATCGCTCGCCGAATAGCCGCAGCTGCGATCAATCTTTCCATCCAATATTCGGAATCCTATCTTGGAGGCGACTATCTCTTATCCCTTTCCCCTTATGAAGCCATTCACCTAGGCTTTGCGCATGTCGGAAGCATCCGTATCTATGCCTCAAACACCCAGGACGAAATCTATCAATACCGCAATCTTTACCGCTGCCATGAAACCTACTCAGGCCTTCACTTCCCTTCGCTCGATGCAAACTGCGAAGGACAAACTGTCGATGGCTTGCTGGGTTCACTGCGCATTACGGCCACCAGTACTTCGGCAGTCCCGCTCTATCGCTATTATCGAGACGGCAGACATTGCACCACAACCCAACCGAAATTGTGTGCAGGCGGCGTATTGATCGGAATTTTAGGATTCGGAGAATAACCCTCTTTGTCATTGCGAGGCCGAGGCCTTATTGAGACAAATAGGTGAACTCTTGCATCATGCGGGCGGCAATCGGATTTTCAATCCGTCGATTTGCAGAAAGCAACCAAAACTCCGACTTGACCGTGGAAAGAGTTCCTAGCTTGATCAATTTTTTTTCATCGACCAGATCCTGAACGGCAAATTCTGCCATGGGAATGACGCCCAACCCCTCAGTCCCCAGTAATCGACGCAGCCCTCCATCTTGAGTCTCCACAACGAGCCGAGGATGGATCCGATTCACGTTGAAGTAATGATCCAGATCATGTCGAAGCTTGCTATGGGAAGTGGGCATCAACATCGGCTGGCCATTCAAGGATTGCGGAAATTTTTTCTTCAGCTCATTGAATTTAGGTGCGGCAAAAATCCCAATAGGGACTTTAGCTATTGACTTGGAAAAAGTACGGTCTTGCCCCACTCCAATGGGAGGATAATCGGAAACCATCAAATCGATCTGATGGGCAAAAAGTTCTCGTAATAACTCATCCCCCCGACCTTCTAAAATGGTCAACGTACAGCTCCCACTACGAAGCACATCATTGGTCAAGGCCAGTACGAGATGCTTGGGAATCGTATCCAGCACCCCTAATTTAATATCTTGGCGATCGGTAAAGGTTTTATCTTCCAATACCTGGAGAAGTTCATTGCCCAAACCGAAAATATCATCGGCATATTCCAGGGCGATTTTACCCGTTTCAGTCAAAACGAGGGTTCTATTTTTCCGTTCAAATAGAGGTTGTTCAAAGGTCTCTTCGAGCTGCTTTAGCTGAGTGCTTAAGGTGGGTTGGCCTAGCCTCAACTTCTGAGCTGCCTTTGCAATCCCTCCTTCCTTCGCAATGGTACGGAAATAATAGAGATGATGGTAATTAAGCCACTTCACTTTTTCTTTTCCAATTCGAGCAGAAACTGTTTTGCATTCAAACCACCACCGAAGCCCGTCAGATTTCCACTTTTTCCAATCACTCGATGACAGGGAACAATAATCGAAATTGGGTTTTTTCCGTTCGCCATGCCGACGGCTCGTGCTTTTTTCACATCCCCAAGCCTTCTTGCCTGCTCGGCATAACTGATGGTTTCACCATAAGGAATAGTTTTCAAAACTTCCCAACTTTTTAATTGGAATGACGTTCCCCGCGGATCCAGAGGAAGTTGAAATTGAGTGCGGCGGCGCTGGAAATATTCCTTTAATTGGGATTTAGCTTCCCGAACGCAAGCATGAGCTTGAGAGCGTTTGATGGAAGCCTGCGGAAAAAACTCTTCCTCCGCATCCTTTTCCCAGAGAATTCCGGCAACCCCTTTATCGGAGGCCACAATCTTAAGCTGCCCAACGGGTGAACTGACTGTATCGTACCAAAGCTCTTGATGTTCCATATCCTATTTTAATAGCTACGGAATAGGAGGGTGGCAACCCCTCAAATCTGAGGCTTTGGAATGCCCAAAATTGCGGTTGATCCAACCCTTAGTTTCAGTTAAAAGCCTGTTTTTCTGGAGAAACCCCGTGATAACGTCAGTTTGCGTCGCCCTAGCCTTAGCTGCGAGCGGTTACTATTCAACTCTGCCTATTGTGAAAGTCGATCCAAAGCAGATTCGTCCCCGTGTTGAAAAATTACCCCCCTTAGCCGATTTGAACCACTGGTTAAAAGTAAGAGAGGAAAAAGACGCCCCCAATCTGAAGGATGAGAGACTGAGAAAACAGGTCCTCTGGGCCGATTCCGAAAACCCTCAACCTACTGAAGGAGTGCTCCTTTACCTCCATGGTTTTTCAGCTTCCAACCGTGAAATGTCCCCTGTCATTGAGCAGGTGGCCAACAATCTAAAAATGAACCTCTACCTCCCTCGATTGAAAGGACACGGCACTCGAAATTTTAAAGATTTGGGATTAGCCAAACCAGAAGAATGGTTTGCCGATGCGATCGAATCGCTTTTCATTGCCAAAGAGCTCGGAAAAAAAGTTTATGTTGTAGGGACCTCAATGGGAGGTGCGTTAGCGACTTGGCTAGCGAATCATCCCGAATACTCTCAGCACATTGCTGAAGTGATATTAATCTCCCCGTTGTACCAACTCAAAGACTCCATGGCGAATCGCTTAAACACTCGAGCCCTCTACCTCCTTGCTCGTCTCGCCAAAGGGAAAAATATTCGATGGGAAGCGACCAATGATGAACAAAAAAAATTATGGGAGGAACTCAATATCGTTTGGACCAATCCTCGACCTTTACATGCCATTGCCAGCTCAGTGGCAGTGATGCATTTCGTGCAATCGACGAGATATGCAAACATTCAAACACCTACGCTGTTTCTATATAATCCAGCTGATGCGGTGGTGAATGTTGAAGCGATTCGAAAGGCCTTCTTGGAATGGCCTTCAGGAAATAAGCAGATTACCGAAATTGAAGCCGATGATCATGTGTTGGCAGGAGAATTGACCTCGCCCCGAACGATTTCAAGAGTCCAGACTGAAATTGAAACCTTTTTAAACAGAGTTAAATAAAAATCCCCGCCCTGTTCTAAGACAGGGCGGGGATTTTAAATGCTATTCGTTCAAGACCGCATAAGGATCGGCGGCATGTTCAATTAAGTACAATGCCGGCTCGAGATTCGCCTTAAAGGTCGGCTCGATCGCCTCGGCTCCTGGATAGAACCCACCCCCAAACATTGAATCGGGGCTTAATTCAAAGGTGAAGGCAAAAAGCTTCAACTCCTCATAAGCCCAATCGGTGGTGTCCCCGGAAGCAAGATAAAGCTCACTGCTTTTCTGCGGGGTGTAATGATTCCAATTTGCCATTGTTTTTCCCATCTTTTCGAAGACCTCTCGATCTTTCGCATTGGGAATTTCATCATCGGTATGCCCCCATGGCCAGAGGATAAGCTCACTGAAAGTATGGAACGATAAAAGAATCGTCGCTTTCTTCCGTGCTCTCACGAAATCTCGAACCACCTGAGTCTCAGGCTCCGAAAATGCGGAAGGACCATGATAGGTGTCGGAAGAGGGATCATTACTGCTCCCCGGACCCGCGAAGGCAGAGCCACCATAATTCCGGTTCAGATCCACGCCGTAAGTGCCATTGCTGTTTTTCCGACGATTCTTCCTCCACCATTTATATTGAGACCCACTGCTGATGTCATACTCAGCACCATCTGGATTGACCATCGGAATGATCCAGATTTCACGTGAATCGATCAACTCCTGCACCCGACTGTCGCGAGTGTAGTTCTGGGTTAAATGCTGGGCCAACTTAAGCGGGACCTCCACGCTTAAATGTTCCCGAGCATGGTGACATCCCATGAAAACAATCGTCGGCAGCGTGTCTTTCCAGGGATGAGAAGAAATGCGGATCGCCTTAATCTCGCGCCCTTCGAGAGATTTACCGATCGTTTCTATTTTAGCTATCCCCGAATTTTCTTTTTCTATCTGTTTCAGATCCGCCATCATTTCCGCATAATTATGAAATGAGGCATCTTCCGTCGGAAAATCCCGCCGGGCCTTTGATAATTCTACTGTCGAGAAACGGACCTCTTTTTGTTTCAAAAGAGCCAATTCCTTGTCATTGGCTAAAAAAGTGACTGAATCGGAAAGGACTCCATCGATCGCGACCCCTGTCTGCGCGATCCGATCCCGTTCCAGTTTATTTTTAGCCTCTGCCGTTACGAAATGACGACGATCTTGAGACGTTACACCGTGTGCAAATAACACAGATGTTACCACTCCCAAGAAAACGAATAGCCTCATTTGGGCCATAAAGTTCCCCCTTAGTGTTAGTACAATGTGTGAAAAAGCCGGTTAAATTATTACGTGCGACGCCGATCTGAAAAGATGACTGAGAATTGCCAACATCATATCAAGGACTTGACACGCCGGCACTCTTTTTTTGGAACGATTTGTAACGGTTGGATTCAATCTGGTATTGCATCTACAAGGGTGTGATATACTAATTAGGTACCACCTTTTTAATTTACCCGACTCTATGAAAACCGATCCTTTCCAGTCACTGGAGGAAGGGAAACGACTTTTTTATGAATGGCGACTCGCTGAGGCGTACCATTGCTTCCGTCGCTACTTCGATCGGATCCCTTTTAAGCCAGAAAAAGAACATGCCGAGAACATGGGAATGTTCGTACGCATTTTGCTCGAGCTCGGCAAAGACTTTGAGCTCAAATTCTATTTGAGCGAACTCGAGAAGTGGTTCTCAAGATCAAAATCACCCGAAATCGCCTTTGCTCTCGCCGTAGTTTATCGTTATCAGGACCCTCCTAAATGGAAAGAGTGCTTTCAACTCTTTCAAAACCTTCAAAAACAATCCCTGGGGCGGAGTCTAGATAACAAGGCTAAGATGTGGCTCGCTGATTATTATGAAGAGCATGATGATTTAGCTTCTTGTAAATGCCTCATCGATTCCATAGCGCCTGGTGATGATAAACACATGATGCTATTAGTCGAGATTTGGAAAGCCTATATTTTAAAAAGACAAGGAAGCGTACTAGCTGCTTATGAGCGGCTTAAACAAGTAGAAAATAAAATCGATGTGAAAGAGGATTGGTATGGCTACTTCTGTGCTAAAGACCTCCTGGTTTCGTGCTTAATCAGTTTAGGAAATATTCCTGAAGCGAATGCCCAATTTAGTCAGCTCCATCAGATGTTTGAAGGTCGGCATTTTAGAACTATTCAACGGCAATTGAACGCCATACAATCAGAATTATCTAAGCGGGGACTCAAACTCGAGAAAGAACTCCATGAATAGACTATTTTTTTACTTATTACTCATTTCCTCTGTGACTTTCGCCGATATTGAAACCCGCTGCGGCGGAGAAGGTGGCGGCCCCAAACCCCTAGAAGATATTTCTACCAGCTTCACGAGTGAAGCGAATTATCTTCAGGTCAAAGGGGATGTGAAAGAGTTCTTACTCTGGGAAAATATCGGCAAAATCATCTACCGGAATGCCTCCGGAGATATCCTTCAATTGAAGACGGGCTCAGAAAACTATGCTTTCGCTCATAGCAACCAACCGCTCGCACGGGTGAAAGATCCCATGGAACGCTATTTAGCCAGTGAAGCCTCCCCTTCGGTTTATGACACCCGTACCAATCGCTGGTACCACTACAAATTAGAAGCTCGACCTTTTCGGCACCTCTTCTTTGATAAGGTGCCTTTGACTCTCAATCGATATGGCCTCTATAGCCTTTCGATGCGGCTCGACGAGAAAAACAACCAATATATTTCCGTTTATGAATACCGAATTGGCGATTCAAGCGCATACCGCGTATGCGACACCTTAAAACTGCCTCAAGGAGAGCACTACACCTTGGCGAATGGCCACAGTTTCCCCTACATCTATTTTTATCGCCACTGGCAGGATGAAGAACAACGCACTCGCCTCTCGGTTTTTTCAATGGATATCGGTGGCGCCTGCAAATTGAAACCAATCAAGGTTTATACGCGTCCCATCGAAGGGCCAGTTAAAAGCGTAGAGGTATTCCCCTTTACTGGCGCCTTTGCCGCGCAAGTGGTCCATCCCACCATGAACCTTCTTTGGGATTCCAAAACCGGTTGTCGCTACTTTAACGTGAATCAATTGAAACCGATGATTCCGAACCGCAATCTTCCCATCGCCCTCACCTATTCTCAGGAACAAGGGCTGGTATACATCCATCTCGACAAGCAACAAAAGGTGGGCTTGAGCCAAGGCATTGGTTCTGAATACGAAAGGGAAATTGTTTCCATTACCGACCGCGATGTCGCCTTAACCGATGATGGTAAAGGTCTCTATGTCACGCCTAGCACCGAGTTCAGCCGTCCGATGCTGAAGGTGACCGTTCCAACTCCATAAACCTTGACGTAAAATCGACATAACAGTGTTCGAAGAAAAGGTTGGCCTTTGCAGTGTCCCGCCCGATTGTGTTACGCTAATTGCTTCCAAGCCTTCTGCCCCACATGGAAACGATATCACAAGATCTCCTTTTGCAAGCCACAGAGGCTTATTATGCTTGGGATTTAACGCGTTCCTATCATATTTATCGACGATTTTTCGACCGCCTTCCTTTTGAGGTCTTACCTGAGCATGCGGACCACATTTCCCGTTATGTGCGGATTTTGGTGGAGCTGGGAAAAAAGCGAGAGCTCGAATTTTACGAAAAACCGCTGGAAAAATGGGAGCGAAAAAACAACCAAGGATGGATCACCTATACGCTCGCTGTCGTCTATTACTACCAAGAAAAGTTTGAAGCCTCAAAAATTCTGTTCCAAAAAATCTTAGATGACGCAGAATCCCAAAAATTACATTCGCGTACTCGGATGTTTCTTGCCAATTACTATGATCGCTTCGAAAAAAATTTCAAAAAATGCGAGGAAATGATTCGAGGCATCAACACAGAACAGGAACCCGATCTTCTTCCATTGAAGAAGATATGGGAAGCGATTTTACTGGCCCGTAGCGGCAAAAAAAATAAAGCTATTTCTATTTACCAACGACTGCTCTCTCAACATACTCTTCCTAGAGATTGGTACATTAGAGTATCTGCAAAACTGAGCTTAACTGAGGCCTTAATTGATAAAGGGGAGATTGAATCGGCGCGAGCACATTATGAAGAAGTACTCGGCTGGATCGAAGGAAAGCGCTTCCGATCGATTGAGATCTCTCTTAAAGGAATCAGTCAGAAACTAGCTCATAAAAAAGAAAGCAAGGTTGGAAAGCATGATTCGGTTTCACGTTTGGGTCTGTAGTCTGATCACGTGGCCATTATTCGCCACTATTGTTGCGGAATGCCCTAGAGAAGGAGGCCCGCATCCCCTCATTGTCAGCCCTGGGAATCTTTCAAAGCCCCTTTTACAACCGAAAGAACCTATCCAAAATATTTTCGGCCTCTCTGGAAATAGCTTATTCGTGCAAGATGCTCTAGGAGACGCCACTCAGCTCGATTTGAGCAATGGCCAATCCCATTCCTTGGGAAAGCTCGAAGGAAAATGGGCTCATGTTGCTCCCAAGTGTGGCTACCTCGCGAGTGAAGATGGAAAAAGTTATTTTAATCTCGCCACAGGTATGAAGAAATACATTCCGATATTTGGAGAAAGCCGATTTATTTTTTGGAACGACCATTTCGCCTACATTGTTGCTGAATCGAATCAACGTCTCTGGGTAGGTAAAGTAGATGTGGAAGGGGGAAGTTTTTATCCCCTCTGCCGTCTCGGGCGAGTACAACTGGCTCAAGGGCACGAGTTCCCCCAACTTTTCTATTACACCTACAAGGAAAGACGAAATGGAAGCCGGATAGAGGTCAATTCATTGGATGTCACCACCTGTGAACGCGAAGAAAAGCAGATCTTAGAAATCGACATGCCCATTGAGATCAAAGCAGTTGCTCGATATGAAAAAGCCAATTCCACTGCCGTATATATTGGCGGAGAGGACACCAACCTTCTTTGGCAGTCTCCCGAAATCCAATGCCGCTATTATTCGGTGAAAAACATGCCGATCTTCCTCCATACACCGATTCCTTCTTATATTAGCTACTCAGAAAGTGGAATCGATTGGATCCAGCTCAACCGAGCTACCCGTAAGCAGGTTTTCAATTTCCCTGTTGAGGAATTAAAAGCAGAAAATACCTGGTATGAACCTTCACTTGGGGAGCTTTTCTTCGCTCCCCAGATTCAGGGATTCGGAACGCCAGTATTAAAAGCTACCCAGCGGGTACGTTAAGCCGGCAATCACTTCATGTTGGCTATTGGCAAGCCCTAAGCCCACTTCGGTCCAGAGACGGATGCCATTCATCGACTTCACGGCGAAGGCACAGCCCATCGAGGTCTTTAGTGAAACTTCGTTAGCTGCTTCATTCAACCTAAACGAAGGTGAAAAATGGAACCCGGCATAAGGAGTTAACTTCCCCCAATCCACCTTTACCGATTTACTGATCATCGGCACAAATTTCAGCACGAGAAAACTATCAGGACGTAACCGATTGAAATAAAGTCCCCCCAAGAAACTCACACCCGGTTGTTCCGCATTATCTGGGAAAAGGTGCCACATTCCGTTTGCACCCACATTAAAACCGACCTCTCCTGCCCCAAACCCAGCTCCTAAAGTGGCATCTTCATTGGCTTGTAACCTTAATTCGGTGGCCAAATAGGCCGCCGCCGGAGAGAGCAATACCACCGGACTCATTAAAAATTCTGCCGTGTTTACTTTAATGGTGTCACTGGTACGAACCAAACCGCCTGGCACCTCTGCTCCAAAAAGTGCGGAAGCGCAGAACGTGAGAAATAAAAATGATAGAAATAATCGACGAAGCATGAAGAGTCCCCCTTAATTCAACCCATTAAAGATTAAATCATACTCCGGATAGGCGGGTAATGTCAGCCCCCAATCTTTTCAATTTTTGATCCAATTTTTGATACCCTCGATCCAGGTGATAGATTCGACTAATAGTAGTGGTGCCTTGAGCAGCCAATGCTGCGACCACTAAGCAAGCACTCGCCCTCAAATCGGTTGCCATGATCGGTGCGCCCTGCAATGAGGTACCACCCTTGACGACGGCACAGTTTCCTTCAATTTCAATTTGCGCTCCCATTCGACGCAACTCCGCGACATGCATAAACCGATTCTCGAAAATCTTCTCTCGGATCCGACTGGTGCCTTGCGCAAAACAACAACTAACCAATAGTTGGGCCTGCATATCGGTTGGAAAACCCGGATAAGGCGCGGTCTCTAATTCTACCGGTTTATATACCTCTGAAGGAATCACCTGAATTTCATTCGAAGTGGTTTCAAACCCCACCCCCATCTTGCGATAGATGTCTAAAACCTCTGTTAACTCGCCCGGATTTACCGATTTTAATCGCAACGGCGAACGAGTGGTCACCGCAATCGCAATCCAAGTCCCGGTTTCAATGCGATCGGGAGGAACCGCCACTTTAGAACGAGGCGCTTGAATGGCCCCGCCTTCAATCACCAAATGGCCGCTTCCGATCCCATCGATTTTCGCCCCACAACTTTTTAAAAACTCAGCAAGATGAGTGACCTCTGGCTCTTGAGCGGCGTTTTTAAGATGGGTCGTCCCTTTTGCAAAAAGAGCGGCAATCATTAAATTTTCGGTCCCGGTTACCGTAACCTCAGGAAAATCGATGACCGCAGCTTTCAATCCCTTCGGAGCCTTAGCGTGAATATAGCCGTTTTCAACCGCTATCTCCGCCCCCATTTTTTTAAGGGCATCGAGGTGAAAATTCACCGGCCGCGCTCCAATTGCGCATCCCCCGGGCAAGCTTACCTTCGCCTCTCCTGTTTTAGCAATCAGTGGCCCCAACGCCAAAATACCGGCTCGCATTTTTTTTACCCATTCATATTCGGCCACGGGCATAGTAATTTTGGGAACCAATGTCAGCGTTCCTTCTTCTTTATTCCACTGACTCTCAGTACCCATCGATTTCAATAGCTGGAGAGTGGTCTCTACATCCCAAAGTCGAGGAACATTTGAAAAAGAGAACGGTTCATCAAAAACAAGCCCCGCAAAAAGCAAAGGAAGAACCGTATTTTTAGATCCACTGATAGTGACTTCGCCTTTTAAAGAGGCTGGCCCTTTAATGACTAACGAGTCCATGGAGATTCCTTTTGGGCTACAAAGATTCGGCAGACTCCATTCAGATCATCGAAGAACTGAAACGAAAAAGAATGTTGGGAAAGCAGCTCTTTCAACTTTATCTCCTGCCCATTTCCAAATTCACAAATCAACCACCCCTTCAGCTTCAACGCCGAACTTGAAAGATCGATCAATCTCTCCAGAAAGTGGAATCCATCAACCCCGCCATCCAAGGCTAAACGAGGCTCCTTCCGCACTTCTTTGGAAAGGAAGCCTATTTCACGAGACGGAATATAAGGCGGATTTGCGACAATCACATCAAAAGGAGCTAGAAACGGAGCCTTTTCAAAAAAATCCCCTAAGATTGGAATAAACCTCTTCCCCATCCCATCATGATCCGAAAGGTTTCCTTTTAGAAATTGGTAAGCTTCATCACTTTTTTCGTAACCAATCCATCGCAATTGTGGCTTTTCTTTTAATACCGAAATCCCAATCGCGCCTGTCCCTGCCCCTAGTTCCGCAATTTTGGCATCCCCTGAAAGAGGAAGCTCGATGATCTTTTCCACCAGCAGTTCGGTTTCTGGACGCGGAATTAAAACCCCAGGCCCCACTCGAAAAGCATCTTTCCAGAAATGGGAAACACCGGTGAGGTATTGCAGTGGGGTCCCTTCAATTCTGCTTGCGATTCCTTTTTCTAAAAACTCAATTTCATGTTCAGAAAGCACCTCATCCTGACGTTGATAAAGTTCGGTATAGGACCAATTTAGAAAGGAACGGACCATCAACTCAGTATGCTGAACCGGATCGGAATATTCCAAACCATAACATGGCAATTCATCCACCGTCTTCTTGATAAATTCCCGAGGAGTCATGACTGCCCTTTGAGAGCGAGCGCCTCATAGTAAGCAGAAATCTGGTCTAACAAAGGATCGATGTCCCCCGCCATAAAGGCATCTATCGTATGAATAGTGGCACCGATTCGATGATCGGTCACCCTCCCCTGCGGAAAATTATAAGTTCGGATCTTTTCACTGCGATCCCCTGTTCCCACCTGACTGAGCCGTTCCGCCGCAATCTTATTGTGTTGTTCCTGCTCTTTCATGTCGAGTAGACGGGTTTTTAAAACCTTCAGGGCCTTCGCTTTGTTTTTATGTTGTGATTTTTCATCTCGGCAAACCACCACCAACCCCGAAGGAATATGGGTCACCCGAACCGCCGAATCGGTTGTGTTCACGCTCTGCCCACCGGGGCCTGAACTGCGAAACACGTCGATGCGAAGTTCATTCGGATCGATATTGATCTCAACATCCTCCGCTTCCGGAAGCACTGCCACCGTCACCGTACTCGTATGGACTCGTCCCTGCGTTTCGGTCTTAGGCACCCGTTGCACCCGATGCACGCCGCTCTCCCGTTTTAAGAAACTATAAACTTTATCGCCATGGATCGAACAGATCACCTCTTTGAAACCGCCGACCGCATTATCACTCACAGACATCAACTCCACACCCCAGCCCCGCTTCTCGGCATATTTCGAATACATCTTAAAAAGATCGCCCGCAAAAATTCCCGCTTCATCGCCGCCCGCCCCCGCGCGAATTTCTAATAAAATATTTTTGTCATCATTGGGATCTTTCGGCAGTAGCAGAACCTTCAGCTTTTTTTCAAGTGTAGCCAGTTCCGTTTCCAACCCTTTATTCTCCTCAAGGGCCATCTCTTTCAATTCACCCGACTCTTCTGCAATGATTTGCAAATTTTGTTCGTACTGACTTTTGAGGTTCCGATACTCTCGATAGGCCGTGACTAATGGCTGTAGGTTACTATGCTCTTTGCTTAATTTTTGAAATTGAACTTGATTGGCAACCGTCTCGGGAGAGGTGAGTTGAGATTCTATCTCACGAAAATGGGCCTCGACTTCATCTAATTTGCCAAACATTCATGCAACGCGGATTAATAAGTACGTTTGTTGCCGTACTTCTTCATGAACCGCTCGACACGCCCTTCGGTATCCATCAACTTCTGCTTACCGGTAAAAAGAGGGTGGCAGTTGGAGCAGATTTCAACCCGGATGTCCTTTTTAGTCGCGCGGGTGGCAAACTCATTCCCACAGGCACACCGGATAGTGGTTTCATAATATTCTGGGTGAATGTCTGCTTTCATCTATCTCTCCTTGGCTCTCCTCAATAAGGGACCCAATCTGGCACAAAAGCAGGCTGATTTCAAGCACCTGTGGTAGGATATACGCATGAAAATCACCCTATTTGTTCTCTTTATCCTTTGCACTTCCCTATTTGCCAAAGAAAAAGGCTCGAGATCGGAGGGAAAGGGGGGCTGCAAAGCCGATCAGGAAAAGTTCTGCAAAGGGGTAGAGCCTGGGGAGGGTCGCATCGTCAAGTGCCTGAAGGAGCATGAAGCACAGCTCTCCGCGGAGTGTAAAGCCCGACGCACCCAAAAAAAAGAGCACACCAAAGCGCTGAAAGAGGCCTGTAAAGATGATGCGATTAAGTTCTGTAATCATACGAAAGAGGAACACGAAAAGATTGGCCCCTGCTTAAAGGAACACAAAGCCGAACTCTCCCAAACCTGCAAAATCGAAATCGAAAAGGGTGCAAACAAGTAATAAATAAGGAATAATCTCCACGCTTTTCTGCTTAACTAATTCCCCATTTCTGACGTTTTAGAAGGCATGGGGAACACAGCAAAGCCCATTTCAACTCCTTCAACCGGCTCGGCCAGAGGTACAAATAGTGACCTAAAAAAACGCTCGAGCCGCAAAGGAAAATGGCGCATTCTTCACATTGATAGCGACGCCGACTTTACCAAGCGAATTGAGCAATATGCCCAGATTGCCCAGGTCGAGGTGGTGGTTTGCACCCGTGCGGAAGACCTCGATTTTTTGCCCAATGTCCGGGAATTTGACCTGCTCCTGCTGGATTCACAAATCAACAGTGTAACCGCGACCCAGATGATCCATCGCCTTGGGACTGAAATCCCGGTCATCCTCACGAACCGTAAAAACTTGCCCTATCCCTCCGATGTAAATTGGCAACTCTTGAATATTCAACAATATTTCGCCAATGAACTCGGGGCCGACCCCGTTTGGCAATCGGTATTGGGAATCCTTAAAAAAGGAAAACTCACTCCACCTTCGTCCTCCTGGAAGCGGAATCTACTCAAATGGACGCTTCTTTTTGTCCCAATCCTTCTCATTTATTTGTTTTTTTAACAAAAAAGAACACAAACAAACTCTGAATTAAACCCTGACTTTTTCAATTTCAGCTGGCAGGCTAGAACCAAGTAACGCAACATGTCACATTTATTGGACATCAGAAGATTCTGGCAACTGCTCTGTTTCTTAGGGTTATTCCTTTCTATTGCGGTCATTGCAGATGATACGGAAGAGACCTCTGAGATAGAAGCCGAGATAGTTGGGACTCAATATGCAGCGCCTACCACCTCAGAAGAGGCTCGGCTCTATACCGAAGCACTAATCGCCCAAGTCAAACAGATTGCGAAAGAACGCAAAATCCCGGTCTCCCACCTCCAAATCTACTTACAGTTTTACGGAAGTGATGTTCCTTGGTGGGTGGATAAAGTGGCTCTCGACTTGGTCAGAGCTGGGATTCGAGTTGGCGAAAACGGACAAGGCCGAGTGGATCGGTGGGACTCCCCCTGGGAAGAGCTCTGGCCCCCCAAACAGGCCAGAATTTCGGAGGCCCAACAGGAATCGGATCTTCTTCTACAATTAAAAGAGGCCAGTGCCGAACATCCGCAACTCAAGAAATATGTCACCGCGGAACTCGCCCAAGGTCTGTTGAGTTTCCTCAAAGATAATAAAGTCACCCGTGGACTGGGCGCTTTTATCTATCCCTACACCAATCAAAAGACGGGAATCGCCCGTCCCCGTCATTGGAGCGCCATTAAAACGGCAATGGGTTTTGCAGTGATGACGGGCATTATTGCCGGTGCCCGCATGTTTCAAAAATTTAAGGATTCTCCGGATGTTTTCATCTTAGCGGGAGTCGCAACCGCAGCCGCTGCCCGTTTTTTCTTCACCTACTTCAAAGATGCCGGGAATGATCGCCATAGCCTGGTAAGAAACTACAGCCACCGCACCGGTCGAGTGGAAAAATCCTTTATATGGACATTCTTTAGCCAATTCCTCGACTCCATTGTGGCCAACTTTGCCATTCTTTATGCTCTCCACCACGGAGCAGGGGTAGAGGAAATGCTAACAGCCGTCAAAACATCGGCACTAGGTTCACTCGCCAAAATTCCAATTGCCCAAGCCCTGGCAGGGAAAAATGATCGATTGGGCAAGTTGAGGGCGACCCTCAATGACAACATTGAGCTCTTAACCCTGCAGATGCCGCATAGCCTTCAGCTTGCCTGGGGAAATCACCTCAAGGAACTCGCTGATAAAACAAAATCGGAATACTATACTGAAGCGATCGAAGTCCTCACCAAATTGGAAAAAGAGGCAACCGATCTTCCTACACCTTTAGCAAATAACCTACGTGAGCAATTTTCAAAAATCCGAACCGGAACCGCAGAATGCGTGAAACTGACGAATCGATTGTGGTGGCTCAACATGGGAATTGATGGAGCGATGGACGTACTCAAATTCGGCGTCCTCATGGGCTTTGATATCACCACCCAAGTTTATGTTGGAATGGCGGTTGTAGGCGCAGGCTTCCTGGTAGGAAGACGAGTGCTATCGAGATGTTTTATCCAACGTTGGAGCGATCTCGTGGAGATGACCTTTCCATCTAAAATCGAAATTACCGATGCCGAATCGGCAGAACAGTTGGTGACCGCACTCCAGAATCGCCGACAACTTCTTAGGTTTATTCGAAAATGGTTCGACACCCTCACCAAATATTCAGGTGTCCAATCAGCGTTAGGAAAAGAACGCTACCTCCATTGGACCCGCTTTATCTTTTGGTTCCGAAACGCTCCTTCTCTGGAATTGATAAATAAGGCGCAAAAGGAACTGGTTAAAAAGGGGGTTGCCATTCCAAAAAGCCTGACCGATTTGCAAAGTGGCTTGTCAGGGAAGGAGGCTCTCCCCCTGGTCCCCGAGTCCTATCCTTTGAAGGAGCTACCCAAAGAGGAAGAAACACTCATGATTTGGGTTAAAGAGCGTCACACAACTTGCGATGCTGTCTTGATGAAAGCAGCGACGGGTTAAAGATTCACTTTATTCATGCACCCGACCCTGACCCGAGGATTTCTTCTCTCGAGGCCGGGGCGCCGGCTCGAGCACTAGGTTAAACGCATCGAGACTCTTTTTCTTAAGGATGTCGCAGGCCACTTCCTTGGAAGTTTTGGGCAACATGACTTTCTTGAGATCGCTATCGCCGGCCGCGACCTCTGGAAGCAGATAGCACGCCAATTGTGCGATGCCCCCGTCATCTCCACCGTCAATATGAAACCCATATCCTTTCAAACCCACATCCTGGGCGATATCGGTGGAATAATTTCCGATATCGAAACCTTTCTTCTCTAGCAGCCAACGCAAAGCCGAAACACGGGGAACATCCTGGAGCTCCGGACGGTAATGGATGCTCTTATCTACACTACCTCCATATTTCTCGACTAACTTGTCTTTGGCATCGGCGATCTGTTCAACCACATTTTTAGTGTCTTTCTGGAGTGAAGTCAGGCGGTCGGAGGAGAGATCTCCTCGCTTCCGCTCTTCTTCGGGTAAAAACTCCTCCAGCTTCGGGCATTTGTGTAACGCGCCTATAATCGCAAATCGGTATTTCCCGCTGTCTATTGCCATCATCTGATGAGCCATGCGGTCGAAGTTAAGCGCGTTTACATACATCCCGAAGTGAAAGGTATTTTCGGCCCCTACCCACTGAGTGCCTTTTAAGTTCTTAAGGGAACTGGTGAGCAGACGCTTCCCGTTTGCTTCCGCTCGATTCGCAAAGTACTCATATTTAACCCCCATTTCCTTAGAGTATTTCAATGGATCTAAATCCCTCTTACTTCCGGCTGCATAACTTTCGGAGTCATTGATCGCTCCCGGCCAATTTCGATAGCTCGACCAAATGGGACGTGGGGGATCCCCGTGGCAACTTTTACAATTTTTGGGATTTTCTAAGACTTCCGGTGGCGTTTTTCGAGTGTCAACCTGACGAAATAAAAAATTCTTCTCTTTAAAATCATAATGAATGACTTCAAATATCTGATTGATAGCAGCTAATTTAGGATCTCGCGCGCAGGTTCTCGCAAAG
Source organism: uncultured Pseudobdellovibrionaceae bacterium (assembly GCA_964604555.1). Lineage (GTDB taxonomy): Bacteria > Bdellovibrionota > FAC87 > UBA2466 > UBA2466 > CAZRZK01. The sequence continues at coordinate 71,648 of CAZRZK010000010.1, read as the reverse complement.
ATAATTCCATCCTCAAACAAAATTCGGCGGGGATGCTTGGGATCCACTGCTGAGGCTACGGAGCTTTCACTGTTGCTCATCAAAACATAAGAACTATAAAATCGCGAAAAGTCCTCATGCTGTTCGAGTGTCTTATCAGCATCCTCGGGAGTTTTGCTGGCTCTCAAGACCTCTCTCAGTTTTGGCCAAGTTGCCTTGCCCCAGGTGGAACGATAATAGAGATTCCTTTCAAAACACCTGCTCTCAAAATCGGCTATTGTCGTATCATTTCCATAACAATGCCACCCGATTGCGAACAAAAACAACAACCACCGAAATGTCATTCATTTCTCCTTAATCTAAGGGACTAACCTAAAGACTCCTCCTGCATGCGAAACCACCAAAATCTCTCCTGCTTCATCCTCCCCAAATGAGGAAATAGGAAGTCCTGTTTTAAGTAGCAATTCATTCTTAATTACCTGCTTACCAGAAAAATCATAGGTCAGCCCCCAGATCTTTCCCGAGTTAAAATCACCATAAATATATACCCCATTAAGAGACGGAATAGCCTTGCCCCGGTAAACATAGCCACCGGTAATCGAGATCCCTTCACTATGGGGATATTCAAAAATGGGATCAATCGTCTCACCCTTTGGATCGCAGTCTTTCGCAGGCCGGTAACAATGCTTCCCTTCTTTTAAACTCCAGCCATAGTTTTTTCCCTGCTCGATAATATTGATCTCCTCCCACACATCTTGACCCACATCGCCGGCAACCAACACTCCGGTCTCCCGATCAAAACTAAACCTCCAGGGATTTCTCAGTCCCCAGGCAAAAATTTCAGGAGCTGCTTTCCCTTTCTTATCCACATCCAACCGCAACATCTTGCTGGAAAGGCTCTTCAGATTTTGCCCGCGGTTTTCGGGGTCTCCTTGGCTGCCTCCGTCCCCCGTACCAATATAAAGAAGCCCTTGCTTATCAAAGGCCAACTGTCCGCCGCTGTGATTGGTGGAAAGCTGGTCCACTTCGAGCAGGCGCTTTTCCTCTTTTTCTCCCCGTTGGTATTCCGCCACAATCGTTTTTACATTCTGATTGGGAATCTGCGCTGTGTATTTTACAAAATAACGGCCATTGCTTGGGTATTTTGGATGGAAGGCAATGCAGAAGAGCCCCATCTCATAATTGGTAACCACTTTTTTCTGAATATCGAGAAAAGGAGTGCTACTCAACTTCCCCTTCTCAAAAGTAAGCACTTTCCCATCCTGCTCGACAATATAAAGTTTATTGGCCTCACCCGGCGCAGTGGTGACATAGACCGGATGACGCAGTCCTTTGACCAGTGAAGTGAGTTTTAAAGAAAAGGCCGGAACTGAAAGTCCGGCCATCAGTAATAAAACTAAATTTAGTTGAGTAACGCCCAAGGAGATTTTTCGTGATCGTAATCGTTGCAATAAGGATAGAGGAAAAGCCCCAACCGCTTCAATTCCTTTAAGGATAAGCCATCGGCCGGAAGCGTCATCTCGATCGTAAAACCAGCGCGGATCGGAAAAGCCACTCTGCGTTCATTCAACGAGTTATGGACAGCTTTTGGAGCTTCGCCCGCTTGCTGGATCGCCTCTGCTACTTCAACTCCAACTTTTTCCTGAACCTCTACCTTAACCTTCTCTTTCTTAACTTTTTTCGATTCGAGAGCTTGGAATGCCTTCTGCTTATCGGAAACGGAACGTTCCCATTGGAATGGATTGGCACACCATGCCTTATAATCTTCGAGCGAGCTTTTCACCCTCGATTTATAAACTTTTAACGTGGAAGCCCGGACATTGTTGTTGCGATTGCGGAAACGGTTGATCAAAACTTCCAAATTTCCCAAAATATAATCGATGTTGTCCTCTTCTTCGTTAATCACCGAAAAAAGATTGTGGCAGGCGGTCAAACGGTTATTGACGGCATGTTCATTCAGGATCGCTTTTCTCCCCGTGAACTCTAAAAACTTGATGATTTCCTCCGATTCACGGAGCAGGGACATTTGATTCCCGCCCTGAATAACCTTCATGCTGAACTCCCCTTGCTGTGTCTGACCCATATATAAATTTTTTAAAATATTATTATCGATGAGATCCTTCGCTCGCGCTCAGGATGACTCTTGCAAAATGCTCTGCAAGAGTCATTTTTTATCACAAACTTTTTTAGGAAGAAAGGGGAGAAAAACTTTTAAAATGATTGACCAATTCCACAAAACCGAAGCCGCCCTCTCCCTGCGTCAGAAATCTTGGTAGGTGCTGCATTCGCGCGGTGTATTGACGAATGTTTGAAACTCCGACAGTGCGATCAAAAAATTCAAAAAGTGGCTCGTCATTGGGAGAGTCACCAACGTAAAAAACCTCTTCCCGTTTCCAACCAAAATATTTCAGCAGATAAAGACAGGCCTGCTGCTTGTTGTAATCCCCTTTCCAGTAATTGATGTGGATAGAACTCAACTTATAGGTAATTCCCGAAACTTTTCCCAATTCCCCCATCAACCATTCGGTTTCCTCTGGCGTCAGGTGAGGAGGCTCTTCACAGATATCGATAGCAAAATCAAATTTTCGAAAAGGCTGGTCCTTAGCCATTCTTAGATGGGGAATGGTCTGTTTTAAGTTTTGAAAAATTGTCTCTAGTTCCTGTTTCTGGGTGTCCGGAGCAAGAGTATGACAAACAACCTTCTCCCCTTCTCGGATCATCACTCCGGCCCCATTTTCAAAAATCATCGCATCGATCGGCCAAAGGCGCATCAGAGCATCAGCCCATCCGGCCGGTCGACCACTCACAATCACCCTTCCAATGCCAAGTTCCTTCAAGTCCCATAAAGATTTATAGGTACTTTCGGGAAAATGGCCATGAACGGTAAGCGTGTCATCGAGGTCGGTCATGACTGCCGCAATTTTCTGAGGAGGAATCTCTGAAAATAATTTCATAGAGGCGCTCTGCTCCCAATCCCATCCACAATATTTTTTACGATTCCCGTGACAAACTCTTTCTGATCAAAAGCAAAGAGATGGCCCCGACCTGAACTGTCAAAAAGTTTATGGCATCCTAAGAGCGTCGCCCAGAGTTGAAACACGATCTGCAACGCCTCATCCTCATTTTCGGTGGCAATATCTTTCGACTCGATCATCAGACATTTGATGCGATCTAAACTGGTTAGGGTCAAACTCATGAGCCGCGTGAGGGTGGTTCCCCGGATCTGGACCTCTTTTTTGCCTTTGTAGGAATAAAGGAGCAGGTCGAAATATTCTCCATAAGGGCCATAAAACTTGAAAAAACGATCGGCAATCTCTCCAAGAACCTCTGCAAAGGGCGGTTTCTTACGAGAAGTCTGAGCCGCCGCAATAATCTGTTGAATGTCTTTATCGAACTGTTGGGCTCCTTTCAGAGCCAAGCCAGCAAAGATATCTTCTTTGGAAAGGAAGTAACGATAAATGAGCCCGACCGAAACCTCAGCCTCTTTGGCCACATCCTGAAGCGTTGTGTTAATAAACCCTTTCGATTCAAAGACGGCACGGGCGGCTTCAAGGATGTCGCTCATCCTCCGAAGGCGCTCTCTTTGTTTTCGTTCTTGGACTCCCACTTAGGCTCCCATAAATGGAAAACGCGCATCATAGCAAAAAAAGAGTGAACGGCGTTCAAAAAACGAATACTGTTTACTAACCTATTGAATTGACTGGATTTTTTATTGATCGATAATAGAGAGATGGAACCCAAAGATATTTTTACCAAGTGTCAGGACTATAAAGAAGCGCAGATTGCGCGCAGTAGCGGTGTCTATCCGTTCTTCCGTACCATTGAGGCGACCCAAGGCAATGGCGTTGTCAGCAACGGCAAGCATCGCATCATGGTTGGTTCCAATAATTACCTTGGATTAGCCCAAGACCCTCGTGTCATTGAAGCAGCCCAAGATGCCCTTCACAAATATGGATTGGGCTGCACCGGCTCCCGCTGCTTAAATGGAAATATCGATCTCCATGAAAAGCTCGAAGGAGAGCTTGCCAGTTTTTTAAAGAAAGAAGCGGTCCTTCTTTTCTCCACCGGATTTTTTGCCAATGAAGGAAGTCTCACAACACTACTAGAAGACGGGGATTTCATTCTCTGTGATCGTGAAAACCACGCCAGCATTATTGATGGTTGCCGGGCCTCGCGCGCCAAAACCGTTCCTTTTGCACACAATGATCCTGCCGCCTTAAGAAAACGGCTTTCTCGACTGCCTGCCGAGGGCGGAAAATTATTGATCGTGGATGGCGTTTTCAGCATGTCCGGAGATCTGGTGAATCTTCCGGAGATGGTCAAGGCGGCCCGTGAATATGGCGCCCGAATTTACGTCGATGAAGCCCATTCATTAGGAGTCTATGGTCCGAATGGTGAGGGAGTAGCCCATCATTTCGGTTTGAATGATGAGACCGACATCATCATGGGAACCTTCTCTAAATCTTTGGGATCGATGGGAGGCTTTATCGCCGCTCCTCACTATGTCATCGACTACTTCAAGCACAAATGTCGTTGCTTTATGTTTACGGCATCTCTGGCTCCTGCGGTGGTGGGTGGAGTTTACAAAGCCCTGCAAATTATGCGCAGTGAACCTCAACTGAGAGAACAACTCTGGAAAAACACTCGTAAAATGCAAGAAGGATTTAAGTCGATTGGGTTCCGGATCGGAACCACTCAGAGCCCCATTGTTCCCTTATTGATTGGCAGTGAGATGAAAGCATTCCTCTTCTGCCAGAAATTGTTTGAAGCTGGCATCTTCACCACACCTGCGGTATATCCTGCCGTTCGCTATGGTGAAGCGATTGTGAGGACCAGCTACATGGCCACTCACACGGAAGACGAACTGAATTACGTTTTAGAGACCTGCGAACGGATTGGAAAAGAGCTCGCTATTTTTAGCGATGCGGCCTATTCAGGAGAGGGTAGTGTTAGGAGCAAAAATGGCCGTTACGATTTCCTTGTGCGAGAGCAAAAGCCAGTTGAAACAATTCGAGAGGGTGCCGGAGCAGCTGCACCATAAGAATCGGTTTTTTGTTCCGCCGTTTCCCGGAAGTATCGCCAAACTTTTCCATCCCAAAGCCCCCTTTGCCAAGCATGGAAAATTTTTCCCGCTGATTGCCTATCGAGACAACCAACCGGTCGGACGCATCTGCGCCTACTTCAACCGCGAACATGAAACGCGCTATCACGACAAAGTCGGTTTTTTTGGCTTTTTCGATTTTATCGATGACCTTGAAGTGGCCAAGGCGCTCTTTGCGGAAGCCCAGAAATATTTAAAGCAAATGGGTTGCATTAAAATCCGTGGACCCTATAGCCTTACCATCAATGACGAATGCGGACTCCTGTTGAATAACTTTGAGACGATCCCTTTCGTGATGATGCCCTTTAATCCCGCCTATTACCTCGATATCTATGCAGGACTTGGATTGATCAAAGTACGGGAACTTTTCGCTTATTATATCTCGGCCGCGACCGAAGCCCCCGCTCGGATTGAAAAGATTGCAAAGAGAGTGGAGAAATCCACCGGTATCATCGTCCGTCCCATCAACATGAAGCGACTGGATTCAGAACTTAAAATCATCGAGAAGCTTTACAATGAATCGCTCGATCGCAACTGGGGATTCATTCCGATTACTATCGAGGATCTTCAATTTGCTGCGGCCGATCTCAAAGCGATTGTAAATCCGGAGATGGTCATGATTGCGGAGAAAGATGGCGTCGCGGTCGGTTACGCGCTTGCCATCCCCAACATCAACGAACTCCTGTGGAAGGCAAAGGATCAAAAAGGGTTGTTAAGAATTCTGAAGTTTCTATGGCTGCTTAAGACAACTCACCCCAAAGAGGGGCGCCTCACAGCCCTCGGGGTTTCTCCGGAATATAGAAATAAAGGATTGGGCGCGCTTTTCTATTACGATAATTTGATAAAAGGGAGAAAAAAGTATATCGGGGGGGAACTCTCATGGGTCGAGGAGAACAATGAAGAATTGATCCGAGCCATTACAATCATGGGCGGAGAAAAATACAAGACCTACGGAATTTTTGAAACCGATCTATGAATCTACTCATTACCGGCGCCACCGGATTTGTCGGGCGCAACTACTTACTAGAACAGATTCAAAACAGACACTACGATAAAATTTTTCTCACCGTTCGAAACCTCCTTAAACTCAAAGAACAACTTGCCTTTGAAGGCATCAACGAAATTCCCGGTTGGGTAATCCCAATACAAACCGAAGCCCCTCAATGGAAACTGCCTAAGGAAACCTTCAACCATGTCGTCCACATGGCAGGTATCTTAAGCAGCCTGAAGGAATCGGACTATTTTGATGTCCATGTTGCAGGCACACGTAGCCTCCTTCCCCAACTTACCGCCACGGAAAAAATTGTGATCCTTTCCTCCGCTACTGCCGCAGGTCCCTGCCAACGGGAAGAAAATGAAAAAACAGAACTCTCCCTTACTAACCCCGTCACCATCTATGGCAAATCGAAACTGCAGATGGAACAATCCCTGAAAGAGCAATTCTCAAATTTACCCATTACTATTCTTCGACCTCCAATGGTGTTAGGAGCTCGAGATACTGCCACATTGCCTCTTTTCCAAATGGCGAAATTTCCGATCCGTCTGAAGCCCGGTACAGCAGAAAAATTCTACAGTTTTATAGGCGTTTCCGATTTAACTTCTGCGATCGACAAAGCCCTTGTCTCTCCTTCAGGACTTTATTTTGTAAACCACCCTCGAATCATCACCGATCGAGAACTCATTGGAACCGCTGCTCTCGTGTTAGGAAAAATAGGAATCACTTTAGGCATTCCTCAGTTCATGATCGGTGGAGTGGGCAAACTCATTCACCGATCGCAAACCCTCTCCACCCGCATTCCAAACCTCAGCAAAAACCGCATCGCCGAGCTCTGGCCTAACCGTTGGGTCGCCTCCGCCCAAGCCTTTGAGCGGGCCGCAGGCTGGAAAGCAACCGTTGAATTGCAACCAGCCCTCACCTCTGCCGCAGAGTGGTATAAAAAGATGGCCCTTTTATAGAGATTGGGATTATAAAGGGGGCATGGAGAGGAAGGGAATCACGAGCCTATTTTTTGTTCTTTTGCTGCTTGCCAGCTGTTCCAACTCCAATACCGTTGCTCATCTTGATTCCCCCGAAAGCAAAGAAGTCCCAGCCGATCTTGAAAAACGGACCCAACTCGCTTCCAATGTTGCCGTGCAAGGCCCTTTCTCGGAAGGAAGCCCTTTTGGATTGATCTTAAAGATCCCTAAAGACGCTCAAGCCACCTTTTGCACCGTTTCCCATTTTCAAACAGGAAAAGTACTCACCAGCAGCCATTGCCTCTCTAAAAGCAAAGCCTTTAAAGCCACCGATTACACCCTGATCTTTTTTGACCACCAGGGCATTCGCAAAATTAGCTCTCTCGAAAAATTTACCTTTATAGGGAATCCAAATTCGGATGACATGGCCATGGCGGAAATTTCGAGTGAGACCGCTTTCCAATGGCCATCCCTTGAAGGGCAGTTTCAACCTCTAAAATCGATCAAAGGACAACGTCCGGTCCAGGCGCAAAGGGTGACGGTGTGGGGATTTGATCTCGGTACGCCCATCCAATTTCGCCCTAAACAATGCCTCGCTTCTCAAACCTTCCCCCACTTAATGGGCCATAAAAACAATCCGGTGACGATCCCCGTCACCTCGCAGGCCAGTGAAAACCTCCACGTCTTTATAGATGAGTGCAGTGAGACGTTTAAGAGTGGGAACAGTGGCGCCCTCATTACCTCAACCGATCGAAACCAAGATCTCTATGGCGTTTTCCATTGGACCATCCTCATCCCGAAAGAATTCACCAACCGTTTCGATTCTTTAACCTATATCGGCAACTCGAATGAACCCCGCCAATTCCAACCTATTATAGAAGGAACGCTGCTCTTCGGCGTCGGCTTCGTCATTCATCCTTAACCTCTCAATCAGTGACAATTTTTGCAGTCTTGTGCCAATTGCACTTCAGGGTATATTCCCCGGTTCATGCTTTCCCTCTGCCTCTTATTCAATCTTTTACTCCAGGCTGAAAATTCGCCTGTGATTGTGGTTTCTCAACGCACTCTCGAATTGCCGGAAATTTCCAAGGATGAAAAGTTCTCTGATAAAACGGTGATTTACAATTTCGGAAAGCCCGTAATCAGTGGACACAATCTCATCTTCCCTAAAGCCCGCGCTGAGGTCATTTATAAAGAGGTAAAACTCCCGCTTAAGACCTTTCATGACCCAAAGGTGATCGCTGAAAAAAAAGGTGATTTTAAGCTCATTTTTGCCTTGCCCACACAAATCGGATTTGGAGTAAAAGGGAGCGAAACAGGGGACTCGGAACTTTCCTGGCCCAATGAAGATCAATTAAAGAAAAACTTGAAGAAATCGATTGATGATACTCTCCCCGATGAAGTGCTTACCAGAAATTTTGACATCCGGATCCAAAACGTGGGTGGAATCGCTCAAGCGATTGTCGATCAATTGATTGAACGTAAACGAGGAGAGCTCTATCAAGAATTACGCAAGGGATTAAAAACTGAGCTTGATAATGGAGAATTTTTAAAGCAACTTCAAAAAGAGTTCAAATCTAGCCTAGCTCCTATCTTCTTGGGAAAAGATGAGAGGCTAAATGGACAACTTTTTTTAAAACCCAACAGTTATCTTTTCTCTCAAATGGTAATCGGTGCGAATGAAAATCCAGAGATCGCATTGCCTCCTCGGGTGAAACTGGCAATGAGTGTGAATGAAGCCGGATTAAAGTTGTTGATTCAATCTTGGTCGAAGCAAAACCCCGATCAGGCCGAATACCGCCCTAAAAATAAATTGGAGCAGGAAGGGATTGCAATCCTATTAGAGTCGATCACGAAACAAAAATGGGACCCGCGCGAGATAGGTATCGTTAAACCCCACATCGATAAGTTAAATCCCTCCTTTTTAGTAGAGAAAAATCAGGTTCTCATTAGCCTTCAAATGACCATTCACTCCGTTTCCCGATCCAGTGATCCGGGAGTTGAAGTTCCCTGCCAAGTGCTCTTTCAACTCACCGCAAAAGGATCTTTAGAATACAAAGGAATCATGGGAGTGAATGATTCAGTTCCTCCCAAAAATCTCAGTTCCTTTTTAGAAACCGTTTTCCTAAAACCTTTCTTTCAAAAGATGATGGAGAAGCAGAACTATAAGATCTTCTTTTCCGATCAATTCCTGACGCTCACACAGAACTGATAACGGTATTACTGAGCCGCGGCCTTTAAAATCCCCCCACAATTGACGGGGCCTGGACTATTCATCCCAGAGATACCTGCTTGCAGCAGTTGCTTTCCTTTGGCTTCAATTGCCTTTAATTCTTCCTTCACATCATCGGGATTGGTTCCTCGTCCCTTCCAAATCACCTTCATGGTCTGTTGACTCAAGGGTTCCCCTTCGGTGAGAAGGATCGAATCCATGGGAACATTTAAAATCTCCGAAATCCGTTCCGCTACAAGCTGGGCACTTAAGAGATCCGGTTTGTAGTTTCCAGACGCATTCGAAACCACCACCATCACAGTCTCTCCGGTCTCCGATTTAACAATTAAGATCTGCCCCGCTGAAAGAACCCGTTTTCCTTCGGCCAATAGAACATGGCCCGCTTTTCCTTCGGTAATCCAGATCTCTCCCTTCTTGCGTTCGGCATATTCCACCTGAATCACTCCCGATTTCGACTGGGCCCATTCCTTCGTTAAAACGGCGAGCTCAGAAAATTTACCGCCCCCATCCAGGAATTCTTTCAGCTTTTTATCGTAAGCCTCTTTTCTTTCATCATCGGTCATCGGTTTGTCCGATCTAAAGTTGGCGGCATATTCAGAATCGAGATCAGCTGGATTATCTTTACGATCTTGTACTCCGGTTTTTCCGGGCAGAGCCACATCGATGTAGCGGATCATATGTTCAAAAAGCCGCTCTCCATGGAAGCGCAATTGCTGGTAAAGCCTCACGCTTCGAAAGAAAAGAGCTTCCCGTTCAAATTGCGTAAATTGATCGGTTTTTTCCCGCGCCAACTGCAGCTGAATCCCAATCAGCAGGTGCTCAAGATAGTAGACCGCTTCCGATTGACGGATCTCATCTTCCTTGCTCATTTTGGCAAGGCCGTGAATCTTGAGTTCCATGCGATCCAGAATGTTCTGATAATTGTTGCCTGTTTCCCCAAAGGCCGATCCATAAGCCGCCGATGGTACATTCGGCGAACCCGGTTGATACCCATCCGGAAGTGAATTGAAATCAAATGCGAGTAATACAAAAGCAGCAATGGTAAATGCTGCTAATCGCTTAGCTTTATTATAAACACCCATTTTTTAACCCCCAAGTAACCCATGTTATTTTCCTATTGGCCGGTTACTGCCCCCGCAGTAACCGGTTTTTTCTCAAAGAATGTTATCCACCATCACCTAAACTCCCGGATTGGACACTTTCACCAACAAACCCAAGCAAGCCTTCATCTGCTGAGGAGTGGCGCTGTTGTCCTTGAGATGTTCCCGAAGCATCTGCTTGACAGAAGGTGCGTAGTCTTCAGCCTCCACCATACCTAAAGCAGCCGCGCTCAGCGCCGCTTTCTGACCCGATGAAATCCAGGTGTTATTGGGAAAAAGTGCATCTCTCACTTTGTCAAAAACATCATAAGCCAACTTGAAATTTTGCGCGTTTGCAGTTCGGATCGGACTATTCGATGCAAAATCGAGTTCACCATGGAATTGCGGCGGCAATTCTCCTGCAAGAGTGGCCTTACTATTTAGTTGAGAAAGGTATTGGATAAGTTGTGTCCCATGGAGAGTAGTGCTTTCCGAAATGTAAGCTTGGCTGTTGCCTTGATTGACGATATTGACGCTCCCTTTAGCGCCCAAGTGATTGACCTCGACTTCCAACTGCCCAAATTCCGCGGTAGGCCCTATCATCTGTCCTTTCCCATCAATCTCGCTCGACTTGACATGATCCAGAGAGAACTCGACCTCATCCCCTGTGGGCGCTTTCAAATGAAACTTCAGTCTTTCATCGGTCAAATTCAATTTCTGAATGGTGAAATCGGAAGGAACAGCTCCAGGTATCTTATCGCGTATCAGCTGGAGCGGGTTCATCGGGTCAAAGCTATCCATGAAAACCTGAAAATGCTGGACCTGAGTGACCCCTTCCACTTGATATTCAATTCTTGCAGTGACGGCTCCGCCCATATACTGCCCATCATTCGGCTTGTAATTCAAACTCGTGATCCCCTTTCCCGATCTGAATCGCAACGCCATTCCAATCTTAAACCCATCATTCTTTTGATTGTCGAGATAGACATCGACCATGGGTTGGCCCACGTAAGTGCGATCTTCCGTTAACTGCCAACCTTTACCGAAAAGAATCTCTACTTGCGTAGGGTTTTGAGCGAGATTCCTGAGATAATTTTCTATCCGCGAGATATCATTGAGATCGACATGGAGTTTCAGCTCGTTTTCAAAACGACTCCCGATCGTTTTGCTTGGAGTGAGGCCGGGATAGCGACTGGCCAAGCTGGCACTAATGGAGTTTGCTACATCCAGTGCTGTCGTAATTCCTCCGGGGGTAAAGACACTGCTTACACTCGCGTTGGAATTAGCCCCACCCACCGATGTTCCATGCAAGGGCACGGGTAAAACAACCTTTCCATTCCGGCTGATTCCTCCCCACTGATGATTCCATCGATTGTTAATGGTCTGATTGTTGGTATACATATCACCCCCCACGAACATCCAACGGGCATATAAAAAAACTTCCGTTCCGGGGCCAATCTGCAGATTTAAATTAGGAGCATTTTTTTTTAGCTCTGCGTTTACATCGGCATAGATGAGTTCGATCGAACGCTCGGTATTGTAATCGGTCGCGCTATGGGTGTAACTATCGTCGATTCTTTTCAGTTCGATTAGCTTGTTTCCTCCAACGGGATCGGTCACAATCGCCAGCAGACTCAACGAAACCGGATTCCCAGTCGTGTAGTGATGAAACTTCGCGGTGAGTTTTGCGCCGCCAGGAATAGGCTCGACCCATGGGGTCATTTGACCATAACCGCTGGGGTTAGGACTATTGGCCAGCGCATACTGCTGAGCTACCAAAAGAAGCGCGAGTCCCCAAAATCCCAGAGTAAAGTGTTTGAATTGGATTGCGAATTTCATGAAATACCTCCCAAACTGATTTTAATTAGATCCAAAAAGGTTTTGAGTGATCCGTGGGCGTGACATCGGGATCTTTTTTATCCCAAGTCATCTCGAGAATGCGTCCGCCGGAATACCCGCCAGGACCACCGCTCCCACTTCGATAGTAAAAGAGAGTGACGGGTTGGCCTTCCTTCAAAGGAATCTCCACTTCGTGGGTGGTGATCATTCCGAGCGATTTAGCGTCTTTCACTATCGTTGTCTCAGCCCCATTCCCATATTTAATCGAGAGTGAATAGGTGTCTGATGCAGCCCATCTTGTCGCATCGGCCAGTCCTGTATGGGCAGAAACAGGCAATAAAACGGTCACTCGCAGGACACCATCCGAAGCCCCTGTTACCTTTGCCACCATGGGGGAATATTCTTGCCATTTTTGGGTGAACGTTATTTTAGTGCCGGCGACCGGAATGAGAACCATCGGCGGGGTATCAGGATGTCCCGCAAAGACGCCGTTATGTTCATCGGTCATATTTTTAATGCTGTCCTGGATCTGTTTTTCACGGACGGCATCTGTAATCCAGGCCTCTCCAGAAAGGTCATGCGTGAAATTTTTTCGCCAGGCGTACTCTGCCTGGTTTACGGGATGCAAGAGTTTCTTACAAAGGTTTTGGGAAGCAAAAACAGAGCTCCCTCCTAAAGACAAAAACAGAGATAAACATAAAAATAAAATAGGATGGTGAATTCTTTCCCCAATCATGCAGCCTCCTCGTATTGAGAATGACATAGCGAATCTAGCGCATAATGTCAGCAGACTGCGTTATGTTTCTGGTAACAAAAAAGATCAGTAGCGCAAAAGAGAGGAACCCCAGGAGTAGCCGCTGCCAAATGCGGCAAGCACTACCAACATTCCCGGTTTCAGTATTTTCTCGTCGATAGCATCGGACATTCCAAGCGGAATAGTGGCTGCCGTAGTATTGCCATATTTGTGAATGGTGTTGAAAACTTTTTCACGGGGCAGGCGGAGCTGATCGGCGACCGCTTCATTGATCCGTAAATTGGCCTGGTGGAAGAAAAAGAGATCGACGTCATCCAGCGTTTTCCCATTCGCCTGCAGACACTCCATCACCGTTTCCGACATCCGTTTCACCGCGGCCATAAAAACTTTTTTACCGTTCATCTTAACGACGCAAAGCCCCTCTTGGATCATCTGCTCATTCAGCCAGACTGGCTTGCCGAGTCCAGTCCCCGGACCCGGCGCCCAAAGTTCACAGGCCCCACTCCCGTCGGTGTGCAAGTGGGTGGAATAGATATAGGAATCTTTTTCGGGAGAATTGACTTCGAATCCTCGGATGACTGCCGCCCCCGCCCCATCTCCAAAAATAACCCCAATGTCTCGACCTTGAGTGGTCTTATCGAGCCCGGGAGATTGGCTTTCTCCTCCCACCACTAAAATTGTTCGGTATTGTCCAGTCCGAATGAACTGATCGGCGATGGAAATGGAATAGATAAAACCGGTGCAGGCCTGACGAATATCCAATGTAGGAATGAGGTTGAGTCCCAAACGGGTTTGCAAAAAACAGCCATTTCCAGGGAACTGATGATCCGGTGTGGTGGTGGCAAAAATAATGAGATCAATTTCCTCTTTTTTAATCCCCGCACTTTGGATCGCCTTTTCCGCAGCATACAAGCCCAGCTCAGAGGAGGCCATTCCTACCTTGGGATCAACCCAATGACGTTCCTTAATCCCAGTGCGCTGGACAATCCACTCATCGGTGGTGTCCATCATCCGAGTCAAATCCTGGTTAGTCACAACTAGGGGGGGCACATAAGACCCCATCCCAATGATACGGCTTCTCATGGGTTTAGACAGCATAAGTCGATGAGATTAACACAAATTATTTTAGAAAAAAGCAGTAAGTCGGGGTTTGTGAGCCACAAAGAGGGCCAGAAACTACTCCCTGGCTTGTAGTTCCCCCTCCCCCCATAACTCACAGGGACGTGCATTGGGAATTTCTCCACTCTAATCTTTTTCGCAACAACAACCCACTCGGAGAATTCATGAAACTGCTATTTCTGATCCTGGCAATCTCTCTTCAATTAAAGGCTCAAGAAAACTATTCCTTTGCGGTATTAACCCCTTTAGATAACTCCCATATGGAGAGTTGTATTACTCGAGTGGATCGAATGGCCAACCGACTTTCAATCATTCTTGGTGTCGAAGTGAAAGGCGATTGCATCCTTCAACCTGTTGACGAGCTAGAAGGAAGAAAAATTGTCCTGACCTTTTCCTCTTCTTCACCGAAGCTAAAAGTGGCGCAACGGTACTACCATTACTTTCCCGGAGTTCCAGTTCTTGTCACTGAAAAGGTTCTTGAATTTATTTTTGAAGGAACTGCTCTCAAACCGGTCAAAATGGATACGCTCACGGTGAAAAACATCGGCCTAACCGCTGAAAGGTGTGAAGAGGAAGTCGATTATCGATTTAATGAGCCCAACTCGAGTTTTGAAGAGAGTTTGGGAATCACTGGATATGTGGTGGGAGCATTTTGTGAACCCAACTTGGAAAATCCTGAATTCTATGTCATGAGCGTAAGGAGCATCAAATTCGTTCCTTGATATAATTAAATAAAATGTCGGGATTGAGAATCTTTATTTTGGCAGCCACACTCCTGACTGCCTCGTCTCTGCCTGCTATTACCGTTCCGCAGTTTCTATGTCGTCTCATTACTTTCAATGTCTGGAAAACCGATAATCGTCCGTCTTCCGAACTTATTCACCAGATTGCAATAGCACAGGAGACCCATCGGCAGCTCCTGCTCAACCCTCCTGCCGGGAAAGCACGATCCCTGGTGGGGGTGGTAGATAGTTATCAAAACAAACTGCATCATGCAGAACAGGAGATTGCGAAGCTGCAAAACACCTTGGCACGCCGCAGGGAGGGATACTATGTGATTCCCATGGGAGCCCGCTACAATGCAGAACATGTAGGTCTTATGAATGACCTTCAACAACATGAGGAGAAGCAGCGAGCTCGATACCTGCTCTTAAAAGACCAAGTGGATGATTTTGAGGTCCATGTCGATAGCAAAGGACTCTTACGCACCCATCAAGGACAGCTCTTGGATACCGATCAATTGAAGGGGAAATTGGCTAGATTCGTGATGACCGCAGACGGCAGAATCTACGCCACCTCCAACAGCCATCCAGAACCGGATATAGGAAACTCCATCTTCCGTCACAGCAGTTTCTTTTGTGGACTTCCGGTTGCAGCAGCAGGGGAGTTTATTGTGCACAAAGGAAAGATGGTGCTAGTAAACCGAAAAAGTGGGCACTACCAGCCCACTCAATTCCACCTCCAACAATTCTTAAGTGAACTTCAAAAAAGAAATGTAAACGTGACCGAAATCAAATTGGAGAAAGGGTATTAACCTCATGAATGCTTTCAAATTTAAAATCTACATAGGAGTCCTAGCGCTTTTCTCATTGCCAACTTTCGCCCAAATGCCAAATGGTGAAACCGAGTGGTATGCTTGCACCGCTAACAGCGACTGCTCGATCGAGTTAGGGGTCTGTGGAAAGCCAGGGGCTATCAATCAAAAATACCTGAGTGACTTTAAGAGATGGGCTCAGAGGCAAACAGCTGCGATGGACTGCCCTCTCAATCGGCAAAAACCATTTCGTAACGCCATCTGCAAAAATGGTAAATGTTCAATGGAGCTAAAAGTCTTCGATCAATGGAGACAAACTCATCCCGAATGGTCGGCCTGCAACTCCACTGAAGACTGTAGTTTAGAAAAATCCACCTGTATTGGGCCACAAGCGATAAGCAAGCTGCACATCCAGGCATACCGTGAATGGTGCCGGCAAACATTAAATTTAATGGATGGTTGTCCAGCGCCTAACCTAACGGGGAGGGAACAATTTTCCGTCGAATGTGAAAAAAAGGAATGCATTCTTCATGAAAAATAAGGGTGTAGATGTAGCGTTATCTATGGCAATATGCGCCCCCAATGCATTCACGGGTCGGACATTATATCTCCAAAAAAACAGAGTCGGTGGGCTCGGTTTTAAGTCACCATTTTCACCTCCCTGAAACGAGCGCCTCTGAGCTCTTCCGATTAGGCGCTATCTACTTGAATAAACGACGGATCTTTCAGGATCTCTCTCTCCAACCCAAAGACTATTTACGAATCCATACGCAACCCAAACGATACGAAGTGGCCCATATCGATTGGAAATCCCGCATCTTAAAAGAGACAAAAGAATACCTAATCGTGAACAAACCCTTTGGCGTTCCCACCCATGCCGCTTTGGACAACGCGATTGAAAACCTCCTTGAGCAGATGCGCCTCCAGACCAGAACCCCTTTATTTGTGACTCAGCGGCTCGATGTTTCGGTGGAAGGGGTCATTGTGCTCGCCAAGACCAAGGCCTTCCAAGCCACTTTTAACCGATGGCTCAGTGAAAAAAGGGTGACCAAAACTTACCAGGCCCTTACCCAAAATTCCCCGCCTCTGGGAATTTTTACCCATTTTATGGAGAATTCGGAACGGGCCCCTAAGAAAATTTCTGAAGCACCGATCCCAAATGGGTTGGAATGTGTCCTTGAGATTGAAAAGGTAGAACCCGAAGATTCTTTCTTTAAAGTAACGGTAAAACCGATCACGGGCCGAACCCACCAAATTCGCGCCCAATTAGCCTTGCTCAAAAGCCCAATCTTGGGGGACACGATGTATGGTGGAGCTTCGCATCCTCCTTATTCACTACAAAGGATTGCGTTGAAATGCGTAGGGGTAGGTTGTCCTGCCTTTACCTTCCCCTAATTGGCACAGCTTGTGCAAAACTCCTCCTAAGAAATTTAAATTTAACCCGAATCCAACTCACGGATCCGGATTTTAAGGAGATGCTTATGAAATTAACCTACCCAAAACAACTTTGTTCTATTTTGTTACTCTTTATTTTGGGAGCCATCATTGGCTGCGCCGGAAAATCGACAGTGGAATCAGCAAAACTCGATCAAGCAAAAGCTACCATCGATCTCGCAAAAGATGAGGATGCGGATGACTACGCCCCTAAATCTCTCGCCTTCGCGGAAGAGACCCTCGAACGGGCCGAAAATTATATCCGAGAGAACCCCAACAATACGGCAGAGGTCCAAAAGCTTGAGAATGAAGCGGTTACTTATGCCAATCGCGCTTTGAAAACCACCCGAGATGCAAAGGCAGTCTCAGATAAAAAGCCCGAAGATATCGCCCTTGAAACCGAGATGAAAGTCACCGGTTTGCGAGGAGAGTCTCGTGAGCTATCGGAGCAACTCAAAAAGAATCAGGGAGCGATTCAACTAGAAAACCGCATTGCACAAGTCCGGGAAATGTTCAAACCCGGTGAAGCCGATGTCTTACGTGAAGGCTCGAGAGTGATTATCCGCTTAAAAGCCATTCAATTCCCAGTCGGGGGAACCCATATTGAGCAATCTAATTTTCCATTGCTTGCTAAGGTGTCTCAAGCCCTGCGATCTTTCGAAGGCAGTGAAGTGGCCGTCGAGGGACATAGCGATTCCACTGGAAGTGAGGAAAAGAACATGACCCTCTCTCAAAATAGAGCCGAGATGGTTAAACAATACCTTCTTTCTAATAATACCGTGGTAGGGGAGAAAATTCAGGCGGTCGGCAGAGGATCGAGTGCCCCCCTCGCCTCCAACGCTACGAAAACGGGCCGTGCAAGCAATCGTCGGATAGACATTCTGATCGATGCTGAAAAAGCAGCAGAATAAATAAAAATTAAAATAGCTCCTTGATTGTTCAAGGAGCTATTTTTTTATCTAAATAGGTTATCGAAATCATTTGAATAATAATCGTGAACCATCTGCATAAACTTATCCTCAATAAGGGAAAACCCTGTCATTCCATGGACGGTGCTCATTCCATTGGGTTGAGTCACCACAAATTGATTCACTAAAATGACTCCTGGCCCAGGAAAAAGAGGGCGATCCTTCGTGTCAAAGGCCGGTTCTCTCTCCATCCGTTTAAGCGCAATATAGGCCTCGGCCTTTAAATCTCCCTGTTTAGATTGAGTGATTCGAGAAAGCAAACGCTTCATTAAATCGATTTCTCCATTTCGATAGGCCACTTGGGCTCGATAATAATCGGCTAGGTTGCGCGTGCTATCTTGGGGTTCTAATGATTCTGTAAGCAGTTGCACATCGGTGATCTCTTCTCGATCGAGATCATATTGGAGTTTATATTGGCTCAAGAAAAGATCCCCGGGAGATAATTGCTCCAATATCTCAAAAGCTTTCTCGAACTTTTCGGAGCTCTGAACGCCAGACAGCTTTCTTTCCTTTTGAAAGGCGGCATAGGCCACCTGGACAGCAATCGAAGCAACAGCTACATTTTCTGGCTCCAACTCCTGCATTCGTTCTGCGATCGCGACCAATGTGTCTATCTCATCGGTGTGATTCTTGCCCACAGAGAAAAAACGATTCATTAAAGTCGGCACGTCATTGATTTGGGAAATAGGAATATCTTTGCTAGCAGCCAGTGAGATTTCCTGTCTTAAAAGCGTAAAGTGGGCTAAGCATTTGTCCAAGGGAGTCGATCGAACCCAGGTGTTGTTGAAAGGCGAGAGCATATCTTTTTTTTCTCCCAATTCCGTGGCCTTTCCGAGCCCCAGCTTTTTAACAATTCTACAGGATTTAAAAAGTTGGGAGAACTCATGGTAAGGCTTGGGATCCTCTTTTCTCACTGCACAGGGGTTTTCATTTTCAATCTGTTCTAGGTGGGCGATGAGATCCAAAGCCCTATCTAAATGCATAAGACCGGGTTCCTTTGGATCGACCGAACTATATTCATTCAGATCGATCTTAGCGATTCGGTTCCATCGCTGCTCACAACCGTCGCCCGCTTTATTTTTAACGCGCGGGAGCGGAATAGGAGCTGCGAGAAATTCGACCACCGATTTTCCAGGGTCAACGTGAGGCACGTTAGTTAAAGGCGCTGGAACTAAAACAGAGGATGGGGATTTCCAATACAAGATCCCCCCAAAAATCACAATCATGACAAAGAGTAACCACTTGTAATTTTTCATCGCCCCTCCCTTCTGAATTAAGAAGCAAAGACCATTCCCAAAAATAACAACGCTAATTTTTCTAAAGTCGGCTCAAAAACAGGCTGAGAACAGATCACCTGTCGAATACGTTAACGCATTGCGGCTTTTCACCTCTCTCCCTATCGCCTATTTGTGGGATCCCAAAGCATTTAAAAGAAGGGAAACCAGCATGAAGATTTTAATTTTGAGTTCGCTTTTATTGGCATTAGCCGCATTTGCAGACAGTCCAGCATCCCAGGTTATTAAAATAGAAAAGAGTTATGTCCCGATTGGCTTCGATGATAACGATCGCATCCAGGTCGTGGTTTCAGGGGTGTTGCCCAACACCTGTTATAAACTCGACCAAGCTAGCGCCTCGGTAAGTTACACAGATAACAGTGTGACCCTCGAACAGAAAGTGTTGCAATATCCAGGGGTCTGCATCCCCACTTTAGTTCCCTTCGCGAAAGTGGTGGAATTGGGAATTCTCCGAGAAGGAAATTATACCCTTAACGATAAAACCTCGGGTGAGGTCGTAGGCAAGTTGCAGGTAACCCGTTCCTCCAAATTAGAAGCTGATGACTTCCTCTATGCTCCTATTGGAGATGCCTATGTGGTCCAAAAAGAGGTGGCCAACTCCACTGAAAGCAAGAAATGCAAATTGCACTTGACGGGATCCTTCTCCGATCGTTGCACTCGTTTAAAAATCGTCCACATCCATTACTACCCTGAATTGATCATCGTACAACCGATTGCAGAACGAATTGGCGGCAAACGAGATTGCAAACCCAATAAAACTCGCTATAGCTGGCAAGGAGAACTCCAAAACGGTTTAACCGGAAACTACCTGCTTCATGTCCGTTCCATGAATGGAGAAGCAGTGAACAAGATTGTTGATTTGCAATAAGACTTGTTGTGAAACGCAAATTCCTGCTGGTCCTATTTTCCATAGCGACCAGTGGGATTCTTTTTTTAATTGGCCTCTATCTTATTCCCTATTTTCAGATCAGGCCGCCAAAGGCCTTCTCGCTAGGACGAATCAGTTTTGCAAAAGGGGCCTGTATTCCTGATGCCCGATTGGGATGGAAGATGCGTCCCAATCTCACCGTGATCGCGCGTAAACCAGGAGAACAGGAACGTCCTCTCTATTTCACCGATAAATATGGCTTTCGAAATTCACCCTCTGAACTCCCCCTAAGTGGCAAAGCCATTTTATTAGGCGATTCTTTTGTTGCTGGACATTTTCTCAGCGATAAAGAGACCATCAGCCAACAGCTGTCAAAAAAACTGGGCGGATATGTCTATAACTTTGGAGTTGGGGGCTATTCCACCGATCAGGAATTTATTATCGGCATGGATGCACTTGAAAAATTCCAAGCCCCTTGGATAGTGCTCATCTTTTTTACCAATGACCTACTCTTTCTGAATGAAAAAATGGCATACGATTTGCCAAAACCCCGGTTTAAGATCGTCAATAATCGAGTCGATTTCAAACAGCTCGAAAGGGTTTCAGAGGCTCCCGATCACGGAACCACTTTCGAACCGATGCCTGAAGGGCCACTTACTGCTTATACCGATGGAAGTGAGCAGTATGAAACCAATTATAGGGCGCTTCATCAAAAAATCTACCAAGCTAACTTAAATCAATTGAATTCTTTTTTTCTTCATCCTCTTTCATTATTTAAAACCTCTTATCGAGGATTAGAACTTTTAGATAAGTTTGGAATAGAAGCCTATCAAAACATCTCAGCTCTTCATTCTCAATGGGATTTAGCGTTTCAATTTTTAAATCGACTCAACGCCAAAGCAGAAAAAAAAGACACTCGGCTCCTGCTCTTTTTCCTTCCAGAAATGGCCCAGATCCAATTAGCTCAAAAAGATCTTTTTGCTCCTCAACAAAGTTTTAAGGAGCGATGCGAGCAACATCAACTCCACTGCCTGGACCCCCATGCCGAATTTTTATCGGAATCGAAAAATGGAGACCTTTATTTTCGGGATGAAGGACACCTCTCTCCGCGCGGGGCTGAATTCACGGCGAACTTGATTGCAAAATACTTGGAGCAATCGACTGCTCGATAAAATTGGCCATCAGGGCGTGACCCCACTCATTGGGATGAACTCCATCCCAAGTAAATTGCCTGCCATCTTTTGAAATCTTAGAAAAGGATGCGGTCAGATCCACCAACTGAAAAGTAGGAAACCGAT
The DNA here is from genome assembly GCA_964604555.1 of uncultured Pseudobdellovibrionaceae bacterium. Classification (GTDB taxonomy): domain Bacteria; phylum Bdellovibrionota; class FAC87; order UBA2466; family UBA2466; genus CAZRZK01. The sequence continues at coordinate 50,191 of CAZRZK010000010.1, read as the reverse complement.
CGATCTCCTTTTTTAACTTCTCATGCACTGGTTTAAAGGGATATTTCGAAAAATCATCGAAAAAAGCCGGCACGACAAAGAAAAAAACCTGAAAGCGATACTGCTTCTGCAGACGTGAGAGAAGCACTAGTCCCTCTGGAACGGGATCTGGCTCCCGTACCTGTTTCTCTGGGGATTTTGGAAAAAGGCTTTGAGTTCGATGGTAAACAAAAAATGCGAGGCGAGAATATTTTAAAAGGCCGGCACTGCTTTGCATTAAGCCCGCTTCTTTCGGTCCTAAATTAGCCTGGAGCCTACGAACGACCCCTCCATCGGAATTGGGAAAAAAATCGTTCAGACAGAAACCGATAACGATCAGATCAGGTTGGTATTGCAGCCCTTTTACCCGAAGGAGCTCGATCTCTTGAAGCGTATGGTATCCGCCAACTCCAAAGTTCAGGACTTCAATTTTTTTATTGGAATAATGTTTTTGTAAGTTTTGTTCCAATACTTTCGAATAGATTTTATGAAGATTCGAAATTCCATTCCCCGCTGTAATCGAATCTCCCAGCACCAAGATGCGAAATGTTTTCGCAGGTTTTGAAATGGAATATTCCCGATCCCTCAATCCCATCGAATTGGTCTGGAATCCTCGGTGGGATTCATCGAAACTAGAATCGGTAGCCTGGTGATCGGGTCGATATTCATACTGCAGGATCGGGTTTTCCGAAAGGACATAGGAACCAACATTCAAGGAACTAAATGGACGGGGGGGAAGATCCAGCCAGCGAACGATTACTTCTGAAACAAGAAGAACGAAGAAGAAGGAGAAAAGTAGCAGGGCAAGCTTTGCTTTCACCAGAAAAGCTTACCACAATTTTGCTACGAGATTGCTGCGGCCCACATACGTGGGCCTCGCAATGAAAGCTCTTTTGTCATTGCGAGGAACGAGCGCAGCGAGTGACGTGGCAATCGCGTTCTTTCCGAAGTAATGACAGAGTGTGGGTATTAAGCGTAGACCTTCTCTTGCAGCTCTTGGGCTTCCTTGCAGCGGATGCAAAGATCGGCGACCGGACGGGCCTCTAGCCTTTTCACTTCGATGGGCTCTTCACAAGCATCACAGATACCAAAAGTGCCTTCTTCTATTTTTGCGAGGGCATTTTCAATTTTATTGAGAAGGAGTCTCTCCCTATCTCGTAACCTGATGGATAAGCTTTGATTCAATTCAGAAGAGGCTAAATCGACTTCATCGGCAAGGTCATCTTGACTCAGCGTGAGGTCATCCTGCTTGATCTTTTCTGTGTGGTTAAGGATCTTTGCTTTCTCTTCTTTGAGTCGCAGCGCAAACTTTTCCAAATCCTTCTTCTTCATGGATTCCCCCGAAAGTTCGTACTTGATACTGACTATGAATACTGAGTAAAGATAGGTCAGGACATGGTGTCCTTCATATAATAGTAACAGCTCAGGGATTGTGGATCAAATAAAGCATCAGGTACTGACAGTCTATTGCTCTACAGTTTGACCTTGTGCGTTAATTTGATAGATGGGCATTTCTCTGCGCGCAATTCTTCCGCCTTCAAAGCTCACCTTACCAATGGGAGAACTGAAATTGGTAAGACCGCTCAACCACCGGCCCATTTCATTGCTGTCTCCGCCGGTTTCACGAGCGGCGAGCATCAGTAGAAGCGCCGCCTCAAAGGATTGCGCCGCTAAGAGATCGGGATTGCTCCCTAAATTGTCCACATGAGCGCGGATAAACTTGCGTTGCTGGGGATCTTTCGATTGGAGATTAAAGCCTCCAGGAAACAGGGCGCCTTCCACATACCTCCCACCTCTTTGAAAAAGAAGATCGGTATTCCATTCCGAGGTACCAAGTAGCGGAATCCCATTCACATCAAAATAGGCCAGGCTCGCCGCGAGTTGTGCCGCATTTTTGGGGCCGTCAGCGATAAAAAGGGCGTCGAAGTCAATAATAGGTGAAAGTCGTGCTTTAGGGTTTCGTCCGGTTTTCTTCTGCTGTTCCTCTACAAATTCATTCAGTTTTGTCCATTCCAACTTTCGGTATTTAAAATCGGCCAGGCCAACGAGCTCTTTGATCAATATCTGGAAATCATTGTCCGTCGGAGAGTAGCTGTGGAAGGCGACCACCTTGGCCCCCATCTTCTCCACTCCATTCCAAAATTGCTCCGTGAGATCTTTTCCCAGGTTGTCATTGGGTGCCAGGATTGCAAACCGCTTAAACCCTTTTTGTTGGACGGCAAATTGAGCGAGGCGTTCCATCTGAATCCGTGGAGTGAGGGCATTTTGGTAGATAAGCCCCGGCTTTTCCGAAAGTCCTTCGCGGGGGCTCAGAGAAAAGTTAATCACCCCATTTTGTTCTGCTACTTCTGCGACGGCAGAAGCTTCCTTGACGCTAAAAGGTCCAAGAATGGCAGCCACATTTTGATCATTGATGAGAGATTCAGTCGCTCCGGCAGCAATCAATGGACTCGACGCCGTATCTGCGACATGGATATCGATGCCACTATCTTGTCCTTCATTAAAAGTGCCGGCTGCGAGGAGCACAGAGTTTAAGGCGCGCTTTCCAAAGGAGCTGAGTTTCCCCGTGAGGGGGAGAACCACCCCAATTCCGATCCGGCCGGAATTGTTTTTTGCTACCCGAGGGCTCAATCGTTTCACTGGGATATCGATAGTTGAGGGGGAGGGAATCGCCGATTCAGGAAGGTGGGTTACCGCTACCGATTCTTGATCCCTTAATCGGGCCAATATTTTTGCGCGAGTGGTGGGTTCATCCACCACTTCCAAAAGCCGTTGCAAATCTCCTTTAGTGGCAATGCGCGAGAGGAGTGTGTCGATGTCGGAAAGGGTTGCTTCACGACGGCTGTCCCCAACTGGCAGTTGCGCATAGTTGGAATAGGCCTCGATCGCTTTATCGTATTGGCTCAACGCTTCCGATACCTGTCCTTTTAACTTCCAGATTACCTCCGCCCGACGAGGGCTCTCCGATTGAATGCGGGGCCTGGAAAATCGGGAAAGGAGTTGCTGGGCCTTGTTATAATGGCCCAACTGATATTCGGAAGCGGCCCAATTATAGACGATATCTAGCTCCAGTTCACTATGCGGAAATAGGGAATCAAAGGTCTCAAATTCACGAGAGGCCGCTTCATAGTCCTGTTGATAATAGTGAAGGGTCCCTAACCGATAAGAAGAGATCCGATGGGCTTTCGATTTTGGAAATTTTGCTTTGATCGTTTGGTAAAGAGATCGTGCCTGTTCATAACGTTTAGCAGCGTAATTTTTCTCCGCTTGGTTAAAGAGTGGACGCGCTTTGGGTTCCACTTTGGGATTGGTCAGTGAAAGGATGCCATCCGATTCCGCATTTTGGTGGGCACATCCCGAAAACATGATGGCGATACCAATGAGAACAATCAAAAGAAGCGATCTCATTTTTTGAATAGCTCCTGAAGTTTCGTTAAAAATTGGTTTAGAGTGGGATAGGATTTTTCCCTCCCTTCCCGATCAAACTCTTCTAAAAGATTTTTTTGCTTGGCTGATAAATGGGTCGGGGTTTCAACCAAGATCTGCACCACCTGATCTCCCATGCCACTCCCATTAAGGCGCACAATCCCTTTTCCTTTGATCCGTTTCAGATCGCCCGATTGGGTCCCCGGCGAAAGCTTGAGCTTTGTCATCCCATGGAGCGTTGGCACTTCGATCTCAGCACCAAGCGCCGCCTGCACAAAGGTGATCGGCAATTCTAAAATCACATGTTCGTCTTGCCGCTTAAAAAGCGGATGCTCTTCGATCTGGAAATGGACATAGAGATCGCCCGCTAGACTGCCGCTATCCCCCACTTCCCCTTCTCCCCGCAATCGCAATCGCTGCCCTGAATTCACTCCGGCAGGAACCTTTACCGTCACCGTTTGAGATTTTCGCTTGCGCCCACGACCTTTGCATTCACCACAGGGATCTTCAACGACCGCACCCTTTCCATTGCACGCAGAACAGGTCCGACTCAAAGTAAAGAAGCCCTGATTAAATCTGACCTGCCCGCTGCCTCGGCAGGTACGACATGCTTTCGGTTGCGACCCGGCCTTGGCCCCAGATCCACCACAATAGGTGCAGGGGGTTTCTCGATCAAAGGTGATCTTTTTCTCCGCCCCCAGGGCAGCCTCTTCAAACGAGAGGTTCATTTCATACTGGAGATCGACCCCTTCTTGTCGTCCAGCACCTTGGCCAAAAATTTCACCAAAAATATTGTCGAAAATATCGGTAAAGGATCCGCCGCCAAAGCCCCCTTCAAATCCACCCTGACCAAGCCCCGCATGGCCAAATTGATCATAGGCCGATCTCCGCTTGGGGTCGCTTAAGATCTGATAGGCTTCATTAATCTGTTTAAAACTCTCTTCAGCCTCTTTATTCCCTGGGTTGCGATCGGGATGGAACTGCACGGCGAGACGACGGTAAGCTTTCTTAAGCTCGTCATCGGTTGCACTCTTCTCAACCTGTAATACTTCGTAGTAGTCAATCCTAGCCATTTTAAAATTTTATTCTTTTGGTGTCGAAACGACGACCCGAGCTGGCTTTAAAAGCCGGCCCTGCAAGAGACACCCTCGCTGCACCACCTCAACCACTTTATTGGGTTCCATCTCATCCGTCATCATCTGGGTTACTGCTTCATGTCGAGCCGGATCAAAGAGCTCCCCCTTTTTACCAACCAGCTCCACTCCGAATCGAGTAAGTACATGATGGAACTCTCGTTCCGTTAATTCTAGACCCGTCAGGAGATCCAAGAATTCCTTCTCCTTCGTTTTTTCTTTGAGCTTCGAGGAATGTTGCAATGCCTTCGAAAGAAGATCGACAGTCCCTAAAAGATCTCCGATAAACCTTTCATTCGCATACCGAACCGCCTGCTCCTGTTCCCTCTGAAGCCGTTTTCTGAAATTATCAAATTCAGCCCGCTGATAAAGAAGTTCTTTTTCCGCCGCCTCTTTTGCTTTGGCGAGCTCCTCTAAGGGAGAGGTCTCAACGGGAGTGGCATCGGTATTAGTATCTTTCTCAATTTTTCGCTCCATTTCAGGTTCTTTATTTTCCATTTAAACTCTCACTCTCTCTTTCTCGAATACCTTCCTTGAATGCCCTATTTAAATATCGGCCTCGAATATCGGGTTCCCCTCGCTGGATCGAGCGGGATACCTGATCCAAAAGGCCATGGAGCGTTTTTGCCTCCGGAATATGTTTGGGCAACTGCTCCAGGATGCCTTCTAATCGTGGTCTCATCTTAAACGGATCTTCCGGTAAAATAAATCCCGCAAGTTCAGCCACCTGAAGCATATGCTTGATTAGGCGTCCCCGCTGAGAAGAATTACATAAATTCCCTTTTAAGGTTGGGGTCAGCAAGGCCCGATTGATCTCATAACAAAAAACCAGCACGGCCTGAGCTAAGTTTAAGGAACGGTATTCATGGGAAGAACGGATTTTCACCACCCAATCGCATAGCCCGACCTCCTCATTGGTTAACCCATCACTTTCGGGTCCAAAAACAAGAAAAAGCTCTTCAACCTCTCGTTGAGCTAGTTTCTCTAAAGCCTTTGGAACAGCCTCATCGACGCATAAGGGATGGGGACGGGAGCTGGAACCGGTGCGGGCAGTAGCCGCAATCTTTAAACCAACTTTTTTTTCCTGAAATAAGGCTTCTAAAGCTGGATAACGCTTTGCGCTCAGCAGCAGGGGCTTTGCATGTTTGGCAAGCCTCGAGGCCTGCCCCTCTAGGTTAAGGTCACACCCAATAATATAGAGATTCCCTTTTATCCCCATATTCATCATCGCACGAGCTACCGATCCAATATTGCCCGGTTGTTCGGGGCGAACCAGGACCACATGGATGAGCTGGCGTTCGCGTTCATAAGGACTGTGGAAAACTTTTTGAGATGACTCAAAATCCATATCTGGTAGAGCTTTCCGAAAAAAGGACGCTTTTACAAATCATTCTATGGAGTTATATAGCACGGTGAGCTGGACACGGTGAAGTATTTTAAATGAGACAAGCAGGTAGGCACATAGTTATCCACAGGTTGTGGATAACTCCACTTCTAGTTTTAAAGATTGGTGAAACCGGATCTTACTTGGAAACTCTTTTCAGTGAAAGAAAGAGAAAAAAGTAGGAACCCCACCCAACTAAGCGTTCATTTTTATTTTTCCGCTCTCAGGCTGTCAACACGAAAAAAAGAAAATCGAAGGGGCTTAACTACTGGGCATTCCGAGGGATTTCATGAATTAAACAATAAAAAAATAATTAACTTTTTGCGTTATACCAAAAGGGGTCACTCTCCATTTAGTACTAAAAGGTACCGGAGGTTTATCCACAGGGCTCCGGTACCTTTTAGTACTAAATGGAGAGTGACCCCTTTTGGTATTAGAAGAAGTTTTCGGTGGCACCGGCGGAGCCCGAATTTCGTGCGGAATTAGCCCAGGACTCCCCTGTTGTGGCATTGTAACACCAGCCGAAGCTCTGCTCTCCCGCACCTGAGCGAAGGTAGGACTTGGTTAACGCGATACAGCTCCAAACCGAAGCCTGTTGGGCAGTCGGAATGGTGGCCAATGACCAGGGATTGACCGGAAAACCAGCGCTGCCATCCATAATCCGCTTATTGACCGCTGCCATTGCATTTAAGATTGGATGGGAGCCATCGTAACTATTTCCCTGCATCTCTAATACCGTTGGGAAAATAGGCGCCGTCACATCTTCCTTTAAAGCAATCACGGCACGAGCAATCGCCACTCCCGAACGAATACCGCCGATAGATCCTTTAGTGGCGGCATCTCGGGCATCGGTGCGCATGTCTTGAAAACTGGGAATTGCAACGGTAGCAAGGATCCCGATCAAAAGGATCACCATTACTAATTCGATAAGGGTAAAACCAGAAAGTTTTGTCACCTTACTTATTTTTACCACAAAAGGGGCAATTGGTCATGCTCAGAAGCCGCGGGAGTAGGACTTTGAGGGCGGCGGGCCTTTCCCTCTAAATGCTCAAGGATCTTGCCTGCCTTCTTTAAAAGAGGACTTGGAAGCCCTGCCAGCTTTGCCACATGCACCCCATAACTCCGATTGGCCGCTCCCGAAACCACTTGATGTAGAAAAAGAAGCCTATCTCCCACCTGCTTCACCCCCAGGGAAACATTTTTGGTTCCCACCAAACTCTTTTCTAGGGTGGTGATCTCATGAAAATGAGTCGCAAAAAGAACCTTCGCCCGGATCTGTTCATGAAGGTGTTCAAGAATCGACCACGCTAGAGAAAGGCCGTCATAGGTGCTGGTCCCCCTTCCAATCTCGTCAATTAAGATGAGACTCCGGGTCGTCGCGGAAGATAAAATATTAGAAACCTCGCTCATCTCCACCATAAAGGTGGACCGTCCTGACCCGAGGTCGTCCGAAGCCCCAATACGGGTAAAGATAGCATCGGTCAGAGGGATACGGGCAAAACTGGCCGGAACAAACGCTCCCATGTGGGCCATCAATGTGATCAACGCAATCTGTCGCATCACCGTCGATTTCCCCCCCATGTTGGGGCCCGTGATGATCCAGGTCCGGCAATTTTCAAAATCGAAGCTACAGGAGTTGGGCACAAACTTTCCCGGAGGCAACAAAGACTCCACACTCGGATGCCGACCCTGTTCAATCACCAACTCATAGCCTTCGTGGATTTCAGGGCGAACAAAGTTTTTCTCAAGCGCCACTCGTGCCAATGAACACAAACAGTCCAGCTCTGAAAGCATACGAGCATTACTCAAAAGCTCAGCAGCATGAACTTCTGCTTCGACCCGCAACTCCAGAAAAAGCCGCTCCTCCAATCGATTCAATCGGGTCTCAGCACTTAAGATCTTTTCCTCGAGCACCTTCAACGCTTCGGTAATAAACCGCTCTCCATTGGCAATCGTCTGCTTTCGGATATAGCCGCTGGGAACTTTGGTGAGGTGGCTCTTCGTAATCTCGATCGTATATCCAAAAACTCGGCTAAATTTAATTTTTAAAGTGGAGATCCCGGTGCGATCCCGTTCCTCCATTTCCATTTTTGCAATATGCTCTTTTGCGGACAGAGTCAGACTGCGCAATTCCGCCACCTCGGGATGGTAATTCGATTGAATAATCCCACCTTCTTTGTAGGTAAGCGGTAACTCTTCAAGTAAAGCGGCCCTCAAACGATCGGTGAGGTCGGAAAGGAGGGCAAGCCCTTGGGTCAACGGAGAATCGAATAAAGATTTCAAGTTGGGAATCTGCTGCTGGATCGATAAGATTGCATACAGATCCCGGGGATTGGCTAGCCCCATCTGGACTTTACTCGCCAAGCGTTCGAGATCGAGAAAACCTTTTAAAATTTTCTCTAAATTTCCCAAGAGCTCAGAATTCTTCCGGAGCGATTCTACCATCGATTGCCGCCGTTCTATCTCGATCCGATCCAGTAATGGGTGCAGCAACCATTCCTTCAGGCGACGTCGTCCCATTGCGGTGTTGGTGCGATTCAACACATGGAAAAGACTCACCCGCTCGGGATCTTCGGCGTGGGGAAGGACTTCCAATGCAGAAAGCGCGACCGCATCTACCTTCATGAAATGTGAACTGTTTAATGGCAAAGGGAGATCTAAGAAAGGAAGTGAATCGATCTTTTGCGTCTCTTTGAGATAGAGCTTTAAAGCGGTGATTACCCCCTCTTTAAAATAGTCAGGGCGAAGCGTAACGGTGCATTTTACCGACGACGGCAATTCCCCAGCACATAAAATCTCATTGGGCCGGTATTGTTCCAACAAACCTTCCCAATGCTCTTCCCGAACAGCTCCCACCCGAACTTCACTTTTTAAAAGATCTAAAACGGCCACTTCCAATAGATGGTTTTTGGACTCGACACAGAGCAGTCGATTTTCCTGGTCGGGAGCGACCAGATCGGGATCGGCCACCAAGGCAGGAGTGACCACACGGACCACGTCACGCCTCACAATCCCTTTGCCAGCCCCCGCAATCTCCATCTGCTCGCAAATCGCCACTTTCAAGCCCGCAGCGATCAGCTTTTGGATGTAGTTCGACACCGCATGGAACGGAACTCCACACATGGGAACCGGATTTTCACTATTGCGATCCCGGGAGGTGAGCTGAACCTCTAAAATAGGGGCAGCCGTCAACGCATCTTGAAAAAACATCTCATAGAAATCGCCCAGCCTGAAAAAGAGAATCGTATCGGGATACTTTGCCTTCAGTTCCAAGTACTGAGAAAGCATCGGGGTCATGGCCGGTGGAGATTGCATTGAAACCGGATCCAAACCGATACTCTAGGAGCTTGTCAATTCGCTATTATTTTCAGATCTCTCTACTTCAACTGGCACTCTGATTCCGCAAAGGCAAAATAACTCTTTTCGGAACTGGTCGCTAAGGAAGCATATGAGATGGATGATTGGAGCACTACAAAAAACTGGAAGAGTGCCTTATCTTGCCCATCTTCTTCCTTTTCCTGTTTTGCGAGATGAAGCGTGGCCCGGTTGAACTGAAGTGAGGAGGAAGATCTTTCTCCCCCTTCGAACTGAACTTGGCTCATCTCAAAGGCACAACTTAACATTCGCGGGTCGCTCAGGTCGACAGTACAAGGCCTTGAGGAATCATGTTTCAGATTGAAGGAAGTCGACTTCCCCTTTACCGCCATGTTTTGGTTGATCCAAAAGTGCTCTCCGGAAACTTGAAAAGAGGTGGGAAGATAATCCTGGGTCGTAATGCTCACAACGGCCTTATCCGACTTGCAGGTGATCGTTTTTGCGCCGGATTGCCCCTCTCCCGCAAAAAGAGAGGAAGTGAGAAAAAAGAGGGCAAATCCAACTGCGTTCAGAGGTAAAAAGGAATTCATTGATAGCTCCTGTTTAGAATATGAAGGCTTCAGGCTGATCGGGGACTGGGATCGAGTCAAGGGCTTCGCATCATCCGCTTCGAAAATGATGTTCAGTTTGATAGCTCTTTTTTCCGATCTGATCTATAGGTGAACCGTATGCTCTGGCTGGCATTGATCCCGCTTTGGATGGAATTGGACATCTCTCTTTTGAGAGCGGCGGGCCCCATTCGACTTACCCTGTGCGAAACCGTGACAGTGAGAGCAGGAGAACCGATATCTGATGCTCCTCTTAATACCTCTTTTCCTGACTACCAGATCACCCAATTGGGACAAGGAAACACGGGGGTGGTCTACCGTTTAAGAAATAGGGATCGAATCCGTCACCTCAAAGTATTTAAAACTTTTAAAAGAGGATGGGACAAAGAAATGGGGCAATGGACCCTCATCATTTCCGCGGAACAATTGGCGAAGGAATCTCTGCAATTTCATCAAGCGTTACTCAATAAATTCGGCAATCGGTGTGCTGACAGTTTTTACTTTCCAAAAGTGACCCCTCTCGATCCCATCACTTTAGAATATGAACCGACACTTGGAAGCTCCGTTTTTCATCTTTTGATAGATCCCAGGATTCCGACAGAAACAAAGTTACGAGTTTATGACCAATATCAAATTCAAATTGAAGCATTAGCAAAGCAACTCGGAGTAGTTACTACCATTCCCTCCACCTCTCCCGATTTTAGCAAACCCCTGACCCTCACCGATCTTCCCTACATTGATGAAAATTGGCACTACCGTACTGAAGCAGAATCAAGCTCTTTTCGACTTCACATCGTGGCCGATGGAGTGATTCTGAATCGCGAACAACAGTTTGTATTGGTGGATGGCATTTAGCTTATCGCGTCATTAAAGAAAAATGTTATACTAGACGATAGAGAACTGGGATGGGAGTGATTAAAACCACTAATGTCACCGACGCTCGGGCATTCTTCCATGGGGAGCTTCAACAGCTCCTTGCGAAGCAATCGATAGCTATTTCCCCAAATACCCTTGAATACCTCGTCAACCTGATGCTCCGTTATATGGAGTCGGATCAATTCTTCTCCAAAGACGAAAATGGAAAGCTTCGGGATAATGTCCTCGCCGAGCATTACGCCGAATATTTAAATGGAGGCACCGAAAAGCAGAAATTGATCCTCCAACGCCTCGGCGATATCTGCCTTCTCATCAGTGGATTCTTTGCCGATAGCCTCAATCGAAAACTGGTCGATGTGGATTACTATTTGGGAATGGGTGGCTCCGCCTATTGGACCCTCTCCCACATGCACCTAAAAAATATTTCCGTTACCTATCAAGAGCTTTCACAAAATATCAAACCCTTCTCGGGGGTTTTAAGTGAAATGAGCGAACGGAGTGGACTTCAAAACAACTCCGATATTCTCCGACTCTATGAACGGTGGCTACTCACTGGAAATGATCGCCTCAAGGCACTTCTCAATGAACACGGGATCCATCCCAACACTTTGGTCGATCCGAAAGTGAAGCATTGAAAAAAGCGATTCAGGAAATCCACGCTGCCATCAGCCAGCTTTATCAGATCAACCCCCAACTCAAACCGGAAACCTTCATTCTCGAAAACCCACCCATCCCTTTGCAGCCGATGTCGGGAAAGCTTTACTTACAACAGACGTCACCCGATGATGCCCATATTGCCATTTATTTTGGCGATTCTATCAAGCAGCAACTTTCCCAACTTCCCACCGATCCTGCTTCCTTATGGCCAAAAGAGAGCCTCCAGGCATTTTGTGTCGCAAGTGAAGAGCTCAGCCACCTTCATTACATTATTTTTCACAGCTCCCAAGGCCATTCGATTTCACAGTTAGAATTGGAAATGCAGGCAGAGATCGACAAATTCCTGCTGACCCTCTTTAAAAACAACTCTATCCATGGTGTTTCTGAGGAACATTTTAATCTGCTCTTCGAGCGCATCTTCCACCATTTTTCATTGATCGAAGGGCTCTCAGAAGTGGAAAAAGAAAGATACTTAGAAGCCAACCGACTGGCTAAAGTGGTGATTCAAAAACTGCGCAAGCACCTCTTATCCCTGAAATCCCAAGATAAGACTGCCGAGTATTTGCGTCGTTTCTACCGAATTACTTCGCAAGACAAACTCAACATCCGCTAAATTCCGAAAGGCGTCATCGGTATGTCCAATGACAAAAGAGCGGTAAGGATGCTTTCTAGTTTTTTAATTCGCGGGAGAGCCAGGCTTTCGCGGTAAGCCAGTCACGCTTTACAGTGGCGGGAGAGATGGTTAAGACCTCGGCGGTCTCTTCGATCGTCAATCCCACCAGAAAACGGAGTTCCACGATGCGACAGAGTCTGGCGTCCTGTAGTTCCAATTTCTTTAGAGCCTCTTCCAACGTCGAGGGATCAAATCCATCGGCAGAAGTTAGTTCATTTTCTTCGAAAAGCACCCGCTGAGCCTCTTTTCCACCCCGCTTATCCCGGGTTTTCGCACGGGCATAATCGGTGAGGAACCAACGCATCGTCTTTGAGGCAACGGCAAAAAAATGGGTTCGATCATTGATGTTGAGTTCCCCGGCCTCGCGGAGCTTGAGAAAAGCTTCATGCACAAGGGCAGTCGCTGAAAGGGTATGGGAGTTTGCTTGAGCCTTCATCTGGTTGGTGGCAATTTTCTTCAACTGATCATAAACCATTGGCATCAACGCATTTAGAGCATCAGAATCCCCCGCTTGATATTGATGGATCAATTGGGTGATACTGTTGGAGTCTTTTTTTACAGGCAGTCCCATATTTTTCTCCTTACTCTCTCTTATCGGTAACTCCCCAAGTTCATTAAAGTACTTCCTTTTTTTCGACGATAAATGAATTGGAGGCCTGTTCCCATTGAGTGCACCGCAATATAAAATTTTGCCTGAGGAAAAATGGCTCCGAGTACGGGCCCTTTTTGAACAATGCCTTGAACTCAAAGCTGAAGAGCGCAAGGCATTGCTCGATAAAGAAACCCAGGGAGACGTGGCGCTGCGTCAAGAGGTGGAGTCTCTCCTGACTCAAAATGAGATCCCTACCCATTATTTGGATAAACCCTTAATCCAACGGTTATCGGAACAGACTCTGAACCCCCTTCCCCTTCAACCCCAAACTCCCGTGCTAGAACGGGTGGGGAAATACCTGCTCTTTCATCGATTGGGAAGTGGGGGGATGGCCGAGGTGTTTTTGGCGAAGGTAATCGGCAATAGCGGATTTGATCGATTAGTGGCGGTTAAAAGAATCCTTCCCCATTTTGCCAAGGAACCCGATTTTAAAAAATTATTTGAATACGAAGCGAAGCTCAGCAGTCGCCTGGCCCACGCCAACATTACCCACATTTACGATTACGGGGATTTTGACGACAGCTGCCTCTTGGTGATGGAGTTTATCAATGGGGTCAATCTTTTAGAATTAATCCGGAAATCACAGGAGCATCATAAGAAAATCCCGTTAGAAGTTGCGCTCTATATAGTGTCCTGCATTGCCGATGGTCTGGATTATGCCCACCGTCGCAAGGAGGAGGTATCTGGCGAACCTCTCAATATCATCCACCGAGATATCTCGCCGAAGAACATCATGCTCTCCTTCGAAGGGGAGATTAAGGTCGTCGATTTTGGTATCGCCAAAGCGCAGGACCGAGCAAGGCACACTCGCACTGGAATGTTGCGCGGTACTTTAGGATACCTCGCTCCCGAAGTGGTTACGGGGAAAGAGATTGATCCGAGGAGTGATATCTTTTCGGCCTGTGCAATCCTCTATGAACTGATCGCCGGAAATCGCCTTTTTGAGAGTGATGATTTTTATACCTCTATTCAACAGGCCCAGGATGATAATGCTATCAACCGGAAAATCGAAACACTCGCTGTGGATGCTCCTTTACGGAACCTCTTAAAGCAAGGACTGACTCAATCGAAAGAGAAACGGATTCCCAATGCCGGTATCTTGCGAGATACCTTAGATCAATATCTGAGCGGTCGATCCCCTTCAGGATTGGTAGAACAGACGAAGCAATTTATAGAGGGTCTCTTTCCAGACAAGATCGATTCCAGTAGAAAAATTATTCAACAATCGAATGCCATTCAAGAAGCCGGAGTTTTAACGGAGCGCCTTTCGCTGATTCCTAAGAAGAAACTGAAACTAAAACTAAATTGGAAACTTTATATTCCGCTCGCCATTGTCACAGGAGTCATGCTTATTGCCTCTTTCCAACTTCTCAATAAAGAAAATATTGAGGAGTCGACAACGACTCGCATGAAAGGGGATGGAACCCCCACACCGAATACACCTTGCTATGTTGATGCCGCACGCTTCTGCCCAGACATCAAATGGAAGGAAGGACTTGTCCGCTGCCTAAAGACACACGATGCTGAGCTGGCCAATGGTTGCCGACAACTCATTAAAAACCATCCACGTCAGAAGTCAGGCAAGAAATAGCCCTGCCCCTTATCGGTGAGCCTCTTTTCATATCCCCACCGTTTAACCCAGTAGAAGGAGAAAATTTTATGAAACAGGGGAAAAACTGGGTGTTTTTATTAGGATTAATTGTTATCAGCTGCGGTCAATCGGATAGACTGACCGATGTCGACAGTGTGGAACGAGCGATTTTGGCCGATGTGGCCGTCACCGACGAAGGCGGGGACGTGGACAGTTTATTGGAAGTGTCTTATTCGACTCCAGCTGCAATTGAAGCCAGCTTTGTGAATGCATCGGTTTCGAGTGAAACAACAGGATCTACCGAAGCTGCAGGCGCTGAAGGCGCGGAAGCCCGAAAACGACCCTTCCTCCCGATTTTAAAAAGCTGCAAAGCTGATGCCCAACTCCTCTGCCCTAAAAAACAAGGTGGAGAAACGCAAGAGAGCAAAAAGAAAGAACGTGGGTTTTCGCCCCGACGTGCAAAAGTACGTCGATTGATCGGCTGCTTAAAGAAGAATGTCGACAAGATCACCTCTGAGGAATGCAAAAGCAAGGTAGAAGTACTCCCGGAGAAACCTAAGCAACGGCAGCGGAAAAACGATTCGAGTGGAAAGCGGGTTGGGAAAAGCCCACTTGGAAAATGCGTCGAAGATGTGCGATTGCTCTGTCCCGCGAATGTTCCAACTCAGAGCGAAACGGGAGAGTTCAGTCGCACGGAACGCAAGGAAAGAGTGCAAGAGGCGATCAGCTGTCTCAAGAGCCAGCTGGAAAATGTGTCCGACAGCTGCCAAACACAACTGCAATCGGTAGCGATTTAGATCTTGCTTACCCCCCAGAGTAGGCAAACACCACAGAGGTCTTGAGTGTCTAGCGGTTAGACACTTCAGGGCCTCTTCGTTTTTTGGAAGAGGAGCGAAGGAACGGCTCATGGCTATTCGAAACCGTCTCCTCCTTGCTGACACTGCGCTCCTTATTATCGATTCACCTGAACCTGAAGCCTCTCCTTTTAGTGAGATCGGATTAGGGGTAGAAATTAACGAAATGCTATAATATTTCCATGTCTTTCCTATTTCGCATTTTATTCACTCTAAGCACTTTTCTCTGGGCTGGGCGCGAGATCACACTTCATCCTTTCAAACATGATCTCTGGTCCTCTCAAGAACCGGGGTGTAGCTGGGGCGCAAGCGGGCTCATTTTGAAGTATCGATTCAGCTTCACTAATCTTGCCACCTTTTCCCAAACCGTAACCACCACCCTTAAACAAGGAGCCTGTCTCTCCGCTGCTTGGGATGGAGTGGCAGGCCCTGGGCAACACTGCACTTCATCAGATTTAACCATCCAGAAAACTCTGGGATCAAAAGCCACCGATGAAATGATCTTTACCTTTAGCTGTAATATTTCCCTGCAATGCAAAATTACGACCGATGGTTCCGCTGTTACGGTAGTACCTGCAAATCCAGGTTGGGCAGGAGTTCATTCTAAAGGGAATGCCGAATTTTCCGTTTTGGTCACGGAAGACAAAGGCGCTATTCTGGGTAATTTGATGGAAGAATCCTTCTTTGGTCATGAGCAATGCACTAAAGCAGGACGCAGTAACCCAATTCATTATCTGATCGCCGCCGGCCGTCCCTTTTAAGAAATCCGATTTAGACGAAATAACGAAGCGGCCCTGAAGTGTCTAAACGCTAGACACTTCAGGGCCGCTTCATTTTTTAACATGAGCCTTATTTCCGCTCGCGCACGTTTAACCCTATGAAAGCGGACAAATCATTGGCCGCATTGGTAATAACAGGAGAACTCAAATGAAATTCAACAAATCGATCTTAGCCCTTCTAGCCCTGGTGGTTGGATTCGGTTTTACTTCGAAAGCGACTGCTATTAGCCCGGCTTGTGTAAAAGCAAAGCAGTATGCTTACAATTATCTCGTCAGTGCGGAGAATGCGCTGAATATTGCCTATACCGGCATGATCAACCAAGGAAACACCTCGGGAATCGAACAGTGCCGATTGGCGGTCTACTATAAAGATGCTGGTGATGTTCAGTTTACTCATTTAAACGGTTACACGACGATTGGACTCTATGCCACATCGGGGAAATACATGGTCAACGCTTACAACACCACTTCAGATGGCAGCATTCAGAGCTACCTCTCTGCCGCTTACAACAACTTGGCCAGTTCAAATTCCTGGATCGGTTATTTAAGAGCCTATTGCGGATGGAAGTAAAACCTCATAAACCAAACAATAAAAGGGCGGGAGCAATCCCGCCCTTTTTATTTTGTGGAAATTCATCTTCCTCAAAATCGAATTCCCAAAAATGTATCCACTTTGTTGCCATCTTGTGACGTCTGCTGCCTATGGTAAATTAAAGCTTAGTCTTCTGGGGTATTGTAGAAGGAGTACTTATGTTGAAGTTCTGGTTGGCGGTTCTAGTAGCCCTGACTTTTGAGGCCGTAGAAGCTAGGCCACATCTCCCAGGTCACCATTTTTTACACCCACATCCTCATCCCCGACTTCGGGCAATTGCACCCAAGGGGCCGATTGCCCGGCGACACCACTTGATGCAGGCAAGATTTTGGCGGCCTCTGGCCTTTCGTTATTGGAAGAACCACACCTAATTAGTCGCTGTCGGGAAATCTAAAAAATTAGCCCCGAAGGGGCTCACATTGATGTTTTCCCGAAAGCGGCGTATCCCGAGCGAATGCGAGGGATCTCATCGTAAATGCTTGATATGACGAGATCCTTCGGACTTCGTCCTCAGGATCCGTTCTTGTCGGGAACATATTAATGAAGGCCCTTCGGGCCCACCTTTTTGATTTTCCCGACAAGAACTAATTATTAGACAGAATGAATGGTAACCCTTTAGACAGCGGCAAGAAGTTCAACGAATTTCCAAAGGGTTCCATTTATAATAGTCAAACAAATTCAGGCATTTACCATCTGGCTTAGCCATTGCAATCTTTTAGGGTATGAGACTTTCAGCTTGGATTATCGGCTTAGTTATTCTTTCGGCTTGTGGGCAATACCCTACCCAATTAAATGGAACTGCTCCATCCAATGATCAGCAATCGGATTCGGGTGATAGCGGTTACAATCCTTTTGAGCCTAAAAAGAAAACGGGGCCCCCAAACACTCAAAACACGACACAACAGACTACGAATACTTCTTCGAATAGCCAAACAAGTAATAACAATTTTAATCCATTTGCAAAGTAACCCAACCTCAGTACTCTATTCTGTGTGGGGGAATCACCGCTTTCAATTGCTGTTGTCGGTGTTAACTATTGGGGAAAGAACTACCTAAGAGTCCTCAATGAACTTCCTCAATGTGAATTGACCTGGGCCTGCGATCTTGACGCTGAGCTTTTGGGTTATTCAACATATCGATATCCTCGACTCAAAACCAGTTCCGATCTCAATGTCCTTTTGCAAGATCAAAAACTTTCTGCGGTAGTGATCTCAACGCCAGCGGCTACCCACTTCGAAATTGCTCATCAATGCTTAGAGGCCGGAAAACATCTCCTCATTGAAAAACCGATGGCTCTCTCAGAAAATGAGGCAACCCAACTCAATCAGCTTGCGGGTGAAAAATCGCTGACCCTCATGGTAGCCCATACCTTCTTATACAATCCTGCGGTCCGAGCCGTGAAAGAGATTCTGGATCGAGGAGATATCGGCGAAATTTATTACGTCAAGACAACCCGTTGCCATCTGGGACTCATTCGGAAAGATGTGAATGTGGTTTGGGATCTGGCTACCCATGATCTTTCTATCTTGCAATACCTCCTTGGAAATTCCCCAAAGGTGTTACAGGCCTCTGGGAAATCTTTTTTTCGGCCTCACCATGAAGATGTTGTCTTTGTGACTTTGGATTATCCTGGAAATGTTTTGGTGGAGATGACGGTGAGCTGGATCGACACCCATAAACAACGCCTCATTGAAATTGTGGGAAGCCGTGGCCGTGTCATCTTTGATGATCTGAATCCACTAGAGCCAGTTCGGATCTTCGAACGGGGAATCGCGATTGATAATAGCGCCAATAGCTTTGGTGAGTTTCAATATTTGCTGCGCGATGGAGCCATCATTAGCCCCCGCGTCAAGATGGTGGAGCCTTTGAAACTGCAGTGCGAACATTTTTTAGAGTCGATAAAATTCAAAACGGTTCCTTTAACAAGTGGAACGAGCGCAATTTCGATTATTCAAACTTTGGAACAGATTCAACAGAAGCTGCTAAGATAGTGTGGTATCATTAAATCCTTGCTGCAATTCTCTTCCATTCTGCTTTTGATCATTATTCCCACCCTTTGCTTTGCTCAACGGACTCATATTGCCCCGGCGATTACAGCTCGTTCCTATAATGTTAACAATCAATTGATTGCGAACATGTCAATTGAGCTCAGAACTTCTTTAAAAAACTTATCAGACAAAACTCAGACTGTTTCCGTTACCCTTGAAGATGAAACACTTTATTCCGTTATCTTTAACAATAGCATCGCGCTCAACGCTCCATGGACCGGAGGGTGGGGGGGAAATCCTTTAGTTTATACTCTCAGAGCAGCACTCACCGGAAGAACGACCTCAACTAAGCAAGTCACACTAGGCGCTTACGAACTCCAGGATATAGGCTACGAAGCCACTTGTAGTTTTAGCAGTACGGGATATACCTGCGGATATGATGGGGCTTATTACCCACCCTTTGGTGTTCAAGGGCATGGACTTGTCGAATATTCTGCAAGTTTAAAAATTGTCATCCAGGAAGATATCGGTGCTGTTTCGGCTACATCTCGTAGCGTAATAGGCCTTGGAAATGCCCTCTCCCAAATTTCTCCCGCTACCATTTACCCACTCAATGGCGGCCGGCCCTTTTAAACGCACTTGTCATTGCGAGGAACGAGCGAAGCGAGTGACGCGGCAATCGCGTCAATAAAGAAAGAAGCCGGGAATGATCGATAAGACAATGGCGCCGGCCACTGCTAAGGCGAGAGAAATACTCGTCGCGCGGCCAGTTCCCGTAAACTTAGCTGTATTTTTTTCCTGATACATCACGACGATTAATCTAAGGTAATAATAAAGTCCAATGGCGCTACTCAAAAGCGCTAATATTACTAACCACATTTGTCCCGCACTCGCCGTTTGTTGGAGCAGGAAATATTTAGCCGTAAATCCTGCAGTAGGAGGAAGTCCCGCCAATGAAAAGATTAAAATCGAAAATGCAATCGCAACCCAGGGCTTGGAATACCCTAGTCCTGAAAGATCCTCGATCTCTGTTTTTCCCACTGCCGCTTCCACCATTCCAATGACCGCAAATGCACCGATGAAAAGCAGTCCGTAGTTCACGAGGTAGAAAAAGACCAATTCCTTAATGAGCTTATTATCACCACCTAACACCGCGATTCCCAAAACTAAAAATCCGGCATGGGCTACGCTGGAATAGGCAAAAAGTCGTTTGAGATCTTTTTGGAGAACAGCAGAGATACTTCCCCACAGGATTCCCACCGCTCCAATGGCATAAAGAAGCACATCGGTTTTGGGAAGGAAGCTAAAAGCCTGTAAAATGAAAGCGACTATCGCAATCTTGATGGCGCTTCCCATATAGCCGGTAATGGCCGGAGTGGCCCCTTGATAAACATCGGGCACCCACATATGGAAAGGGGCGGTCCCCATCTTAAAGAGTGAACCCACCAACACACAGCTCGCACCGACGATCAGCAGCTTTGAACTCAAAGCCTGAAGCGCACTGGCCTGGGTGAGGTGCTGAGCAATGGTCGGCAGGTGAAAACTTTGGACCTGGGCATAAATGAGGGCAATTCCCATTAGCACCACGACCGAAGCGACTGAGCCATAGATGAAATATTTCAAAGCGGCTTCACAGCTCTCTTTACGCTGGCGCTGCACACCCACCAAAATATAGGTCGGTAAAGAGATCATCTCGAGGGCGACAAAGAAAAGAAGGAGGCTCTTACAGGCAATCACCACTAACATTCCACTGGAAATGAGAAGTAAAATGGCGAGGGTTTCCCCCAAATAATCCTGCTTTTTGAAATGATCATAGACTAGAAAAAGGGCGATCAGAGTAATGAAGCAGATTCCAGCTGAAAGTTTTAGAGTGAGCGGACTCACCTCAAAGCTTTCTGCAAAGGCCACCAGCCATCGTCCTCCAACACCCGCTCCCGAATTATAGGTAAGAGGGTATTGGTGATAGAGATCAAGACATCGAACTAGTCCTCCCAAAGCCCCTAAGCCCGCGATCGCCAACTTAACTTTAGAATGGGATTCGTTGAGCACGATCTCTAAACAGATGAGGAGTAGAGCGACTCCACTTAACCAAAGAAAGGGTGAGAGGGGGACGATAAATTGTTCGTAGATGGTTGAGAGTTCGTTCATCGTCCGTTCCTATGAAGATGGGAAAGCGTTGAAAGTGCACTCGGTTCCAAGAGATATAGGGTCGAACGGGGTTGAACTCCTAAATAGAGAATTGCCAAAGAAAGCGGGATCAAGACCAACCATTCCCGCGGAGTGAGATCTTTTAAAGAAAGATTCTCGGATGAACGGGTTTCTCCAAAAAGCACCTCTCGCAGAAGAACCAAGATATAGAGCGCTCCAAAAAGAACTCCCGAGGTGGCAATAATCGCTACGATCTTATTGGTCTGAAAAGTTCCTAATAGGATCAATAACTCACCGACAAACCCATTGAGCAGCGGCACTCCCATGCTGGAAGCCCCCACAAAAACGAGAAAGACCGAAAACCAAGGCATGATGTTCGCGATACCACCCAGGTGGGAAAACTCCCTCGTGTGACGACGCTCATAGAGCATTCCCACTAAAAGGAACAACGCCCCCGTCGACAATCCATGATTAATATTCTGGAGCATCGCTCCCGTGATCCCTTTTACATCAAGAGTGCAGATTCCTAAGATCACAAATCCCAAGTGGCTCACCGAAGAATAGGCCACCAACTTTTTCATGTCAGTCTGCCGGAGCGCGACCCAAGCACCATAGAGAATGCCAATCACCGCCAACACCATTAAAACCGGCGAAAATCGGATAAAAGATTGCGGAGCGATGGGAATCGCGAATCGCAACAGGCCATAGACCCCCATCTTTAAAAGAATCGCCGCAAGAAGCACACTGCCACCAGTTGGAGCTTCAACGTGAGCATCGGGTAACCAGGTGTGAAACGGAAAAAGCGGAACCTTGATCGCAAAAGCCAGAGCAAAAGCCAAGAAAACGAGATCGCCCGAGGTGAGCCCCCAAAAGATAGACTCCTTTGAAAATGTAAGTTGGTAATAAGAGGTGATGGCCGTCGAATATTGACCCGTCTGTGTCGCATGGAGTTGGAAAAGCCAGAGAATCGCCGCCAACATCAATACGCTTCCCGTGAAGGTATAGATAAAAAGTTTGATTGCGGCGTAAGTCCGGTTGTTGCCCCCCCAGATGCCAATCAAGAAAAGCATAGGGATCAGCATGAACTCCCAGCAAAGATAAAAAAGAATCAGATCCGTAGCAAGGAAGGTGCCGGTCATCGCTCCATCTAAGAGAAGTAGACAGGCGTGAAAGCCGGAAGTTTTACGATCTTCATTCCACACACCCAAGAGAGTGACGATCATCATGAATTTAGTCAGTAGCAAAAGAGGCAGGCTCAATCCATCCACACCAATGCCGAGATCTAATTGCAATGCTGGAACCCAACGATACTGAGATACAAATTGTAATTGTGTCAGGTCAGCATTCCAATTACATAAAAGAAGCAGGCCAAACAACCCTCCGACAAGACTCACCAACAAACTCCAGAAGCGGATCAAAGATTTCGGAACGACTGCACAGGCGAGTGCTCCTAAGAATGGAGTGATCAACATCCAAAGTAAAAGGGAGGAGCTCACATCAACCTCGCAAGCGAATACCAAAGCCAACCAAATAGGCTCCAGGCAAAAACTAAAATGTAAAACTGGATCATCCCCGATTGGACCGTTCCTAAGAGGCCACTCACCCCTTTAATGAGATAGAGAGGCGTATGGACCAATCCTTCAATGACGTAGCGATCGATTAAAGTGGCGCAAATGCGACAGAGAAAATTGAATGGCCTTACAATCACTAGACCATAAAACTCATCGATCCAGAATTTATAGGTAAAAATCATCGCCAGGGGTTTAAATGTTTTGCCTAAGCTGATTCGTCGTTGAGCCGAGGAATGGACCCAAACACCCGTCGCTGAAAACAGGACGGCACAAAGGGTGGCGATTCCCATCGCGGGCCATTCGCCCACTGCTGGATGAATTTCACGGAGTGGATTGGCAAGAACAGGACTTAAGAAGTGTTCCAAGAAGTTGGGAACATGAAATGCTTCGGGCATTCCCAAGAATCCGGCCCCCACACTTCCCACTGCTAAAACGCACAGGGGTAAAAGCATCGGCCATTTCGATTCATGCGGATGAATCGTTTCAGGTCCCCGGAACTGGCCCAAAAATACGACGGTATAGAGCCGGAACATGTAATAAGCTGTCAGCGAGGAAACTGCTAGCCCTAGTCCCCAGAACAGGAGTCCGTAATTCCCCTTTTGGGCCTCATAAAGAAGGGCATCTTTACTGAAAAATCCTGCGAGCGGTGGAATCCCGGCAATGGCGAGGGTTCCAATCAAAAAAGTGAGGTGGGTTCCAGGGAGGTATTTTTTGAGCCCTCCCATTTTTTCAATCTCCTGCTCTCCGTGCATGCCGTGAATCACACTTCCTGCTCCCAAGAAAAGCAGTGCTTTAAAGAAGGCATGGGTGAAGACATGGAAGATGGCGGCGAAATAGGCCCCTTGTCCTAGTCCTAAAAACATCAATCCCAATTGACTGACGGTGGAGTAGGCTAAAACCTTTTTGATGTCGCTTTGAGAGGTCGCAATGAGAGCAGCCATCAGAGCCGTCGAAATTCCGATCACCGAAATAAAGAGCCCGACCGTCGGAACCAACTGATAGATAAAGGAAAGACGCGCAATTAAATAGATCCCGGCCGTCACCATCGTTGCCGCATGGATGAGCGCACTGACAGGCGTTGGACCTGCCATCGCATCGGGCAGCCAAACAAAAAGCGGAATCTGGGCCGATTTTCCCATGGCTCCGACAAAGAGGAAAAAGGCCAGCCAACTTAAGCTGCGCAGGTCAAATTGGCTGGAGTTAAAAAGCTGTTCTCTCGCGGCCGAAAATTCAAGGGAATGGAAAAGACCCCAGAAAATAAAAAGACCAATGAGAAAGCCGGCATCCCCAATGCGGTTCATCACAAAGGCCTTCATGCCCGCATTGGCTTTCGCTCGATCTTTAAACCAATAACCGATCAAAAGATAGGAACAGAGACCCACTCCTTCCCATCCAACGAAAAGCACCGCCAGATTTCCTGCGGTGACCAAGAGGAGCATGTTGAACAAGAAAAGATTAAGGTAGGCAAAATAACGGTAAGGAGAAGGCTCCTCCTCCATATAACCCATCGAAAAGAGGTGGATCAAAAAGGCGATCCCAGTCACAAAAAGGATAAACAGGGTGGTCAGCGGATCGATTTTTAGGCTCCAATCGACCGCAAAATCCCCTACCTGGATCCACGGGATCGAAACGGTGCTGGGACCCGACACCGCCAATACAATAGCCGACAAAAAGGAGATTAAACTAGCAGAAGTGGCCAAGATCCCTGCCACCCGCACCGACTTCGATCGAAAAACCAATCCGTTTAAGGCGGCTCCCAGAAGCGGGCTTAAGAGCAATAAAATGAGGAATGAGTTCATCGCGCTATCCCCTTAAGCTCCTAAAGCTTTCCAAATCCAATGTCCCTTTGGCCCGATAAAGATTTAAGGCAAGGGCCAGCCCCACTCCCGCTTCGGCTGCCGCAATCGTGATCACAAAAATGACAAGGACAATGCCGTCCCCATTGCCGGTGCGCATGGCCACTTCAACTAAGATCAAATTCACCGCATTGAGCATCAACTCTAAACACATCAACACAATGAGCGCATTGCGACGAACCAGCGTTCCGACCAAACCCAATGAAAAAAGGGCTATCGCTAAACCGTAGCAGAGGTAGCTGATCGAGATCATGCGTTCCCTTTCTCAGGTCGCGCCAAAAGATAAACCCCTATAATCATCACGAGCAGAAAAAGGGACAGAAGTTCAAAAGGCCAAAGATAATCGGTAAAGAGCAGTTTGGAAACAGCCCGCATCTCGGTACCTGGCATCGATTCTGGCGTTACCCACGGAACACTTCCCGAAACTTTAAATAATAAAATTCCGATATTCCAAGACACTAAAATTGAGAAAAGGGAAAGGAAGGGACGCTTCGACTGAAATCCGGTTCCCTTATGGATCTGGATCAACATCACCACAAAGACAAAAAGTACGACGATAGCACCGGTATAGACCAATACTTGAACTGCCCCTAAGAGGTAATTTCCCATGAGGGCATAAAGAACGGCGAGGCCAAAGAAAGAGAGGATCAGCGAAAAGGCGCTATAAATGGGATTCTTCCCAAAAACCACAAGGGTAGCGGTTAATAGAACAAAGAGTGCAGTAATAACCAGTGCGAGTCCCAAACTATTTTCCTTGCATCCAATACATCATCATGGCGGTTGCTATTAAATTCAAAATTCCCCACGGTATTAATCTCTTCCATGAGAGGGCCATCAGTTGATCAAAACGAAAACGGGGAATGGTCCACCTCACCCAAACATAAATCAAAAGGAAGATCGAAACCTTAGTGAAAAAAATAATAAACTGCAAAAGTCCCAGCAAATTTCTAGACCCCACCCACCCTAAAAGCGTAGCATCGGAAATCCATGGTAGCTGCCAGCCACCGAAATAGAGGGTGACCATCAGAGCCGACATTGAAGTCAAATTCATGTATTCCGTCATCATGAAAGTAGCAAACTTCATGCTGCCATATTCGGTGTGGAACCCAGCAACTAGCTCCGCTTCCGATTCAGGAAGATCGAAAGGAATTCGGTTGGTTTCGGCAAAAGAGGAAATAAAGAAAAGTAAAAAGCCAAGCGGCTGGTGGAAGAGCCCCCAATTGGGAAAGATTCCAAAGACCGTCCCCGATTGGGCAAAGACCATTTCCCGCAAACTGAGAGTGCCGTAAACCATCACCGCTCCCGTAGCGGCAAGTCCCAGTGGAAGTTCATAGCTCACCACCTGGGAGGCAGAGCGCATCGCCCCTAAAAGGGAATATTTATTATTAGAGGCCCAACCCCCAAAGAGAATTCCGTAAACCGCTAAACTTCCGACCCCCAAGAAGTAAAGAAGGCCGACATTGAGATCGGAGATTTGTAAAAAAATCTTGTGTCCCGCAATCTCCAGGAAGTCTCCCATTGGCAGGGAGGCCACCACTAAAGAAGCAGGAATGAGCCCCATAAAAGGGGCAAGGGCATAGAGGAATCGATTGGCCGATTGCGGAATCGGATCCTCTTTCCACATGAATTTGATGGCATCTGCAATCGGCTGGAAAAGACCTAGCGGACCGACGCGATTCGGACCTGGACGGTCTTGGATCAAGGCTGCCCCTCTCCGTTCCACCCAGCTCATGATGGGAACAGTGTTGATCACAGCAAAATAAAGGAGCGCGATTTTGATGAGGGTGATGATAAGTAAAGTCGGCTCCATTAGCTCAACTCCAATGCGCGCTTCTTTAAAACGTAAAGAAAGCCGATGATGACAAAACCGATATAAACCATCCCCGCAAAAAGAAGAGCCCCGCCCTGCGCGAGCGATTCACGGTAGATAAGTGCCCATGGAAATAAAAGCGCCCCTTCCACATCAAAGAGGAGGAACAAAACGGCGATCAGGTAAAAACGGTTCTGAAATGGGAGTCGTGCTGAGCCTTCTCCTTTGACTCCGCATTCATAGGGACTGAGTTTGTTACGATTATAGGGGCGTCGACCGATCAGTGAAGAGAGGGTAAAGATGCCGATACTCATTACTACTGCGAAAAGGAGGAGGATGCCTAACGGTAATAATGGTGAACTAGCCATATCACCCCGTGAAAATGGCTAGTGCCGCCTGCGCAAACCGAACGATTGGATAGAAAAAGAGACCAATGATGACGGTCGGAATGGCCAATCCCACAATTCCAATCGTCTGGTGCCACGGAATCGCAAGGGCTACTGCACCGCCTTCGCTTTCTTCCGTTCTTTCCAACCACATCGCCTTTAAAATCCGCACATAGTAAAAAAGTGAAACGACGCTGTTAAAAATACCGACCAAAGCCAGCCACATCAGTCCCGGAGTCTGTACCACGGCTCCAAACAGTAGAAACTTCCCGATGAAACCGGCAAAGAATGGGAGTCCTGTAAGTGAAAAGAGGAAGATCGCCATGCTGACTCCGAGCACGGGTGACCGCCACCCCATCGCCGAAAAATCTTCCAGACGATCTCCACCTCTGACATCACTCACCACACTCACTACCCAGAAGGCGCCAAGGTTCATCGCGCAGTAGACTAAAATATAAAATAATACTGATGAGAAACCAGCATTTGAAAATGTTGCAAGCCCCATCAGGAGATAGCCGACATGGGCTATACTGGAATAGGCCAAGATCCGCTTCACACTATTTTGATTCAATGCCGACAAGTTCCCGACAAACATCGAAATGGCCGCGATGACAGCCAGTAAATTGGGTAAGAATTGCAACGCCGAAGTTCCCCATTTTCCGCCATCTACTTTAAAGGAAAAGACGGTAAGTAAAAGGCGAATCAGAGCGGCAAATCCAGCCGCTTTTGGGCCGACTGAGAAAAAGGCGGCGACTGAAATGGGAGCCCCTTGGTAGACATCAGGAGTCCAGAAATGCATCGGAAAAGAAGAGATTTTATAGGCGATTCCTAAATAGGAAAGGGCCAGCGAAAAGAGGACTATCGCAGGGACCCCACCTTGATCCCGGAAATATTTCGCAAGGTCATCGTAATTGAGGCTTCCCGCATAGCCATAAAGGAAACTGAAACCATAAAGCATGGCGGCCGAAGCAAAGGCTCCAAAGATCAAATATTTTAAAGAAGCTTCATTCGATTTCAGATCATGGCGTTTGAAACCGGCCAACGCAAAGGAGACGATACTGACCGTTTCAAGGCCGATATAAAAAACGAGCAGGTTTTTTGCCAAAGCCATCAGGCAAAGACCGAAGGTGATGCACAAAACCAGGATGCAAAACTCAACCCGAGAATCTTTTTCTATTTCTTTCGATCCATAACCTAACCAAAGGGCCAGCGCGGCCGTAAAAAAGAAGAGGTAGCGGAAAAAATGGGAGAGGGAATCGGCAACGACCAGATCATGAAAAAAAGCAACATTTGTCCCTGAGCCCTGCCAAGTAAGAATCCCCGCCGCAAATAATCCAGCCAGTGAAATTAAAAGGGGAAGCACCCCTTCTCGGGATTTGGGCAGAATGGCATCGATGAAAAAAAGCATCACCAGGAAAAAAACGAGAGCCGATTCCGGTCCAAACAAAATTAACTTATGCAACATAGTGCCTCATGCAAATAGATTCACCAGCTTTGCCAGTGTGGCCCCCATTAAATCCAATACTGGTGCGGGGTAGACCCCGAGTAAAATCACCAGCACACACAATGGAGCTAATACTAATTTTTCCCGTAGAGTCATGTCGGCTAAATCCTTATACTCTTCATTGAGGGGACCCAAGAAAACCCGCATGAACATCCATAAAAGATAACCGGCGCCTAACAAGATACCGAGCGATGCAATGATGGTGTACATCTGGAAATCGGGGCGAGCAAAGGCACCCAAGAAAACGAGCGCTTCACTGATAAAGCCACTCAATCCCGGCAAACCTAACGACGCAAAAAGGGCGATGGCAAAAACTCCGGTATAGACGGGCACCACAGCCGCGATCCCGCCGAAACCGCGCGAACCATCGGGCTTAACGATCCAACGATGATGGGCTCGGTCATAAACCACCCCTACTAAAAGGAACAGCATGGCAGTTGAGGTTCCATGGTTGAACATTTGTAACACCGCACCGGTCATTCCCCAGGTGGTGAAGCTGGCCATTCCTAAGATCACATAGCCCATGTGGGATACGGAAGAATAGGCGACTAACTTTTTCAAATCTTTTTGGGCCATCGCGCAGAAGGCACCATAAAGAATATTGATCACGCCCAGAATCGCCATTGCATGGGCGGCCCACCGGGTAGCTTCCGGGAGGATCGGATAGTTCATCCGTAAAATTCCATAAGTTCCCATTTTCAAAAGCACACCGGCCAGAATCACCGACACGGCAGTGGGGGCTTCGACGTGCGCCCAAGGCAACCAAGTGTGGAAAGGCCAGATGGGAACTTTAATCGCAAACCCAATAAAGAGGCCGATCCAGAACATTTTATCCAGAGCGACGGTGCAACCAAAGAGCTCAAAGGTTTTGCCAGCAAAGGGATGGAGCTCGGCCAGCTTCATCAAATCAAAAGTATGCGGTTCAGTGTAGTAGTACATCCCCAACATCACCAACAACATCAACACGCTACCGGCCAGAGTATAGAGGAAGAACTTTATCGAGGCGTAAACCTTATTCTTACCTCCCCAGATACCAATGAGGAAATACATGGGAAGCAGCATCACTTCCCAGAAAACGAAAAAGAGAAAAAAGTCGAGGGCACAGAAAACCCCTAACATTCCCGCTTCAAGAAAAAGGAACATGGCGTGGTAGCCTTTAACCGCATCGGAGATCTCCCAAGAAGCCAAAATGCAGAGAAAGGATAGGAGGACGGTTAAAAGCACCATGGGAACGCTCAAACCATCTACGCCCATGTAATATTCAATATTAAAAGAGGGAATCCAGGCGACCCTTTCCATAAATTGAATGCCGGCATTTCCACGATCAAAATTCATGTAAAGTATCACGCCGAGCGCAAGTGGAATGGCGGTAGTAATTAAGCTCACCCAACGCACTAAATTGGGGTTGTTTCTTGGGAGCGCCAATATAATCAGCATCCCAACAAGCGGTGTGAATGTCATGAGACTCAACATAATGAATTACCTCAGATACGGGACAAATATAGGGCCATTATTCCCATTAGAATAAAGACCATCACCAAATATTGTTGAATTTTCCCGGTTTGAAACTGCCGGAGGATCCAACCTCCTGAAGCGGTCACCATTCCAGTCCCATCCACAAAAATCTTATCGACGAAGAGATCATCAAACCACGAGATGACCGCCTTAAAGACAAAGGCCACATCTCGCCAACCATCCACCGCAATGCGATCGATAACCTTGTCATCGAACTTAGCCAGGAATTGGTTCCAGTTCAAAAGCCCTTTTTGGATGAGCACCTTGATATAAAGATCATCGAAATAATATTTGTTCCACAAAAGGGTGTGGACCGGTGAGAGAGCCTTTTGAATGCTCTCGGCTTTGATGATCGGTTTCAAATAGGTAATCGCCGATAGGAAAATCCCGAATCCTGCACACAATAATGAAATGATGAGCGCCAAATGGTGAGCATGGTGATGAATCTCTGCATTGGCGTGATCTTCATGGATACCCATCTGCGTTAAACTATTTTCCAGGGCATGATCAAACCAAACGCCTGGAGTGATCGGATCCACGCCGGCAATTCCAGTGGGGCCCGCAAACCAGATAGCGAGTGACAAAGTGGCCAACACCAACAATGGGATGACCATTGGCAACGGTTGCTCGTGGGCGTGGTGATGCTTGTGCTCATCCCGCGCATGACCAAAGAAGGTCATGAAGATCAACCGGAACATATAGAAGGCGGTAATTGCCGCCGTCAAAAAACCTAAAACCGCTAATATTTTATGCTGTGGGTGTTCCATTCCATAAGCAAGCACCCCCCCTAAAATCCGATCCTTACTCACAAATCCAGAGAAGAAAGGGACTCCCGAAATTGCCAGTGTGGCCACCAACATCGAGAGGAAAGTGAGTGGCATCTTCCCTTTTAACCCACCCATCTCACGCATATCTTGCGTATGGACCGAGTGGATCACGCTTCCTGAACAAAGGAACAAACAAGCTTTGAAGCAAGCATGGGTCACGAGGTGCATAAACCCAGCAGCCACGGCACCGACTCCTACACCCATCACCATGAAACCGAGCTGACTAATCGTCGAATAGGCCAATACTTTTTTAATGTCGACCTGAACAATCGCAATCAACGCCGCTAGGAATGCGGTGAAACAACCCACATAAGCGACTACTGGTAACACCACATGTGAGGCTTCTAATACCGGATACATTCTCACCAATAAAAAGACACCCGCGGCCACCATCGTTGCCGCGTGGATCAGGGCGCTCACTGGAGTTGGGCCTTCCATTGCGTCGGGCAACCAGACCTGTAATGGGAATTGAGCCGACTTACCGATCGTTCCCATCAGCAGCATGAAACCGATAAAAGGAGCGGCCGGCATTCCAGCAATTGTAGCCCCATCTAACTTTCCAATATTTTGATAAATATCGGTAAAGATACTCGTTCCGAAAACGGCATAAAGACCCGAAATGCCCAAGAAAAAACAGACATCCCCCACCCGGGTGGTCATGAAGGCCTTGAGACTCGCATGATTGGCCGACGGTTTTTGATAATAAAACCCGATCAGCAAGTAGGAACAAAGCCCCATCAATTCCCAGAAAATAAAGAAGGTGAGCAGACTGGAGGAAACCACCAATCCCAACATCGCTGCGGAGAAAAGGGAGATGTAGGCAAAGAAAAGATGGTATCGCTCCTCACCATGCATATAGCCCGTGGCAAAAAGATGAATCAAGGAGGAGCAGAGGGTGACCATGAAGAGCATGATCGCCGTTAATGGATTGATCAAAACCCCGATATTGAGTGGAAGAGAGCCATTAGCCAAAGGCAAGGTAAACCAGCTCCAGTTCCATTGAACATCGAGATTGCCTGTACGGACCAATTCAAAAAAGATGGGAGCAGCCAAAACAAAAGAGCAGAAAATGGCCAAAACTGATACAAAATCACCATGCCGGGGAAGTTTCTTCCCCACAAAAGCTTGGATTACGAAAGCAAAAAAAGGAAGCGCTACAATCCAAATTGCGGTCTGTGCCATCGGCTAATTCCTCATTAAACTCGCTTCATCGGAATCGATCGTCTGTTTCAAACGGTAAAACCGAAGAATAATGGCGAGGGCCACAGCCGCCTCGGCTGCAGCAATCAGAATGGTGAAAAGTGCGACTATTTGACCATCAATTAAAGCAGTCCGGTAGCGACTAAAAATCACAAAGTTGATCGCAGCCGCATTTAACATGAGCTCAATGCCCAATAAAATCCCAATGGCATTTTTACGGGAGAGTACCCCGATACAGCCTAAAATAAAAAGAAGCGTGCTGACCAACAAAAAACCATGCAGGCCGGTCATCCAATTTAAAAAAGTCATTTGGGCCTCGCTAACCAAACAGCCCCGACCAATGCCCCTAAAAGAAGGATGGTGATTACCTCAAAAGGAAGCACATAGTTTCCCAAAAGAGCACTTCCAATCAAATGGGTTTTGGGAGAATTAGAGAAAGCCTCAAAATTAGGGGGTGGAGTTTGCAGGATCCAATCGGCAAAGCGATTAATCTTAGGAAGAAGCGCAAACAGCATCGAGGCACCCACCAACACAGGCAGCACCAGTTTCATTCCTGCATCCCGCAACTTCCAACCATAAAGCCATTGGGTCAACATGATGGCGAAGAGAATTAAAATCGTCACCCCGCCGACATAAACCACTATCTGCACACCGGCCAAGAAATCGGCCCCTGCATAGACAAACAGGACGGCTACGCCAAGAAATGTAAATAAGAGAGCAATAGACGCGTGCAAAATATTGGGATGAAACGTCACAATCAAAGCGGAGAGAATGGTCAGTAGCTGCGCCCCCACCAGAACCAGTTGTAAACCTTTTGATAACATTTGCTTATGAAGACCCTAAAATGAGTTGCGCCAATGATTGCCCCTTAAATACCCACATCCAGATGGCGGTGCCAAGGATATTCATCAGGGCCAAGGGAACAAGCCCCTTCCAACAAAGCCCCATCAATTGATCCACCCTTAACCGTGGCAACGTCCACCGTAACCACATCACCACAAAAACCAACGTCAGAGTTTTCAACATGAAGAAGGTGAGCTGCACGACCACTACCAACACCACCGGCAGAGTCACACCCAGCTGCGTAATATTCACAAAGGGAACATGCCAACCACCTAGATAGAGAGCGGTCACAATCGCCGACATCACAAAGACTTCGCAGAACTCACCTAAAGCATAGAGCCCAAACCGCATTCCGGAAAACTCGGTATTAAAACCCGACACCAACTCCGATTCCGCCTCTGGCAAGTCGAACGGAATCCGATTGGTTTCCGCTAATCCACCCGTAAACAACAAAAACATCGCAATAAAGGTAAAGGGATTATGGAACACATTCCAGAAGTGGTACTGCGCCATGCTTTCAGTCGCCCAGCTCCACCCCTGCTGCTCAACAATCAGCCCCACCTGCAACGTTCCCGAAACCATCACTGCCGGCAGAATCGAAAGCGCCACTGGAATTTCGTAACTCACAATTTGAGCCGCACCCCGTAACCCGCCTAATAAAGACCATTTATTCTGAGACCCCCAGGAACCCAATAAAATTCCAGGCACCGCAATTGTCGTTACAGCAAAAATATAGAGCACCCCAATATTGAGATCGGCACCAATTAAATATTGACCTAATGGCAGGGCAGCGAAAGCAGCCACTACCCCGGCCACAACTAATACCGGCGCCAAATTAAAGAGAAAACGATCGCCCCCGGTAGGAACAAAATCTTCCTTAGAGATCATTTTCACGGCATCGGCCAGAAACTGCAGAATCCCCAAAGGCCCAACGCGATTAGGACCAATCCGATCTTGAATGTCAGCGGCAATTTTCCGTTCTGCATAGGTGGCAATCCCACCAAAAGGAAGAGCAAGAAGATAAATCACTAAAAAAGCCGATACGAATGCCCAAAACCATAACGGCCATATCCCTATCCAGGGTGCTGTCCAAGCTTGTAATGAATGTGCAAAGGCGGCTGATTCCATCTATTTCCTATTGAGCTTCGCTCGATGTTGATCCAGACCTTTAATCCACTCTAAATCCCCACGTACCCAACAATAGACAAGCCCTGCGATCAGCAGACCCACAAAGAGAAAAATCTCCATGAATACCTTTAAAGCATTCCCTGAAAGAACCGCTTCCTTATAAAGCGTCATCACCGGAAAAACGGCGGCCACTTCCACATCGAAAATAATGAAAATAATCGCGACAATATAGAAACGGATATTGAACTTAACCCAGGGACTGCCCACCGGCTCTTCACCGCACTCATAGGGCATATCCTCTTTACCAATATTGCGTTGGCGGGGACGCACCAACATTCCCACACCTAACATTAAAGGAACAGTGAGAGCGCCAATGATGAGGTACCAAAATGCGGTAATAAAACCGGTTTCCAAAAAAAATAACGCTGTTTTCGGGCCGTTGCAGCCAACGTTTATCGCCGAAAAACTGCGCCTCCTCCGCAAGACTTAGTCAACACTAAGTCATTGAATTTACAAAACCTTGTGAAGGTTATCGCGGCGCTAAAGTTATTGTCAACGGAAAAGCCCCCCGATTAGGGCATGGAGAACTTACTCCGTTTTCGCTCCCCTTGCTCTTCCCGAACAATTGGATCTGAACGCTATCTACAATTATGTGACCGACTCCACCAATCACCTGATGAATGGGGGAAGAGCCTTCTAACGGCCCTTGCTCTA
The DNA here is from genome assembly GCA_964604555.1 of uncultured Pseudobdellovibrionaceae bacterium. Lineage (GTDB taxonomy): Bacteria > Bdellovibrionota > FAC87 > UBA2466 > UBA2466 > CAZRZK01. The sequence continues at coordinate 16,143 of CAZRZK010000010.1, read as the reverse complement.
AACCATGAATCGAACTCTAATTTCGATTGCTGGCCTTCCTCTCAAAGTATTGCAGATCAATAAAAAAAGCGCCGGCCAATAATAACTCCCTGTCGATTTGACTCAAAGAAGGATCGAGATACTGCAGCTGAAAATTATCCTTATCGGTAAAACCTTCCGCTAAAAGTCCGGTCCACTTCTTAACGATTTTTGCGACCTCTCTTCCATTCCGTTCAAATGGAAAGGTCCAGATTCTCCAAAAAGGGGAGCAAACCGTCATTGTTTGATTCAAATTGTTGTCTTGCACATCGAACTTTTTGGTCAGAATGGAAAAACGTTGCTGGAGAGCCCCCAAGAACCTCCCATGGGCATCGAAAACCTCAAGCCGCTGAAAGTAAAAACGAAAGGGATGGATTGCCCTTAAATAAAGGGCTCGTTCCTTATCAAAAATCTGGATCTCAAAGCTCCTCCAATGGCCTAAAAACTGACGCATGAAAAAACCTAAAATCCCTTTTTGCTGTTCCGCCGCGAAACCAACCACTCCCTCTTCTGGAGTCGATATTTCGTATTTATTTCGGGTTTCAAACCCCAAAAACTCTGCAATTTCCACCTTTTGTTTTACTTGGATTAAGGAATATCGTTCTAGTTGCATGGACATACTGTAACACCCATTCCCCCTGCCTGACGAATATGCTAAAAGGCATTAGGGATGTTGAATAAAGAAAGTAGGAGTATGAAATCATTAATCGTTTTAGTTCTAACCTTAATTGTCCCGTTGGCTCAGGCCGACCTTGTTAAATTTGGTTCTTATGGATGCTTGGGCTCAAAAGTCCACGCCCCATACTTTAAGATCCACTTTTATAAGGATCAGTCCAAAATCTTTGCGCGCTATACCGATGTCGTTCTGAGCAACTTCACTAAAGGTGAATACAAATCGGAAGCCTTGGCTCCCAGCACTGAGCTCACCAACCTTTTCGATACCGATAAAAAATATGAGATCTTAGGTGAAACTAAAATTACGCGCCCTCGTTTCACTATTAACAGCTATGCCGGGTTCGACATTACACTCCCCTATGAGATGAATCTCGCGCTTGTTAATGATGCGAAAGGTCCCGCAAAGTTCGCGACCTATGCTCTGCACTCCGGAAAATACACCAACAATGTGATGGGTGAGTTTTCCTGCGAGCTTTTAGAAAAGCAGCCTTAGGTCGCAGATACTGTCATTATTGCTTGAACAACGAGATTGCCGCGGCCCACTTTCGTGGGCCTCGCAATGGCAGCACATTATTTCTGAGAGCGGCGATCCAAGTAAACAGCGATGATGATGACTAGCCCTTTAAAGACTTTTTGGAAGTGCTCACTGATTCCGACAAGGCTCATTCCGTTATTTAAGATCCCTAAAATAAAACTGCCGATGACCGTTCCCTGAAGCGAACCCACTCCACCCATGAGGCTAGTTCCCCCAATTACCACGGCCGCAATCGCATCGAGTTCAGAAAGCTCTCCCGCAGAAGGCACGGCTCCATTCACCCGTGACACATCCAACACTCCCGCAAAGCCCGCTAGCACTCCCATCAGGAGGTAGGTAATAAAGAGCACTTTATTAACGGGAACCCCTGAAAGAACAGCGGCCTCTCGGTTGCCACCAATCGCGTACAAAAATCTTCCGTAACGGGTGTACTGAAGAAGATAGATCCCGCCACCAATAATTGCGGCCACACAAAGGACCATCCAGGGAATTCCGTGATACCCATAAAAGGTATAAAAGGCTAAGGCGCAGGAGGCGATTACCAGCACCCCCTTACCTAAATCTTTTTTCTTCAAAACAAAGAAAAGAAAACCCAATCCAATCGCCGCGATCAAAAGTCCACTCAACTCCGCGGCAAGATAGCCATTGCTCAACACCGAAAGCGATTCACCAACCGGCGCGACCGCTTCCGCATTTGAGATGATGAGGGCTAACCCTCGACAGATCACCATCATTCCTAAGGAAGCGATGAACGGGGTCAGCTGGAGGCGGCTGATTAAAACACCATTAACCAATCCAGCAAGCCCTCCCACGAGTAAGGCTCCCCCCAAAGAGGCAAAGGCTCCCATCGCTCCCATTCCGGCAAATCCCCATTTCACCTGGAGAATGGCGGCGGTCATTCCCGCCAAAGAAAGGACGCTCCCGACCGAAAGATCGATTCCCGAGGTGAGAATGATCAGGGTCATTCCCGTCGCTAATGTGAGGTTGATGGAAACTTGTCGAGAAAGGTTACTGAGATTTCTAGAGGTTAAAAAGGCTCCTTCACTCCAGGTATGGAAAAGAAAGGCCAAACCCACTAAGCTCACAACCATGAAAACAAGTCGCCATTGAATCTTTATTTTGGGCAAACTCAAAGAGGGTGAAGAGACGGTAGCCCCAGACTGCATATTAGACTGCATATTCTTTCCTTTCTGCCGCAAATCCCATGATCGTTTCCTGGGTGAGGTGAGTGTCGTTATCCAACGTCGCCGCACACCTTCCATTACGCATCACTAAAACCCGATCGCTTAACCTTAATAACTCCGGCAATTCCGAAGAGACCATCAGGATCGCAATCCCTTCTTTCTTCAAGTGGTTAAGAAGATCGTAGATCTCCATCTTTGCGGCAATATCGATTCCCCGGGTGGGTTCATCTAATAATAAAAGTTTGGGATGGGTGGCAAGAGTCCTTCCAATCAAAACTTTCTGCTGATTTCCACCACTCAAAGATTTCACCGGTTGGTCGGGAGTCTGATATTTAGCCTTCAGGAGAGAGAGTAATTTTGATGTGACCCGATCTCGGCTTTCCTTGCGATGCCCATCCGGCAATGAAATGGTCAGATTAAAAGTGAGGGAGAGATCGAGAAAGAGGCCATCCTTCTTGCGTTCCTCAGGAACAAAAGTAATGCCACGGGAAATCGCATCAGCCGGATCTTTCCAGTCAATCGGTTTTCCTTCATAAAGGATCTGTCCGCTTCGATTCCCAGGCAAAACTCCAAAGAGAGAGCGGAGAAATTCACTCCGGCCCGCCCCCATTAATCCGCCCACCCCCAAAATCTCTCCAGGAAAAAGGGAGAATGAAATGTTTTGGAGGACCGGTTTTCCGAGGGGGTTGATGTGCGTGAGGTTTTCCACTCTTAGAATGGGCGGAGTGTTTTCTTTCACCTCAAACTTTGGACGAATGGAGGCAGTAAACTGACGTCCGACCATCGCAGCAATGAGTTGTTCTTCGGTTACTTTCTCTCTTGGCTGGTTGAGGGCTAAGTGACCATCTCTGAGCACGATGATTTGATCGGCAATCTCAAAGACCTCATCTAATTTGTGAGAAATATAAATAAGGGCTGTGGTTTTCTTCAGCTCCTTTAAAAGCTGCATCAGTCGGAGTGTGTCCGATTTTCCCAGGGCCGATGTAGGTTCGTCCAACAACAGCACCTTCACATCTTGATGTAGGGCCTTTGCGATCTCGATCCATTGCTTTTGACCAATGCTCAGGTTTTTTACCTTTTCAGTGACTGGAATGGAAAACCCCAGTTTTTCCAAAAGAGCTTCTGCTCTTTGGTGAAGCTGGTTCCAGTTCACTCGCTGGGTGAGGCGATTCCCCTCTGAGAAAAAGAGGTTTTCTGCGACGGAAAGCTCAGGAAAGAGTGAAAGCTCTTGGTGGATAATCGCAACGCCCGTTTGTTGGGCGTGGAGCGGATTTTTAGGTTCAAAGCCCTTTCCACTTAACACCATTTCGCCAGTGAAACTTCCCTTTGGCCAAACGCCACTCAATATTTTCATGAGGGTCGATTTGCCTGCGCCATTTTCCCCACAAAGCGCGACACAACCCGTAGAAGGAATATCGAAGCCAATTCCTTCAAGAACCCGATGGCTCCCGAATGACTTCGATATTCCTCTTAGAGATAAAACAGGGGTGGTATCACCCATTCCCATCGCTACCATACACCGCCATCTTCGTATGGAACCCTGACTTGAAAATCACCTCTTCTAGGTTTTCTTTTGTGACAGGAGTTACAGGAGTGTTTAAAACAGGAACCTCTTTGAAGCCATTATTCATTTTGCCGTCGGAAGGTGGGGTCTCTTTCTTCGCCAATTTCACCGCTGCGGTCACTGCCGCCTCGGCTAAAGGCTGAATCCCTTTTAAGATGGTCAAACTCTGATTCCCACTGACTATCCCCTTAACCGCCGCGACATCAGCATCAGCACCGGCAACAAAAACCTTACCGTTTAGTTTTTGTTCGGTCAGAGCTTTCACCGCTCCCATCGCCATGCCGTCATTGTTCGCTAAAATCGCATCCACTTTGTTGTGATACCGAGTTAAGGCATTCTCAACGGTGGCTAAAGCCAATGAGGTAGACCACCCCGGATGATTTTGTTTCACAATCACTTTAATCTCAGGATGTTTCTCAAGCACCGACATCACACCACGAGTGATCTCATCAGCCACCGAGTGACCCGCCTCTCCCATAAGAATGATGTAGTTTCCTTTCCCGTTGGTTTGCTTCACCGCCGCTTCCGCTTGAAGCGCACCCACTTTGAAACTGTCTTGGGTGACATAGAGATCGATATCGGCATTCTTAATGATCCGATCATAGGCTATCACCGGTACCTTTTCCGATTTCGCCAGTTTTACGATGGAAGCAGCCGTTTCTCCGTTGACCGGCTGAACCACCAACACATCGATCTTTTTCGATAAGAGGGCTTCCACTTTCGCCGTTTGGAGATCGACCTTATTGTCACAAGCGGCAAATTCGACTTCAGCACCCTGACTCTTTGCTGCATTTAAAAAATATTCCTTATCCTTATTATAGCGCTCTTCGTTCATCGTCGCCAAAACAAAACCCACCTTCACCCCTTTAGAGGATGGCGCATTTTGTTTCGTACATTGCACCAAAGAAAAAACCGCGATTAACAAACACAACAACTGTTTCATTTTGAACTCCTTGCAAGTTTACCTTGAATCCCAAATGCGGAAATGACTCCGTCCACCGCCCATGAAAAATAGAGCGAAAGGAATCGAATCAACTTTCCATGACTGGTCACCACAACCTCCCGTTTTCGAGCCATAACCCCTCTCACGATCTGCCGGGCTGCTTTGTCGGTTTTTAAAACCAACCAAGCCGGCACCGGATCCCGTGCGAGGGGATGATGGACTCCAAAATTATCAATCTGTCGAATCTCGGTTTCGATAAAACCCGGGGCGATATGAGTCACTGCGACTCCTAATGGGCGCATCTCATGATAAAGCGATTGGCAAAGGGCCCGAATGGCAAATTTACTCATAGCGTAAGCTGAATTTCCGGGGAGTGCGACATAACCATTTACGCTTCCCACCACCGCAAACACGCCCTTATTTTTGATGAGCGCTTCCGAAGTACATTTAAAGGTATGGATTACACCAAAAAGGTTGGTTTCAAGTTGGCGACGAAAATCATCTACTGAAAGCGATTGGACGGTGCCGGAAACACCAAATCCTGCATTGGCCACTACCACATCTAATGTGCCTAGTTTCTGAAACGCCTCACAAACTCCTTTGGATAACAGTTCCCCTTGAGTTACATCGGCAACGACACATTCGATCTGGATTTCGGGCCGGGTAGAGGGGAGTTCTTTGGCTAGGGCTTGGAGTCGATCCAACCTTCTGGCTACTAGGCAAAGGTTTGCGCCTTGGTTTGCGAACTCAATCGCCAGCGCTCTACCTATGCCTGAGGAAGCGCCCGTTATCAGTACATTTTTATTTCTCATTTCCATTGAGACTAAACCAATAAGTTCTGGTCAAAACGAGCGACGTTATCACCATTCCCAGGGAGTCTCAACTGCGGAATAAATGGGCTCCACCCAACACGAAAACCCCAACCATCTTGTTTCGTGCTGGGCGGCCTTCACAGCAATGAATTAGAGGGTAGTGCCCCCCAAAGGTCGTTGGTGCATCTGCCCCCAGATGGAACCAACATCACTACCCTCTCTTACCCATGCCAGAGTCCGAATTTACGCGTAGTCCCATAAATGTCGAACCTAAAACCAAGGATTGATAGCTTTCTGTTAACAAAAGAACACAGTAGGTATCGACGATAAAAACAAAATATCACTGAACACGGTTAATGGAGGTCGCCTTTTTTTCGATAACATAGAATCTATAAACAGGGTTCGAAAAATCATGATGTTCAGTTGCAAACAGGCTCAAAATCTATAGACTAGATCAGCAATCAAAACCTGTATGGAGGAATTCACATGAAACTATGGATCATCGCCCTAGCATTGGGCTTTTATGGTCTTACCACAACTGTAACCGCTGATGAGCACGGAGCCGCTGCGCCCGCAGAAGAAGCTACTGCTTCTGAGCACCCAGCCCCAGGCGCTGAGCACCATGATGAACATCATGGAAAGAAAAAAGATAAGAAAGCCAAAAAAGCAGCTAAAAAGGCGAAGAAAGAAGCTGCCGCCGCTGCTGCTGAAGGCGAAGCTCATTAATTTATAGTACTTTATGAATTAGGGCATCTGCTTCACAGATGCCCTTTTTTTATGATGGCAATCACTCTTTTCTTACTTTCACTCTTTGCGGAAGTTCCCACCCCCACGTTGGATCAGATCGACCTTTTGGTCATCAAAAAGCAATGGCCTTTAGCCATCTCAAAACTTCAAGAAGTGACCCCAGCGGAAAAATCAAATCCCAAGTGGGAAAAGTTGGTTTTTAGTTCAATTGAAGGAATGGTGGCAGAGGCCATTCCGCAGAAAAAATTTGCGGATGCGCTTCAAAATACTGAAACCTTTGAACGCACCTTCCCTCACCTGCAAAGAGATTCTCGATTCCTAGAACTCAAAGATGGAATCTTTATTCAAGGCACTGAAGATTGTCTTAAGAACTCAGTGCCCAAGAACTGCCTGACAGCGAGTCGCTTTTACATTCAAAAGGGATTGCATCACCCCAAAACCACCCTCAACCTCGCGAAAACTTTCGTCATCTCAAATAAATGTGAAGAGGGGCTCGAGCTCGTAATGAGTGACATTACTGTCGGAAACTCCTTCTGTCAGGAGAACTCTCTCAAAAATTGCTATAGCAAATTAATGAGCAGCCGTTCGCCAGCCGCGCAAAAAAAAGGGCTGGCTCGCATTTCGAAACGGTGTGGGTGGTAGTTAGTCCCTGTCGGGAAATTAAAAATGAGGGCCCTTTGGGCCTACATTTCAATTTTCCCGACGGGGACGTGTCCTGAGGGCGAAAGCCCGAAGGATCTCGTAAATTCAAGTATTTATGACGAGATCCCTCGCATGCGCTCGGGATACGCCGCTTTCGGGAAAACATTAAAGTGAGCCCCTTCGGGGCTTTTTTTTTACATTTCCCGACAGCGACTTGTTACTTCTCGTGGATCTTTTTCACCAATAACGAAGCCTCTCGATATCCGGCAGAAATGGCTTGTCGCTTAGCCGAGAGAGTTTTAGGGGATTTGCCGATTTTTATCCGTGCATAGAGATCGGCTTGCTTAGATTCGAGCTGGATCGATTTGCGCAACTGGGCCAAATAGAGTTGACGAAAAAGTTTATCGGCCGAATCGACTTTCGATTTTTTGAGCTCATCAAAATAATCGGGATACATATCCACTGCGATGATGAGATCCGGTTTGCGAGGGAGTGCTCCTGAGACATCCAATCCCTGAATCGAGGCAATCCACTGATTGTCTTTTCCTTGAGGGTAAGGCTCATAGATCCCTGGCACCGACATGGTCTTTAAAAGCGGCACCTTCCAGTCTCCGGAATCGATCAATTGGTTTTCACCCGGTTCGACATTGGAAGTGGATATCAAAACAGGGATGCGGGATTCTTTCAGATCGGTTTGCTTGAAAGCACCCGATATCAGCTTGGAAAGCTTTTCCTGGGAAGCATATTCCCGGTTCCATCCAAAAATTTGTGCCGAGAAGAAATCCTTCTCCCCCAATCGCATTGCAAACCACTCCACATCATGGATGCTATTCATATATCCATAAGCCAGAGCAAAGAGCGTAGGCCATCCACTACTCACAATGAAATCGATCGCAATATTTTCTTGTCCTAGGCGTTTCAAAAATCCAACGGTGGCAAAACTGGCAACACCGGCGCCGCCCAACACCAATCCTACTCTTTTCTTCACTGTGGTTTCGGGAAGGGGCGTAGCCGAAACATTTTCGTTATTCGGCAATTGAGCCGGAACTTCACTGGGGCCGGTCGGCACCTCCACATCAACCACACGAGTTCCGCGCGATGCACACCCGGCAAGAACAAAAACTAAACTCAATAAAAAAAACCGCATACTAAGCCCTCTTAAAGTGCATTAAATATTCTTGATTTCCGCTCTTAAGTCCAGTGATAGGGGCTGGTTTCGGATCTTGCGAACAATGAAATCGCCAACCCTGCATCCGCTGAATAAATAGCCCCATATTTTCTTCTACCTCTGTCGGGTTTCGCACTTTTCCCCCTTTTCCAATTTGAGATCGTTCCAGCTCAAATTGAGGTTTGTAGAGAATAATCCAATCTTGGATAGAGTGAAACTCCTGACTGACCGGTTCTATGATTTTGAGAGCCGAGATGAAAGAAACATCGATAGTAGCCAGACTTATCCCCTCTCCCAGCTGCTCCCTCTTGAGATAGCGGGCATTGGTGCGCTCAAAAAGACGGACTCGTAAGTCATTTCTGAGCTTAATGTCGATCTGTCCATACCCCACATCCACCGTAAGCACCTCTTTCGCCCCGTTTTGCAAAAGGCAATCAACAAAACCTCCAGTGCTAGTGCCAATATCGATCACCGTTTTTCCCTTTACCTCGACTCCAAATTGTTCCAGGGCAAAGGCCAATTTCTCTCCAGCGCGGCTTACAAACCTTCCTCCCGATTTTTCAACCCGAAGAGGTTTATCTATAGCTATCAGCATCCCGGCTTTTTCAAGGCGGACCTGTTCCGACCAGACCTGCCCAGCCATAATTAGCCGACCCGCTTCTTCAACTGTGTCGCAAAGCCCTTTTAAGACTAAGAGACGGTCGAGCCGCTCTTTTTGTGAGCGAGATTGTGTACTAAACTCCTGCATATGTAGTAGGTTGCTGGAGTGATATCACAGCCGAGTGGAAAAATCTCGATTCAGGGATGGTGGCTGATCCTGATCATCATTCCTATCCCATTGTTTTTGCTTGGGATTTTATCCTTTCGCTGGCATCAAGAAAAAAACAGCCTCACCCGCACCACCCGCTATTTTTTGCAGCGCCAAAATACTATTTTGGCCTATGATGCCATGGAAGTGGCCGGAGGAATTTCCGACCTTTTGGAAAAGGTTGTCCGGGATCTGAGACTGATCACACTGCTCCCTCCCTCTCTGTCCAACTATCTTACTTTTCACAACACTCAGATGAGTGACTACACCCAATTCTTCACCGAAACGGAACCTCCAAAACAGATCCCACTTCCTTTTTACAATGTGGAAATCCGAATGGATTTAAATGGGAATTTTCTGGAGTTTCTTCGTAATGGGAAAAAGGAGGAAACAGTTCGGCGCCTCGATCAATGTCAACGTCGTGAACTTTGCGATCAGGAACTTTTCAAGGAACTCCTTCCCCTCCCCGAAGGAACTGTCAGATATGGAAAAGTGCTACGCTACTACACCAATGAAGGAAAAGAGGAGGATGAAAAGAATGCAAGTCTATGGGTGGGCTTAAAAGAAAAGAAAGCGATCTATGTTTTAGGGATCGATTTTAAACAGATTCGGGATCATTTAACCACACCCGCATTCCCCTACGAAATTAAACGCAACCTTCTTCATTCTTACCAAAACGGAAATTATATTTACATTATCGATCATGACTTCAACATCATCGCTCACCCCAAATACTGGCATCAGTTGGGAATCGATCGCCAAACGGGTGAGTGGGTCACGCCGATGCGGAATGATGACGAGGAAGGAAACCATCCTCTCAATATCGAACGATATGAGTCGGGGAAGTTGAAGGAATATTTCCATCGCCTCCTCACAAAAAGCTTTAAAGAAAATCGCGCCGAAGTTTTTCGATATTCTAACCTGAGTGACACCTTACGTGTTGTCTCCGTCGCTCCGATCCAGTTATCCAAAGGGCAATTTGAGGAAAGCGGGGTTTTTGGCCACGTGATTTTGGGATGCAACGTGGAATACTTTGAGGATAACTCCGAAGCCCCCGCGCCTTATTACTGACCGATAGGTACCCACTTCCTTTACAGAAAATTCAGGAATTTTCTGCAAAGGAAGTGGGTACCTATCGATGGCAAATGACGTAGTAAACCGGACGGCGACGGACGTTCCGCTTTGGATTTAGATGATAGATGACGCTATCTAAAAATGAAGAACCCCGCTTCACTGAATCACATCGATAGAAAAGCAAATTTAAATTCCCTCCATTTTCATGACGAGTGACCACCAAAATTCCTTGAACCTCCTTCTGGCTGGAGAAAATCTCATTCACTAAACCCTCGTTGATTTTTTCGTTTTCTACTTGTCGATATTGCAATGGCTGTTTCAAATAATGGGCATTCGGCAGGAAGCTGGAAGACAAGATAGGTTCCGTTTCCAGACACACCCCCGTTTCATAATGAGATCGAAAGTCTACCGCAGGTGCAAGGTCGCCACTTTGGCTGTTATTGAAGGTAGCAAGCGCCAAAACTAATGTATTGAGAAAACAGAAAATCGGAAAATAAAACCGAAGCGTCCACTTACGATCGAGGGTGTTGGTCCAAGCAGAAGCAAGTAAAATCAAACAAAGCGGAATGATGGGGAAAAGAAAGCGCTCTTCCTTATGGGAAATGACCGAATGGGCGAGCGTAAAAAGTGCTACTGCAGCAAATAGCAGTCGATGTTTTTTGATCATAGGCCTAATGCCTGGGATCAAGACCAATGAAAAAGGGGGTAGAGTCGGAATGAGTACCGCTAAAAGATGCGTGTACCAAGGCTGACGGCCATAGTCGGCTCCCACATTTTTATTCTCGATAAAATAGTTCACGAGCGTGCTCATGGGGGCGCGTCCCCAACCCCAGTCAATAGCAGATTCAATTCCCAGGAATAAGATAGCCAAGGGGAAGATCCAAAAAGACCTTTTTCGATAGAATAGGTACCCGGAATAGAGGACAAAAAGCAGACCCACTTGAAATCGAAAGAGCGTTGCAATTCCAATTAAAACCAATCCAAAAATACTTCCCGATTCAATTAATGCAACTCCCAATATCAAAAAAGGCATGCAGACCGTTTCCCCAAACATCCGGGTGCCAAGCAGGGGCATGATAAAATGAAGGGCCGAAAGGTAGATGGCAATAATTCCAAATATCGGCCTCTCCTCTTTCTGGGCCCGAACATAAAGATAGGTTCCAAAAACACAAAGAAGTGAAAGAAGTCCCAGAAAAATACCGATGCACCGAACGGCTCCAACCGATCGTGTCGTAACGCCAAAAAGCATTCCAATTTTGAGGAAAAAACCAAGCAACCAAACCAACAAAGGACTGCGATAGGGAGAGAGATCCACCGGCACCTTGCCCTCGATCCATTCGGTAGTGGGATTTAAACCGTGGATGATGTCATCCATTGCGAGTGGGCCATACACGAAATAGGCGGTAAGGGTACGGACAACGAAACCAAATAACAGCGCGAAACAGAAGTGGGTTTCAAGTGACTTTTTTTCTAAAAACAAAAGGAGTCGCTGAGGCATTTCATTTATACTGGTAGCTTGTTGAGAGCCGTATCCACAATCACTCGTGTATAATCAAGCGGTCTCTTTTCAGCCGGCTCCGCCCTGAGCCATCGCTGCGCCTGATCGGCGATTCCTTTGCCATCGATACCGCACTGTTGTCGTTGCTCTTTTTGGGTCGCATGTTCCACGAAGAGATCGGGAAGCCCTAAATTTAAGATTGGGGTGGTGAGCCCCATTTTTTGCATTTCTTCCAGTACAGCTGATCCAAATCCGCCCAGAGTGGTGTTTTCTTCGATGGTAACCACTCTCTTTGCGCGTTGAGCCCACTCAAAAATGAGTTTGCCATCAACCGGTTTCGCAAAACGGGCATTGATAACAACCGAAGAGATCCCCCGTTCTCGTAAAATAGACTGTGCATGCATTGCCGATTGCACAGAAAAGCCTATTCCCACCAAAAGAACATCAATCGAATCAAGATGAGCATCGGTCGGGAGCAGTTCGGCCTTGCCTATGGGAATTAGCGCAAGCTCCTTGTCCATTTCTACTCCGACCACTTCTCCACGAGGGTATCGAAGTGCAATCGGGCCTCTACCATATTCTGTCGCCGTAAAGATCATGTGCTGCAATTCATTTTCATCTTTAGGGGCCATCACCACAAAATTGGGTACCGCCCTTAAATAACTCAGATCGAATGCCCCTTGATGGGTGGCTCCATCTGCCCCTACAACTCCCGCTCGATCCATGGCAAAGATGACCGGCAGATTCTGAAGGGCCACATCATGGATCACCTGATCATAGGCCCGCTGCAAAAAGGTGGAATAGATCGCAGCCACCGGCTTCATTCCTTCGGTGGCTAACCCCGCGGCAAAACAGACGGCATGCGCTTCGGCAATGCCGACATCATAGGTGCGATTGGGAAACCGCTTCTGGAATTTGTTTAACCCGGTTCCACTGGGCATGGCTGCCGTAATACCGACGATCGCTTTATCTTTCTCCGCTAAATGAATTAAAGTATCGGCAAAAACATCCTGGTAATTGGCCTTCTTGGGCCCCGTACTCGACTGGATCCCATTCACCACACAAAAAGGATTCACCCCATGATAGGTCAGCGGAAGTTGTTCCGCCCTTTCATACCCTTTTCCTTTGGTGGTAATGCAATGAACGAGATACGGACCGCTCTCCCCTTCCTCTTTGATAAAGCGGAAAGTTTCGAGGAGTTCATTCGTATCGTGGCCATTAATCGGGCCAAAATAACGGAATCCGAAACATTCAAATAAAATGCCCGGGGTGAAAAATCCTTTCAGGCTCTTCCTGATTTTTGAAATGAGAGTGCCGGGTTGCGGTAGTCCGTGGGCCGACAAGGAATCGACGATACTTCGAATCTCTTTCCGCATCCGGTTGTAACTGGGATGGGTCACAGTCTTATTTACAAACTTGGCCATCCCCCCCACATTCGGATCAATTGCCATTTCATTGTCATTAAAGACAACTAAAAGATTCTTGGCAGGAATGTGCCCCGCATTGTTCAGGGCCTCAAAGGCTAAGCCCCCGGTTAACGAGCCATCGCCGATCACTGCGATTCCCAGCCCTTTTTCCCCTCTCAATCGCATCCCTTCAGCAATTCCTAAGGCGGCAGAAATAGAGGTGCTCGCATGACCTGCGCCAAAGTGATCATACTCACTCTCAGAGCGAGAGGTGAAACCACTCAATCCATCCTTTTGTCGAATCGTCGCAAAACGATCTTTTCGGCCCGTTAAGATCTTGTGGGGATAGGATTGATGGCCCACATCCCAAACAATTTTATCCTGAGGTGTTTCAAAAACATAATGAAGGACGGTCGCCAACTCCACCGATCCCAAGTTAGAGGCAAAGTGCCCCCCTTTTTGGGATATCACCTCTAAGATCAGATCCCGGACCTCTTGGGCAATAATAGGAAGTTGTTCCGCAGAAAATCGACGTAAATCCTTTGGACTTTCGATTTGATCTAATAGTTTCAAAATAACCGGCCCCTTACTCTGAATAGTCAACTCTTTCTAGTACGGATAAACTCTGCAATTGCGATGAGGGGCAGTGCCTTCTCCCCATCTGGTTTAATGGCATTGACAGCCGAATCGATCAAACTATTTAAATGTTCTTTCATTTCAACGGGGCTCATTGCCATCTGGTAACTGGGTTTTGGCTTTTTGCGGGGGCCGCGGGAATAGCGCACAGCACTTTCCGCATCTAAAATGTCATCCGAAATTTGGAAGGCGAGTCCGACCGCCTCACCATAGCGTCTCAAGGCTCGAAGTTTTGTGTCCTCCACCGGGATCAACTTTGTCGGCATTAACACCGAAGCTAAAATCATCGCCCCTGTTTTGTGAATATGAATGAACTCAATCTCAGGAATAGTCACCTTCTCAGGGAGAATGGTGACATCAATGAGCTGACCTCCGACCAATCCACGCACTCCACTCTGATGAGCTAAAAACTCCACCGAACTCAACACCTGAGCCGCGGTAAAATCTCCATGATCCATCAAACGATGGAGCTGGGTAAAAGCTTCTGTTAGCAGGGCATCACCCGCCAAGATAGCCACCGCCTCTCCAAATTGAACGTGACTTGAAGGACGGCCTCTTCGCATCTCATCATCATCAAGCGCTGGAAGATCATCATGCACTAAGGAATAAGAATGGATAAATTCAATGGCACAAGCGGCCGGTAAAACTCGATGGGGTGCAATACCTAAGTATTCACTACTGGCTAAGAGCAGTAACGGGCGAAATCTTTTTCCACCCCCTTCAAGGGCATACTGCATCGCTTCGATTAAAGGAAGGAATCGCTGAGAACACCCTTGCCGGTATCGGGAGAAAGTTTGTTCGAGATACCCATTGATCTGTTCGACTCTCTGTTGTGCGTAATTCTCGAAATTCATCCGTTAAAAACCCACCCAAAAGTTAAGAGTTACTGTTGCGAAGCATCAAAAGGGGCGGTGGTCAGCTGCCCTTCCGACCCGTTCATCAAAACCTCGATCCGTTTTTCAACCTCCTCGAGGCGCTTCATACAGTCTCGAGAAAGAGCAACCCCTTTTTCAAAGCATTTCAACTGCTCTTCAAGTGGTAGCTCCCCTTTTTCCAGCTGGCTCACGATCGATTCAAGATCTTTCAGTGACGCTTCAAACGCTTTAGGGGCCGATTCGGATCCTTTTTCAGACATTCGACTAGGGTACGTAACTCCAAATAGGGTGTCAATCCAATGGATTAGGACCAATAGACTAGGTAAGATAAGCCTGTGAAAGCGATCCTGAACAAAGCGCGGGTGCCAATTAAGATCTGGACCGAACTCGACAAGATTGAATCGGCCGCCTTAACTCAACTTACCAACCTCGCTAATCTGCCTTTTGTTTTTCAGCATGTTGCCGTAATGCCTGATGTCCATGTCGGGAAGGGAGCAACCGTCGGAACGGTCCTCGCCACCCGTGGGGCCATTTGTCCCGCCGCAGTCGGAGTCGATATTGGCTGTGGAATGGCGGCAGTAAAATTGAGTCTTCCTTCAGAAAAGATCACCGAAAAACTGAGTGAATTGCGTCAAGCGATTGAACAGGCTATCCCGGTGGGGTTTGACTCCAATAACTCTATCAGTAAAGCGGTAGAAAAATGGGCCGGATGGAAGGATTGGAAAAAAGAGGTCAAAAAAGATGCCGATCTCTTCCAAAAAGCCCGTAAACAACTCGGTTCTTTGGGAGGAGGAAATCACTTTATCGAGGTCTGTTTAGATACAGAAAAGCATGTATGGCTCATGGTACACTCTGGTTCCCGGAATGTAGGGAAAACTTTAGCGGAACGGCATATGGATCAAGCAAAGCTCCTCATGAAACAGCACAAGATCCACCTTGCCGATCCCGACCTTGCTTACCTGAGCGAACGGACCCCTGAATTTGACGCCTATCTTGCCGATGTCCATTGGGCTCAAAGCTACGCCAAGAAAAATCGGGAAGAGATGGTGAGCCGTGTGCTGAATGAAGTGGCTCGACTCTGCAATAACGGAGAACCTTTAAAAACCGAGTTACAGATAGACTGCCACCACAATTACGTTGAACGAGAACTTCACTTCGGAAAAAAGCTCCTCATCACCCGCAAAGGGGCGGTCAGTGCTCGTAAAGGAGAGCATGGAATCATTCCAGGATCCATGGGAACACGGAGCTACATTGTCCAAGGAAAAGGAAACCCGGAGAGCTTTGAATCCTGTTCGCATGGTGCTGGAAGAAAGATGTCGCGCGGCCAAGCAAAAAAAACTTTTACTGTTCAGGATCTCAAGCAACAAACCCGTGGCGTCGAATGTCGTAAAGACTCAGGCGTATTGGATGAAATCCCAGGAGCCTATAAGCCGATCGAAGAGGTGATGGCCAATCAATCAGATCTGGTGGAAATTATCGCGGAACTAAAACAGGTTATTTGCATAAAAGGATGAGGAATTAACTCCATCCCAGCTCCACTATTCCTTCAAAATGCCGC
>CAZRZK010000009.1:83887-90522 GCA_964604555.1 uncultured Pseudobdellovibrionaceae bacterium | reverse complement strand
GTGCGGATCAGGTGAGGAATCCGGTAACGTTTCAGTGCGGGTGTGCGAGTGGACAGATGGAGATAAATGGGCAGTGTGTATTGCAGCAAACATGTCGAGGGGATCAGACTCGCAATAGCGATAATGTTTGCGTCTGTACGAATGCGTCGTTAATCGATGTGGGTGGAGCGTGTAGAGCGGCCTGTCGTGCGGATCAGGTGAGGAATCCGGTAACGTTTCAGTGCGGGTGTGCGAGTGGACAAGTGGAGATAAATGGGCAGTGTGTGCAACAAGTAAGCTGCCGCGCCGATCAGGCTGTGGTGAATAATCAGTGCGTATGTCCGAGTGGACGGGAAGAAGTCGGTGGAGCTTGCCGCCTTCTCTGTCGTGTCGATCAGATTCGCAATTCGACCGATTTTCAGTGCGGGTGTGCAATTGGCAAATCGGAGGTGAACGGAATATGTGAATATCCGATCCCTTGTCCAGATGGTTCATGCAATCGAAGCCAATGTTTCTTTCCCGCCACGCAACAAGATCCGATCCCGATCTCGACGGAAGCACAACTCCGAGCCATTCAACAAGGAAAACGGTATGTTTTGCAAAATGACATTACTCTCACTCAACCGGTTCCGGTGACTGGCTTATATAATGTCGTGATAGAAGGAAATAATCACACTATCTCGAATATAAAAAGCTTGCAGGGGAATTCTGTCTACAATAAGGGGCTATTTGGAACCATTGAATGTTCTATCGTAAAAGATATGAAACTGGAAAATGTGGATCTTCAAACCGATTTATTTCCGAATTCAACTTATCCTTACCTTGTCGGTGGCGGAGTAGCGGGCGCTCTTGCGGCCAATGTTAGGCGAGATACGGCAATCTTTAACGTTCATGCTTTAAGTGGAAATATTGTCGGTGCCCAATATGCAGGAGGCTTGATTGGGTCGTCGATCGTTGGAAATGAGGGTAAAATTATGATTTCGGATAGCAGTTCAAGAGTGAATGTGAATGTAAAACGAGGCCTTCGTTTGAGGGCCGGCGCTGATACCCAGGCTGTTATGATGGGGGGCTTTATTGGGAGTGCAATTTCTACCTATTACGATAGTTCCACACAAAGATTTGTGATTACTAATAACACCCAAATTAAAAACAGCACTGCCTATGGCAATGTGACCGCTGGAACCGATTTGGGGGATTTCCCACTTCAGAGTTTAGGGGGATTCGCCGGAGAATTGAGAGGAGTCATTGCCGAACGCCTTGTGGCTCACGGGCGAGTTTCAGGCACTTATTCCCTGGGTGGATTGGTGGCTAATTTTGATGGAATTCAAGGCTCGATCATTCGACAAAGTTACGCTGATGGAGTCGTGATTGGGAAAGTTGCTCCGGCACAACCTCAAGGCCCTTATACCGGATATTTTGTTGCAACAGTTGGTGGATTAGTAGGGGGTTTATCTGGATTTGCGGCTATTGTAGATAGTTATGCAACCACTGCTTTAACGAATACATCAGAAGCGATCACGGGCGGATTAGTGGGATATATGACCGCACAGGCCGAGGGTTCCCATCCAAGTATTATGAACTCTTACGCCGCCGGCACTATCACCTTTAATGGGAATGCAACAAGTACTCCATTGGGACAGGGCGGGCTTGTCGGAAGGCGAATGGGTTCGCATTCTTTTACCATTGCTCATTCCTATTGGAACACCGAAACGACGGGGCTTACCCAATCCAATGGAGGATCGGAAATTGGGCTGATAAGCGTCCAAATGCAGAGCCCATCCAATTTCCAAGGTTGGGATTTTATCAATATTTGGAAACTGGATTCCAATGTTCCGACCTTACGCTGATCTTTAATGAAACTTCTTTAAGGCAAGTTTTATGTTATGGTGGGACGTATGTCGAAACCTTACCATATCCAAATCGGTGCTGCGGATATCAACGGAGCCACTATTGCTCTTCTCCCTGGAGACCCGGGCCGCGTAGAAAAAATTGCCAATAAGGGGGAATCACCCAAATTTTTAGCGAGCCATCGGGAATATACGAGTTATTTAACCCAGGTCGGAAAAAAGCCAGTCTTGATCTGTTCCACCGGAATTGGGGGGCCTTCCACCTCTATCTGTGTAGAGGAATTGGCCCAGATCGGGATTCGTACCTTTATTAGGGTGGGGACCACCGGAGCCATTCAACCGCATGTAAAGGTGGGGGATCTGGTCATCACCCAGGGAGCGGTTCGATTAGATGGAGCAAGTCACCATTTTGCGCCGTCGGTATTTCCGGCGGTGGCCGATTTTGAAACCACCTGCCGATTGGTGAAGGCCTGTGAAGTGTTGAAATATTCCTATCATGTCGGGATCACCGCCTCCTCCGATACCTTCTATCAAGGGCAGGAACGGTACGATTCCTATTCGAAATATGTTCCGCCCCATTTGCAAGGGTCTCTCAAGCAATGGCAGCAGTTGGGAGTTTTAAATTTCGAGATGGAGAGCGCCACGCTTTATACGATGGGGGCGGCTCTGCAATTAAAAACCGCCTGTATCAGTGGCGTCATCGTAAATCGCACGGCCTCAGAAAAGGCCGACCCTTCGATTATGGATGAGGTTCAGAATCGCGTGATTGAAGCGGCGGTGAAATCGATTACTCAGGTTTGAAAATTCGGGAGAGTCGTTCTAAAAATTCCCGATCGGTCTCGGGATTCTCGGCATCGGGATCTATTTCCAACTCTTGGACCGACTGTTTAAATTTATTTTCATCCTCAAGCTCTTCCCGGATCTTATCCATGAAATCGCCCGGATATTTCTTCGCTAAGCGATCTACGTAGGCATTGAGGCGTTTCTCCGCTTTCAGTTGGTTGTTCAACTTGATGTGTTTCCAGTTGGCGAGGTAATGGAGTCGGCAATACCCCTCTTGAGCGGCCGGTTGCTTACACTTCGCATGGGTACACCGGGCCTCTTTAGGTTCAGCTGCATTTTTTTTAGTCGCTTTTGGAGCCATCTTATATTGCTCCTCGGCAAAAAGCCGAAAAAACTTAAGTTATTTTATTCTATGCGTTATTTGGGATGGGGAAGGCCAAAAGTTCCCTTAAAATCCGGATCTTACGGGCTAGGACTTTTTTTCTGCGTCGTTTAATTCTTTGTTCGATCGGTCGTCTTCGAGTAGGGATTGAAATCGGAACCACCCGGCTTTGATAGCGCTTCTGCAGGAGGCAGGTCAGTAATAACTGCGTTGCCTCCGCCCCGGCAGGGATCTCTTCCAAGAGAGTTTGAGCCTCATCCCGGTGTAGAAGTAGAATCGGCGAGCCAGGATCGGGAATTTCCATCTCGAATCGCCACGCCACTACCTTCTTAAGAAAATAGTTCGCGATTTGCTGGGAGAGAGACTCTTTCCGGTTCTGACGTTGGGTGAGGACGATATTCTGTTCGTTGCGGGCTTCCCAGAGTTTTTCAAAATCGTCGGGGGCAAAGCGCCCCGTAGCGTCGACTAACAGCACATATTTCCCGCGGGCCATCTCGATCCCTCGTCGAATCGCGCGAGGAGTTCCCAAGTTGAGTTGGTGAACGACCCGGATCTCTGAAAACTCTTTTCGGATGCGATCCAGCACTCGTCCGGTGCCATCCAGAGAGCCATCATTAATGGCAATTAACTCAAAAGCGATATTTTGATTCTTTAAAAATTCGAGCCAAAGCTGCAAGAGCTCCCCAATGTGGGTGGCTTCATTGAAGCATGGGAGGATGACTGAAAGCTGTAAATGACCCGGTGATCCCATCGCGTCTTATTATATGACGACTTTATGCAACCCATCATCAACTATTTCAAAAAAATGAGATAATAAAAATGGGTTCCATCCTTCCTATTCCCCCAACAGTTGACTCCCACCCTTGCAAACAAGATCGATTTTTCCCTATTGGATTGCTTTTGTCCTTTTTACCGCCCTTTTTTACCCGGGCTTCGTCAATAGCGACAGCCAGACTCAATACCAGCAAGCCTTTTTCCATAACTACTCCGACTGGCATCCTCCCCTGATGTCGTTGATTTGGCATTACCTCATGAAGTTGATCCCCCATTCGGGAGGAATGCACCTCTTTTATTGCCTTCTCTTTTGGATCGGCCTCTATTATTTGCGCTTAGGAATCCTATCGACCCTCCTCATCGCCTTCTCCCCCATGATGGTCGTGGCCTTTGCGGGGGTGGTAAAGGACACGCTGTTTATTGCGGCCTTGCTCTTTTCTTATGGGATGATTTTGGCGTGGCGTGAACAGCGGCGCCTCTATTTTCTGTTTTTCTTTTTCCTCGGAGCGGTGTTGACGGTGGGCACTCGCCATAATGGCGCCCCTGTTCTTTTTCCGTTGGGCTATATGCTCTTTTATCCCTACCGGGGATTTTCCTGGAAACGATTGGCATTCACCACCACCTTCTTTTTCATGGTGATTGGAGTGGAGAAGGGGATTGAGAAAAAGATCATCAAGCCCAGTTCGGTCTATTTGGAGACCGGTACGATGATCCATGATCTCGTAGCCATCAGCTTCATGCAAAACACTCAACTCCTGCCGGAAAGCTATTTAAAAACCCGCCATCCCGGGATGTTTTTTCTCAATAACTTGAAAGATATTTTTATCCCAGAGAACTGCATTCCGCTTTTTTGGAATCAGAAGGGGTATGACTTTATGGTCCATGCCGATTCAGAAAGGGATGCGGTTTGGAAATCCTGGTTCCAGGCGGTCAAAAAATATCCGGGAAGCTATCTCAAACAACGCTGGAATCAAACGATGGCACACCTTGGATTACGCCCCCAGGTGATGACCTACTGGGTGCAATACCCCAGTTTCTACCGCAATCACCATTCCGAGATTGAAAAAATTCAGCGCTCTTACCTCTCTTTCCCCCACAGCCCCTACCACTTTTTGCTGCAGTCCTGGTTTTATTGGGTATGGATCATCGGAATTGGAATCGTGGGGTGGTTATGGGGCGTTTCCCTTCCAATTCCATTGGCCCTGGGTGTTTTTCTCTATGAGTTGACCTATGTCATCTTGTCGGGAGCGGGAAACTTTCGGTACTCCTGGCCAGTGGTTTTGGTCGCGCTGATTTTCAGCGTCCAGGTTTTTTCATTTATGGTGACTGGAGTCGTTACTGTCATTGCTAGGTTCCGCAGGGACCGTGGCAATCGCGTCGTACTCTCGTCATTGCGAGCCCAGCGAAAGCTGGGCGTGGCAATCCCGTCGTTTAAGTAGAATTTTTGCCCCACTTAAGGTAAAAGCCCCTATCTATGGGCGCACAATGGAAGCATAAAGGACGAGTCGAAACGGCCGCCAAACGGGGCCAATTGATCAGTAAGATGGTCAAGGAGATCATCATGGCGGTGAAGGGCGGAGATCCCGATCCCGCCAACAACGCCCGCTTGCGCATCGCCGTCGATGACGCCAAAAAGGCCTCGGTGCCGAGAGATAATATTGAACGGGCTATCAAAAAAGGGGCCGGACTTCTGGAACCGGTCAACTACGAACTGGTCACCTTTGAAGGATTCACTCCTCATAAAGTGCCGGTCATTGTGGAATGCCTCACCGAAAATCGCAATCGAACTGCCCCGGAAATTCGGACCTTATTCAATAAGGGCTCTTTAGGCGTTTCGGGATCGGTCGCCTATCTTTTTGATCGTTTTGGAATGGTGATCGCCTCCCACGCCGATGCCACACAAGACGCCGAAGAAGCAGCGATTGAAGCCGGGGCGCAGGATGTGAAAAAAGTGGAAGAGGGCTATCAATTCTTGTGTGACGTGAATGATCTTGCTTCGATGGCGAAGCAACTTCAGGAAAAGGGATGGCAACTGACCGCCTCTGAATTCACCTACATCGCCAAAAGTCCCGTTGAATTAGGCGAAGCGGAACACAAAGAGGTGGTTGAGTTTCTCAACAGCCTCGATGACAACGACGACGTCCATCGAATTTATACGGCCCTCAAGTAAGCTATTCGCGACGCTTCCATTCGAGTGAAAGGAGGTGTTTAAATCCTGTCTCCATATTGCTGAGGGCGATTAAGCCACTGCCACCATAATAATAGGAATGGAGGCGGACACTGGTGTTGATATTCAGCAACCGTCCCTTTGCCTCAGCTTGTAAATTAAGGGTGTCGCGAATGTGAAAATCGCCCGCGAGCGGCCCATAAAAGGGGGTGGTGAGCGTTGTGGTTTTACTATCCCCTTGAAAATAGACTTGGGTGGTTTGTGTGGCCTTTACTCCTGAACCGATGTCTACATATCCGTCGTAATCAATCCCCATGACGGAGTAGGTGAATTCGTTTGGATGATCGATTTCGAGGGCGACATGACAATTCTTTCGACTCTCTGAAAGAAGCAGGCCAAGTCCCACTTCCGCGATCATCGAGTCAAATTGCAGGGATAAGGAGCGGGCATCGGCACTGAGAGATCCGACCAGCGATCCCACGGGACATCCCGATCCGGCGTAGGCCACCTGCCGAATAGAAATTTCCTCAATGGGAAGGATATCGATCTT
The DNA here is from genome assembly GCA_964604555.1 of uncultured Pseudobdellovibrionaceae bacterium. Lineage (GTDB taxonomy): Bacteria > Bdellovibrionota > FAC87 > UBA2466 > UBA2466 > CAZRZK01. The sequence continues at coordinate 84,040 of CAZRZK010000009.1, read as the reverse complement.
TCCTTCGTCTTCTTGCGCAAAAGCAGAAAGAGATCCGAGTAAAAATAGAGCGAACAGACCTATTCTTTTTTTCATAATGTATTCCCCCCGATTTTTTTAAAGCACACCACTGAATGAAGGTGGAGCAAAAAGGGTGCCACCGCTTTTACGCTG